>CAYPAW010000001.1:0-6832 GCA_964408795.1 uncultured Mariniphaga sp.
AAAATTAAATGAAGGAATTGACAATGATTTTAAATTTATTTGAAGAATTGACTGGAAAGTATTTAATCGGAGCTATCCCGAAGGGATTTAGTTCAACACAAGCTAATGTGTTTTCCGGATCTTTAATCAAAAATACAAAAGAAAATGGCATTCCTTATTTTTTAACAGCACATCATAGTATTGTAAATGCTGGAAACGATGCTATTTCAGACCCCGATGCCTCAGACTTTATATTTTGGTGGAATTATGAAAGACCTCAATGCAATAGTGGATATGCTCCATATGATCAAACTATTGGTGCTACTGTAATAGCAAATGACGATCCAACCGACTTTGCCTTGCTTAAACTTTTGGAAAGCCCATATGATTTATCGCCTCAAATACAAGCATATTTTAATGGATGGGATAGATACATCCCGGTAGGTGGTAACGTATGTATCCATCATCCTCACTTGTATCCCAAAATGATTTCTACCAGTAATCATACAACGTTAACCGGTTGGACATATTTTTGGCGTGTTGCATGGGATCAAACTCAAAATGGCAGATCACACGTGTACGAAGGATCTTCAGGTGCTCCTCTTTTCAATATTTATCACAATAGTAGGGTAATAGGTCAACTTACGGGATCAGATCCATCAACCTGTACTGTTAGACAGACATCTTATTTTGGCAAATTTGCTATTTCCTGGAATCATAACCAATCTGATGTAAGAAGAAGATTAAAAGAGTGGCTTGACCCAAATAATTCGGGGGTTACATATCTGGATGGTTCTTATTGTACAAGCACTGAGTATATTTTTAATACAGAACTCGAAGATGATGCTATAATTTATGGATGCAGTATTGAATTACAGGATGTGACGATTAGCAATGGAGCAAATATTGTATTTCATTCGTATAGTGATTTAATTATTAACGGCGAATTTGAAATTGAACTTGGTTCTACCTTGGAAATACAATAACACTTATGTTTTAAAAATGAATACCATGAAATCTCTATTTTTATTATTTGGTATAATTCTGTTTTTTGTCAATTCAAAAGCACAGCTCAAAGTAAATGCCGGAAACGATACAATCCTATGTTGTTGTGCTTTTAATGATGAAAATGAATTAATTACCTTAGGCGGTAACCCTGTAGCTTCTGGTGGAATTGAACCTTATACATATACATGGAGTGGAAAACAATTAGTAGATACTTTATTCAATATATGGATTTATGCTTCAGATATTCTGGACGATACAACAAAAGGTAATCCTGTTTTTCAAAAAGGTTACGCACCTGAAAAATGGTTTACTTACTACTTGATGGTTGAAGATGCTACGGGTGATATTCAATATGACTCTGTAAAAATAATTCTGTCTATTTTTTGGATTCAAGCAATTTATATGCTGCCTGATACTATTTACAGAGGAGACAGTGTCCCATTAATCGGAGACCCTTATTTTGTAAATAATTTTCCACCTTTTGAATATACGATAAGCCCTTCCCATGGATTATCCGATACAACCGATATTTATGGCTGGGCAAAACCCGATACAAGCATTACCTACTATTTACAAGCTGTAAATTCTGTGGGGTGTATTTCACCGAAAATAGAATACTGGCACATTGAAGTGGTTGATACAACAACATATTCAAATAATGAAGTAGGAAATGCAGAGGCTCAATGTTACTTCAGCAATGGAATCCTGATAATACATGTCCCCTCTTTTAAAAACTCACC
The DNA here is from genome assembly GCA_964408795.1 of uncultured Mariniphaga sp. Lineage (GTDB taxonomy): Bacteria > Bacteroidota > Bacteroidia > Bacteroidales > Prolixibacteraceae > JABMQB01. The sequence continues at coordinate 1,728 of CAYPAW010000001.1, forward strand.
GTTCCAATTAACAGTAACTACGGTTGATGGAAGAATAATCCATTCGGGAAAATACAACAGCCATCCATTACGGCTTCCTGATTTAGGATTAAAGCCAAGACAATTGTATCTGGTTTCCATTCGTAATGAAAGAAAGAAATCAGTCTGTAAACTGTTCTTTTAGGAACCAAAGCAGGCACTCTATTCAAAAAAGGGTAAATGCCCGGATTTTTTGAAAAGCAACTATACCGTTAAACCCATTCATCCGATGACTTCAAGTCATCGGATGAATAATAACATAGATTGCTTTGAAGTACCTTAACAGGGTAAATCCTTTCATTTTGCTTTGTCGAACAAAATAGTCTGATTAACTTCGGAGCATAAACCTAGACTTTGTTAAGATGACTAACCGGCAAAGACTGTTCTATTCACTTCTAACAGGTGTCGTTTTTTTTATTGCTTCGTGTAATCAGAAACAAGGATTTGAAAAATCCACTTTCTTCCCTGTCGATCCCTTTATCGGTTCTGGCGGGCACGGGCATGTTTTTGTCGGTGCTAATGTGCCGTTTGGAGCCATCCAACTGGGGCCTTCCAATATTTATAAAGGCTGGGACTGGTGCTCGGGGTACCATTATTCCGACAGCATCCTGATCGGATTTGCCCACACCCACTTAAGTGGGACCGGTATCGGCGATTTGGGCGATATCCTGATTATGCCCGTTACCGGCAAAGTTAATATTGAAAGGGGAAATCAGGATGATATCAGCAACGGATATGCGGCAAAATACTGCCATTGCGATGAAGAGGCACAGCCTGGTTATTACTCCCTGAATATCCGGAAATACGGTGTTAAAGCGGAGTTAACTGCCACCGAACGGGTGGGCATGCACCGGTATACCTTCCCTAAAGCAGATGATGCATATATCCTTATCGACCTGAAAGAAGGAAATGCTGACCGGGCTACCGAAACGTACCTGAAACAAATCGATGAATATACCATTGAGGGGTACAGGTTTTCGCGGGGCTGGGCCCGGAACCGGCAAATCTGGTTTACCCTCGCAAGCAACCGGAAAATCGCAAACATGAATGTGTATGATGATACGATTCTCCAAAAAGGAAATGAACTTAAAAGCCCTGCTGTAAAAGGGGTAATTTCATTCGAAGGAACCCCTGAAGAGGTTATACTGAAAGTTGGAATTTCACCGGTAAGTTGCAAAAACGCATTGGGAAACATCGAGGCAGAAATGCCGGGATGGAACTTTGATAAGGTTGCTTCTTCCGCAGAAAATAAATGGAAAAAAGAACTGTCGAAAATAGCGGTTGAAACATCCGACCCGGAAATCCGGAAAATATTTTATACCTCTTTGTACCACACCTTTTTTGCCCCGGTTCTTTTTAACGATGCCAAGGGTGATTACAGGGGTACCGATAAAAAAATATATTCCGAACCGGGATTTCAGAATTATTCCATTTTTTCACTTTGGGATACTTACCGGACACAGAACCCACTTCTTACGCTCACACAACCGGAAAGAGTCAACGACTTTATTCATTCGATGTTGAATATTTATAAACAGCAGGGTAAACTTCCGGTGTGGCACCTGCTCGGAAATGAAACCAACACCATGCCGGGTTACAGCGCTGTACCGGTGGTGGTGGATGCCTGGAATAAAGGGTTCAACGGGTTTGACGAAAACCTGGCTTTCGAAGCAGTAACAAGCTCGGCAACGCTACCTGCCCAAAAGGGTGTCCCTTACGTCATTGATCGCGGATATATCCCCTGCGACAGTGTCCGGGAAGCGACCTCCATTGCCATGGAATATGCTGTTGATGATGCCTGCATTGCACTGATGGCAAAAAAAATGGGGAAACAGGATGCTTACAATACTTTCTCAGAAAGAGCCGGATATTACAAAACATATTTTGATGAGGATATCCATTTCATCCGGCCAAAAATGGCTGATGGTTCATGGAGAATCCCTTACAGCCCGTTTACTTCTGTACACATGGTAGGTGATTTTACCGAAGGGAATGGCTGGCAGTACTCCTTCTTTGCCCCGCATGACCCGGAAGGGCTGATAGATTTGTTTGGTGGCGATGAAGCATTCATTGCAAAACTGGATTCCTTTTTTGTGGTTGAAGGCGATATGGGCGATCAGGCATCGGCTGACATTACCGGTTTGATCGGAATGTATGCCCACGGAAATGAACCCAGCCACCACATTGCCTATTTATATGCTTTTGCCGGACAGCAATGGAAAACCGCAGAAAAGGTACGCTATATTCTGGATGAATTCTATACAACCGGGGTAGATGGATTGATCGGCAATGAAGATTGCGGCCAGATGTCGGCCTGGTACGTGATGTCATCGCTGGGATTTTACCCGGTCCACCCGGCAAATGGAGTGTACGTTTTCGGAAGCCCGTTAATGAACAAAGCAACCATCCATTTACCGGAAGGAAAAACATTTACCATAGAATCTGTAAACAACAGCGATAAAAATATGTATATTCAATCGGCTGAATTGAACGGGGAAAAATATCAGAAATCGTTTATTACGCATTCCGATATTGTCAAAGGCGGAAGCCTGATATTTCATATGGGCTCTGAGCCAAATGTTGAATTTGGTAACAATCCGGCAAATCGTCCTCATTCAGAATAATAACCATGTAAATAAACCAGGAGGCATGAAAAAACAACTTTCCATTCTATTGATCATTCTTTTATCCGGGAGCAACTTTTTATTTTCACAGGAAACCATAATTCATTATTTATCAGGAACCGGAGCAGACAAAACGGAAAACTGGAAATTCTTCTGTTCAGAAGGAATGAACAGCGGAGCGTGGACAACCATCGAAGTGCCTTCCTGTTGGGAACAACAGGGATTCGGAAGCTATAACTACGGGCATGCCCCGTTTGAGCAGCGCCTGAACGAAACCGGCTTGTACCGGCATGATTTTGAAGTCACGGCTTCCTGGAAAGGCAAACAGGTAGAAATTGTTTTTGAAGGGGTCATGACCGATGCCCTCGTAAAGATCAACGGCAAACAGGCCGGCCCGGTACACCAGGGGGCTTTTTATCCGTTCAGGTACGATATTTCCAACCTTCTTATATACGGCACATCAAACCAACTGGAGGTACTGGTGAAAAAGCATTCAGACAACGAATCGGTCAACCATGCCGAGCGGCAAGCCGACTACTGGATCTTCGGGGGTATTTTCCGCCCGGTTTACCTGGAAATCAAGCCCGAAGAAAACATCTGGCGTGTGGCCATCGATGCCAAAGCTGACGGGAGCTTCCGGGCTGATGTTTTTACTTCTGAAATAAAAAATGCCGTTTGGGTAAAAACAGAAATACAAACCCTGGAGGATGAATGGATTGCCGAGTTCACAACAGAAACCTCCCGTGAAAGAACCCGGGTCACAGGGAAAGCCGAAAATCCAGCAACCTGGTCTCCTGAATTTCCTCACCGCTATAAAGCTGTTTTTTCCCTTCTCGATAAAAACGGGAAAACGATCCACCGGTATTCTGAACGGTTTGGATTCCGCACCGTTGAAGTCCGTGAAGCGGACGGCATATATGTGAACGGTACCAAAATTAAAATGAAGGGGGTCAACCGCCATACTTTTCATCCGAAATACGGCCGGACATCCTCTAAAGCCATCAGCATCGAGGTGGTGAACCTCATCAAGGATATGAATATGAATGCCGTACGGATGTCGCATTACCCGCCCGACCGGCATTTTCTGGATGTTTGCGATTCACTGGGACTGTTTGTCCTCGATGAACTGGCGGGATGGCAAAAACCCTCTTACGACGATGTGGTCGGAAGAAAATTGCTGGAAGAGATGATTGCCCGCGATGTTAACCACCCATCCGTAATATTGTGGGATAATGCCAACGAGGGGGGAGAAAACATCACCCTCGACGATGACTTTTTTGAACTGGATATCCAGAAAAGGGAAGTACTACACCCATGGGGGGATTTCCGGAAAACCAACACCCGGCATTATATTCCTTACAACTATTTATCGCACGATGGATTCAGCCGGCGGAAGATCTTTCTCCCAACGGAATTCCTCCACGGCCTGTACGACGGCGGCCACGGTGCCGGACTCGAAGATTACTGGCAACTTATGTGGAACGATCCCCTATGTGCCGGCGGATTCCTCTGGGCTTTTGCCGATGAATCGGTGGAACGCACCGACCGGAACCGGGAACTCGATTCCGACGGAAACCATGCCCCCGACGGCATCCTGGGACCCTACCACGAGAAAGAAGGAAGTTTTTACACCATCAAAGAAATCTGGGCTCCGGTATTTTTTGAAAAACGTATCCTGACAAAAATCTTCGACGGAACATTCAGAATCCAGAACCGGTTTGTGTATACCGACCTCAACCAATGCCGGTTTGAAGCTGAATGGGGGCAACTACCCTTTGAAGGAGAAGAAACCTTCCTTTCACAGGAAAACTTAGATGTGAACCTTGCTCCAGGACAGTACGGAACAATGCAGCTCAGGCTACCTCCGGGCTGGCAAAAGGCTGACATCCTGCGGATCACAGCCACCGACCCACACGGCCGGCATATCTATACCTGGACCTGGCCCGTTAAAACAGCCAAAGAAAAAGCATCGGAAACAACCAACCCTCCCCTTTCCCTAAAACCGGAATTAACAGAAACTCAGGATGCATTTGTGGTAAAAGCCGGCGGACTGGAATATTCCTTTAACATGAAAAACGGAACCATCAATTCAGTAAGAAATAAAGGGATCTTAATCCCCCTTTCCAACGGGCCGTTGTTTGTCAGACAGGATAAAGAAATAGAAGAGATCGTTGCCAAAACGCTAAAAGATACCGTTTTTATAACTACACAATTTAAAAACGGCGATACCTTTTTATGGGCGGTTCTGCCTAATGGATTGCTGCGGTTGGATGTCTCGTACGAACCGGGCTGGAATTGCCGGTTTGCCGGGATCACATTTGATTACCCGGAAGAAAAAATTGCCGGCATGAAATGGCTCGGAAACGGTCCCTGCCGCGTGTATAAAAACCGGATGAAGGGTGCGGAATTTGGTTTGTGGGAAAAGGCTTATAACAATACCATAACCGGAGAATCGGAATTTGT
>CAYPAW010000002.1:0-64651 GCA_964408795.1 uncultured Mariniphaga sp.
ATGTAACATTTTAATCATACGAAACGAACATGTACTTTCTAATCAAAAGTTCGCCAAAGGCAATGATTAAAAGAAGTTCATGTGAGAGCGAAGCGGTTCTATACGTTCTCAAATTTAAAATTAAACGATGGGACGAATTATAAATTTTAAACGTATGAAAATGAATATTTCTTTGAACCATCATACAGGAAGAATACCTGAAAACATACAATCTTTGAGTCACCAAAAAATTTTTACCTTTAGACAAATGAAACGAGCATGGCCTTTTTTGCAACACCCTGCTTTGATTAAGAAACCGTTTTATAAGCCAGACGCGGTTGACCACTTATAGTGAGTTTAAAAATAAATGCATGAATTTAAATCAATCCAAGTGAAAAAAATGTATGCCATAACTTCCAGCGGGAAAACCCTCAAATCATATCTGGATGCACGTTTTGGACGGTGTGAAAGCGTAGTAATATACGATCCCTTAAAAAAGGACTATACCATCATGGATAATCCCTTTAAAAACGAGATCCAGTCAGGAGTTAAACTTGCCAATTTCCTTGAAAAAAGTGGTGTTACAGCGATTATCACGCGAGAAGTAGGTCCCCGGGTCCAGGAAAAACTGGAAATGGATAAAATTCAATTGATCCTCCTTGAAGAAGAACAGATCAAAATTGAGGCTATTCTTTCCAGGATTAAAGCTTTTTAATCCTGGATGGATGTAGATTTAACCCGTCGTGATTCAAGAAAATCAGATCATAAAACGATGCATATACGAAAAGCAACGAGGAACGACAGCCAGGTGATTGGCTCATTTCAGATTGCCATGGCCCGGGAAACCGAAAATATCTGCCTGGATACCAAAACGGTTACAGAAGGAATCAAAGCCGTTTTTGAAGATCCCTCCAGGGGAATCTATTTTGTGGCTGAAAAACAAGGGGAAGTTGTTGGATCCTTGATGGTTACCTTTGAATGGAGCGACTGGCGAAACAGCTATTTCTGGTGGATCCAATCCGTTTATGTAAAACCAGAAATACGACGTAAAGGGGTTTTTAAACAGATGTACCTGTATCTTCACGAAAGGGTCAAGAAAGATCCGTCTCTTTGCGGATTACGGCTTTATGCAGAAAAAACCAACCGGATTGCACAACATACCTACAAAAGCCTGGGTATGAATGCCGATCATTATGTCATGTTTGAATGGATGAAGCCTTAGAAAAAAAGAGTTCGCGATGAATTCACCTCTTTATAAACTGATCCGTCAGGGAGAGCATCAGCATCAGGACTTTAAGTACTGTATCAGCGATTCAAAAAAAATCGCCAAAACACTGGTGGCCTTCGCAAATACAGAAGGAGGACGTCTCCTGGTAGGAGTGAAGGATAACGGAAATATTGTCGGGGTACAATCGGAAGAAGAGTACTACATGATAGAAGGGGCAGCCACCCTATACAGCAAACCCCAAATCCCTTTTACTTCCAAACAATGGACAGTCGAGGGGAAAACCGTATTGGAATTTGATGTGTCCCCAAGTCCGCAGAAACCTCATTTCGCGAAAGATGAAACCGGCAAATGGATTGCTTATATACGCAAAAATGACCAAAATATCCTGGCTAATCGAATTCTCACCGAAACCTGGGAAAAAGAAAAAAGCCCCAAAGGAATCTATATCCAGTATTCCCGGGATGAAAAATTTCTGGTCGATTATCTGATAAATAATAAATCGATAACCTTGTCTAAATTTATACGCGAAGGATCTATCCCCAGGAAAAAGGCCATCGACATCCTATCCAATTTTTTTCTCCTGAAAATCATTAATATGGAAACAGAGGAAGGGAAAACGGTTTTTTCGCTAAACCAGGAGTTCGACAAGAAGGAACTGAATAAATTCAGGTAAAAAGAACGGCATTGCAAATAATATTGTACCTTTGTTTTTCTATGACTTAAACCAAAAACCCACTATTCCGGGAGCTTTACATACAGGACCTATGCAGAAATTTTCAATGCAGATAAAAAGAACGCATGCGTTCATTCCATCCAATTTCACTGGCCCAATGCAGTCTATACAAACACGGTGATTCAGGTTGGATTGATTCCCTGGTTTCATTTTATCTTTCTTCTTTTGGCATACGTTTCGATCCAAAAAAAACGAAAACCATGCGTTAAAGGTGCACAAATTCAGACGAATAAAACAGGCATGATTCGGACACAAAGCACAGAACATATGATTATAAGCGAGTTAATAAAAAGTTGTCTACGTCAAATAATTAAATACAAACGAATGAATAAATTGAGTTTTTTGTTGTTCATCCTGTTTCTTGGTCTGACGCTACAGGCCCAGGATTCATCCGGGGATTCCCCTGAAGGGCTCCGGTTATCGTACGAAGGAGGGGAAACGTATGAAGTTTCCATGTATTCGCATCAGTTTACCACTGATGAGCCTAAGAACATCATTTTTATGATAGGCGATGGGATGGGTGTGTCGCAAGTTTTTGCTGCCCTGACAGCCAACCGGGGAACCCTTTTCCTGAACAATTTCAAATCCATAGGTTTTACTACCACGCAGTCTGCTTCCGACTACATTACCGATTCGGCCGCCGCAGGAACAGCTCTGGCAACAGGGGTTAAAACCAAAAACGGAGTGATTGGGTTGGACCCTGCAGGAAAACCCGTTAAAAACATTGTCGAAGAAGTGACAGAACATGGAATTGCTACCGGATTAGTATCAACAGCAGCCATAACCCATGCTACTCCGGCAGCTTTCATAGCCCATGAGTCCAGCAGAAATTTCTATGAGGCAATCGCTGCTGATTTCCTGGATACTGACATTGATGTATTTATTGGAGGTGGATACGACCATTTTGCCCAACGCAGAGACGGACGGAATCTGGTCGAAGAACTCAAAGAAAAAGGATACCAGGTATTGCAGGATATCGATCAGATTAAAAAGGTAAAAAAAGGGAAACTGGCAGGATTGACTGCAAAAGTGCATAATCCCAGGGTGCCCGAACGGGGGGATATGTTGCCGGTTGCCACAAGGACCGCCATTCGCATCCTGGATAAGGATGCCGATGGTTTTTTCTTAATGATCGAAGGATCAGAAATCGATTGGGGAGGCCACGACAACGACACCCGTTATATCATTGAAGAAACCCTCGATTTCGACCAGGCTATCGGAGAAGCATTGCATTTTGCCGCCAAAGACGGAGAAACCCTGATTATTGTTACTGCCGATCATGAAACTGGAGGTTTCTCCATAGTGGGAGGAAACATGGAATCCGGAGATGTGAAAGGCGCATTTACCACCGGAGATCACAGCGCTGTAATGGTGCCGGTTTTTGCGTATGGTCCCGGTGCTGAACATTTTACCGGCATTATGGATAACACAGCGATCCACCACAAAATTATCGAATTGCTGACCGGAGAATAAGTACCCTCAGGAATCTCACCCAAACGCTCTATGGACTGGGTTCCTAATAAGTTCCGGGAATGATTGATTTATGCCCGTTTTCCATGACCTGTGGAGATGCCAGGTAGCAAGCTTTCCTGATTTATTTTTTTTATGGTACCTTAAAAATCTTTTCGTATTTTAACGGGTCATAAAAAAACCATTTTATGCAAGAATCATTGGAAATACTGGACCATGTACGTTTAAATTTCTCCCCTGCCGGTTTGTTTATTCTGAATATCACCATTGCCTTTGTGATGTTTGGGGTAGCCCTGGATATCAAATGGAAAAATTTTAAGGATGTAATTTTAAAACCAAAATCAGCCATTACAGGGATTATCTCCCAATTTGTTTTGCTTCCGTTGGTTACTTTTTTACTGGTTTTACTGATTCATCCGACTCCGACTGTAGCTCTGGGGATGATCCTGGTTGCCTCTTGTCCGGGAGGCAATGTATCCAATTTTATGAGCGCTCTGGCGAAGGGGAATATTGCTCTTTCTGTCAGTCTGACGGGTTTTTCCACCCTGGCAGCCACCCTCATGACGCCCATAAATTTTGCACTCTGGGGAGGATGGTATATCAACATTTACAATGCTGCCGGCTCCGGGGATTTGCTCAGACCCATTGAAATCGATTTTTTCCAGATGTTGCAAACGGTGTTTATTTTGCTGGGCGTACCCGTCGTATTGGGTTTGCTGGTGGCTCAATATTTTCCCAAAATTACCGCACGATTAAAAAAACCCATTCGCTACTTATCGTTTCTGATTTTTATCGGGATGGTCATTGCTTTGCTGGCAGCCAACCTGGATCACTTCATGAAGTATGTCCATTTGGTTTTTCTGATTGTTCTGGTGCACAATAGTCTTGCCCTGCTAACCGGCTTTACCTTCAGCACGATCATGAAAAGATCGCGCTATGACCGGCGTTCCATAGCCATTGAAACGGGCATACAAAACTCAGGGCTGGCCCTGGTATTGATCTTCAATCCGAAGATTTTTCCTCCCGAGCTGGAACTGGGAGGCATGGCGGTTATAGCTGCCTGGTGGGGTGTCTGGCATATCATCAGTGGGCTGGCCCTGGCCTCCTTATGGGCTAAAAAACCCCTTCCGCAGCCTGCCGTATGAAATATGAGAAGTGGTCATTCGGGTATTCTCTCTTCAGGATCTATGTAAAACTGGCATACCGACTGGTTCATAAGAATATTACGGTTACCGGCCGGGAGAACATTCCGAAACATAAACCGGTTATTTTTGCCCCGAACCACCAAAATGCCTTGTGCGATCCCCTGGCTATCGTGTGCCATGTTCGCAGGCAACCGGTATGGCTCGCCCGGGCTGATATCTTTAAACACAAAATAGCACGAACCATTCTCCGTTTTTTTAAAATCATGCCGGTGTACCGTTTGCGCGACGGAAAGCAGAACCTGGGAAAAAATGACCTTACCTTTTCCGGATCGGTAACCGTCCTCGCAAATAACGGAACTCTGGGTCTTTTTCCTGAAGCAGCCCATTCCGGAAAACGTCAGATGTTGCCCCATAAAAAAGCCATTCCGCGAATCGCTTTCATGGCTGAAGAAATAACCCGGTGTTCCTTGGACATACAAATCATTCCGGTGGGTATTTATTACAGCCATTACTGGAAATTCGACCGTTCTCTGATCGTACATTTCGGACCTCCGATTCCGGTGAAAGAATTCATAACCGAGAACCAACAAACAACCCTGGAGGTTACCCTCGGCTTACGCGATCGGATTTATCAATCCATCCTTCCCCTGGTTATTCAAATCAACAGCAAAAATTATTACCAGGAATTTGAATGGATCCGGGAAATGTACACCCTGCGGCTTCTTGAACGAAAAGGGGAAAAACCATCCAGACTCAATGAGTTTAGGGCAGGCCAGATCATCGTTGCAAAATTGGATGAACTGGAACAAACAAACCCCGGGGAAACAGAAAAATTGTGCGACCAGGTGGCTGAATACAAAGCCCTGATACAAAAACTGAAAATCCGTGACTGGGTCGTTGATCAAAAACAGTGCACAAGAAAAAGCCTTGTAACAAAAGCAATCATCCTGATTCTGGGACTTCCGTTTTTCATCTATGGCGGATTGCTGAATATTGCACCTTTTCTGTTGATCGACCGGGTCGTCCGGAAAAATGTGAAGGACATCACCTTTTGGAGTACTTTCTTTTTCCCCTTAGGGCTCGTCCTCTTTCCACTCTTTTACCTGGGGGAAATGATCCTGTTATCCGGATTTCTTCCCGGAATTATCCCAATGATTGCTTTTTTGGTCAGCTTTCCGATAACTGGAAAAATAGCTTTCCGGTGGTTCATCCTGTTCCGGAAAACAGTGGGCCTAATCCGGTTTTATATGCTGAACAAGAAACATAAACAAAGATTCCTTCATCTATTTCGGATAAAAAAGCAGATTCTGAAAAACGTGGATGCCATCATTCCGGGAAAAGGGTAACCCTGGTTTTTTCATTCTCCTCCGCTTCCCTTTCAACCTCTTCTTTTTGCAGGGTTCTTTTTTCTTTTTTGTTGTTTCCTTTTCGTTGGTTTTTTTTTCTTCCGTTCATGAAATGCTCCCTGAAAAGAAGGATCCTCGACTTTTCGTTGATGGTCGATTTCGCGCAGTTGTTGTTGGCGTTCTTCTTTGGTTGTTTCAACAATTTCCACTCCTTGCGGCATCTCTTTTCGGGGGATTTCCATCCGGATCAATTTTTCAATTCGTTTCATATGCCACTCTTCAGATGGATCGATCAGTGTAATGGCCACTCCTGGATTTCCGGCCCTGGCCGTTCTTCCGATCCGGTGGACATAGTCTTCATACGACAAGGGAAGATCGAAATTGATCACATGACTCACGAGGCTTGCATCGATTCCCCGGGCCGAGACATCTGTAGATATCAGAATCCGTACTTCTCCGGCTTTGAATGCATTGATTGCATTCAATCGGGATGTTTGTCCCTTGCTGGAATGCAGAATACGCTTTTCTCCCTCCGATTTTCTTTTGATCACTTTAAAAACGGCTTCGGCATGGCTTTTTTCCCGTACAAAAAGAAGAACCCTGTTGTACACTTTTTCATCCTCAAGGAGCTGTTTTACCAGGTTTAATTTGGTTCGGTAATTGGGAACAAGGTAAACTTCCTGCTGTACCCGTTCAGCGGGTGTTGCTGAACGTGAGATTTTTATCTTCTGGTAAAAATCCAGGAACTCTTCTGCCATTTGTTCCACTTTTTTACTGAAGGTAGCAGAAAAAAGGAGGTTTTGCCTTCGGTGTGGCAGTACTTCGAACAGCTGTCTGAGTTGTGGCATAAAGCCCATATCAAGCATCCGGTCGGCCTCATCGATCACCAGGTATTTGATTTTTTTCAGGGAAAGAGCTCCTTTCTGATATAGTTCCCAGAGTCTTCCGGGGGTTGCCACAAGAATATCCACGCCGGGTTCAATCTGTTGGGCCTGTTTGGTCCAACCTACCCCGCCATAAACTGCAGCATACCGAATGGTTGTCCGGGATGTCAACTCCTCGATATCGTCCCCTACCTGAATCGAAAGTTCACGGGTAGGGACCAAAACCAGCACCCGAGGATAACGAATTTCAGCTTTGGTGATATTCATCAGAAGCGGAATCAGGTAGGCTGCGGTCTTGCCGGTGCCTGTGCGGGCTATTCCCACCATGTTTGCCCCGGAACGAATAACCGGAATAGCCTTTTGCTGTATCGCTGTGGGCTCTTTAAACCCAATATCATCCAACGTCCTGAGAATGGATTTTGAAATCTTAAGCTGTTCAAACGTTTTTTTCATGCCCCAAAAATACGAAAACGTTCCCAATCAAAATATTGTGCATCCATTCTACCTCAATTTATACATCTTTCCGGGCAAAGCTATGACTACTCCTTTGAATTCCAGATTCAACAAAAGGCTGGACACTTTTCCCACAGGCAGTTTCGTTTCGGCACAAACACGGTCGATAAATACCGGGTCATTCCGGGTTAACACATCGCAAAGGGCTTTCTCATCCGGGTCAAGGTCTGGAAACAGTTGTTTCTGAAACGCCTCCGGTTTCTCATCGTTTGTCTCCCAACCCAGAAAATATTCCAGGTCTCCAACAGATTCGATCAGTGAGGCTCCATTATTTCGTATCAGCCGGTTGCAACCCTTTGACCAAGCATCGTTGACTCTTCCGGGCACAGCAAATACATCGCGGTTGTATGAAAATGCAATATCGGCAGTCACCAATGCCCCGCCTTTTTCTCCCGATTCAACGACGAGAGTAGCATCGGATAAACCGGCAATGATCCGGTTCCGGCGTATAAAATTGGGAGGTTCAATTTTTGTCTTACTGGGAAAATCAGAAACCAATCCCCCGTTTTCCCTCATTTTCCGGGCTATCTCCGTATGCAGCGCAGGGTAAAGAAGATCAAGACCATGCCCTAACACTGCTACAGTAGGCAGATTTGCCTGTATAGCCGATTTATGAGCTTGTATATCGATTCCATATGCAAGCCCACTGACAATCAACACCCGATGATTCCTTTCTGACAAACCCTGAACCAGGTTCTCGCAGATTTCTTTGCCATAGTCCGTTGCATTCCGGGTGCCAACAATGCTGAGGACTTTCTCAGAATCCAGGTCGTTATTTCCCTGAACATAAATCAGAACGGGGGCATCAGCACATTGAAGCAACCTCACAGGATATCCTTGATCGGTATAAAAGAAAACCCGGATATCGTGTTGCTCAATAAACCGGATTTCTTCTTCTGCCCTTTTGAGAATCTCCGGATTCGAAATTTTTCTGGCATTCTTTTCCCCTATTCCAGGGACTTTGCATAAGGCCTTGAATTTTTCCTTAAAAACACCTTCAATGCTTCCTATATAAGCAATCAGGTTCCGTGCCAGGATTCCGCCAATTCCGGGAAGCATGGATATGGCAATCTTGTAAAGGAGTGGATCATTCATAATGTTAAGGGGTTTAAGGTTCTATTTTTCCAATATTGAGTAGAGTATTTCCCGGATTTTCTTACGGTCTTCAGCACTGACAGCTGTCAGACTAACAGACGGGTACTCGGCAATACCCCGTTTTGTACGCACCACAAGCGTCAGATCGGTAACCAGTCCAAAGAACGTTTTTTCAAATTCTACATCGTGAAGCAGTTGATCGGCAAACTCAATGGCACTATACTCTTTTTTTCCCAGTTTAATGGCCGGGTAGTAACGCAAAATAATTTTGTTGTTCTCCACCCTAAATTCAATGTATTGAAAATCGAATAGTTGAAAAATAAAAAACCAGACAACAAAAGCAGCCCCTGTTAGAATGGCTATCAGATTTTCATCCTTAAGAAACATGACCAACATGAATAGAGCCATTCCCAATCCGGTCAGGAAAAAAATCCTTTTCAGCACCGTCGCCTTTTTTTTATTGGTAACAACCATTTTTTTTATATCAAGATTACCCGTTTGTGTTCCTCTTACGGCATAATGCATTCAAATATAAAAATGTTTTACCTTTACTGCAATTTAATTTGGGGATATGGATAGATCAAAAATAATCTCAGCCATTATTTTTACGCAGGATATTGAAGCCCGGCTTGCAGAAACCATAGCTGGTTACAGGTCCGCTGATTTGTTTCTTGCTACGGAAACGACGGTAACCCAATATTGCCTTCCTTTGATTCAAAACCTGGTTGCTGAAAAAGGAATCAGGAAAGTAGTTATTCCTGCGGGGGAACAACATAAAACCCTTCGTTCTGCACAAAAAATCTGGGAATTCCTGAGTAAAAACGAAGCGGGAAGAAAATCCCTTATGATAAATCTTGGAGGAGGGATGTTAACCGATCTGGGAGGTTTTGCCGCTTCTACTTTTAAACGGGGAATCGATTTTATCAATATTCCCACGACCTTGCTGGCCCAGGTCGATGCTTCGGTTGGAGGAAAAACAGGAATCAACTTTAATGGATTAAAAAATGAGGTGGGCACATTCAGGGAACCCAAAGCCGTTTTTATTGATGTTCATTTTCTGAAGACCCTCGACAAACAAAACATGGTTTCAGGATATGCGGAAATGATCAAACACGGACTGATAAAAAGCCCGGAACATTTGGAAGAACTAAAAACCGTGGATCTCCAAAATATCGACTATCAAAAACTGGAAAAGGCAATCAACCATTCGGTTGAAATAAAAAAATATTTTGTTGAAAGCGATCCGGAAGAACAAAATCTCCGAAAAGGATTGAATTTCGGGCATACCGCAGGACATGCATTTGAAAGTCTTAGTCTGCAGCAGAAAAGGCCGGTGTTGCATGGCTATGCAGTTGCCTACGGATTAGTTACGGAACTGTTCCTTTCCAGAAAAAAGATGGGCCTCCCGGAAAGAGATTTTCAATCTGTGACCCAATGGATAAAAAAAATCTATGGAAAATTTGCATTCGATGAAAAAGACTTTGAAACGTTGTATGCACGAATGGTCCACGACAAAAAAAATGCGGAAGGACAAATCTATTTTACCCTCATCCCTGAGATCGGAAAAGTGGTAATCAATCAGGTATGTTCAAAAGAGGAAATTCTGGAAGCACTGACCTATTCGCTGAATTCCTGAAACAGGGTTCATTTAATGGCTTTAAAACAACACTCTATCTCGTAAAAAACAAACTTGTAGATGAAGGAGATTTCTGGTTTTCTGGTACGTTGTTAATCCATTATATCCTGGAACAATAACCCAAAAGCAAATGCGATATACGATACAAATTGATAAAAAGAATCTTTCTGCGAAGATCGATCTTCCGGCCTCCAAAAGCATCAGCAACCGGGTGATGATCATTCATGCGTTAAGTTACAGTCCGTATCGTGCAGCGAATCTTTCAGACAGTGACGACACCCGGATTATGGAGCAGGTAATGCATTCAAACTGCAGCCAATTTGATATTGGACATGCAGGAACAGCCATGCGTTTTTTAACCGCTTTTCTATCCAAGATTGCCGGCCAATGGATCCTAACGGGATCTGCAAGAATGAAACAACGCCCCATTGGCATTTTAGTGGATGCTCTGCAGAAACTCGGAGCCAAAATCGAATATCTTGAAAAAGAAGGATTTCCTCCCCTCCGGATAGGGGGAACCCACCTCAAAGGAGGAACCCTTGAAATGGATGGTAGTGTAAGCAGCCAGTACATCACGGCCTTATTGCTCATAGCGCCCACGCTGGATCATGGACTGACGTTAAAATTACTGGATCCCATTCTGTCAAAACCCTACATTCAACTCACCCTGGGATTAATGTCAAAATATGGCATCACCTGGCATTGGGAGGGAAATGTCATCCGGGTTCCCGAGCAGAATTACCGGGTACAGCCTTTTTCCATTGAATCCGATTGGTCGGCAGCTTCCTACTGGTATGAAGCCGCTGCCCTGGCTGATACAGCAAAACTGGAACTTATGCATCTGGAGCTTCCCAGCCTCCAGGGTGACTCTTGCATTGCCCGCTGGTTCGAAGATTTTGACATAAAAACCATCAGCAAAACCGATGGCATCCGCATCGTAAAACAAGGAAATCGACACCCTCAAAAGATAACCCGTGATTTTTCAGGAAATCCGGACATGACCCAAACCCTGGCTGTATTGTGTGTAGCTAAAAAGATCCCTTTTCATTTTACCGGCGTGGAAACCCTGAAAATTAAGGAAACCGACCGGATTGATGCCTTGAAAAAGGAACTGTCAAAGTTCGGGGCACTGCTTACGGAACCGAAAAACGGAGAACTTGCCTGGAACGGGCAGATCCAACACAGTAGGGTGCAAAAAAATCCCGTTATTGAGACCTACAACGACCACCGGATGGCCCTGGCTTTTGCTCCCTTGGCACTGGCAGGTTTTTCACTTCAAATTGAAAATCCCCGGGTTGTTACCAAATCGTACCCTCATTACTGGGAGGATCTCCGCAAAGCAGGATTTCTGATTGCTGAAGAATAATCGCAAATGTGCATCGGATTAAGACCGCCTGCTTTGAAAAAACAGGGTCATCAGTTCGGAACACTCTTTTTCCAGGACTCCTCCTTGTAGGCGGGTTTTCGGGTGAATAGCTTTCAATGAAAAGTGTGTAAATCCCCGTTTTTCATCGGAAGCGCCATAGACAATTCTTCCGATTTGCGCCCAACCCAATGCTCCCGCACACATAATACAGGGTTCAATGGTTACATACATCGTACACTCCGTAAGGTACTTTCCGCCCAGCGCATTGGAAGCAGCGGTTAGGGCCATCATTTCTGCATGAGCAGTAACATCGTGTAAGGTTTCTGTGAGGTTGTGTGAACGGGCGATAATTTTCTTCCCAGCCACTACAAGGGCGCCCACAGGAACCTCTCCCCTGGCAAATCCTGCTTGTGCCTCATCCAGGGCTTTTCTCATAAAATATTCATCACTAAATGTTTCTTCCATATGCTTCGGACCAATGCTGAAATCAAATTTCTAAAAATCACGAATTTGCTAAAATCTTCGTATTTTCGCAAGCAAAATAAAACAAAGCAATTATGTACAGGACATATACCTGTGGTGAACTCAGAATAATCCATGCCGGCCAAAAGGTAACCCTGGCCGGATGGATACAACGAATCCGGGATCTGGGAGCCATGACGTTCATTGATCTTCGGGACCGGTATGGAATTACGCAACTGGTTTTGGATGAGGATTCGGTAAACGAGTTAAAGGAAGAATGCAAAAAACTGGGTCGTGAATTTGTGATTCAGGCTATTGGACGGGTAAGGGAACGTTCCAGCAAGAATAAAAACCTCTCAACCGGAGAGGTGGAAATAGCCCTTCAGAAGATCGTTATTCTGAGTCCTTCCCTTGTTCCGCCCTTTACGATACAGGATGATACCGACGGGGGAGATGACCTCAGAATGAAATACCGGTATCTTGATCTGCGCAGAGAAACCGTGCGTAGAAACATCGAACTGAGGGCTCACATGGCTCATGCCACCCGGGCGTATCTCAACAAAGAAGGCTTCATCGAAACGGAAACCCCGGTGTTAATCAAATCGACACCCGAAGGAGCACGCGACTTTGTGGTACCCTCACGCATTCATCCCGGGCAGTTCTATGCTTTGCCCCAGTCCCCGCAAACATTCAAGCAATTGCTTATGGTGGCCGGATTTGATAAATATTACCAGATCGTAAAATGCTTCAGGGATGAAGACCTGCGTGCTGACCGGCAACCGGAGTTTACCCAGATCGACTGTGAAATGTCCTTTGTAGAACAACAAGACGTACTTCATACCTTCGAGGGATTAACCCGCTATCTCTTCAACGAAGTGAAAGGAGTTCAAGTGGATGCGTTTCCTTCCCTTCCTTATGCTGAAGCAATCGAAAAATATGGTTCCGATAAACCGGATATCCGCTACAGCATGTTGATCCATGATGTCACAGAAACAGCGAAAGGAAGAAATTTTGCTATTTTTAATACAGCTGAATACATCGGAGGACTATGTGTGAAAGGGTGTGCCGGCTATTCAAGAAAACAACTGGATGAACTCACCACATGGGTGAAACGACCTCAAATTGGAGCACAGGGATTGGTGTATGTAAAATACCACGAGGACGGATCCTTTAAATCTTCTGTTGATAAATTCTACACCCAGGAAGATCTGAGGAAATGGATGAACATCTTCCATGCAGAACCTGGAGATTTGCTTTTGATGCTTTCGGGAGAGAAAAAGTCCATTCTCATGGCACTTGGAGAACTACGGCTTGAAATGGGTACCCGTCTGGGATTGCGGGATAAGAACACCTTTAAACCCTTGTGGGTTGTTGATTTTCCCTTATTGGAATGGGATGAAGAAACCCGTCGGTTTTATGCCAAACACCACCCCTTCACATCTCCCAAAGCGGAAGATATCCCTCTGCTGAAGACCGATCCAGCCGGCGTCCGGGCCAATGCCTACGATCTTGTAATCAATGGCATTGAAATTGGCGGTGGCTCGGTGCGAATTTTCAATAAAGAGCTTCAGTCTGAAATGTTCAGAACCCTGGGCTTCACGGAAGAAGAAGCGGAGAAACAGTTTGGTTTTCTCATGAGTGCTTTCCAGTATGGAGCTCCTCCCCATGCAGGGATAGCCTTTGGTTTTGACCGTTTGGTATCTCTCTTTGCCGGAGTAACCAGCATCCGTGATGTCATCGCTTTTCCGAAAAACAATGCAGGCCGTGATGTGATGATTGATTCACCATCCTCCATAGCCGAAACACAGTTGAATGAACTGGGTTTGCAGAAAGTCTCCAGGGAATAAAACAGAGGGGATTCTAAACCGTACAGATCAACAACCGATCACCGGCTTTCGTATTTTCCTATTCATCTGCCACACACCGGAATCCCACGGTTGCTTTTCGCTCGAAGCCCTGGGAAACACGAAGCAACATCTGCCGATAACGTAAATTCTTAGGGCCTCCCTGCACATACCACCAGCTCGATTCGGGTTTGTAAAAACTGCCTCCTTTGAGCATCACCATCGAATAGGTCCCGTTGTCATATACATCGTTTGTCATTTGCCATACAGACCCCACCAGATCCTGCAATCCATACGGATTTTCCCCTTCCGGATAGGAGCCCACCGGATCCAGTGTTCCGTTCCCTGGATTGCAAAAGGTTGTATCTATGCCGGTAAGTTTCTCAACCGTAAGGGTTCCGGTGATCACCGTTTTCTCGCTGCTTATCCCGGTTTGATCACCCCAGGGCCATAAATATCCTTCCGAAGTCTGAGCAGCATATTGCCATTCCCTTTCCGTGGGAAGGCGCTTGCCGGCCCAGGAAGCATAGACCCGGGCATCTTCATAACTTATGAATACTACCGGTTTATCCTCATCGCCGGGGACAATCCGGCCTTCCTTCCAGTGGTTCAGGAAATTTTCCGGATCTTCCGGGACATAGCCGGTTTCATCCAGAAAATGCTTGAACTGTCGATTGGTCACCGGAAATCGATCCATATAAAACGATGGCATGGTTGCTTTCTCCGTAGTCAGCTGTCCGGGATAAGGAATGAATTCATCCCCGTTTTCGGTTTCCATCCGGAATTCTCCGCCAGGAATTTTCACCATATTTCCGATCGCTCCCGAATGGGGTTTTGTTCTTTCGACCCGGCTGATCAGCCTTGCTGAAGCCGGGGCAAAAGTAACAATGTTCTCATCCAGGAGAATTCCCTCTTCGAAAAGTTGAACCACAAATTTTCCTTCGCTTCTGCCAAACACTTTCATCAGCCGTATGGTTTGTTTTTCGGCAGAGAAATCCCTGTATGTACCTTGGTACCCGGGCATTCCAGCCCATACCCTGATTTTATCGCCCCTGGAGGCAGAAAATGTCAATCGGTCAGCCGGAAGGTTTAGTGTAGTTTCCAAAAGTTCCGGAAATTCAGCGATCACCCCCGGAGCTCCTTCATTGTTTGTCCCGAGGTATTTCTCAGCAAACGCTTCCATATCCACGCTGGCATAATACCGGTTGTTTAAGCATTCCACCGCAACCGGTTCATGATTCCATAAATCAATGCAATGAAACCCCGATCTGACATTCACTTCAAACAGAGGGTTGCTGTATCCGCCAGGAATCAAAGAAAACAGAGTATAAAGAGTTTTCTCCCCTGAGGGCCATTTATTGACGTATATATCATCGGATAGGGTATGAATCAGGGGTTCCCAGTTTTTCTGAAGAAAAGAAGAACTGTTTTCGCGTTGGATCATGAGAATTTTCCCCAGAAAATTCCATTGTTCCTCCAGCCAGTAGGGGCGTCCCGGAGCAAACAGGTTGTTTTCTGTTCCGTAGCCGTTGAACAACGAAAGGGCATATTCCCTTTTTACCCGTTCTTTTCCTATTTCGACCACCCGAAAAATAGAAAATTCCGGTTTAATCAGCTTATTGAGGTTAAGAAGCGGGCAATAATAGAGGGCATTGTGCACCCGACCGCTGACAATTCCCTGCATATCTTTGGGGACCGCCATTCCTTCGCTATACATGACCACGCCGTTTCCTCCGTTATCTGCGGCTTCCCGCAGCTGTTCGCTGGATGCTCCCGAGCAGTCGAGAACAACGCCATCGGCACCAATCTCACCAATCATTTCAGCCAGGGCTTTGTAGGGATCTTCCTTTCGGGTATCGGTATCCCAGGGTTTAAAAGCTATGTAAAAATGCGAACGGTTGGTATGAGCAACATCGGCCAGTCCTTTGACTGCTTCAATTCCTCCGGGCATGTTCCGGTACATATCCCACTGGTTCCGCTGATCCATACCCAGTGCCGGCCATGTAGGCCATAGCCCGTAAATATCGGCACCCCCTAAAACCCGGTTATTGAATGCTACAAACGCCGGAAAGGTATATTTTTCTTTCTCAGCATCGTACACATCGTGATCCCAGGCCATCATCAGCTGGCACAGGTAGGCATTCCGTACCCATTTCAGGTCTTCCCGGGTATACAACGAATTGTTAAAGGTTTCAACATCAAACAAGAGCTTTTCCTGAAAAATTTTTCTCAATCCGCTCTGCCAGTTACCCTCAAAGGATTCCATCCATATTCTATACCTGACTTCTCCCCCGGGAAGAATAGCAGTTTCAAACCTTCTTCGTACAGCATTTTGCCAGCCGGTCCTCCGGGTTAACGCCGCAAGCCTGATTTCCCCGGTTCTCAGTGCTGAATACCCCAGTTCCCAGGAATTATCCGGAACAATCACATTCACCGGTTTGTATCCCGGACGAAACAAATGAGTGCGTGAGAGGGAGTGGTCTCCCAGACCGGTTATATATACTCTGTTGGAATCTTCACCCAGGGGAACCACATTGTGCAGCCTCAGGGTATCTTTCGAAATATTCCGGAAAAGGATCTCTGCACTCCATCCTCCATTTTTTAGCTCCTGAGCTCTTATTTCGAGCTGAAGAAAATCTTTATATTGCTCTGTCTGACTACTCTTAAAAAACCGATCCCCCACCCTGAAGGATACCAGGGAAAGATCTTCCTCCATACCCTTCAACTGAGCAATGACAACCTCTTCTATTCTTCCTTCCTTCTGATTGATGGTTACGGATTCTATTGGCTGACATTGCAACCCCTGAAAAAGAAAGGAGCAGATTACCCCAAGAATCATTGTGCCGGTATATCCGGGCGTTTTATCCTTATACATATCAAACATAAACCTTCTGTTCCATGCCTATTATGTCTTCGTCCAGGGATCCTCTACTGAATCTCCCATTCATGAATTCCGGCTGAATATTCCTCTGAAAGGATAATTTCCAGTTTCATTGCCGATGTTGTTACCGGTTCAAATGCCACGGTATTCATTGCATCTTTTTCCAGTCCGTAAGTATTTGCAGATTTTACCGGTTGCCAGCTATTCCCCGATTTATAATACATCTTCCATGCCTTGGGCAGGCCGCAACCTCCGGATGGCAGGTCGACAAACCAATACACCCCTGTTGAATGGACTGTTTCCGCATTCTGAAAATTGTATACAATCCAGTGTGTCGTCCCTTTATCAGGCCACCAGTGATAAAAAAGATGGGTTTCATCCCTTGAATTTTTTGGCAGGATGCCATCGTTGATTCCCATTAAACCGGATGTTTCGTAGGATGCTTCCACCCGGCTGGTACTGGCCAGGGTGGCAGCTGGTTTAGGGCGTGTATATTCTTTCCCTGAGGGGATCCAGACCATCATTTGTCCGCTGCCTCTGTGTGCCCATGCATAATAGGGAATCGCTTTGAAATCCCGGGGATAGGAATGGATGGTACCATCTTCCATTTTTTCGGTACCATATCCTTTGCCATTCAGGGTTACCACCCCCCCCAGCAAGGCAGATTCAGCCTGAGCAGTAAGGTCCTCGTCGGGTTCAACATACATACTTAAAATATCCTTTTCTGTATAATCAGCCCATTCGGCGCAATAAACCAGGGGACCCCGTTGATAGGCTATTTTCCCCTGATCATCCACAATCTCCGGATGCGCTTTGATTTTTCGTATCTCCAACGGGAATAGAATTTCTACTTTATCCCCCGGATGCCATGTTCGTGTAATGGTCGCATAGCCTTTTTTGATTCCGGCATTGATCCTTTTGCCATTGCATAGTATCAGGGTTTGGGTCTGAGGCGGATCGAGATACGCATACAAATCACCGGGTACCGGATTCCGGGAAGCCCAGCAGGGTATTCGGATTTTCAGACCTGCCCTGACCGGCTGTTCGGGATCAACCGAAACATGAATTCTCCCCTCCCAGGGCATATTGCTTTCCTGGGTTATTTGTAGCGCCTTTTCATCCACCCTGAAGGTAGTCTGACTGGGTACATACAGATTCAGATAGATATCCCTCCCCGTATGGGCGTAAATATAGGTTGGCATGGAAGGGATAAATCGTGAAATATTGGAAGGGCAGCATGCACATCCGAACCATTCGCTGCGTTGATGCTGTCCCTGTGATTCCAGGGGATTGGGATAGAAAAAACGATCTCCCGAGAGTGAAACCCCGGAGAGAATATTGTTGTACAAGGACCGTTCCAGCACATCGATGTATTGGGCATCGCCCGTCATAAGAAACATCCGGTGGTTCCAGAAAACATTGGCAATAGCAGCGCAGGTTTCGCAATATGCCCGCATATTCGGCAACTCATAGGGGCCGCCAAATCCTTCATGCCCGCCGGCAGCACCAATCCCCCCGGTTATATAGAACTTTTTATAAACCACATCTTCCCATATACGGGAAATGGCACCGATGTAAGCCTTGTCGCCGGTGAGGGCAGCTACATCGGCCATACCCGTCCACATATAGGCGGCTCGTACGGAATGCCCTACCGCTTCGGTTTGTTCAACCACCGGAAGGTGCGACTGGTTGTACGTTGTTTTTTTTCCCAGTTCTCCCTTCCCACGAATATCCAGAAAAAACTTCGCCAAATCGAGGTAACGTTTCTCTCCGGTTGCATTGAAGAGCTTTACAAGCCCAATTTCAATCTCCTGGTGCCCCGGGTAGTTTTCAATTTTCCCGTAACCAAATTCCCGGTCGACCAGATCGGCACTTCTCAAGGCAATATCCAGAATCTTTCGTTTTCCTGTTGCCTGATACCAGGCTGTCGCAGCTTCATAAAAATGCCCCAGATTATAAAGCTCATGGCTCAGATCGTCCACATTTACCCACCGTTCTTTTCCAATCCATTCATGTCCATTTTCACCCATGATGGTGCGGTTGGTAAACAAATAGCCATCCTCTTCCTGAGCCAGCTCAATCAGGGAAACCAACGAATCAATGGTAGCTTCCAATGCTTTATCCGGAAACATCTGCAATGAATAAGCTGCCCCTTCAATAATCTTGTAGACATCCGAATCATCAAACGGATAGGGAGAGCAAAAAACGCCTTCGGTCAAACCTCCGGCAATCTCAAAATTCCTGATTCGGCCGGTTTCACGGCTTTTCTGAATAGCGATCGGAATGGTAACCTCATGGTTTGTCTGAATCCGTTCAGCCCAGAAAGCATCGGTTACCTGTACTTTCGTGAAAGGAACCGGACGAACCGGATAGGAATGCATTTTTTCGGATACCGGTTGACAGGAAATGAATAGACTACCCATTAACAAGAATACGAGCCGTCGCATATGGCAATTGTTTTGAAATGAATATCCGAAGATACCCATTTTAATGATTTCTTCCTATCCCTGGAGCCGCTTTATGGTTGGGACCCTTTTTACTGACCTCTGAGAATTCCTTCTTCCAATCCGCAAATCTCTGCCAATCCCTTTAACCTTCCGATCAGTGGATAGCCCGGATATGAGGGCAGATGAAAATCATCAAACAGTTTGATTCCATGGTCAGGGCGTACAGGGATCCGGATATCTTTGCGGCCGGTATCCTGGCGGTGTTGCATCTCTTCCAGGAGCACTTTTGTGAGGGCTGCCATGTTAATTCGTCCTTTCAGCAACCCGGATTCATAAAAACTTCCATCGCCAAGCACTTCGGTATTTCGCAAATGCACGAAATGGATTCTCTCCCCATACTCCTTCACCATTCGGATCAGATCGTTTTCTTCGCGGGCAGATAACGAACCGGCACAAAAAGCCATTCCATTGTTCAGGGAAGCATTTCCCTCAACCAGCCATTTCATATCCTCAATGGTACTGAATATTCTGGGCAATCCCAGCACCGGAAACGGTGGGTCATCGGGATGAATGGCCAGGTTGATCCCCCACTTCTCAGCCACAGGAAGTATCTCTCCAAGGAAAAAGGCCAGGTTTTCGCGGAGTTTCTCTTTATCGATAAACCGGTATTTGTCTATTTGGGACAGAAACTCTTTTTTATAATCTGTGTCCGCATACTTGGGTCCGTTTATGAATCCCTGGGTCACCACAATAATTGTATTAGCAAGATGGTCTTTGTCTTCGGGCGTCCAATATCCTGCTATTTTTTCAGCCCCTTGAACAATTTCAGAAGCATACTCTTTCTCAGCCTCCGGGCGCTGAAGGATATGTATGTCAAAAGCTGCAAAAACAGACCAATCAAAAAACAGGGTAGTACTTCCTCCGGGAAGCGAATGGTGCAGAGTGGTCCGGATCCAGTCGATCACCGGCATAAAATTGTACACTACGGTTTTGATTCCGTGCCGGGCCAGATTTCTGAGTGATTCCTGATAATTCCGGATACTGACACTGCGTGTTTCGGATCCCTGTTTTATCTCTTCTGTTACGGGGAGGCTTTCCACCACTTCCCAGGTGAGGTCTTCCTGTTCGATCTGCTCTTTTCGTTTCAGGATCTCCTCTTCGGGCCACACTTCTCCGGCAGGGATGTGGTGAAGGGCAGTCACCACGCCTTCCACCCCCATTTGTTTCAACCAGTTAAGCTTAACCGCATCACCCGGTCCGAACCAGCGCCAGGTTTTTTTTAGTTTGATCATGGATCTTTTCTGATTTTATCTGTGAAAATTATTCATTGGCAGGAATCCCTTCAACGCCTGCCTGCAGGGATTGTGAGCAGCTGGTATTTCTTTCCCCATCTGATTCTTCCTGGGGAACCACTCAGGACACTCCTTATACTCCGCTAAAAGAGCTGAAGCCTCCGTCAACCGGGATGATAATCCCGGTAACAAAGCTGGCTGCATCGGAGCAAAGATAGTGAATGGTCCCATTCAGTTCATCGATTTCTCCCAATCGTCCCATGGGAGTCTTTGAGATCACCTTCACACTGCGTTCCGTATAGGAGCCATCCGGATTGACCAAAACGTTCCTGTTTTGTGTACTTATAAAAAACCCGGGAGCCAGGGCATTGACCCTGATTTTCTCACTGAACTTGGTAGCCATCTCCATAGCCAGCCATTTCGTGAAGATCTCCACCCCTGATTTAGCCACCGAATATCCCGGGACACGCGTGATAGACGAAAAAGTCGCCATGGAAGAAATATTAATGATGGACCCCTTTTTCTTTTGGGCCATGACCTTTCCAAAAACCAAACAGGGAAACACTGTTCCGTTTAAATTCAGGTTCGTGACCTTTTGATAATCATCGATCTTCATGTCGAAGACCGTTTGTTCTTCGGTTAAGGTAGCACCGGGCAGGTTTCCTCCGGCTGTGTTCACGAGAATATCAATTCTCCCCCATTCTTTCATGATCTTTTCTCTGGCATCTTTTAATTCTCCCACATTTAAGACATCGACAACCATCCCCAGCCCCGTGCCTCCTTCCTCTTTGATTCTGTCAAGTCGTAAGTCAACATTTTTCTGTGTATGGCCAATCACTACCACTTTCACACCATTCTTTGCCAGATAGGCCGATATACTGCCTCCCAGTGTCCCCGATCCACCGGTTATCACGGCTACTTTATCTTTCAGGTTAAATAATTCGTTCATAAACAAAATGCATTAGAAACGAGCATGGTTAATATTTACACCCGGAATAATGATTCATCCCGATAGCTATCGGGATGCGAGTTATCCCAATGTACATCGGAACAAACTCCCTATGGTACCTTATAAATTTTACACATTCATCATATGAATAATACGTACGAAGTAACAATTGGTTTGATTGGACGCTTATGCTCCGTTGTATATTATTATCCATAGCCACAGAAAGCAATGTTTCCGAAATGTTACAGATCAAATTTACCCGGCAGGTCCTCCATGTATTTAGGGAGTGCTGTTTTCATATCTTCCAGCACCTCTCTGTTCCGGAAATCACTGGCCAGGTTTTTGGTTTTATGCGGGTTAAAAGCCAGGCTGTAAAACGGATCGCAATTCGACAGACCGGCAGGTTCCTTATTCTCCTGAATGTTTGCTCCATAAGAAAACGATACCCTGGCTATGAGGCCAGGGTATCATCCTTATGGATGCCGGTTTTTATCTCTTTAAATCAGCAATGGCATCGTAACACCTTTTCGGTTGATGTTCCCGGTCAAACAAGAGCGGGTAATCTGTTCTGCCCCGCATGGGAAAGTTGTTTTTCCATGACATGTCATCGCTGATACCCCAGAAGGTTACTCTTTCCATGCTTTCCCGGTATTTCAGGAAAATTTTAAACAGTTTTGTGTACCTTTTGGCCAGTTCCTTGCTTACTTTTTTCGGTAATCCATCGGTATAGGGATTGAGGGATGCTGCATATTCTTTGTTGGTTGATATTTCAGCTGTACGGTCCCAATCATACGGAAGTACTGTCACATCCAATTCAGTAACATGTACCTTAACCCCTTCGTCAGCAAAGGCTTTAATGCTGGCTTCAAATTCATTCAGATCCGGGTAATCAAGGCCTATATGTCCCTGCAGGCCCACTCCATGGATTGGAACGCCCCGTTTTTTAAAGTCCCGGACCATGGCAACAACCTGATCCCGACGCCCTTTTTTATCCATATTATAATCATTGTAAAGCAGATGGGCATTCGGATCGGCCTCATGAGCAAGGTGAAAAGCCCTTTCCATAAACTCTTTCCCGATAATGTTCAACCATGGAGAATTCCTCCAGGCGTTATCCTCAATTGCTTCGTTGACCACATCCCAGGCATGGATTTTCCCTTTGTACCGGTCTACCAACAAGGAAATATGGTGTTCCATCCTCTTCAACAATCCTTCCCGGCTGATTTGCTTTCCATCAGCATCTCTGAATATGCTTCGCGGCACCTGTGAATGCCATACCAGACAGTGCCCCAACATATGCATGTTATTCTCAAGACCAAATTCTATGAATTTATCCGCATTATCAAACCTCCATGTATCATCGCTGGGATGAATACTCGACCATTTGAAATCATTTTCTGAAGTAATGGAATTGAAATCCCGTTTGACGATTTCGAGTAAGTCGTTTGGATTTGAGAGCAACCAACCGCTTATTGCGGCTCCGATGTAAAAATCATCCTTGTACAGCTCTGCTAATCCAACTTCCTTTGCAGCAGCTGCAAATGCCTGTGTTTTTAAAGCTGTCAGTCCGGCCAATGCCAACGATGTTCTTCCAATAAAAGACCTTCTATCCATACTGATTTGTTTAATTGGTTTAGAAAAAAATTAATTTCAATTTTGAAAGATACAGATTTTTTTAGAATTATAGAATCAAAAACACGTTTCTGCTAAATAGTTCCAAAAGAAATACCCTATGAAACCCGGAATGAAAATTTCTGTTTTGAAGAAGATTCGGAATATGTATCGGCTTCTGTTGCCGTAGTTTATCCGTTGTTATTAACAACCAGTATTCGTCCAGGTTCTGCTTGTTGTACAACCTTAGTTTTTCTTCTTTTTTATCCATCGAATATTGAATGTCTTCCGCCAGATGCATAGAGATACCCAGGTTATTGGAGCGCTCCCAAACAGACCGGGTTAAGCCTGGATGGGTGAATACCAGTACAGATTGAATCTCTTCGGGAAGATTTTCTTCCATAAAAATCCAGCCGCCATTGCCGGGTTTCTGTTTTATAACATTATCCGTTATTGCCCGCCTTAAACGTACCGACAGAGTGAGCATTCTTTCCGGTTTTATGGTCGTTTCCTCTTTAAACAGAACCTTGCAGAAACACTTTCGGTTTCCTTTTTCTTCAAACCATTCCTGGGCATTTCTGATCATGCAATCCAGCATTTCCAGTTGTGCCTGTTCTTCCGGGGCAGGGTGCAAACGGCTTTGAGGATACAGGCGGGTTAGCTCTATTCCGATTGCATATCTGTTTTTTTTTGTTAAAATAAAATCGGGTGATTCACTGGCTTTCAGTTTTCCTTTCAGCGAACCGGGATACCCTTCTAAAAACAGATCGATTAGCAACCTTTCCAGTTGTTTCTTTTGGTCATACTGATTCACCGGCTATTCCTTTTTATCGTGCAAAAATACCCTTTTCCATGCCTCTTTCTTTCAGATAATTCCCATTTTTTTCATTAGAAAGGTTGCATTCATTGTTTGGGTAACTCCGTTGCTTAGTTTGTAATCGAAAAACAGTTCATTGTTGAGTATCTGTATTTCAAAGCATTGATTGATAACCTTCCCTGGGAGTTCATTTTCCATTTCACTCAGTTTGAGATCATGCGTGGCAATTAACGAGACCGATTTAAAATTCGTAAGTTTTCTGATCAGGGTTCGGGAACCATTCAGTTTATCAACCGAATTGGTCCCTTTCAGCATTTCGTCGAGGATAATAAAAAGCTCCTTTCCGTTTTCCAGTCGGGTCAGGATCTCCTGTAACCTTTTCAGTTCAGCATAAAAATAGGATTCATCCTTAAAAAGGGAATCCGTAGTACGCATATTGGTGTAGAGTTCGACAGGTTTTATCAAACATTCCGAAGCACATACGGGAGCTCCCAGCCCTGCCAGGACGATGGTAACTCCCACCGTCCTGAGAAAGGTACTTTTCCCGGCCATATTTGCTCCGGTAACAATGACAGCCTTATGCCAGCCCTCAATAGAAAAATCATTGCAAATCCTTTTTGCCGGATGAAGCAGCGGATGACCAAGTTTTGTTGTTTTTAATACAAAGAAACCGCTGACAATCTCCGGAAATACATATTGCGGATGGTTATCGGCATAATTTGCCAGGCTTATCAGGGCATCGGTCTCTTCCAGGGTTCCAAGCCAACCAAAAAGCTTATGGCTGTTTTCACGATGCCATTTGTGTAAACGATAAATACACCGGATATCCCATAAAAACAAAGAATTTAAGAGAAATCCGGCGATCATGTTCTGCCGAAATTCAAATTCCCGAACCAGTCTTCCCAGTTTGGATATTATTAGGGTTGCTGATTCAGGATCCATTACCTGCTTTTTCAGAGAAATCATTTCTGAAGAGGTAAAGGATTCCTTTTCGATAATTCGCAAGAGTGTTTGATACTTCTCTATTAAGCCGGCTTTTCTTTCAAAAACACGAAAATAGCTCTTCACCTTTCTCCTGAAAAAGAATAGAAGACTCCACTGCAACCCTATCAGAATATACAGCGGAATTTTTATTCCGGCTGCAATGGCCGGAATAAATAGTAAAACCGTCAGAATAGGAAGGACAAGATAAAGGATTCCCGTAATTTTCCTGTTCCGGAAAGGCAGTTCTTCCCCCGCCCAGTTCACGATTTCATGGTGTTGTTCGATGGTTTCATCAAACAAATTGCCGATAGTCCTGAACTCCAGCCGCCATGCCCGTTTGGTTGCAATTTCTCTCACAGCACTCTGTCTTGCTTCAATTTTCTCTTTTGTAAGCAAGGGCTTCTGTATCCATTCCGACAATTTGATTTTTCCCCGAATGGTTGAGGTCCGGTTCAGAAACTGAAACAAGGATCCTTCCCCAAACAGATCAAGATCATGAGAATAAGCATGCCGGGGATGGATAAATTCCTTCCCATTGTCAAATTGGGAAAACCTATGTTCCAACGCCTGTAATTCATTTGCTATAAGACCGCTTAGAACATCTGCCTTTCGTTTCTCATATTGGAAAAAACTGTGTTTCTTCACCAGTATCAGAAAAACACCAATAAAAACGACACCAGGAAGAAGACCGGTCCAGATCCCGAAACGGGTTAAATAAACCAGCGAAAAAAGCAACATCAGGAAAGAACAAATCCTGAACAAAGAGAGGTAACGGATGCGTTTTTTTCGTTTAATTTCTGAATCAGCAACCCGTATTTTTTGTTTTTGGTAAAACAGCAGCAGATGGTTATCCATTTAGAGAAACTGGTAATGGTGTAAATGCCTTGTCACTAACAGAATTGTACCGAGGGTTACCAGAAAAACCAAAAACAGGACGGTTGCACCGGATCGTGAAAGACTTGTTTTTTCAATTTGTGGCTGTTTGATGGCAAAAAAATGAATCTCAAAAAACAGGGTTATCCTATAAAATAACCACCCCATAAAAATACCAAAACCCATTCCGGCGATGATATCCAGGGGGTAATGTACTCCCAGGTAGATCCGGGAGTAGGAAACCAACAAGGCCCACATAATCAAGGAGTATTTACAAAAACGGTTTCTGAAAAAATAGGAAGAATAAGCCACCAGGAAGAATGTATTGGAAGCATGGGAGGAAAAGAATCCATACAATCCGCCTTTTCTGAAAAAGTTGTGAACCAGATGCTGGATTTGGGGTTCGTAAACCGGTCGTAAGCGCTGTACGGTTTCTTTCACCACACCGGATAACTGATCACTCAGGATCAGCCCGGCCAATAAAAAAAAGAGCAGTAAGAACCCTTTGTTACGGTAGGTTTTAAAAATATAAAAGAGAATGATCAAATACAGGGGAAGCCAGGTTTCCTTTCGTGTAACAAAAAACATCAGGGTATCGCAAAAATCACTGAAGAATCTGTTCAGAAACAAAAACAAATTTCTGTCTACATCAAGTATGCCCTGGAACCATTCCATAGTTTAGCGGTTCAATGTTTCCCAGATTTTATCTTTAAGCAACGGAATATTATACCCGGTGACCGAAGATATAAAGATATGCGGAAAATCCTTTATTTCGCTGCTTATTTCTTTCATCCGTTTCTTATCGAGCATATCGGATTTAGAGATAATCAGTAACCGGTCTTTGTCCAACAACTGCGGGTTATACTTTTTCAGTTCATTCAGCAGCATACAATATTCTTTCCGGGGATTTATGCTGTCAACCGGCACCATAAACAGCAGCATAGCATTGCGTTCGATGTGTTTCAGGAACCGGAGGCCCAGACCTTTGCCTTTGTGGGCTCCTTCGATAATTCCCGGTATGTCAGCCATTACAAAGGAGTATTGTTCCCTGTAGGAAACCATACCCAGATTGGGAGTCAGGGTCGTGAACGGGTAAGCGGCAATTTTAGGTTTGGCTGCTGAGACCACAGATAAAAGGGTCGATTTTCCGGCATTGGGATAGCCTACCAGTCCGACATCGGCCAGAATTTTCAATTCCAGGATTCGCCAGCCCTGGGTGCCGGGTTCTCCGGGCTGTGCAAAGCGGGGTGTCTGACGGGTGGATGTCTTAAAATGAACATTTCCCTGGCCACCTCTGCCTCCCTGCATCAGGACATGGGTTTCCCCGTTTCGGGTTATTTCACCCAGAATATCCCCTGTTTCAGGATCCCGGACTACGGTACCCAGGGGAACATCAATCACTACATCTTCTCCGTTGGCCCCTGTGCTTTGTTGTTTTCCTCCCGAAGCGCCATTTTCGGCTTTGAAATGGCGTTGGTATTTGAGATGAAGTAAGGTCCACATGTGCGCATTTCCCTTGAGGATCACATGCCCGCCACGGCCTCCATCGCCCCCGTCAGGACCCCCTTTGGGAATGAATTTCTCCCGGCGCAGATGAGCTGAGCCTGCCCCTCCTTTTCCGGAAGCACAAAAAATTTTTACATAGTCAACAAAATTTTCCTCAGCCATACCCTATTCCCTGTTATTTAGCGGATGGTTTCTGCCGGTGATGATGTTTCACCGGAGTTTTCACGGCACACAAAGCACTATAGTTTGTCAACAACCGCTTTCAACCTGCCGGCAATTTCCTCGATTGTTCCCATGCCATTGATTCCGAAGTGTTTCCCCTGCTTTTTATAATAGGTAATCAAGGGCGCTGTTTTTTCATTGTATACAGAAATCCGGTTTTCGATCACCGTTTGATCCTGATCGTCGGCGCGTCCTGCCAGTGTACCCCTTTTCAAGAGACGGTTGATCAGTTCCTGCTTTTCAACTTCCAGACTTACCATCCCGGAAACGGGCGTTCCGTTTTTATTTAGTACGGAATCCAGGGCTTTGGCCTGTTCTACGGTACGGGGGAATCCATCAAAAATGAATCCTTTCACATCCCCGGCGGAGGCAATTTTATTTTTTATCATTCCGATAACCACCTCATCGGGCACAAGCTCTCCTTTATCCATAAATTTTTTGGCTTCCTTTCCGAGTTCTGTTTCTGCTGCCAGCTCGCTTCTAAGAAGATCACCGGTTGAAATATGAATCAGCGCATACGTTGTAACCAAAAATTCTGCCTGGGTGCCTTTACCGGCTCCGGGAGGCCCAAATAATACCAAATTTAACATAGGTCTGTATTTTATTTGTTTATAATACTGTAAAGATCTGTCAGATTTCGCCCCTGTCCGTTATAATCCAATCCAAAGCCGATCACAAAATCATTGGGTATTTCCAGTCCGATGTAATCCAGAGGGATCTTCTTCTGCACAGCATCGGGTTTTAGCAACAGGGTGGCTATTTTTATTTCGGCAGGTTCCATAGCGTTCAACTGTTTCACTAGGTAATCCAGGGTAATTCCGGTATCGACAATGTCTTCCAGAATAACCACCGTCCTACCCTTAATTCCTTCGTTTAGCCCGAACAGTTGGGTCACATGCCCTGCACTCTGGTCCCCCTGATAAGAAGCAAATTTTACAAACGTGATCTCAGAAGGGATCAGGGTAATCAGCTTATACAGTTCTGTAGCAAACATGAAGGAACCATTCAGCACGCATATAAAAAGGGGATTTTTCCCTTCAAGGTCCCTGTTTAGTTCACAGGCTATTTTTTTTATTACCGATCTGATTTTCTTATTCGGTATAAAAACGGCAAACTCTTTATCGTGGATGACAACCTTCTTCATACTATTAAAATTGTTAATTTTCCAGGGGATAGTATGTAATTCGCATTCCGATAGCTATCGGGATGAATCATAGCCTTGAGTGTAAATATTAACCGTGCTCGTTTCATACAACGGCAAGATGAGACGTCTATTTTTTTACTTTCAGAAAAACCTGTAATTTCAACCCCTGTGAAAGGGTACAAATTAACAAAACTATTTTATCAGAAAAAAATAAGCATTTAAAAAGATGGAACCAAAAGTAAGTATTATTATGGGGAGCACTTCCGATCTGGGGGTCATGGAAGGTGCGGCTCGTCTTCTTGAGGATTTTGAAATACCTTTTGAGATCAATGCCTTGTCGGCGCACCGTACTCCTGCTGAAGTGGAACGTTTTGCCCGCACAGCCCGTGAGAGGGGTATCCAAGTGATCATTGCCGGTGCCGGCATGGCGGCTCATCTGCCGGGAGTTATTGCTGCTTATACCCCATTGCCTGTCATTGGAGTTCCGATTCAATCCTCCCTCGAGGGGCTGGATTCAATCCTTGCGATACTCCAGATGCCTCCGGGGGTTCCGGTAGCAACTGTGGCCCTCAACGGTGCCCAAAATGCAGGTATTCTGGCTGTTCAAATCATGGCAGCCAGCGATCCTGAACTGATGACCAAACTGATCACTTTTAAAGACAATCTGAAACAAAAAATTGTACAGGCAAACAAGGATCTCTCCGGGGTTCGGTATAAATTCAAAACCAACTGATTGGAAAAATAATTATTTTTTTGTAATTTGGAGGTTACGTTCAGATACCCGAACATAACCGGTTTTTCACATTATGAAAAGATATGTTGCCCTCATTGCATTGTTTCTCTATTCCTGTGGAATTTCAGCTTTTGATCATCCCCGATGCGGAGCGCGCGCTGTTTCTCTTTCCGGGGCTTTAGTGGCTTTGACGGATCCCTGGAGCACCTTCCATAACCAGGCCGGACTGGCCCGTTTCGAAAGCGTGGTCGGAGCCGTTTTCTATTCGTCCCGTTTCGGGTTGAAAGAACTGGCTCATACAGCCGGCACGGTGGTTCTCCCTGTGAAACCCGGAACCTTCGGACTCAGTTACTCCCAATTTGGCACTGGCTCCTGCAAAGACCTTAAAGCGGGCCTTGCTTATGCCCGGAACCTGAGCAATCATATCACTGCCGGCATCCAGCTTGACTATCTTGCATGCCTGCTTCCTGAAAACCAACATGCTGCAACGTGTTTCACCTTTGAAGGAGGAATACTCCTGAAAGCTTCGGAATCGATCACCCTCGGAGTGCATCTGTTTAATCCTTTGCATCAAAACTACAAAGGGTACTCTTCCAAAATAAAGGTGCCGGTAATTGTGCGGTCCGGAGCCGGACTAACCCTTTCCAAATGGTTACTCATCGCCTTCGAGATGGAAAAAAGCTCCGGAATCCCTCTTCTGTTCAAAACAGGTTTTGAAGTACGCTCGCCTCAAAATCTAACCTTCCGCCTGGGTATTTCAGGAGAACCCTTCAGCTATACGGCCGGATTTGGCTATCAGATCGGAAAAATCATCAGCAATATCGGATTCTTTTATCATGGCAACCTGGGATTCACGCCGGCTGTCTCCCTGCAATATCACCTGAAATGAAACGCGTTCTTTCGATTCCGGGATTCATCGGAACGAAACCCGTTCCCCGGTTGTATCGCTTTCGCATCCCTCCATGCGGTGCCATATCGGCTAACCAAAAGCGCAATCAGGAGAGATATGTTGAACAGGAAGCCATAGAAGCCCTATGAAAACAAAAAATTTTAAGGATGAAAAAGATACTGATTTTAACCTTCCTCTTGTCATGGGAAATATCCATGCAGGCTATAGCACAGAATCCGGACAAGCCCTTCTATACCCTGGACAATATTTTAGAATCGATTATGGATGGCCTGGAAGATGAAGTGGAGGCTACTACTGTGATCGAAGACCTGGAAACCTATTATGCAAATCCCCTGTCTATCAATACAGCTTCAGCAGAAGAGCTGAAGAAACTACACATGCTCAACGATTTTCAGATTCAACAAATTCTAACCTACCGGAAAAAATCGGGACCCATACTCACGATCTTTGAGCTAAACACCCTGGAAGGTTTTTCAAAAACGATTCTGGAAACGATTGAACCCTTTGTGGTTTTTGATTTACCTTATGAAGAACGCGAATACCTGCCCTCCCGGATACCACCCCGCCAACAACTGATGATCCGGTCTATCCGTACCCTTCAAAAACAACAAGGATACAAAGAAGAAGAAGGAAATACCCCGGCCTATGAGGGGTCTCCCTGGAAATTGTACGCACGATACCGATTCCAGATAAAAGAGAAAATCCAGGCAGGGATTACCGCCGAAAAAGATGCCGGAGAAAGTTTCTTCCGCGGATCCAATAAATACGGATTTGACTATTACTCAGGGCATATCAGTCTGAACCTAAAATCCTTTGTGCGTACCATCACTGCAGGGGATTTCACCGTTCAGGCAGGCCAGGGACTCGTTGTATGGCAGGGGTTTGCCCGCCAAAAATCGACTGACCCGGTGGGTATCCTAAAAAATCCCGGAGGCCTGCGTCCCTATACATCATCCGATGAAAACAACTTCTTTCGGGGAATGGGAATACGCCTGGAGAGAAAAAAATGGAATATTCATTTCTTTCTCTCCCGGAAAGCCCGTGATGCCCATGGTGAACAAAAGGACAATAAGACCTTTTTTACCAGTCTTCAGACTTCCGGATACCACCGTCTGGAAAATGAAACAGCGGATGAGAAAAGCGTTACCGAGACTGCATCGGGTGTGGTATTTTCTTTTCGCCACAACCGCCTGAAACTGGGAGCTACTTTTTTATATCAATCCTTCAGTTACCCTTTTATTCGCGAGAATCAACCATACAATCGTTTCCGTTTCTCAGGAAAAGAAAATCTGAATGGCGCTCTGGATTACTGTTTTATCAAAGGCAAATACCAGTTATTCGGAGAGGCCGCTATTTCAAAGTCAGGAGGTATGGCGTTCCTGCAAGGGGTTCTGGCACATTTACACGATCAGGCGACCTTTTCGTTTCTCTTCCGGCATTACGCCAGAGATTATCATGCACTGCATGGAAATGCATTTTCTGAAAGCTCCGAACCCGGAAATGAAACCGGTTTGTATACCGGGTTAAAACTACTGCCTTTTCGAAAAATCAAAGTATCCGCCTATACCGATTATTACCGGTTCCCGTGGATCACATATACAACTATGTCTCCCTCACAGGGATTCGATGTACTGGCCAGAATAGATTATCTTCTTTCCGAAAATCTACGTTTCTATGTCCGTCTTAAAACAGAAAAGAAAGAGGTAAAAATTACAGAAAACCCAAAATACACGCATACCGATTTACTCACACGGAAATTCAGAATTCATATGGACTATACCCTGTCAAGAAAGATTCAGTTCAGAACCAGAATAGCCTATGCATTTTACAAAAAAACCAAACCGGAGCGAGGGTATATGGTTTATCAGGATGTCATTCTGTCTCCTGAAAAGATCCCTTTAAAGACTCAGATACGGTTGGCATACATCCGTACCGATAGTTACAATGCACGCATCTATGCCTATGAAAACGATCTTCTCTACACCTATGCAATGCCTGCTTACTTTGGCCGAAGCATCCGCACTTACATCAATCTAAAATTCAATATTACAAACAATTGGGAGCTTTGGTTTAAAACAGCCAATTCGTATTATCCCTCAAATGAAACCATCGGTTCGGGGTACAATCAAGTAACCGGTCAATTCCTAACAGAAGTTAAAATTCAATCAAGAATAAGTTTTTAGCGCGTAATTTTGTTATTTTGTGTGCCTAAATCAAATATCTCCTGATGGATTATTCAGTTTTCGACGATATCAGACCTTATTCAAACGATGAGGTTGAGGGAAAAATGCAACTCTTGTTAACCGATCCGGTTTTTGACCGTGTGTTGATGCATATATACAACGACCCGGAACAGGTTGCCCGGGCAAAAAAAATGCTTTCCACCTTCCGGACCATTGAAGAAATTCAGTATAAGTTCATTTATGAATTATTGAATTCGGTCATTGCCACCACCACCGATGGACTGACCTCCGACGGGATGGAACACCTGGAGAAAAACAAACCCTATCTTTTCATTTCCAACCACAGGGATATTATTCTTGATTCTGCTCTTTTGAATTTGCTGGTCTTCAAAAACGGCATGAACACCACGCAAATTGCCATTGGAAGCAATCTGCTTATTCTCGATTGGATTGTCCATGCTGTAAAACTAAATCGATCTTTCATCATTAACCGGGATGCCACTTCCCGGGAATTGCATGCATCTTCCCAAAAGGTTTCCGAATACATACGCCATACCCTCACCCATCAAAAAAATTCCATCTGGATAGCCCAGCGTGAAGGACGAACCAAAGACGGAGCGGATAAAACCCAGATAAGCGTGCTGAAAATGTTGAACATGAGCAACAAAAAGAGTTTATCCCTCGGTTTTTCAGAACTGAACATGGTGCCGGTTTCTATTTCGTATGAAATTGAACCCTGTGGAACCGGAAAAATAAGGGAACGAATGCAAATGGAGGGTGATGAGGGATACATAAAAAAGAGCAAAGATGATCTAAAAAGCATGGCGAAAGGGATGTTCGGAAAAAAAGGACGCATTCATTTCTCCTTTGGAAGACCCCTCAATGCGGAACTGGAAAAATTTGCGGACAAAAAGCGCCCGAACGAGTTTTTTCAAAAACTTGCAGAGCTTATTGACAACCATATTCACAAACAATTTAAACTCTGGCCCAACAATTATGTTGCGTATGATTTACTGAAACAGGAGCATACCTGGCGGAACTACTATTCAGATGAAGACAAACATAAGTTTGGCACCCTGATCCAGGAAGCGCAATCGGAACTTGAAGGGGATCCGGAGGATATCCGGACACGGTTTCTGAATCTATATGCAAACCCGGTTATCAATGTCCTTTCCTGAGATTCATCCTTCTTTTCCGTATACAACCCTTATCTGGGACTGGAACGGCACCTTGTTAAACGATCTTGCCCATTGTGTGCGAACGATCAACATTCTGCTTAAAGAGCGGCATTTGCCCTTGCTGACCGACAGCCGGTACAGGGAGGTTTTTTCCTTTCCCGTGAGGGAGTATTACAAAACAGTTGGATTTGATTTTTCAACGGAGGATTTTTCGGTTCCGGCCCGCCAGTTTATCGAACGCTATAATGCCGGTATTCTGGAGTGCTCCCTGCATCAACCAGCCCAAAAAGTGCTGGAAGCCCTTCAGACAAAAAATATCCGGCAGTTTATCCTGTCAGCAATGAAACAGGATATGTTGGAAGAAACTTTGCGCTTTCATGGTATTCTTTCTGTTTTCGAAAAGGTCGCCGGACTAGACAACCATTATGCTGCTTCAAAGATTGACAGGGGCAGGGAATTGCTGGTCTCCTCCCACATAAATCCCGAAAAAACCTGCATGATCGGCGACACATTGCATGATGCTGAAGTAGCCCGGGAACTGGATATTTCCTGTATTCTTATTGCCGATGGTCATCAATCAAAAAAACGACTGGAAACATCCGGGGTTAAAGTACTCTCTTCGCTTTCTGATTTATTGCCCCTGATCATGTAAGGGATCAATGATGATTCGCGTGAATATCCCGGATATACAATTGAAGGTTCTTTTTGCCGCGGAATTCATTTTCAACCAAAGAATAACAGATATCAAAGGGCATTCCGGAAGTGATGATATCAAATTTATCGGATTGGTTAAATGCGATTCCGGGAAAAACATCGGAGGTAAAATCGGGTTCTACGAGGTCCAGTTTTATGTGCTCCCCGTTTTTCCCAACGAGTCTGCTTGAACCCGGATCAAGAACATCATCGCTGACAAAAACCGGTAGGGCATTGTGTGGCCCGAAAGGGGCAAACTGCTTTAACAACCGATAAAACTTCGGGTTGATGTCACTCAGCATTATTTTAGCATCCACATCAATGGTATGGATCTGCTGGGCTTCGGTGAGGGTATGGGCAACAATCTCTTCGAAACGTTCTGCAAAAGCCGGAATGTTTTCAATCTTCAGGGTAAGCCCGGCAGCATACATATGCCCTCCGTAGGATTCCAGCAGGTCGTTACAGGAACCAATGGCCTCATAAAGGTCAAAATCTTTCACGGATCTGGCTGAACCTGTAGCCAACCCGTTTGATTCAGTCAGGATGACTGTTGGGCGGTAATAATATTCCGTAAGGCGGGATGCTACAATCCCGACGACTCCCTTGTGCCAGTCACGGTTATACAAAACCGTACTTTTCCGTTCTCTCAGGAACTCGCTATTCTGGATCATGTCCAGGGCTTCCTGGGTGATATCCCGGTCCAGGGTTTTTCGTATTTCATTATAGGAATTGATCTCATCCCCCAATGCTGAAGCCAGGGTTTCATTTTGTGCCACCAGTATTTCTACGGATCTTTTGCCGTGTTCAATTCTACCGGACGCATTCAACCGGGGACCTATCTTAAAGACAATATCACTGATGGTAATATTTTCTGTGAGTCCTGAATACTGGATAATGGCTTTTAAGCCCACACCGGGATTGGTATTCAGCTTTTTCAGTCCGTAATAGGCCAGCACCCTGTTTTCTCCGGTTACCGGAACAATATCGGAAGCAATACTGACCACTACAAGGTCCAGCAGATCATAGAGTTCTGTTAACGGAACCTCATTTTTTTCACAATACGCCTGTAGAAGCTTGAATCCAACGCCACACCCGGAAAGTTCTTTATAGGGATAGGGACAATCGGGCCTTTTGGGATCCAGAACCGCACAGGCATTCGGAATGGTTTCATCGGGATTGTGATGGTCGCAGATCACAAAATCAAGACCTTGTTCTTCAGCATGATTGATTTTCTCGATGGCTTTGATCCCGCAGTCGAGTACAATAACCAATGTAAACTTCTCCTGTATGGCATATTCAATGCTTTTGGGAGATATTCCATATCCTTCGGAATAGCGGTCGGGAATGTAAAAATGAAGATCCTTGATGCGGTTTTTCAGGAAAAGATACATCAAGGCAACCGACGTGGTGCCATCCACATCGTAATCGCCGTAGATCATTACTTTTTCCTTATCCCGGATGGCTCGTTCCAGGCGTTCCACCGCTTTATCCATATCCTTCATCAAAAAAGGATCATGGAGGTCGCTCAGACGGGGCCGGAAAAAAGCTTTCGCCTCATTGTAAGTTTTTATCCCCCTCTGAACCAACAAATTGGCAATAACCATATCCACATTCAACGCCGCCGAGAGATGCTTAATCTCATTGATGTCGCCCTGTGGTCTGATGTTCCATACTCTTTCCATCCGGTATCCTTGTTATTGCCTTTACTGAAGCCAGCCAAAGATACAAAATGCTGTACGATAAATAAAACAAATGACTCCACACACAATGTAAAGAACTCCACACTGCATTTGAATCAAGTAATGTTCAGGGATTTATAGAAAGTCTATCGGTTACATTATAATGATCATTCCCCTTCCGCTGCCGTTTCTGAAACGGGGATTCACCACGTTATTAAAGATCGATCCGAACGTGTAGGTAAGGCCAAAGTAAGTAAAATAGGAATATTGGGTTTCGAGTTCTTTCTGTCTGGTTAAGATCTCCTCAGCTGAAACTCCGCCTTTAACCAATGAAATCTGATCATGAATAAGAGAAGCCCCTCCACCGAAATTGAAAGACAATCCTTTGGTTATGCGCAAATCCATGCTTCCGGATAAAGAGAGATTATTCAGCTTCCAGTCGTGTAAATAGTTGCTCCATTCCACGCCCAGGCTTGCCGAGCCCCATTTCTGAATCACGCTGTAGGTAGCATCCAACGAATGGGCCCATAAACGTTCATTCAACTTTTCATAGATGGTTATCTCGTGGTAGTCGTGGTACACAAAACCAGCTTCATAGAGGAATTTGAACTGCCGCCGGGTGGATTCAGAATAGGGAAAAATATTGTATTCGATCCCGGGCATACATTCCAAGTTCAGTTGATGGTTCCGGTAGGTAGAGGATCCAATTTCGAACTCTCCACCCACCGACCAGTGATCACTCAGGCTTTTTACAATCAGTGCATCAAAGGAACTTGACTTGTTGGTACTAAGAATTGTTTCCTCCCCGATGATATATTTTTCTTCCCCATGGCTGTAGCTTAGGTCAAATATCAGTTTCCAGCTCTGGGTAATTCTGCTGGCAGAGAAACTACCGTTTACATCCACTGATTGGTATGTTTTCTGGCCACTCATATAGCCATTCACATTTGACCTGAACACCCAGTTATTCCATTGATCCGTCGAGACTTCCTCCTGGATTGGTTGGGTAAACAAAATATCAATGTACTTGTTTAAAGGAGTTTTGGCAACATACCGCATCAGGGCCATTTTCAGAACCGACACCTGCTTTTGTCTGCGCTTGTCATCGGTATCATCAGGCGAGGTGGATACAACCACCGTATCACGCATGCCTGCAAAATCATGCTGTCCTTCCAGAAAATAGGTGTATTCATAACCTCCTGAACCCGTACTCTGCGAAGTGCTGATAATATAAATCTGGGCATCTTTGATGTCTCTCACATAATTGATAAATGGAATTTCCCTTTTGATGTAATCGCTGGCGTCCATGTACACTTTTAAGGCATCTTTCCTGAGGGAATCAGCCGGTTCTATTTTTTCCTGGGCTGACAAGGTCAAAGCACACAATATCAATACAGGGATAAATAAATGTTTCTTCATTCCTTTGGATTTTCGTTAACGTGGTCTATAAATTCCATTCTTTAAAAGGAGTGAAATCCTTTTTTATATTTTACTGATTCAAAAGAAATTTTCCCGGGAAATCCTTTTTCCAGGAGCCATGTAAAATAGCATTCTCTTTGCAAACAAATGCCAAACCCTTCAATTAATATGCCAATTGTTTACATTTTGTTTTTATATCTTTGCGTCAAGGTTAAATGGATGCAAAAATGAACAATCCGGGATTAAGCGAACAGGAAGAGATCAGAAGGGAATCACTCAGGAGATTGCGGGAATCAGGGATCGATCCCTACCCTGCAGCCCAATATTTTATCAACACTACGGCCAGGGAGATTAAAGAACAGTTTAACGACGGGGAAGATACCTTTCAGGATGTTTGCCTGGCCGGAAGGATGATGAGTCGCCGAATCATGGGGAAGGCTTCATTTGCAGAGATCCAGGACCATACAGGCCGCATACAGATTTATGTCACCCGTGATGAACTAAGCCCCGGCGAGGATAAGTCACTCTATAATGAGGTGTTTAAGAAATGGTTGGATATTGGAGATATCATTGGGGTAAAAGGGTTTGTTTTCAGAACCCAGATGGGTGAGATTTCCATTCATGTAAAAGAGTTGATCCTTTTGAGCAAATCGTTACGTCCTTTGCCTATTGTAAAAGAAAAAGACGGGAAAGTTTACGATGCATTTACCGATCCGGACCAGCGCTACCGGATGCGGTATGTCGACCTGATTGTCAATCCGCAGAATAAGGATGTTTTTATCAAACGGACCAAAATAATCGATACCATCCGGAACATGTTCAATGAATACGGGTATCTTGAAGTGGAAACGCCTATACTGCAGCCTATACCCGGGGGAGCAGCAGCCCGTCCCTTTGTGACACACCACAATACCCTGGATATCCCCCTCTACCTCAGGATTGCCAATGAACTGTATCTCAAAAGACTCATCGTAGGCGGATTTGAAGGAGTCTATGAGTTTTCGAAAGATTTCCGCAACGAGGGAATGGACCGAACCCACAATCCGGAATTTACTGCCATGGAGATCTATGTAGCTTACAAAGACTACCGCTGGATGATGGAGTTCACCGAAAAGATATGCGAACGGGTGGCGCTGGCTTTATATGGTCATACCAAAGTACAGGTCGGGGAACAACTCATCGATTTTAAAACCCCCTACCCAAAAATTACCATGTACGAAGCCATCAAACATCACACGGGATATGATATCGCCGGAAAAACAGAGAAGGAGCTACGAACCATCTGCGATAACCTGGGAATCGAAACCAATGCCTCTATGGGCAAGGGAAAGCTTATCGATGAAATTTTTGGAGAGAAGTGTGAACCTCATTATATCCAGCCAACATTTATCATGGATTACCCGGTTGAAATGTCGCCACTGACAAAAAAACACCGCGAT
Source organism: uncultured Mariniphaga sp. (assembly GCA_964408795.1). GTDB lineage: Bacteria > Bacteroidota > Bacteroidia > Bacteroidales > Prolixibacteraceae > JABMQB01. The sequence goes on from CAYPAW010000002.1 coordinate 38,662, forward strand.
AAACCGGGACTGACCGAACGATTTGAACTGATGGTGAACGGCAAAGAAATCGCCAACGCTTACTCCGAGCTGAACGATCCGATCGACCAGCGCGAACGCTTTGAAGAGCAACTGAAACTTCTGGAAAAGGGCGACGATGAAGCCATGTTCATTGACCGGGATTTCCTGCGAGCCCTGGAATACGGTATGCCCCCCACATCAGGCATGGGTATGGGCATCGACCGGCTGGTGATGATTATGACCAACAGCCCCTCCATCCAGGATGTACTGTTCTTCCCCCAAATGAAACCCGAAGCCAAAAAGAAAACCGTGGAACTCACAGACGAGGAAAAACAGGTACTCAACCTGCTGAAAGAAAACTCACCTGCCAACCTCAACGAACTGAAAAACCAAAGTGAACTCAGTAACAAAAAATGGGACAAAACCATCAAGGGGCTGACCGGGAAAAAGCTGGCCAGGGTGGAAAATACAGACGAAGGGCTTTTTGTGAAATTGGTCTAACATTACGAGTAACTTGTTAACCCTGAAATTAAAAATCCGGACAATTTATTAAGCAACTAATTGATGTAATAAAAATTAGTTTCGACTTAACCCGAATAATTCATGAATGATTCCTGTCTCCGACAGCGACTAAGATTCAGTAAAACTTTCTTCCAACGTTTAACTTCATCTAAGTCGGGGTTAACCGGATCGTAATAAATTATAAGACATAAAATAAAAGAGAGCATCCGTCAATAATGGATCGTTTGCTTCTTCCAACGATATGAAAAACCTGTTCCATCAACTGACAGATCATATCTTCCTGGTTAAAATATCCTACCGCCTGGGCAGGGAAAATGTTTCAGAAAAGAGGTACACAAAAAAGAAGCTATTTGCCCATTCTTGTTTTCAGCATTTTGTACTTTGCGAATGGGTAAAAATTTATGGTGAATTTCATGATTCCAGGAAAACCCGATCCACTCTTCTTTCCTTACGGGACGCATGGGTTAATACCGCATCAATACCTGTTCCATGATTCGATAGGTATCATCCATCACCTTGCTGCGCCAGGTTTCCGAAGAGGGGTTATACATCTCCATGAAATGCCTTCTAACCCTCAGGCTGTCTTCATGGGTAGAGTATCCAAATCTGTTTCCCTGGTTTTCAAGGATCATGGTATGAATGGACTTTACCGATCCGAGGGTTGTCAGGGAATTAAGGGTTCCATATTCAAACAGCATAGGCATAAAAAATTTTCCGGGGATTATTTTTCCTATATAATCACTGAACGATCCGTTAACCGTATAAAAATCCTCTGAATTTCCCCAGTCGATCCGGTACCCTTTGAAGATAACTTCCAGCCGGTTTTTTACGTTCTCGTCGTCAATGGGATTCGGAAAGAGGTATAAAACACCGCGTTGGCCGTATCCGGTATGCAGATCAATGTTCATAACGGTATCATAATCCGCTGATTTATTTTTGATCACTTCTTCGAGCCATGCCAATTGGGGCTCAAAATCGTTCCCTCCGAAATACAATCCTTCCGGATGTTCATACTGTCCCTGTAAAACAGCTTGTCTCAGAGAAGTCATGGATTCCTGCATTAAGTGAGTTATAGCAACTACCATGAAGAATCTGTTTTTCAAACTACCTGTATACACTTCCCCCTCCGGATTCAGCATGTCGTACAGATCGTTGTATCCGCTGTTTTCCTTGGCAAACAAGGTTCTTTGTGTGTCGCAGTTCCGGTTCATATCCACGTTGTTTTCGGTCACCCTCCTGGTGTATTTAAATCCATAAGGATTGACCCCGTGAATAAGCAGAATGCCCATATCCTGTAGCATGCCGGGTTCAAAGAATTCATCCATCAGCATTTGCTGGATGGCACTGCCTACATAGCCTTCCACTCCATGAACTCCTGAAGACACAATCAGCAGTTTGGTTTTCTCCTTTTGAGCCGGTACATAGCAAAAATCCATTTTAAAATTTGCATCTACTTCGGAAGGAACAGGTTTTGAGAAGATCTCCACCCTATAATATTTTTCACACAACATATCGGCTTTTGCCCGGAATGCATCACGGCAATCATCATAGGAATCCTGAAAGTACGACAGCCGGGATTCATTCACCTCGTATTCCACTACACCCGGAGAGAAGGAGTTAAAGCGAACATAGGCATATCCAAGTACCAGGACAATGATCCCCAGGATCGTTGCCACCAAAAAGGTCAGGATTTTCTTCATAACCTGTTTTTTCTATTTACACGTCAAAAGTACAATCCTGTTTGAAGAAAAACAATTGCAAACAGCCTATAAAAAATACAAAATATATTTGTATCCTGTCGTAAGCGCATAATCTGATCCGGATTATTCATCCCTGAAACGATCACACCCCCTTCGGGTACACACAAAAAGGATGATCTGTTTGGGAATTCCTGCCGGATCCCGGGTTTCTTCCTTAATAAAAAGTTTCTACCTTTGGACATCAACATGACCAACATATGAACATATCATCCCAAAGGGTTGGAATCATCGGAAGTGGCAGTTGGGCTACCGCCATCGCCAAAATGTTGCTGGAGAATATCAACACGATCAATTGGTATTTCAGAAAGCCGGAGACGGTCTCTTTGTTCAAACAATTCGGACACAATCCGCGCTATTTGCGGGGGGTAGGTTTTGACACCGGGAAGATCCGTTTCCACACCGATATCAATGCACTTATTGATGATTCTGAGATTCTTGTTTTAGCGGTTCCTTCTGTGTTTTTACCTCTTCTTTTTAGCACACTAACGACAGATATCAGTGGAAAAATGATTCTTTCAGGGATCAAAGGGACGATCACTGACAAGAACCTCCTGGTAGTAGAATACCTGAATAGCTACTATCGGGTTCCTTATGATGCGGTGGGAGTTATTGCTGGTCCATGCCATTCCGAGGAGGTTGCTTTGGAACGCCTTTCATACCTCACCATTGCCTGTCCGGATGAGCATAAAGCAGAATTTTTTACCCGTTTGATTCAAAGTGACTATATTATAACCCACACCTCGGATGACATCTGGGGAACCGAATACACCTCGGTCATAAAAAACATCATTGCCATTGCAGCAGGCATTGTGCATGGTCTTCATTTTGGCGACAATTTCCAGGCTGTTTTGATATCCAATGCCATTCAGGAAATTAAACGTTTTGTGGATGCGGTACATCCCATAACCCGCGACATTAAAAGTTCTGCTTACCTGGGAGACCTTTTGGTTACTGCGTACTCCCAATTCAGTCGCAACCGATTGTTTGGAACTATGATCGGCAAAGGATATTCCATAAAAACGGCTCAGATGGAAATGCAAATGATTGCCGAAGGATACTACGGGGCACGATCCATCCATGAAATCAACAAGACATACCAGGTGGATATGCCCGTTTCCGAATCGGTTTACCGTATTTTATACGAAAATGAACCCCCTGTACAGGAAATCGATAAACTGGCGGCAAAACTCAGTTAAATGGTTTTTCTGCCGGTTTATGTGCCGGGTGCTTTCTCCCGCATGGCTTTCCAGGCGTTGATCAATCCATTGGTGGATGCATCGTGACCGGTACATTTTTCATCGGTCCGCAATTCAGGCAGAATGGCACCGGCCAGTTGTTTGCCCAGTTCCACCCCCCATTGATCGAAACTGTAAATATTCCAGATCACCCCCTGGACAAAAATCTTATGTTCATACATGGCAATCAGGGATCCCAGCATCCGGGGTGTCAGTTTCCTGACCAGGATTGAATTGGTGGGAATGTTCCCCGGGAATACCTTGTACGGAACCAATGCCTCTGTTTCCTCTTTTGTTTTTCCTGCCGCCCTGAACTCTTCCATGACCTGTTTTTCTGTTTTTCCAACCATCATGGCTTTGGTTTGTGCAAAAAAGTTTGCGAGCAATTTTGGATGATGGTCTCCCAGCGGATTGTGGCTGATGGCTGAAGCAATAAAATCACAGGGGATTAATTTTGTTCCCTGGTGGATCAACTGGTAGAAGGCATGCTGTCCGTTGGTTCCGGGTTCCCCCCAGATGATCGGCCCGGTCTGATAATCTACCCGTCTTCCGTTTCGGTCAATATATTTCCCGTTGCTTTCCATATTGCCCTGCTGGAAATAGGCAGCAAAACGGTGCAGGTACTGATCGTAGGGAAGAATGGTTTCCGTTTCCGCCTCAAAAAAGTTGGTATACCATATTCCGATCAAGGCCAGGATGACAGGAATATTTTTTTCAAAACGGGTATTTCTGAAATGATTATCCATGGCATGGGCCCCTTCAAGCAGTTCACAATAGTTTTGGTAGCCTATGGCACAGACGATGGAAAGCCCGATGGCAGACCATAATGAATAACGACCTCCTACCCAATCCCAGAAACGGAACATATTTTTTGTATCAATCCCAAAAACAGAAACTTCCTTTTCATTGGTTGAAACAGCCACAAAATGTTTCTTCACAAAATCCGGATTGCCTGCCGTTTCTAAAAACCATCTTCTTGCCGACTCAGCATTGGTCATGGTTTCCTGTGTGGTGAATGTTTTGGAAGCAACGATAAACAAGGTAGTCTCCGGATTGATCTCTTTTACTGTTTCTGCAATATGTGTTCCGTCCACGTTGGAAACAAAATGCAACCGAAGGTGGTTTTTATAGGGTTTCAGTGCTTCTGTAACCATCAAAGGTCCCAAATCCGAGCCTCCAATTCCGATATTCACGATATCCGTGATGGACTTCCCGGTATATCCTTTCCAGCGACCCGAGATGACCTCTTCCGAAAACGCTTTCATGCGTGCAAGGACATCCCGTATACCCGGCATCACATCCCGTCCATCCACCCGTACCGGTGAATGCGTTCTGTTGCGTAACGCAACATGCAAAACAGCCCGTTTCTCTGTTTCATTGATCTTCACGCCGTTGAACATGCTTTCTATGGCTTCCTTTAAACCGCATTCATGGGCTAGATCCAGCAATAATCCTTTTACGGTATCATCCATGCGGTTCTTGGAATAGTCAAGAAGAATTCCCTCTTCATGCAGGGAGTATTTCACAAACCGGTCCGGATCTTTTTCAAAAAGATCCTTCACAGCGGTATCTTTAAAATGCTCAAAATATTCAGCAAGTTTTTTCCAGGCATGGGTGGTTGTTGGATTTATTTTCGGTAACATAGAATATGGTGTTTATATCTTTTTTGAAGCAATACAAAGATAATGGTTTCTCTGTATTGACGACTGTCGACAGCTCCGTTCCAACGAATCGCTCTCTTTTTTTACTACTTTTGGCCCTATGAAGAACGATACATTCAAAGGGTATGGATTTGCCTTACTAGCTACCGTTGCTTTTTCCAATGTATACCTATTCAGCAAAGCAGCTTTGAACGAGGTTCATCTGACACAGTTCGGGCTCTACTGGTTTTCCATAGGCACGATTTTGAATTTGCTTTTTGCGATTAAAAACAAAAAACTGGGGCAATTAAGAACCGTTAGCCGACGACAGGTTAGCATACTAATCACCCTGGGGTTCCTGGAAATTTTAACTACCACCACATTCTTTCTCGCCATACATATCATTCCGGATCCTTCGATCACCTCTTTTCTGGGAAATATGTTCCCGGTAATGACCACACTCGGAGGGGTTTTCCTTTTGAAAGAAAAGTTTGGATGGATTGAATCCTGCGGAGCGGTTTTAGCACTCACCGGGGCATTTATCATCAGCTATAACGGAGGCACAACGCTTAAAACATTTTTTATCCAAGGGACCGGACTCGTTTTTCTGAATGCCTTACTGGCAACTACCGCTACCCTGATAGTCAAGGTTCACGTCAAAAAATTAAGTCCTGAGCTGCTCAATCTCAACCGGACAGTCTGGTTGCTGGTGTATGCCGTGATCATGTTTTGTATTTACGGACAATCCCTTTTCATTCCTTTATCGGCCTTCAAAAATATTGCCATCGGAGCTACCCTCGGACCTTTTCTGGCCATTCTCACGGTTTATTATTCCTACCGTTTCATTGATGCTTCACGTTCGGCCATTGTGCAGAGTCTCAAAGGTATTTTTGTACTGATTGGCGCCTATATGTTTTTCCACACCCTGCCGGTGACTTATCAACTGATTGGAGGAATTCTATCGGTAATCGGAGTTCTGATTATGACCATGGCACGATCCGGAATGTTCAGAAAAAAAGATACTGCATCCGATGTGTAAAAGAGAATCCGTTTCATCCATCCCTTTTTTTCAGGAGGATCGGCTATAAAGCTCTTACTTTGAACTTTTTTATTAAATTAGAAGATTCTTAGTACCAAAACTCAGAACGGGCAGGCATGGCAAACGATGATAAAAAGGCACAGAAAAAAATACCCAACAAAGTCTATGAAACCGAATTGCAGAAATTGCAGGTTGAATTGGTTAAGCTTCAGGAGTGGGTAAAACAAAAAGGGTTAAAGGTGGTGGTAATCTTTGAGGGCCGGGATGCTGCCGGGAAAGGAGGCACGATCAAGCGGATTATGCAGACGCTGAATCCACGCATATGCCGGGTTGTTGCCCTGGGGACCCCTACGGAACGCGAAAAAACCCAGTGGTATTTTCAACGCTATGTCCCCCATTTGCCGGCTGCCGGGGAGATCGTACTTTTTGACCGCAGTTGGTACAACCGGGCCGGCGTGGAACGGGTCATGGGATTCTGTACGGATGCCGAATACTGGGAGTTTCTTCGCTCGTGTCCCAATTTCGAACGGATGTTGATCCGCTCCGGAATCATCCTGATCAAATATTGGTTTTCCGTAAGCGACAAAGTACAGGAACAACGGTTCCAGGCTCGGATAAACGATCCCACAAAACGATGGAAATTAAGCCCCATGGATTTAAAATCACGCGAATTATACATGGAATACTCAAAAGCAAAAGATGAAATGTTCGCCTATACCGATACAAAGATCAGCCCCTGGTTTATGGTGGATGCGGATAATAAAAAACGGGCCAGGCTAAATTGCATCCATCATTTGTTGTCAATGATTCCCTATAAAGATCTCACTCCGGAACCGATGAAACTTCCACCCCGGGGTGAACTCAAAGGGTATGTCCGTCCCCCCCTGGATGAAATGACCTATGTTCCGGAGGTGTATTGAGCCACCAGGATAAAAAACTCCTTTTTTATCTTCGTTTCCCCTGTTTTATGAGATCAAGGATCTTTGATTTCGCAATGAATTGTGTAGCGCCGTGGGTTGCAGCCGTTAAGGCACCGGCAGCATTTCCGAATCTCAGGGATTCTTCGATTCCTTTTCCTGCCAGGAAATAATGCATGAATCCGGCCGAAAAGGCAACTCCGGATCCTACCGTATCGACCAGTTTGATCGAATAGCCCGGATCTTCGTAATAATTTTTTTCCTTATCGAGAACAAAGGCTCCGTTTTTCCCTTTGGTTACCAGTACCATATCCAGTCCGTATTCGGCAATTAATTCTTTTACCAGTCCCTTCGATTCATATGCAAATAGCCCCAGTTCATTTTTCAGGCTGTAGAGTTCATTCTCTTTCAATCGTAGAATGTCAGCGTAATGAAGGCTGTTTTCAATGATGTTTTTCGTATAACAATCCTTTCGAAGCTTTATATCCAGAAATTTCAGCGGCTTGGGAGCTTCCCGGATCAGTTCCCGCAAAGTATTTTTGGAAATACCATACCGTTGAACCAGGGTTCCGAAACAAAGGCAATCGGCATCCCTGATGAGTCTCAGGGCTTCAGCTGTACATTCGATATGATCAAAAGCAACATCTTTCCGTATGAAATAATCCGGCCGGCCCTCGGCATCAACGGTCACATGAACGGTGCCGGTGGGAAACACCGGATCAATCTGCACATTTTCCCGGGAAATTCCCAGTTCAGCAATTCTTTTCAAGGCTTCTCTGCCCATTGCATCAACCCCCACGCGGGATAACAAAAAACCTTTATCCCCCAAGGTGTTTGTACGGAATATAAAATTTGCAGGAGCACCACCCAGTACTTTCTCTTCACCAAAGACATCCCAGACTAATTCTCCGAAAGCCACAATTTTACTCTCCATACAGCTATTTTTTGAGGATCATAAAAATACCAAATAAATGTTTTCCATCCATCAATATCTTTTGTTATTTTGTAGTTCAGAGTAAATCATGAATTTTTTAGCTCACTTATATCTCTCGGGAGAGAACGAAGGAATCAGGGTCGGTAATTTTATCGGTGATTCGATAAAGGGTTCGGGCTACCAGGCTTTTCCGGAAAGCATCCGGAGAGGAGTCTTGTTGCACAGAAAAATAGACCGGTTTACCGATACTCACCCGATAACAAAACAGACCTCCCTTTTTTTAAAACCCGCCTATGGGAGGTACGCCGGAATTGTCATAGATATTTTTTATGATCATTTTCTTGCGCTGAGCTGGAGCCGATATTCAGTCCATTCTCTGCAAGACTATATTCAGAATGCCCATGCCTTATTGCTCACCTATTTTCCTATTCTTCCGCCAAAGATGCAGCAATTTGTTCCTTTAATGATCCGAAACAGACGACTGGAATCCTATTCTTCGGAACAAGGGATTCATCATGTGCTCCGCTCCATGTCCTGTTATACCACGCTTCCCGGGGAACAAGACTTTGCTCTCGATATCTTGCAAAAAAACAAACCCGAACTGACTGCCTGCTTCCACCTGTTTATGAAAGAAATGATCCGTTATGTTGAAAAAACATGCAGGGTGAAAATCCTAAAAGCCAGGAACACTGCAAAAATCAACTGTTCACTTCAGGTTGGTTCATAGAAATCTTCTATAAAAAACCGGTTCAAAACTGAATCAATAAAACAACTCCAGGCGGCTTGCATCCAGACGTAAAAATATAAAGAGAAGAATGGTAAACGACCATAAGGAAGATCCTCCATAACTAATAAAAGGAAGGGGTATTCCAATGACCGGCATCAGGCCTATGGTCATTCCGATGTTAATACAAAAATGAATAAACAAGAGCAACGCGACAGAATACCCATACACTCTGGAAAAAACAGAACGTTGTCGTTCAGCGAGCAAAATAATTCGTGAGAACAACAACAAAAACAGAATCGTTATAAACGTTGTCCCCAGGAATCCCCACTCTTCGCCCACGGTACAGAATATAAAGTCGGTACTTTGTTCGGGAACGAAATTGAATTTGGTCTGTGTCCCTTTGAGGAATCCTTTTCCGGAGAAGCCTCCTGAACCGATGGCAATTTTGCTTTGATTCACATTATACCCTGCCCCAAGAGGATCGGATTCTATTCCCAACAATTCATTGATACGGGCCTGATGGTGGGGTTCCAGGACATTAGTGAACACATAATCCACAGAAAATGTAAATACCAGGGCCCCTAAGAAAACAAAAATCAGCAGGTAATACCGGTTTAGCCGTTTCTGTATTACCCGGAAAACAAACAGCACGGAACTGATGGCAATCCCAAGAATAAAAATACCGGAATCCCTGGTTCCGCTCAGAAAACTGTATTTCATGATCCAGGCCAGCCCCATGCACCCGGTTAGGATTACCAGGACGATTCCAAAATCTTTCTTGCGGGGAATCATAAAATAGAGAACTACCAGAGCCCCTAGTAATAGGAGTGTAAAAAGAACCATGGGGGGAATCAGTAAGGCAGCAATGAATAAGATCCCAGCCAGGAAAACAAAAAATAAAACAATGGCCGACAATCCTTCCCTGAAGAGAACAAGAATAAAAGCCGCATAGACCAAAGCTGATCCTGTATCGTTCTCAAGAAAAATCAGAAGTGCCGGCATGCCGATCAACGCAAAAATCACCAGTTTGGATCGCAAATAATGCATTTTAAAATTGTAAGAACTGATGAATTTGGCAAGAGCAAGGGCTGTAGCGAATTTGGCAAATTCGGAGGGCTGGATATTCACTCCGCCCATAGTGAACCAGGAACGGGCACCCTGTATTTCAACTCCCACAAACAAAACGGCTATCAACAGAAAGATGGATACCCCATAAATGGGATAGGCAAAAAACACAAAAAACCGGGGTTCCAGGATCAAGGTAATGAAGGCAATCAAGATTGCAGCCCCGATCCATACAAGTTGTTTCCCGTAACGCTGGGTAAAATCGAAGATTGCATCCGTCTGTTCATCGTATACGGCAGCATAAATATTTATCCATCCCACCAACATGAGCAGGAGGTAAATACTGACGGTTGACCAGTCAAGGTTGGCAAATGTACTTTTGCGTTGCGGCATAATCAATTCGATTTTCCCGGGTTCAATAAACGGGCATCCAGCATTCTTTCCTCAATCCACCGGCGTTTCCGGGATACCGTATCGGTAAGGTATTTTTCAATGATCAGGCTGGCAATAGGAGCGGCATATTGGGAACCTCCGCCGCCGTTTTCCACATAAACCGAAAGGGCGATCTGAGGGTTCTCCCGGGGAGCAAACGCAATGAAAACCGAATGATCTTCTCCATGGGGATTTTCTGCCGTTCCGGTTTTTCCGCACATTGTAAGGCCATCGATTCTGGCCCAGTAAGCTGTACCTTCGGGTTCAAAAACCTTTTGCATCCCGTTCAGTACCTCCTCAAAATGCTCCTCATTGATAAGGGCATAATGCTTTTCACGGAATTTCCCATCGATGGCATTCTGATCCCCGATTTTTTTTACCACATGCGGAATATAATAAAAACCTCTGTTTGCCAGGATAGATGCATAATTGGCCATTTGCAAAGGAGTGATCCCCAGTTCACCCTGCCCGATAGACAGCGACATAATCCAAAGCACCCTCCATGGGACTCCTTTGAAAACATGGGTTTCATAGTACGAAGAGGTGGGAATAAAACCCTTTTGTTCGTTATGGAAATCGGTTCCGAGGTTTTGTCCGAAGCCGAAACTTGTGATGTATTCCTGCCAGATTTCATATCCGGTTTTTACATTGCCGAATTCGGGTTTCTCCAGGATTTTCTTAAAAACCTGAGCAAAATATGCATTACATGATTGGGCGATAGCTTCAGCAAGTTCGAAGTCCTGGTTATGGTGACAGGCCATATGATAATTTCCCACATGGTATCCATAGTTACAATGAAAGGATGTTTCTGGTGTAATCACGCCCTCCTGAAGGCCAATCAGCGCTTGTGCCATTTTAAAGGTCGATCCTGGTGGGTACTGAGCCATCAGGGCACGATTAAAAATCGGTTGAAGGGTATCGGATTGAAGCAACGAGAAATGGTGACCTCTTTTTCTGCCAACCAATAATTTCGGATCGTAATCAGGCATGCTAGCCATAGAAAGTATTTCCCCGGTTGCCGGCTCAATAGCGACCACCGCTCCTTTTTTATTCTGCATGATTGTTTCCACATATTGCTGCAGGTCTGAGTCCAGGGTCGCGACAAGATTTTTACCGGTTTGAGGAGCCACATCGTTCCTGCCATCCCGGTAGTTTCCTTTGATCTGGTTATGAACATCCACCAGAAAATACTGAACCCCTTTCTGTCCCCGGAGTTCCTTTTCATAGGATTTTTCGATTCCGCTTATTCCGGCATAATCCCCTGCCAGGTAATAATCGTCATTCTGTATCATCCCGGTAGAAACTTCCCCCACATAGCCTAATACATGAGCGGCCATCTTCATGGGGTATTCCCTCAGGGTCCGGGTCTGGGTGTAAAAACCCTGAAACTTGTGCATCTTTTCCTGCAGATAGGCATATTGTTCCTGGCTAATCTGTTTGACAATGATTGAAGGTTTATACAAAGAGTAATTCCGGGCGGATTCCAGTTTCTCTGTAAGCTGCGGTTTTTCAATCTCCAAAAGGCTGCATAACAAGGTGGTATCAAAGTCTTTTGTTTCGCGGGGTGTCACCAGAAGATCATATGAAGCCTTATCATAGACCAGCAATTTACCGTTCCGGTCATAGATAAGTCCGCGGGTCGGATAATGAATAATCTTGCGCAAAACATTATCGGTGGCTGATTGTTTGTAATCCGGACTTAACACCTGAAGCTGGAAAAACCGGACAATAAAAACCACCCCGGTCACCAGTATTAAACCTAAAATAACATATCTGCGCCTTTTATATGTATCCACCGTACATCTGCTTTAATGTCTGAACACCAGAAACTGGCTTAAAACTATCATAAAAATGGAGAATAGAGAACTCAGGAAACACCGGATAAAGGTATGGATGAAATTTGTAAAAGTAAATGCCTCAATATAAAAAAAGATTACATGGTGCATGAAAACCAGAATCCCTGCATAGTAAAGAAACCAGAGAAATCCATACTGTTGCAATCCGGGATAATCGCTTTTATCCATTTCACGGGCGGAGATAACATTCATCACTACCGGCCGGGCAAAAGCCATGAAAGTAGTTGCTGCTGCGTGCATTCCCAGGGTATTGGAAAAAATATCAATCACCAAGCCCATGAAAAAACCCAGTAAAACAACCGCATAACGGGGCGTGGAAACCGGTAGCAACAAAACAAACAAAACATAGATATAGGGATTGATGAATCCACTGAACTGTATATAATTCAGCAAAAGCACCTGAATCAGCACAAGGCTGATAAACATAATGGTATAGTTAATCCATGTTCTGATCATGCCGATTTCGGTTTTCCAGTTCCTTAATCTCTCTCTGGTCACGGTTCCGGATAATTTCCACATAAGTAACCGCCTTGAAATCAACCGAAAGCTTGATTCGTATTGTATAAAAGCTTTCTCCCTGATTGATTGCACATGATTCCACCGTTCCAATGAGGATCCCTTCCGGAAAATAGGTGGATGAGCCGGCGGTAACCACCGTATCTCCTCTGTTTACTTCTATGTGGGAAGGAATATCGGATAATTGAACATACCGGTAATTCATTCCGTCCCACGAAACAGTACCGAAATAATTGTTCTTTTTCAATTTACCGGAAATCATAAACCGTCGGTTGAGCAGGGAAAGGCCGGTAGCATATGATTCAGACACATAATTGACGATGCCCACCACTCCTTTTTCACAAATGATCCCCTGATCGGGAGATATTCCATTTCTTTTCCCTTGATCCAAAACCAGATAATTATATTGTTTATTCACGGATTTATTGATTATTAAAGCTGACTTATAGCGGTATTTTCCATAGGCTGAGGTATCAGAAAGCGCAAACCTCTCCTGATCTGCGGATAATTCCCGGTAAAACGAAAGTTCACTTTTCAGGCGGCTATTTTCCAGGGCCAGTTCCTGATTAATGGAGGAGAGGCGAAAATAATGGACAAAGGTATTGAAGGTTTTGTAAATGGATGCTGTAACCCGGTTTGCGGAATTGAGGTAGTGTACCCTCTGAAAGTTATTGTAATGGAGAATCAATACCATCGATGCAACTTCCAGGGTGAGAAAAAGCAGGAAAACATGGTTTCTGACCAAAAACCGGATTAAACTTCTCATGTTTATTTAGAAACGGCCTCTTTCCGGTGTTAACGTATGAGGAAAGAGAAATTATCTACATTCTTCAGGGCGATACCGGTTCCCCGCACAACGGATCTCAGCGGGTCATCTGAAATATTAAACTGAATACCGACCTTTGCTGTTAATCGTTGGTCCAATCCCCGAAGGAGGGCTCCTCCGCCCGTCAGCCAGATTCCTTTGGAGACAACATCCGCATACAATTCCGGGGGTGTTTGTTCCAGGACACTTAGCACAGCGGTTTCAATTTTTGAAATGGATTTTTCCAGACAATGGGCAATTTCCTGGTAGGAAACCGGCACTTCAATCGGTAGGGCTGTCATCTGATTGGGTCCCTGCACCACATAATTTGGCGGGGGATCTTTCAGTTGCGATAAAGCAGAACCTACATGAATTTTAATATCTTCGGCTGTTTTTTCCCCAATCTTAATGTTGTGTTGGTGTCGCATATATTCCATGATGTCACCGGTCAGGTCATCACCCGCAATTCGTATGGATTTATTGGTAACAATTCCTCCGAGAGAAATCACGGCAATCTCGGTTGTTCCCCCTCCAATATCGATCACCATATTCCCTTCAGGAGCTTCTACATCGATACCGATGCCTATGGCAGCCGCCAACGGCTCATAAATCATGTACACTTCGCGACCTCCGGCATGTTCCGAAGAGTCACGCACCGCTCGTATTTCCACTTCGGTACTTCCCGATGGAATACAGACCACCATTTTTAAGGCTGGAGAAAACAGTCTCGACTTTGGATTGATCATCTTGATCATTCCCCGAATCATCTGTTCGGCTGCATTAAAATCAGCAATGACCCCGTCGCGTAATGGCCGGATCGTCTTGAGGTTGGCATGTGTTTTCCCCTGCATCTGCCGGGCTTTTTCACCAATAGCTACCAGTTTGTCTGTTTTGAGATCAATGGCAACAATGGATGGCTCATCAACAACGATTTTGTCATTATGAATAATGATGGTATTTGCCGTTCCCAAATCAATGGCAATCTCCTGAGTAAGAAAAGAAAACAATCCCATTACAATACTTCTAACTTAATATACTAAACATCAACCTACATCAACGTTGTTTCAATGCCGGAAATGCCGCCTGCCGGTAAAAATCATCGCCATTCCATATTGGTTGCAGGCTTCGATAACCTCCTCATCACGGATACTTCCTCCGGGTTCTACAATATATTTAATTCCATATTCATTGGCTGCTTCGATGCTATCCCGGAAGGGGAAGAATGCGTCGGAAAGCAAAACCGATTCATGGATGTCAACCCCCTCTTTCAGGTTAAACCGTGGAATGGTCAGATACCGTAAACTATCCAGGCGATTTGGCTGCCCCATGCCGGCTCCGGTCAACCAGAAAGTGCCATCCTTGTTTTCGGTCACGAGTGCTATCGCATTGCTCTTTAGGTATTTACATGCCGCCAGCCCAAATTTTGTCAGGTTCAGTTTTTTTTCATCAAACGGGATCTTTGTGACTTTCCGGAATTCCGTTTCCAGTCCTTCATCTTCCTCCTGCATCAACAAACCCCCGTTTACGGACCGAACCATTTTTTCTCCGGTAATCTGAGGCTTAACCGGCATTTCCAGGAGCCTCAGGTTTTTCTTTTTGGCAAAAACCTCCTGTGCCTCCGGAGTAAAAGCAGGAGCAATGATGATCTCCACGAATTTCTTTTCGAACCAACGGGCAATTTCGGCTGTAACCGTATCTGTAAAACAAAGAATGCTTCCAAAGGCGCTGATGGGATCTCCGGCCCAGGCCAGTTCAAGGGCTCTCTTCAGATCGTTGGATACAGCCAAACCACAGGGATTCAAATGTTTAATGACAGATACAGCCACTTTTCTGTTAAGGTGGGTTACCGAATGCCAGGCATCGCTCGCCGATTTCCAGGCTGCATCGGCATCCAACATGTTGTTATAGGAAAGCGCTTTCCCCTGCAATACGTTGGCTCCTGCCAGACCGGATCCCTGCCTGCTGTTTACAAATGGATAAAAAACAGCCCGTTGATGGGGATTTTCACCATACCGTAAAACGGTTCCGTTATTCAGACTTATTCGTTGCTGCTCCTCATTATCCGGATTAAAATACCTGAAAATAGCTGCATCATAATGCGAGGAAACAGAAAAGGCATGGGCTGCGAAGGCTTTTCGCTCTTCAACCGATGTATACCCCTGCTCTTGATCCAAAATAGCCGATAAAGCCTCGTATTGATCCCGGGACGCTACAATGACTACATCGTTAAAATTCTTGGCACCCGCACGAATCAGGGAGATCCCTCCAATATCAATTTTTTCAATGATTTCCTGCTCGGAAGCACCACTGGCTACGGTTTCCTCGAATGGATATAAATCCACAATGACCAGATCAAACGCCGGGATTTTATATTCCTCAAGCTGAGCCAGATCTTCTTGATTCTCACGCCGGGCAAGAATACCCCCAAAGACTTTGGGGTGAAGGGTTTTAACTCTGCCCCCCAAAATGGACGGATAACCGGTTAACTCTTCAACCTTTGTGACTTCTACACCCAAATCACGAATGAAACAATATGTTCCACCTGTTGAATACATTTTAACACCCAATTCTTGCAGTTTCCTGACGATCTTGTCCAGCTTCTCTTTATCGAATACAGAAACCAATGCAGATGTAATCTTTTTACGTCCAGTCATTTATTAAAATATTTTATCAAAGCGCAAAGATAACAAAATGGCTATGAATAACGGTCAATTTGATCAATAAATGGTATAAACTCTGAAAATATCAAATTTTCATCTACTTTCTACATCAAAAATGTAATCCTTTAGAATAATTAACACTAATTGATAAACAGGTTGTAAGCTAATCTGGATAACGAATGAAACAGCTATTAATAGCACGACTGATTTATGAAAGCTTTGCTCTTGCCATCAATTCTCTGAGGGTTAACAAGCTTCGTACCCTGTTGTCGTTACTGGGCATAACCATTGGAATTTTTGCTATCGTTTCGGTTTTTACGGTGATCGATTCACTGGAAAGATATATCCGCGAGAGCCTTGATTCACTGGGGGATAACATGGTATACATTCAGAAATGGCCCTGGGCTCCTCCCGAGGGGGAAACCGAATTTCCGTGGTGGAAATACCTCAACCGGCCCTCTCCTGAAATCGAAGAGAACGAAGCTTTACTGCGGCGTGCAAATACCATAGAAAATGCTTTTTTCCTGTTCGGATTCAACCGGACCATTGAATACGGCAGCCGCAAAATTGAAAATACGGAGATCCTGGCAACAACTTATGGCCTGATGGATTGCTGGGATACACAAATTGAACGGGGGAGGTATTTTACCGAGACGGAAATGATCTCCGGAGCTCCGGTAGCTCTGATAGGCTCCGACCTGTCTGAAGAATTATTTGACGAAATGAATCCGGTTGGTCGAACCATTAAATTTCAGGAACGGAAGTTCAGGATCATTGGCCTGTATGAAAAAAAAGGACAGGATCTGTTTGGAACCAGCATGGATCAAAGAATTCATATTTCGACACAAAAGGCCTTTTCCATGGTCGACATCCGAAACCGCGACCAGGGACAAACCATTTGCATCAAAGCCAAAAACAATGTGGACAGGGATGAATTGGTCGCCGAGATCACCGGAATCATGCGAACCATACGAAAACTGAAGCCGCTGGAGGAAAATGATTTTGCCATCAACGAAGTAAGCATAATCTCAAACCAGTTTGACCAGTTCTTTGCCGTTTTTAATGTAGCCGGATGGATCATTGGTGGATTCTCCATATTGGTAGGAGGTTTTGGTATAGCCAATATCATGTTTGTAACGGTCAAGGAGCGTACAAAAATTATCGGAATTCAAAAATCCATTGGCGCGAAACGCTATTTTATTCTCCTGGAATTTATTTTTGAAGCGATTATTCTTTCGATCATCGGAGGCATTGTCGGATTGTTTCTCATATTCATCGGAACCACCATTTTCAGTTACGCTGCTTCCATGGCAATATCGTTGAGTCCCGGAAATATTGTTACCGGGTTACTGATCTCAAGTGTAATCGGTTTTATTGCGGGATTTATGCCGGCGCTTTCTGCCGCGCGTCTTGATCCGGTGGAAGCCATTAACTCGGTCTGACCTCCCCGTTACACCGGGTTTTCCTCAAAATCTGCGTTTTGCCTACACAATGCCCTGGCATTTGTTGCATTCCCCTGCAGGGTCCCTGAACAAATGGTTTTTTTATAAAACGGTCAGATTAAAGAACAAGCTTCCGACAACCATGTAAATGATCAATCCGAAGATGTCGTTGGTTGTTGTTATAAAAGGGCCGGTTGCCAATGCAGGATCTATTTTAAGGCGGTTTAATACCAAAGGAACAAAAGTTCCAAACAGGGATGCAAAGAGGATGACTATAAACAGGGATATGCTTACAGTGAAAGTGAGTTGCATGTTGTCTTTTGTAAAAAAGTTGTAGAAAAAAATCAGTGTAGAAAACACCAGAGCGGTAATCAGTGCTACCGCAAGTTCTTTCAGGAGTTTATTCATTGTTGACTGAATATCCTTTCCTCCGGAAGCAATTGTCTGGACTACAATGGATGAGGACTGCACGCCCACATTTCCGGCCATAGCTGCAATTAAGGGAATAAACAACGCGAGGCCCTGAAATTTTGTAAGGGCTGTTTCGTAAACCCCCAGTACCTGAGCTCCCAGAATACCTCCGAACAAACCGACCATCAGCCAGGGAATCCTGGCACGGGTCAGGGGCCATACCTTGTCGGTCATTTCTACATCTCCGGTAATACCCGAAACCATTTGATAATCCTTTTCGGCTTCTTCCCGGATAATATCAATCACGTCATCCACCGTTATCCGCCCCAATAACCGGCCCTGGTTATCTACAACCGGAAGAGCAACCAGGTCATATTTATCGATAATATGGGCCACTTCTTCCTGAGGAGTGTCTGTAGTGACTCTCTTAATATCGCTGTTATAGATATTAATAATTTTTGCGTTGGTATGGGTCAGGATTAGTTTTTTCAGGGACAGGATCCCTTTCAGGATTCCTGAGTCATCTGTCACATACACATAATAAATCTCATCCACATCTTCCGCCTGCAGGCTTATTTCCTTGAGGCATTTTGCGACGGTCCAGTTTTCATTTACCGAAACCAGTTCTTTGGCCATCAGTCCTCCGGCCGATTCCTCATCATAATCCAGCAGATCGGCAATATCGCCTGCCTGTTCCACATCTTCAATCTCACTTAAAACCACCTGCTGCAATTCATCATCCAGGTCCTGTACAATATCGGCCGCATCGTCGGAATCCATGTATTCGATAAACTGCCGGGCTATCACCTCCGGAGGAAGGGCTTTTAGAAACCTTTTTCTGTCTGCTTCAGGGATCTCAAGCAATACATCCGAAGCCTTTTCTCCTTCGAGCAGCAAATAGATGTATTTTGCTTCTTCAAGGGACAGCAAATCCATGATCTCCGCTATGTCGGCAGGGTGCATATCCACTAAATACGAATGAATCTTCGTTTCGTCTTTTTGTTCGATCAGTTGCTGCAACATGTCGAAAGAATCCTTGGTTAGTTCGAATTGCATAATCACCTGTTTTTAAGGCGGAGTTCAATCTGCCTGGTTAATAAAATAAATTGATCTATCGTCATTTGTTCCGGCCGCAACGTTGCCACCTCTTCCGGCACAACGCCAAATGTTGTTTTCAGGGAATTGCGCAACATTTTGCGTCGTTGGTTGAAAGCTGTCTTTACCACGGTAAAGAACAACCTCTCATCACATTCCAACCGGGTTCGTTGATTTCTTCTTAACCTGAGAACGGCCGATTTTACACGCGGAGGAGGAGTAAAAACCTGTTCATGGACGGTAAACAGGTATTCAACCGAATAAAACGCCTGAAGTAATACGCTTAGAATTCCGTAGGTTTTGGAACCATGGGGGGAACTGATCCGCTCAGCGACCTCTTTCTGTACCATCCCCACCACTTCGGTAATCCGGTCTCTGTAGCCAAGAACTTTAAAAAAAATCTGTGATGATATATGGTACGGAAAGTTCCCGATCAGAAGAAAGGGTCCCGTGAAATATTTGTTCAGGTCACATTTCAGGAAATCCCCTTCAATTATATCGTTCTGAAGGGCTGGAAAATGATGGATCAGGTATTGGACTGATTCCGAATCAATCTCGATAACTTTTAGATGAATTTGCGGTTTTTGAAGCAAAAAACGGGTAAGGACTCCTGTTCCCGGACCCACCTCAAGTACCTGGCAGGTATCCTCAGGAGTCAGGGTGTCAACAATTTTTCGGGCAATATTTGTATCGTTCAAAAAATGCTGACCCAGATGTTTTTTGGCCCGTACAAGACTCATTAGGCTCCGAATCGTTCATATTGGTATCCAACTTAAGATTCTTTGATTTTTTGGTTATAAAACAAAATTTATATTTTTGCCTGAACCATTTTAAAAAACCCGTATATTCGAGCGCTGAAATTACTAAAATTTTCCCGTGAATGGAAAAATCGGCGCGGTTATTCACCAAAAAGAACGCAGGTTGAAAAAAAAATTTCTCAATGCACTGAAATACCTTGCTTTTTTTGCGATTGGAGCGATTCTATTCTGGTTACTATACAAAGATCTGGATATTAACCAATTAAAAGCGGTACTAGCGAACGATGTCCAATACTTTTGGATCTGGGTTGCTCTTTTTCTGGGATTATTAAGCCACATAAGCCGTTCGTTGCGGTGGAATCTTATGATTGAGCCATTGAGTCACAAACCCCGTCTTTTGAACACTTTTCTGGCGGTCATGACCGGCTACTTAATGAATCTTGTGCTCCCCCGTATGGGCGAAATTACCCGATGTGGAATTCTGTCCAGGTACGAAAAATTATCGTTCGCTCAATTAGTGGGAACCGTTGTTACAGAACGCCTTATCGATCTATTGATGTTGATGTTCTTTACCCTGATGGTGGGGATCACACAGTTTGGCCAATTGCTGGGATTCCTTCATAAAAATCCGGGCATTGAAAAAAACATCGTTTCCATTCTCACCTCTCCTGTTTTGTGGATCGGATTGGCCGTGATTTTTATTCTTGCCGTGATTTACCGGAAAACCTTAAAGCACACCCTTCTGTTCCGAAAGGTTGATCAGGCCATTTCTCTGTTCAAGGAAGGATTTATTTCCGTACGCACCATGAAAAAGAAATGGGCATTTATCGGCCATTCGTTTTTTATCTGGCTGATGTATTACCTCATGCTTTATGTTGTCTTTTTCTCTTTTGATTTTACCCGCGGTCTCCCCCCATTGGCCGGACTAACCACCTTTGTTCTGGCGAGTTTCGGTATGGTTGCCCCGGTGCAGGGGGGTATTGGAGCCTGGCACTTCATGGCTATGGAAGCCCTTTCAATATACGGTGTGCCAATCGACGAGGGGAAAATTTTTGCACTGGTGGCACATGCAACCATGAATGCCATGGTGATTGTGGTGGGATTGCTTTCCTTTTTGCTTCTACCCTTCGTAAACCGCCGGGCAAATGCCGGATAAAGGGAAATCCCGGTGCATTTTCCTGGTCCCTGCTTTTTTTCATTGAAAGGAGAATCGTAATTTTACAGGCAAACAGCCATCCATGAATACGGAGTTTTTTATTGCAAAACGACTCTTCGGGGACAAAGAAAATCAACATTTTGTTTCCAGAAGAATTATCAACATTGCGCTGGTAAGCATCGTGCTAAGCCTGGTTGCAATGATTGTCTCCGTCGCTGTAATTACCGGATTTAAAGATGAAGTAAGAAATAAAGTAGTTGGCTTTGGGGGACACATCCGAATCATCCACTACGATTCCAATCTTTCAGCGGAAACACAGCCTGTTTCAAAAAACCAGGACTTCCTTCCCTCTCTGGAAAAACTGGAGTTGATTTCACACATTCAGGTTTTTGCTACCAAACCCGGGATCATCAAAACCCAGGATCATATTGAGGGAGTTGTTGTGAAAGGCGTGGATCCCGGGTATGACTGGAATTTTTTTTCCCGATACCTGGTGAAAGGCCAGATACCTCCGATCAACGATTCTGTCCGGATAAACGAAATCCTGATCTCAGAAAAAACATCAAAACTGCTGACTTTGGATATCGGGGAAGATGTCTATGTTTATTTTATTAACGAAGACCGCCGGACACCCAATATCCGAAACTTTACAATCAGTGGTATCTTCAATACCGGACTGGAAGAATTTGACCGTCTGTTTATTCTTGCCGATATAAAACACATTCAACGTCTTAACAGGTGGACTCCGGATCAGGTCAGTGGCTTCGAGATTAATATCCGCAACTTTAAAGACCTGGATCGTGCCGAATATCTGATCAGGGATAGGGTGATTGCGTATGATCAGGAAGAGGGGGAATCGTTGCGCACCGAAAATATCCTGCGCAAATATCCCCAGATTTTCGACTGGCTTTCACTCCTCGACATGAATGTCTGGGTTCTGCTGATCCTGATGACGCTTGTTGCCGGGATCAATATGATTTCCGGGTTGCTGGTATTGATGCTTGAAAGAAGCACCATGATTGGCATCCTTAAATCGTTGGGTAGCCCGGACCACAGCATCCGGAAGGTTTTTCTTTACCTCTCGGGATTTCTTATTTCCCGGGGATTGGTATGGGGTAATATCATCGGGGTCGTGCTCATCCTGCTCCAGAAATATTTTAAACTGATGCCCCTGGATGCAGCGTCTTATTATGTATCCTCTGTTCCTGTGCATCTTTCGTTGTTGCACCTTGTACTTCTCAATCTCGGAACCATGGCAGCCGTTCTGATGATGCTGCTGATCCCGGGGTCCTTCATTAGCAAGATCTCTCCGGATAAAACCCTGCAGTTTGAATAAAAAAAATCAGATGGGTATTACGTTGACGTAATGCTGGTAATTGCTCAGTACTTTTTGCACATACTCATACGGTTCTTCTCCCCGGCAATACCCCCACTTTACCTCGGGGGTTTTTATGTATTTCTCCAGGGACTTATTCAACAGGTAATAATCGACATTATCCTTCCATGTCAAAGGATCCTTTCCGTATTTTTCTGCCAGCCGCTGGGCATCTTTCACGTGTCCTAATCCTACATTGAATGAGGCAAGCACAAAATGTATGCGTTCCGTTGAATCGGTAACAGTAGGTTCGAAATAATCATCCAACCAGGTAAGGAGGCGTACTCCTCCGGATATATTCTGAGCCGGATCGGTTACATCTTCCACTCCAAAGGTTTCGGCCGTGGAAGGCATCAGTTGCATCAGGCCCTGGGCTCCCGACCAGGAATCTGCCTCCGGAAAGAATCTTGATTCAACGTAAATAATGGAAGAAATCAGTCGCCAGTCCCATTGATGCTCAGCAGCTATCCCCTTTATTAATTCATCGTATTCCGAAATTTTACCTCCGCTTATGCTATGGTAATCACTTGCCACCCTGTGTTTGGAACGGGGACTCAGAAAGTACCGCTGGTACAAAATCCGGAAAGCAACTGTTCCCTTGAATTCGCGAAGCCATTCGTTGAGATATTGAAGCCATTCGTCCTCTCCCTTTCTCACAGCCCATGCTATATTTTGCAGAAAACTCACGGGGGTCGAAATATCAATGTTCGGATAATAGGTTTTATTCACCCTGGCTACGTTTTCATCACAAATCGTATAGTCGATTTCCCCTTTCGCCACGAGGCCTACCAATCTTT
The DNA here is from genome assembly GCA_964408795.1 of uncultured Mariniphaga sp. Lineage (GTDB taxonomy): Bacteria > Bacteroidota > Bacteroidia > Bacteroidales > Prolixibacteraceae > JABMQB01. The sequence goes on from CAYPAW010000002.1 coordinate 61,804, forward strand.
CCACGCCATAGATGGTATCTTCAACAATATGTATAGGTTGCCCAATTTCTTCCGACAAGCTTTGAAGTCTTTGGTAATAGGCAGTATTTTTCTGCACATGAATGGTTTTCCCTCCAAGGTCCAGTTGATTTCGAATAATCAGCGTGTCCATTTCTTCTGCGTTCCTATTCTGCCAGTTATCCGGCAATCGCTGCACCAGAACCTGCCTTGTTTGTTCCAGAGGTTCTGTAAAATCCACTTTTTCACTACGTTCCCTTGTGACCGTAAGGTTTTTGGCAATCATATCGTAGCGGCCTTCGAGGAGTCCGTCAAAGGTTTCTTCCAGGTTGTTGCTAACCACAATATCGAGCTTGACATCCATTGTTTCTGCCAATGCCCGGAGCATCTCATACGTATATCCCATGGGAACAGCCCGGTAGACAAAATAGTTGGTGGAGTTATAATCCACGACAACCCGTAATCTCTTGTTTGCAAGGATCCTCTGAAGTATGGTACTTCCTGTTTTGTCCGATGCATCCTCTAATTCCCGGGTCCTATGATGACACGAAGTACCCGACAATAAAAACACAAATACCAGGAATAGATGAATACAACCTCTTTTCCCTGCTTTCATTTTTTCTATTAATTCCTTAGTCATAAAATGTCCAGTCCACTCCAAGCCTGAAAGTCATTCGGTTCATAGGATAATGCAAAGCGGTAAAATATTCTCTGTTAAAAACATCGGATCCTACATTTATTAGCTTAAAAAACACCCTGGTCCTTTTCAGTTTCAAGCTTACATACGCATCAATATACGGATAATTTCCTATCTCTTTTTCATTCTGAAGATGAAAAAATCCGGTTGCAGGGTTGTATGCATCGGCATAATAGCGGGTGTTAAACCGGGCATCCAGTCCGATCTGCGAGTATAAAACCTTAGATATCAATAATTTGTAATAAACGCCCGCATAAGCAGAAAAATCCGGCAAGTGAATATAGGCTTCTGAAGAAGCTTTTTGAAAAAGCATCTTTGTATCCAACGTAAAATTTCCGAGGACAAATTTTTTATTGAGGTAAGCCGAGAAGATCAACAGTTCACTGTTGGTTTGAGAAGGGATTCCGAGGGTATCGTTATACATAAAATTATTGATCAATGCATAATGAGCCCCCATCTCCAGATTTCTCATTGCCGATTTCACTTTTATTCCGGCCTGCATCCGTTGCTCATGGTGAAAGCTATTGTACCAGGTATAATGATTGGAGTTATACCTGTGCTGAAAATAGTCAGGAACCTTGTTTTCCAGATGAGCGGTTATTTCGACAGAGGCTGTTGAGTCCCTGAAAATTTTCAGGGGTTTATAAATCAATCCTGTAAATTTTGTTTGCCCGCTATGATACCCTGTGATATAAAAACGCCCGTCGAATTTCCAGTTCCAGAATTTCCCTGTTTCACGAAAAATTCCTGCTCCGACATAAATATCTGAATAGGTATCGGTAAAATATTCATCGCCTGAATACCCGGGAATGCCAATTTTCACAAAATCGAATCCCAGGTAAGCTCGTTTCCCGAAACTGTACGTATTCTCAGGATTCTCCCATTGCTTTGCCTGCAGGATTCCGGTAAATTTATGAAACCGGACCGAGTCATGGGTTATGGAATCGTTGAGGGTAGCCGGGAGAAAAAATTCATTGTTCACTTCATCTTCCTCTTCTGTAAACTGTCGCAGGTTTGTGGAATACTCCAGGTAATTCAAGAACGAAAAACGGGGACGAAAGAGAAGGGAATCGGCATTTTGTTTCTGGATAGCGACTTTCTCATTCAGGGAATCGACGTAAGCGCCCACTCTGTATTCTGAAGTGGCAAAATAGTAATTGCTTCGATATTCCGAACGGGTATCAACCAGATTAAAAAGAATGACATCCTCAAAAATCTGGCTGTCCTCTTTCATTCCACCGTTTTCATCGTTTCCGATGCGGTTTGAAACAAATCCCCCATGCATACTGTACAAATCAGTAATGTAGGTGGAATAGAGCGATACAAAATTATTTTTGTGTTCCTGTTCAATGTATTGTCCCTGCGACCTCGCCTGATCGAATCTGAACGTGATATTCAAATCCGGATTGATATTCTGGGTATGCGATACATTGAACCTGGTTTCATTTTTTCGGTTTTTATTTTCACTCTGGCTATAATCCAGAAAAGTATAGGGAGTGGTTGTGTTGTAATATCTTACCTTACCGGGCGTCAGCAAATAGGCATCATGGGTCTGCAGGAAGAGAAAATCCGTATGGTATTGCCTGGAAAAAAAATCATTGGCAAGATAAGCTCCTCCATAATTTCCTGTATAGGTATTCGTTATGGCATTTTTATAGATGGGATGGTAAATTTGAATTTTATCTTGTGAAGTATCCCGTTCTACGGGAAGTATAAAAGCTCCTTCGTCTTTCAATTCCCATGTTTTGATGATGGATTTCACTGTTGATTGAAGGTCTTTGGTTTTTCTTGTGTCCTCATTCATTCCTCGCGGGTTCAGTTGGGAGAAACCCATGGCCGGTAGAAAACAGGTCAGGAACAGGAAAAGGTATTTAATATTCAACATGCTCCTCACAAATAAATATAAAGATGCCACAAAACTAAAAAAAGGATTCATGCGACCGCAAATAGAAGATAAGTTTTCACCTTAATTAACAACTTTCAAAAAAGTTGGATGACCAAAAAACCAGGTTTTTTTAGAGGGAATAGAGGGGAAAAAGAAAGGCCGGTGCCCTGCGGCATCGGCCTTCTATAAGGTTGGCGGCGGCCTACTCTCCCACATTGCTGCAGTACCATCGGCGCTGACGGGCTTAACTTCTCTGTTCGGTATGGGAA
>CAYPAW010000003.1:0-51498 GCA_964408795.1 uncultured Mariniphaga sp.
ATTAATTTTTAAAGGTATAGTATGTAACTCGCATTTATTTTAATAATGATCCTGGGTGTGAATATTTTACATGCTCGTTTCATATGATTAAAGTGTTAAATTTCTAAGGTATTCCCGATAGTTATCGGGAGAACTCGCATCCCGATAGCTATCGGGATTAATCATCATCTTAAGTGTAAATATTAACCATGCTCGTTTCATATCCTGTTTGCTTCCTTTCTTCCGGATCTGGGCTGTTTAAATTAGCTTTTTTTCATGAACAAACCATCCAACCCCGGATCATCTTTTTTCCGGAGTTTCTGTTCCTTATGCCACAAAAAACGGAGCCTGTCCAAGCGCTCCGTTTTTCCATTTTGTATATGGACCCTTATTCAAGTTCTTTCCACACGAGGGCGCTGGCTCCGACAATGGCTGCATCGCCTGGTTTCAGCTCCGAAGGAAGAATTTTAATTTTATTCCGAAAGATAGGCAACAGGTGTTTCTCCATGGCTTCCTTGGTTGGTTTAAAGATGAGGTCACCGGCAGCTGTTGGTCCTCCGAACAGGAAAATGGCTTCCGGGCTGAGGTGATGCACTGTATCTGCCAGTCCCTGGCCCAGGTATTCCCCGGTTTTTTCAAAAACCTCCAGGGCTATTTTATCGCCGGCAGCGGCGGCCTCGAAGATCATCCGGGCATCCAGTTCGTTATACGACTTATCGGCCAGCATGCTGTCGGTTGCGTTGTAGTAAGCCAGCAATTCGAAGGCCGTACGTTTCATTCCCGGGGCCGAACAATAGGCTTCGAGGTGTCCGTGTGCTCCGCATCCGCACAGACGTCCATCGGGAATCAACATGGTATGCCCGCATTCCCCGGCAAAACCATCGTGTCCGTAAACCATCTCCCCATTCACAACCAGTCCACTGCCCACCCCGGTTCCCAGGGTAAACATCACAAAATTCTTCATGCCTTTAGCCCCTCCGTAGATCATTTCACCTATGGCCGCCGCGTTGGCATCATTGGTTAAAACAATCGCCTCCAATTCCGTAAAATTCTCTCGCAACAACTCCACAAAATGAACCACCCCTTTAAAGGAGAGGTTCGGAGCATATTCAATGGTCCCTTTATAATAATTCCCGTTGGGAGCTCCAATGCCGACGCCCAGAATGTCACTCTTTTCATTCAGCAATTTAACCGATTTGATTACTTCCCGGATCGCTGCTGTAAGATCCGAGATAAACCGATCGATATTCCCGTGCGAAGGAGTCGGAATCGTATCCTTCACAAGCACATTTCCATCCTTATCAACCACTCCGATAGCCGTGTTTGTTCCACCCACATCTATTCCAATTGCTACTTTTTTCATGTGTATAAAATTAATTTAAGATTTTGTATATCTGACATATAGCGTCATCAATGCATGTTCAATTTCTATGAACAATGAAACTCGTCCCGTTCCGGTTTATCGGAACGGGGCTTGTTTCATACAATGTATCGTTGTTTGTTTATGCGTCAAATGTTTTTATGCTTTCCGGATAAAATTCCCTTTTACGGCATAGAAAAAGATATAGAGATAACAAATGGCCGGGACGATGAACGCCCATGAGTAGCTCACATTATCTGCAATGGATCCCATGATAGGAGGAATAATAGCACCTCCCAGAATAAAGGCATTGATGATCCCCGAAGCCGAGGCCATCTCTTCCCCATCCAGACTTTTCACGGCCAATGAGAAGATATTCGGGAACATGATGGAATTGAACAGGCCAATGGATATTACCGTCCAGAGGGCTACAGAACCTGTTGTAAAGGTCGTTACCAAATCGAGGCCAGCGGCTATCAAGGCAAAGATGGCCAGCGTACGGGCTGCTTTTCCGGTTCCAATCTGCATGATGATAAAGTTGACCAGGGCAACGCCTGTGAAGATTCCCCCGATGGTCCAGTTCCATTCGGTAACAAAGGCCCCTGAAACAAGTGCAAGGAGCAAAACAGGAATCGCATAGAGGTACTTTTTCGAAGAGTGCATTTCCGAGAACATCAGCGATCCGAAGAACCGTCCAACCATGGCGCCTCCCCAGTAAATCGCAGCATATGTAGAGGCTTCTGTGCGGGTCATTCCTTCAATGGCATTGGAGAGGTAGTTTACAATTAAACCGGCATTGCCCACTTCAGCACCTACATAAGCAAAGATACCGATCGCCCCCAACACCACGTGCGGATATTTCCAGACACTGGTTTTCCTTGCTTCATTTTTCTCTGAAATAATAACCGGAAGTTTGATAACAAAAAGCACAACCGCAACTGCAACCACGATAATGGCCATGACAATAAACGGCAGAGGAATCCTCTCTGCTACATTTAGTCCGTATGCCTTTTCCTGGACTTCGGTTGCTATCGCTGGTAATTCCAGTCCTTTAAAGATGGCAATGCTGATAAGCCACGGAGCAATCATGGTAGCTACCGAATTCAAAGCCTGGGTTAAATTCAGCCGACTCGAGGAGGAACTCTCCGGTCCCAATGCCGTAACATAGGGATTGGCGGCTACCTGCAAAAATACTACCCCGGTTGCCAGGATAAAGGTAGCTACATAGAACAGACTTTGTACCGGTCCTTTGGCGGCTGGTATGAACAGGATACTGCCCAGCCCCATAAGCAACAAACCCAGAATAACCGTCCATTTGTATCCGACCAGTTTGATCAGTCTCCCCGAAGGAATCGACATGACAGGATACGTAATGAAAAATGCCGAGGATAACAATTGTGCTTCGAATTCCGATAATCCGAATACCGCCTTTACAGGGGCTGTCATGGTGATGATAAAGGTAGTGGCAAATCCAAAAATAAAAAATATGGAACCAAATACCGACATACCCAATACTACGTTGTTGTTTTTCTTTTCCATTGTCCGTAATTTTATGTTTGTTTAGTTTCCGAAACTGCCAAAAAAACAAATTTAAAAATATTCTTCAATCCACACGATTTTAATGCTCAAAATACGTCCCATAAAGCGTATTATCTTTCGGTTCAGAAGATAGCAGAAGTTATCCCAATCCTTTTCAACCTGGTTCGCACAAATAATCAATCAAATTCGTATGAAAAGACGATTTCTGTTGTTTTTAGTCCGCTCTTTTTTTAGCTTTGTTTTCTTAAACTTTAATACTTAACAACGTGAAACGGTTTATTCAACTTTCCCTCATTGTGTTTTGTTCAGCAGCCTTTACGACGGTGAATGCCGGTAATTATCAGATTGATGATCAGGCGCTTGATAAGGTTTTTGCATCGGCTCAGGCTGTTTCATTGATGGAGATCGGCACACCGGCCCTGCCGGGTACCGGTTTTTTACCGTCTGTAGCTTTTGCGGAAGAAAAGGATCCCCTGGTTGCTATTCTGCTGGATTTATTTCTGGGTGGAATAGGAATTCACAGGTTTTACCTCGGTACGGAAACCCTAACCGGACTGGCCTATTTTCTGACCTGTGGCGGTATCTTTGGGGTCGTCCCATTAATTGATCTGGTCGTCCTGGCCATTAATTACGATGACATCAGCCCCTATATCGACAATCCGCGTTTCTTTATGTGGTAATCGTTGCTGTTCGTGATTAACTGCTAAAATCAACCAACGAATTTTAGCAGTTTTTTTTGGTGATCAACCGGTACGAAACTGCATTTTAGGTTTCAAATGCGTTTCCCTGACCTGTCTCTACAATGATGATGATTCGTTTTTTCAGCTTTCTGTCAGCCGTTTTGTTGATTGTTTCCGGGACTCTGAATGCTCCCGGACAAACACGGTTTATCCGTGCCCACTTGAAAAATGAAACCTATCACCAGGGGAAGCTGATTGCCGTTGAATCGGACTACTTCTTTGATGCAGAAACGGGGAACCTGGTTGTCCATAGCATGCATCCTGAAGAGCACATAAAAATATCCAACCGCCTGGGAGAAGCAAAAATATTCTACCCTGCCTCAAACCGGGTTTCCCTGAAACAAAACCGCTATTTCAGCAGTGAAAATGAACTGATCTGGTATTTTCTGTCGAATAATTACCATGATCTCGGACTGTCCGATGAAGGATTCCAGGTTACCGGCACACACATGGACGGAAACTATCAGGTGGTTACCTGGACCGCCCCAGTAGGCATGAAGGTGATTTCCCGGGTAGAACTGGTCTTTGAAAACGGACAGCCTGTATATAGTGCCTACTATAATACCGGGGGTGAAATCATCCGAAAGATCTATTACTACCAATACGAAATTTATTCCGATTTCATGATGCCCTTGAAAGTCACTCAAATCTCGTACACACCCGATGGGGACTCGATCATTCAGCGGAATACCTGGTCTTCCCTGAAAGGTTCTGTTCTGCCGGATTCCGACTTTTACCATTTTAAAATTCCTGAAGATGCCATTGTTTTACCCTAGGCTGACGAGTTGGATGATCCTTATTCTCATGGGATTTCAGGCTTTTCCCCAGGAGAAATTGCTTTCCGACATACAACTCATCCGGGATGTCCGGACCGGAACAGCCGGTGAATCGGGCTCCCCGCGTTCCTATGTATATAACCAAAATACCTCTCCGGTACAAAAATACAATCCTCTGAATGTTGCTTTCGGGGGGCTGTTGTTTGTTTACCAGAACGTCCTTTCTCCCCAGTTTTCAGCGCACTGTCTCTATGCTCCTTCCTGTTCTGAATTCAGTAAACGATCGATTCAAAAATACGGATTGTTGAAAGGTCTTTTGTTGTCTGCTGACCGGGTCATGCGTTGCAACCGGATGGCTGCTACCGGCATTCATCCACTCCGCATTCAGAACAATAAAGCAAGTGACCCCGTAGATTTTTATCAGATGAACCCATGAGAAGTCTGTTTTTCATAGCCATGGTATTCTGTTCTTTTGAGGCTTACGCGCAATATGCCCTCAGCCGGGAACTGGATTTTATTCAACACCTCATCCACCAGGAAGCCTATGAGGATGCCATTTACTATATAAACCGGAATTTTCAGTCTTCCTATCCCCTGGCGGTTCGCGACTCCTTAAACTATTTCAGGGGCTGGAGTCAATATGCCATCCGGGATCTGGATCCTTCGGCAGCCTTTCTGTTGCAGGTTTCTTCTGATTCCCCTCTCTTTTTTAAAAGCCGTTTTTTTGCTGCCTACAATTATTCCCATCTCGGGAAACTTCGGCTTTCTGAATCCATTTTGCAAAACCTCAAAACGAGAGGCCGGTTGAGCAACCTCAGAGATTTCCAGTTAGGCGGTATTGCTTTGCTCTCACGCGATACCCAAAAATTTACCGACTGTTTCCGTCGTCTTGAGACGGTTCGTGATTTCGCCTGGGATACCGAAAAAAAACACCTGGAAGAATACCATCTGGAGTTACTCCGTTACCGGAAAAAATCGATGGTTGCGGGAGCTTTCATGTCGGCTCTTGTACCGGGAGCCGGGAAAATATACGCCGGAAAAACCGGAGAGGGTATATCCGCCTTTTTAATCGTGGCAGCTACCGGGGCTGCTGCCTGTGAAAACTACCGGAAACTGGGTCCCGGGCATGCCAAAACGATTCTTTTTGGATCGCTGTTCGCTGTACTCTACCTCGGGAATATCTACGGGACCCTTTTTACCGTTAAACTGGCCAATGAAGAATTTAACCATGAAATGGATCAAAAAATACTGTTTAACATGCATATTCCTCTTCGCAATTTTTTTAACTGACGGGTTCCCCCGGGAGAGGATCTTTCGTATTTCCGACAGCCTATGCTCTGCCGGTCAATACCGGGATGCCCGTATTGAACTGGAAAAGATCTTTTTTTTCAGCGATAATCCACAAGTTCAAACGCAGGCATTGATCCGGAAGGCTGCCTGTTTCAAAGCAGAACGCAACTTTCAGGAAGCTTCGGAAACCTTAAACCGCATTTTCCCGGCCCATCAACCCGACAGCCTTCTTTTGGAAATCAAATACGAAAAAGCCCTGGCATATTACCTGAATGATCAACCGGGGCAGGCAACCGCCGAACTGATTGCCTTACGGAACCTGCCGGGCAACAACGAACAAACAGCACGGATGACCTTTCTGGCTGCCCTGAGTTATGCAGGCCTCCACAACTGGAAGGAATCAAAAACAGCCGCTTTTCGTTTCATTGCATTAACCGTTTCGGAACCACACAAACAGGAAAGAATCCGTTCCCAAATCGACAGCCTGTTTATCCCAAAAAACCTGCCCGTGATCCGGTCTCCTCAAAAGGCAAAAAACCTCTCCTCTTTTATTCCCGGAGGCGGACAATTCTATGCGGGAAAAATCGGAGAAGGACTCTTTAGCCTGGGATTACACGCAGCACTGGCCTGGTTCGGGATCTCTCAATTCCTCGATCAATTCTATATTACAGGTTATACCGCAGGATTCGGAATGCTCCAACGATTGTATACCGGAAATCTGCAACGCGTACAGGACCTCGTAATAAAAGAAAACAAAAAAGAAGATGAACAGTTCCTGGAGGCTTACATCGCGGTCTTGACATCCACAACCGAACCCCTTTGAAATTTCTCCCCGGGTTGTTGTGCAAGTAATTTTTATTTTTATATATTAGGCGATTATTCTAACTTGCACAAATAAATTGCGTAACAACCATTAAAATAAAGATTCATAATTTGCTAACCAAAAAAGGAACCTATGAAAAAATTTTTGTTTAAAAGCACCGGCGTTTTCATGGCAGTGATTCTTTTACTGGTGCAGACCCAGAGCCTGTCTGCCAAAAAAATGGAAACCAGCGTCCCGGATATGGATGAATCGGTCTTTGTTCTGGATGAAGAAGCTTTGAATCAGGAATTGGAGGAACTCAATGCTTTGGACCAATATGTTTCCACCCATGAAGGAACCACCTTCAATGAGTTGGTAACCAGTGGCAGCGACCTGATCGCGAATATCAGTGATGAGGCAGCCCCCATGGGTATGGCCGGTCCGGATGATCCCCTGGGAATACCGGCATTCTGGTGGGGATGCCTGCTGAGTTGGGTAGGAATATTAATTGTTTACCTGGTGGCTGAATATGACCGATCCGCACAAGCCAAGAAAGCACTGTGGGGATGTCTGATAAGTACCGGCGTATGGGTAGTCTTTTATGCACTGTATGCAGCCCTGTTGGTAGAATCATCCACCCTTTATAGGTTGTACTGAAAAACAACGAATCAGGCTCAAAAATAACCTTTCAGGAAAGAAAAATTGCACGTGAGGTTCACCGGATGCCACTTCAAAAAGTGGCATCTGTTGTATTATTCCGTCTTCAGATTGCCAGACTATGCATAAATACCGGGTTTATATTTTGTTCATCATCATAGGAATCTCCCTTCCGGGGGTTTGCTTCAGCCAGGAATACTTCAGACTGAAGGCGGATTTTACCGTGAAAATTAAACAAAGCGACGGATCGATGATTCTCACCAAAGGAACGGTTTACTATGACAAGAATTTTAAGGAACTGATCTATGATATTACTTTCCCGGAAAAGGAAAAATGGGTGAGCAGGGATACCAGCCTCTTTAAAATACGCCAGGATACCCTCTTTGAAAGAGTCACCATTCCTTCCATCAATGAATTTACCGTTTTTCATCTGTCACTGAATGCCGGATTGAGCGATTACGGACTAAAAAATTCCATCTACCGGATTCACAAAGTGGAAAAAAAAGACGACCGGATCCTTTCCTGGTGGTATATTCCGGAACAGGTAAGTTCCGTTCTGGATTACGTCGTGTTGGCAAAAAAAGAAAACCGCCTCGAGAGTGTGGTCATGGTAAAAGAAAACGAGAAAATTATCAGCCGGCAGTTCTTCCGGGATTATACCCAACTAGGGGCCTTTGAATTTCCTCAACAGATCATTCAGATAATAACCGATGAAACGGGAGGAGAGAATTACCAGGTTACAGAGTTTAAGAATCTGGTAGTGAATGATATGAACAACAATGATCTATACCATTACCCTTTATAATATCCTGTATGGTGTCTTTTTCAAGAATTTTTCTTTTTTTCGGATTGCTGCTGGGTTGCGGCATTTTTCCGTTTTCCATGGATGGGCAGGTTCTGGCTGATCCGGAGCTCTGTTCGCTTTTTGAGAGCGATGACTTGCGGCAGCCCGACTATAGCAGTCCGCTTAAAACGACCAGCCGCGAAATAGATATTGTTTTCTCCTTTGGTTTTCTACTCTATAAAACATGCATTTCCTCCCAGGATACCCCTTCGTGTGTTTTCACTCCCTCCTGTTCGGAGTATGCAGTGCAGGCTATCAAAAAAAAAGGGCTGATTGTGGGATGGTTAACAACCTTTGACCGGTTATCCCGTTGCCATGGTTTGGTTCGCCCCACAGACTATCCTTTTGACCACGAAAAACAACGCTTTTATGATCCGGTGGAGTAAAATTCTGATTCTGCAGATTCCCCTCATAGGGCTGTCTCTGGGTTCCGTGGTAGCCCAGGAAAACATCATGGATTTTTCTCACTCCCTGAAATTTGCCCGGTACCTGCACTCCACCAGGCAATACGCTTTTGCAGCCCACGAATACGAGCGGATTAACTTTTTGTGGCCCAATGACTCCTCGGTTATTCTGGAGCTTGTGCAAACCTACCGGTTAAACCACCAATGCGAAAAATTTGAATCATCCCGGAAGTTGCTTTCGCTGGATGATCGGCTTTATACGAATCCCATCTATACAAAAGAATACCTGAAATATGCCTTGCAATGCAAAATCAAAGTACCGGAATTTCCTGCATTGTCTTCTCTTCTGTCCCCGGAAGAGGATGCCTTTTATACTTTAAGTCATTCCATCATTCACCGAAAATACCAGGATGCTTTTTTGTTCAACCGCACCCACGCTGAGGTCTTAAAATCTGCCTGTCCTGAGCTTTTCGACTTAACCAGCAGGTTTGAAAATCAAAAGTATAAAAAACCCGGCCTGGCTCTTTTAATGTCATCCATTGTTCCCGGTAGCGGGAAAGCCTACACCGGAAGATGGGGCGATGCCTTCATTTCTTTCCTTTTTGTAACCACCAATGCCTATGCTTCGTACAGAGCCTTTCATAAAAAGGGCATTAAAAGTGTGAATGGCTGGATTTTCGGTGGGATTGCTTTCAGTTTCTATTCAGCCAACCTGTTTGGCTCCTTTAAGGCAGCCAAACAGCACAATGCAACCTTGCAATCAACCTTTCAGAATCATGCGGAAAATAGTATATATCGTTCTTTTTGAATTGGCGTGGATTCCCCTGTATGCCCAGAACATCCATCAAATCAAACAATTTGCCGATGCCCAAATGGAAAGCCGGAATGACCAAACAGCGTTGCTGGAATATCAACGCGTCCTGTTTTTTGACCAGGAAAAACAGTATACCGGGTTGTATACCAAAATAGCATCCATCTATTACCGGGCTAACGATTTTGAAAATGCCCTTACCTATTTTAACTATGCCTGGAGAACCGAATCGAACGACAGTGTGAAACAGGAACTGGTATTTAAAAAAGTGCTGTGTAGTTTTAAACAAAACAGCTACTTGCTGGCTCTGTATGATCTGCTGGATATGCCCGATCAAGCCAGTCGTTATTTCTTTCTTAAAAAGAACCTATACCTGGGAATCTGTTATTTCGGACTGGCGGATTACCAAAATTCACTGGCCCATTTTTCTGAATTGGTTGATGAAACCGAAAGAGGGCAAATAGAAGAATTGTTTTCAGACTTTCAACGTTTTCAAAAAAAATACCGGCCCGGAAAAGTGGAGTGGATGAGTTACTTCTTTCCGGGACTCGGACAAGCATACAGCGGAGAATTTTTGAGCGGAATCAATTCGTTTTTATTGTTAGGCGGTATCACCGGATATGCCTGGATCATAGCCCGTAATTATGGTTTTATCGATGGAGCTTTTGTATTGTTATCCTGGTTTTACCGGTATTATTCCGGAGGAGCGCTTAAAGCTGGGCAATATGCTGAAAACAAAATCGACCAAAAAAAAGAACTGATCTACCAGCAGGTATTGGAAATTGTTTATGCCCGTTGGAAAGACCCTGCCTTCTAGATGATACCCCTTTGTAGAGAGCAGCTAAAGAAAAAAAACGGCATGCATAAACCAAAGCCAATATTCGAAAGCATAGAAGTTAAATCGTTTTTTGATAACATTGAATGTTGAATTTTCCAAATCTTTCTTTATTGAGGTATTCCGTGATTTCATCTCTACGTGGTCCGAACTTTTTGCCACCAAAACAGGTATTCATAAAAAAATGAGGTAAAAATGGAATCCATGCATACCCGATTTCAACTATTTTATTCATATGATTACCATTGTTTATTTTCAAAGGTATCATGTGTAACTTGCATCCCGATAGCTATCGGAATCGGAGGATTATTTTGATTAAAACAAGGAGTAAACTTCAGTAATACGCTTGAAATGAAAATATATTTTGCCGGATCGGTTCGGGCAGGCCGGGAGGATGCCGGCATCTATTATGAAATTATTGAACACCTGAAAAAATACGGAGAGGTTCTGACGGAGCATATCGGTGATCCGACCCTTTCTGTGGAGGATGACCGGGGTCTCACAGACAGCTGGATTCATGACCGGGATATGGAGTGGCTTCTGGCGGCGGATGTTCTGGTAGCTGAAGTGACCACTCCCTCCTTAGGAGTAGGGTATGAAATCGGGCGGGCTTTTGAAAACAACATTCCCGTATACTGCCTGTATGCTTCTCAGCGGGTGAACAGGCTCTCGGCCATGATTTCCGGAAACCACAAGCTCACCCTCTCAGCCTATGGATCCCCGGAGGAGCTGAGAACCATCCTGGATCGCTGGTTTGCAAGTCCGGAACCCTAATGCTCTACCTCTTTGATCCATACGCCTGAATCGGGATACCGGTCCAGGTATTCCTCTTTGGCGGCTATGGCTGTCTGCAAGGATGAATAGCTCCCAATGGCAACAATATAAAAATTCCCCTGTTTACCCAGATGTACCGGCTGGTATCCGGATGCTTTGACTTTGTCCAAAAAGTCGTGGGCATTCTCCGGGTCTTTAAAACTCCCACCGATAAGATGGTACCGGAATGCATCTCCCGGAACCGTTTCCGGTATGGATATGCTATCATTCATGGTTTCTGAAACATCGTCGGATGGCAGAGTCGAGGAGGGCTGTACCTCCTGAAGAGAATCCTTGGTGACCCATGCCTCGTCCACCTTCGATGAATCGGTAACAACCCCGGGAAAGGGAATTTCCGGGATTTCCTTTTCCTCCCGGGTTCCGGGTTCTTGCAGAAAAATCCATACTCCGCCAGCAATTACCGGAATCAGCACTAGAAGAAACCAGATCCTGTTTTTCCTCTTTCCGAAAGCCTGTATTCTTCGTTTTTCCTCCCAATCGGGAATCAGAGATACGGATTTCAGTCCGTAGGATCCGGGTAAAAAATTCATACCCGGTTCGCCATGAAAGCGAACCTGATTCTCCTCCGTGAGAACCAACGTTCCCAATTCAGGAAACACGACAGAATCCCCTTTCTCCAAACGGTATTGAATATCCTCCCTGAACTGTTCCACATGTTTTCGTGCCTCTGCCAAAGGGATTCCTTCTCCTGAAGCTACATAGGCCACCAGTAACCCGTCATCGTTCTTTACTTTTGAATCAAACGAAATTTCCCGTGAAGGAGGATGTATGATTTCCTGATTTTCATCGATCTGTGCCGTTCCGGAGGTTGCTACAAATGCCCCCAGACCCGGAATAATAACACAGTCATGCCCGGATAATAGTTCTGTGATATAAAGTGAAATTTCCACGTATCTTGCCTGTTTATTTTTTTAAATGAACGACGAATGATCGTACAATAGTTTGCCTTTTCTTACCTGATAAAATTAATATTTATAATTTTGAATCAAACAAAATACAAATGGCAAAAAAGATTTTGGTCACCGGAGGTACAGGGTATATTGGATCCCACACGGTTGTGGAACTCCAAAAGGAAGGGTATGAAGTGCTCATTGCCGACAATCTATCCAACTCAGATATTACGGTTCTTGATGGCATTGAAGCGATTACCGGGATCCGTCCGTTGTTCGAGAAAACCGATCTTTCGAATGCATCTGCAACCCTGGATTTTTTAGCCCGGCATACCGGTCTGGATGCCATTGTGCACTTTGCGGCTTCAAAAGCGGTGGGTGAATCGGTCCGGGAACCGTTGATGTATTATCGGAACAATTTGCTTTCGTTGATAAATCTGCTGGAAGGGATGCCACACTACGGCATTCCCTCCATGGTTTTTTCCTCTTCCTGCACTGTATACGGCCAACCGGATGTGTTGCCTGTCACCGAGCAATCTCCCCGGAAAGAAGCTGAATCACCCTATGGGAACACCAAACGCATTTGTGAGGATATTTTGCGAGATGCCGTTGCAGCCTTTCCCTTCCTGAAAGGCATTGCCTTACGGTATTTCAATCCCATCGGAGCCCATCCTACGGCTCTCATCGGGGAATTGCCGCTGGGCGTACCCGAAAACCTGATTCCCTATATTACCCAGACGGCTGCCGGTATCCGCAAAGAATTGCACATCTTTGGCAACGATTACCCAACGCCCGATGGTTCCGCTATCCGCGATTATATCAATGTGGTGGACCTGGCCAGAGCCCATGTGGTGGCTATCCAACGTCTGCTCACAGGAAACAACAAAACCGGGTACGAAGTATTCAACCTGGGAACCGGCAAAGGACTCTCTGTACTTGAAATAGTCCATGCTTTCATAAAAGCAACCGGGGTATCCCTTCCCTACAAAATCACAAACCGAAGGGCCGGGGATATCGAAAAAATATGGGCCGACCCAACCTTAGCCAATAATGAACTGGGCTGGAAGGCTGAAAAATCCCTCGAGGAAACACTCCTTTCTGCATGGAATTGGGAAAAAAGAATCCGAAACCTCTGACGGATGAAACCGGAGAATGCCCAAACCCGGACGGTCCCAAAAACGACCCGTTAAAAAAACCGGATATTATTTTTTGAATGAGAGAATTTGTGATAAATTGGGAAAGAAAACCAAGGGAATAAAAAACAAAACTACACAAAATCGAATGAAGAATCTTTTGATTACAGGCGGGGCTGGATTTATCGGCTCTCATGTAGTGCGGCATTTTGTAACCCGCTACCCGGAATACAAAATTACCAACCTCGACAAACTGACCTATGCAGGGAATCTGGCAAATCTCAAAGATGTGGAGGATAAACCCCATTACGAATTTGTAAAAGGAGACATTGTGGATGGAGATTTTATGGTGAAGTTGTTTGAAGAAAAGCATTTCGACGGGGTGATTCACCTGGCTGCCGAATCCCATGTCGACCGCTCCATTTCCAATCCCACCGCCTTTGTATATACCAATGTCATCGGCACAGTGAATCTGTTGAATGCAGCCCGGCACCTCTGGAAAGATGCCACGAAAGGAAAAAAATTCTACCATATATCCACCGACGAAGTGTACGGTTCCTTGGGTAAAACAGGAATATTCACGGAAAAAACAGCATACGATCCACACAGTCCCTATTCAGCATCCAAAGCCAGTTCCGATCATTTTGTGCGGGCCTACCATGACACCTTCGGATTGCCGGTTGTGATCTCCAATTGCTCCAATAATTACGGCTCGTATCAGTTTCCGGAAAAACTGATTCCCCTGTTTATCCACAACATCAAAAACTACAAACCCCTTCCTGTGTACGGAAAAGGAGAAAATGTACGCGACTGGCTCTGGGTGGTAGATCATGCACGGGCTATCGACACAATCTTTCACAAGGGAACAGTGGGTGAAACATACAACATCGGAGGATTCAACGAATGGAAAAACATCGATCTGATCCGGGTCATATGCCGGATCATGGATAAAAAACTCGGCCGTCCTGATGGGGAATCGGAAAAACTGATCACCTTTGTGAAAGACCGGGCCGGACACGACCTCCGCTATGCCATCGATGCCACAAAATTGAAGAACGAATTGGGCTGGAAGCCTTCCCTGCAATTTGAGGAAGGCATCGAAAAAACCATCGACTGGTACCTTGAAAACGAAGCATGGCTTGAAAATGTTACCTCCGGAGATTATCAGAAATATTACGAAGAACAGTACGTGAAAAGATAAATCCCCAATGGATCACCCGGCAGACCCGGTTTATCGCTTCTAACCTTCGGCTTCCCGACGTTTCATCCTGGGGAAATGGTATCCTCCCGGGAAAAACCAAAACGAGCCAACACTCCTGAAACAAATGCAAGCTCCCGGGCCGGAGACCAAACGCACCTCCATACCTGAATCCCCTGAGGGGAACAGACTATAAGAAAAATTCATACCCAGGGGACTTCCCGGAAAAGGATCCGGTTAACAGAACCTACAACAAAAAACTGCCCGCCTAAGGAGCGGGCAGCCTGCTTCAACAGAAGCGATTGTTAAAAGGCACTATCAAAAGTGCGGATTGACAATATCTTTTTGCGTTCTTTCTCTTTCGGAGTATCGGAACCTCTGATTCTCTAAACGACCGGAAAGAAAAAATAGTGTCTGAAAGCATATTTCTTTTACAGCACAAAAAAAATCACCGGAATGACGTATCCCTTATTTTTTCTTTTTAAGGGTTGAAATATTTAAAAGCATATACAGCGGACACCATCTAAAAATTCCTGTTGCCATTGGAATCAATCCGATCAATCCCCAGTAATTTTCATAGACAATGCCCAGAATAGCGATGGCCAATCCGATGATAATACGAATCAGACTGTCTACAGGTCCTACATTGTTCTTCATGTGTTTATTTTTTTATTTTTTGTGGTTCCTTCATTGTTTTTCTGCCACCCGGAACCGTGGGTTTGCATTGTATCCCGGGAAGCTTGTATTCCTTTACGAAATTTACGCAAAGAGGTTCGGTTCAGAAGCTTTGATCCGGGGCAGGAAGCATTTTCATTCTTCATTCTCCCCGAACTGCCGCGATTCCCGGGAGGGTTTTTCCTTCGAGGTATTCCAGCAGAGCTCCTCCGGCCGTGGATATATAGGATACATCTCCGGCGATTCCGAATTGATTCACACAGGCTACGGAATCGCCGCCTCCGACCAGTGAGAAGGCGCCTTTTTTTGTTGCTTCCGCAATTGCGTTTCCCACGGCCCGGGATCCATTGGCAAAATGATCCATTTCAAAAACTCCCACCGGACCATTCCAGAGGATTGTTCCGGATTTTTCAATGGTTTCCCGGAATCTTTTTATGCTTTCCGGACCGGCATCCAGGCCTTGCCAGCCATCTGGGATTTCCGCAGCTGGCACGATGCGGGTGTTGGCGTCATTGCTGAAAGCATCGGCCGCCACTACATCCACAGCCATAATCAGGTTGACTCCTTTCCGGGCGGCTGCTTTTTCAATGTTCCGGGCTGTATCCAGGTAATCCTCTTCAACGATGGAATCTCCGATATTTCCGCCTTTTGCCTTAACAAAAGTATAGGTCATTCCTCCTCCGATAATCAGGTTGTCCACCTTCTCCAGGAGGTTTTCGATAATGGTGATTTTTGAGGATACCTTGGCGCCTCCCATGATGGCTGTCAGGGGGCGTTTGGGATTCTTCATCACTTTATCAAGGCTTTCCACTTCGCTCTCAATGAGGATTCCGAACATTTTATCGTTCGGGAAGAACCGGGCGATCACGGCTGTGGAGGCATGGGCACGGTGGGCAGTCCCAAAGGCATCGTTCACCCAGCAATCACCGTTGGCTGCCAGCTTACCGGCAAATTCCTCATCGCCGGCTGTTTCCTCTTTGTAAAAACGAAGATTCTCAAGTATCATCACTTCTCCCGGCTTCAGGCTGTCGGCCATTTTCTTCACTTCCCCACCGATACAGTCGGGAGCCATCTTAACGGTAGCCCCACCCAGTAATTCCGAAAGATGGGCTACCAAGGGTTTCAGGGAAAATTTCTCCTCCGGACCGTTTTTAGGACGCCCCAGGTGAGACATGAGAATAGGCGATCCTCCCTTTTCGATCACTTTTCTAATCGTGGGAAGAGCAGCCCTCATGCGGGTATCGTCTGTGATCTCAAACTGCTCATTCAACGGTACATTAAAATCTACGCGGATCAAGACTTTTTTCCCTTTGAAATCATAGGTATCTATTGTTTGCATGGTTCTTGCTTTTTTAAATTTTCCGATTATCCAAAGATAGAAAATAATCCCGTTGGTTCAGGGGTGTATCTTTACGAAATTAGGAATTTAAAGAATAGATAATACCTGGGTCTTTCCGGATAAAAACGCTATTTTTGAAGCAATCATTCAGGAAGCAAAAAAGGAGACCACAATGTTTTTTCGTGAGGTTGTCGGACAAGAAAAAATCAAAGAGCGGTTGATCCGGTCGGTACAGGAGAGTCGCGTACCTCATGCACAGCTTTTTACCGGCCCTCAGGGCGTGGGCAAATTGCCTCTGGCCCTTGCCTATGCCCAGTATGTTTCCTGTCCGAACCGCACCGACAAAGATTCCTGTGGGACCTGTCCTTCGTGCCGGAAGTATCAAAAACTGATCCATCCCGATCTTCATTTTGTTTTTCCGGTATTCAAAAAAGAGAGCAACAAATATCCTGTAAGCGATGACTTTCTCAGCCCATGGCGTTCTTTTGTTCTGAAATCTCCCTATTTCACTCTGTCTCAATGGCTTGCTTTTATTGGTGTGGAAAATGCCCAGGGACTGATCTATGAAAAAGAGAGTGAATCGATTCTGAGGAAATTGAACCTGAAGCCGTTTGAATCAGAGAGTAAGATAATGATCATTTGGTTGCCGGAAAAAATGCATCCTCATTGTGCCAACAAAGTATTGAAAATGATTGAAGAACCCCCAAGCAAAACCCTTTTTCTGATGATCACCGAGAATGAAGAAGAGATTCTTGGCACCATCCGTTCCCGGGCACAATGCCTGATGATCCCTCCCATTGACGATCGCTCCCTGTCCCAGGCCCTGGAAAAGAAGACCGGGAAAGAGTCGGTTCGGATCGATGAGGTGGTTCGCCTGGCAAACGGCAGTTACCTGACCGCCCTGGAAAATCTGAATCCCGAAGAGCAGAACCAATCTTCCTTTCTCCAGTTTCAGGAACTGATGCGCGCAGCCTATACTCTGGATATCCGGAGATTGATGGCCTGGTCGGAAGAAATGGCCAAAACCGGAAGAGAAAAACAGAAAAAATTCCTTCAGTATGCCCTCCGTCTGGTGCGTGATTATTTTGTCTTTAACCTGAAAAACGATCAATTGGTCTATTTAAACCCCGTGGAAGAAGAGTGGGGCAAAAAATTCTCGCCCTTCATCAACGAACGTAACATTCTGTGGATGGCCTCGGAATTTGAACGGGCTTACAAACACATAGCCTTGAATGGCAATCCCCGGATTATTTTTATGGATATCGCCCTTCGGATGGTTAAAATGATAAAAAAATAATCCGGAACCCCGAGCATTCTCTCTCTTTTGGATAGCAGAAAAAATATTTCATACCGGGAGATCTTTTATCAATCGGTTAATAGTATTACTTTTGCAGATCCGGAACAGAACAAACCAATTGTACAGGCAACGAACCGGAAAGCAAAAAAAACAGGTATGAGAAAACCAGATTTCATTGAGCGCGGGTACTGTGAAGGGGGCAACGGAGCCTGTGGGAAGTTACAGGTTACCAATTGGCTGTGTGATGTAAGGAACCTTGCCAATCCGGATGATATCATTGAAGTTCGATTCAAGAATACACGAAAGGATTACTTTCGTAATGTCAATCAATTAAAAATCAAACAGGGGGATGTGGTAGCTGTGGAAGCCAACCCGGGGCACGACATAGGCGTTGTTTCGCTCACCGGAGACCTGGTATTGGATCAGGTAAAAAAACACAAGGTAACCCTGATAAACGGAGATTTCAGAAAGATCTACCGCAAAGCAAGATCGGTTGATCTGGCCAAATGGAAAGAAGCCATTTCGTTAGAGCACCCCACCATGATCAAATCCCGTCAGATTGCAGCTGACCTGAACCTGGATATGAAAATAGGTGATGTAGAGTACCAGGGAGACCGGACCAAGGCGATTTTTTATTACATCGCGGATGAAAGGGTAGATTTCAGGCAACTGATCCGGGTGCTGGCTGAAACTTTTCACATCCGGATTGAGATGAAACAGATCGGAGCCCGTCAGGAAGCCGGCCGCATCGGAGGAATCGGCCCCTGCGGCAGAGAACTTTGTTGTGCAACCTGGATAGGAAATTTCGTATCCGTAACCACCAATGCAGCCCGGTACCAGGAACTCTCCCTCAATCCACAAAAACTGGCCGGACAATGCGGAAAACTGAAATGCTGCCTTAATTTTGAACTGGATGCCTACCTGGATGCACAGAAAAAATTCCCCCCGAACCATATTCCGCTGGAAACAGAGCACGAAAGATACTTTTACCAGAAAGCCGATATTTTTAACGGAGTTTACTGGTACCTGCCTCAAAAAGAGAACGCCACCAGTCAAATTCCTGTGCCGATAGAAAAAGTAAGGGAAATCATCGAAATGAATCAAGCGGGCATACGGCCTGAAAGCCTTAGGGTTGAGGTTACCGATACTGCCCCGAAAGAAGAGAAATTCCAGAATACTGTAGGCCAGGAAGACCTGAACCGGTTTGACAAACCCAAAAAAAACAAACGGAAAAAACGATTCCGGAAAAAACCACCTTACCGCAAACAAGGAAAATGATGAAACCAATAAATCCTTCATCCATTCTGCTCCTAATGGTTCTTTCAGGGTTTCTGACGGGCTGCCATAAAAACCGGGTGTATGAAAGTTACAGCCCCCTGGACCAGCAGGGCTGGCACAAGGATTCGGTTCTGACCTGGGCTTTCACCATGAATGATTCGGCAAAAAACTATACCCTCTCATTTAACCTGCGCAATACCGTGGATTATCCGTACAGCAATATCTGGCTATTTGTTGCCATTGATCCGCCTGGGGGCAACAACTTGAGCGATACCGTAGAATTCATCCTTGCCGATCCTTCCGGTCAATGGCTGGGCAGCGGTTACGGAAAGTTCCGGGACAACAAACTGCTTTACAGGCAAAATGTATATTTCCCCGATACAGGAACCTATGTTTTCAGCGTACAGCAAGGAATGCGCGAAGAGATCCTCAAAGGCATTCATGATTTCGGAATAAGCATAGAAAAAACGAACCGGTAAAAGTGGGAAAAGGAAAACTGATAAAATTCCGCGAACTGGATAATTTCGATCACGTGATTCAGGTTCCATACCGGGAAATGAACAACCAGGATCATGCACTGAAAGGGCATTGGAGCGCTCAGTTTTTTGAGAATTCCAATCCCCTGATTCTGGAACTGGGATGCGGCAAAGGGGAATATACCCTGCAGATGGCTGAAAAATACCCGGAAAACAACTATCTCGGAATCGACATCAAAGGAGCCCGACTATGGAAAGGAGCCCGGGAATCCTGGGAACAAGGAATTCAAAATGCAGGATTCCTGCGAACCCGGATCGAATGGGCGGATCACTTCTTCGCCCCCGGAGAAGTAAGCGAAATATGGCTTACTTTTCCGGATCCCCAAATGAAAAAACACAAAAAAAGGCTTACTTCCTCCCCTTTTATCTCCTTATACCGTCAGTTCCTGGCTTCGAACGGAATCATTCACCTCAAAACCGACAGTCATTTTCTGTATCAGTATACGCTTGCCCTGATTAAGGCCAACGCCTTCCCCGTGGTTGCCCAAACCGAAGATCTGTATCGTTCGGAATGGGACCATGACCTCCTCCGGATCAAAACTTTTTATGAAAACCAGTGGCTTCAACGGGGAATACCCATTAAATACCTGGCTTTTAAAATCCATGACCATGAACCCTTCCTTGAACCGGATGTTGTACTTGATAGAGATACGTATCGCAGCTTTGGACGACACACCGTAAATAAGAAACAAGATGAATGATTTTTTCAACCGGGTGTATCATTTGGTGCGGAAAATACCTCCCGGGAGAGTAACATCCTACGGAGCCATTGCCGCCTACCTGGGTTCTCCAGGAGCAGCACGGATGGTTGGCTGGGCTTTGAATGCCTGCGGTTCCCAGAAAATCTTTGTCCCGGCACACAGAGTGGTGAACCGTTCCGGATTGTTAACCGGAAAATATCATTTTGATACCCCCCAAGCCATGCAGGAATTACTCGAAAACGAAGGCATGGAAATCGTGGATGGAAAAATCCTGAATTTTGAGAAAAAATTCTGGGATCCCGCCAAAGAACTTGAAAACAAATGATAATTTTGAACCAATGTTTAAATAAACAAAAAAATGAATATGCCAAGTAATTTAATTGTCCCCAAGAATGTAACCGATGCTTTACGAACGGTTTTTTATCCGGGAAGCAACCAAGACATTGTAGCGATGAACATGGTCCAGGAAATACGGATTTCCGGTCAGGAGATTCGTTTTTCCCTGGTTTTTCAGCGGTCGGATGATCCCCACATTGAAGCCATCCGGAAGCAGTGTGTTCAGGCCATTGAGACCCAACTGGGCAAAAACGTACAAATAAGGGGTAATATTTCCGTTAAATTCATGCATGCCATGGAACGTCCTCTGCTTCCGGATGTAAAAAATATTCTTGCCATAGCTTCCGGAAAAGGAGGTGTCGGGAAGTCCACCATTGCCGTTAACCTGGCTGTTGGCCTGGCCCGCACAGGGGCGAAAGTAGGGCTGATTGATGCCGATATCTTCGGGCCATCGGTTCCGAAGATGTTCGGAGCCGAGGATTTACGTCCTTCAGGAACCCAAATCGAGAACCGGGAAATGATCGTTCCGGTGGAAAAATTCGGCGTTAAATTCCTGTCCATAGGATTTTTCATTCACCCGGATGATGCCCTCGTATGGCGGGGTCCCATGGCTTCCAACGCCCTGAAGCAACTTATAGGGGATGCTGTATGGGGGGAACTCGACTACCTGCTGATTGATCTTCCTCCCGGAACTAGCGACATCCATCTGACTCTGGTGCAGACCGTTCCGGTTACAGCAGCCATCATTGTGACGACTCCTCAGGATATTGCCCTCGCCGATGCCATTAAAGGAGTAGGCATGTTCCGGAACAAATCCATCAATGTACCCGTACTCGGACTGGTGGAAAACATGTCCTGGTTTACACCGGCTGAACTCCCCGACCATAAATATTACATCTTCGGCAAAGACGGAGGCAAAAAAATGGCTGAAAAACTGGATGTACGGCTGCTCGGACAGATACCCCTGGTACAAAGCATACGCGAAGGAGGTGATGAAGGAATGCCCGAAGCAATCAATCCCGATTCATTAACAGCCGGAGATTTCGCCCGGCTCGCAGAGGAGGTCAAGGAGCAACTCAGCTTACGAAACCTGGAGAAACCCCCTACCCAAAAAGTGCAGATCACAAAAAAATGAACCCCGGGTAATCCGGAATTTTCCCCGGAAAAAACCCCGTCCGGAACCCGGATGTTTTGTATCATTGTACCCTCAGGTTCGGGTCAAAAATTGTTCGTGAAAAGGCAATATATTGTGGAATTCTGAGTTAATACCTCAGTTGTTGAAACGGTAATTACTGGGCATTATTGGATAAAAAGGCTTTACATACAACCTTGCTGGTTATCCTCTTGTACTTCTTGTCAGGGTGTACGACTACCAAGAATACATGGATGAACCGTGCCTACCATAATGTCACATCCAAATACAACATCTTTTTTAATGCCAGGCAGAGCCTCAAATCGGGCGAAGAGAAAATGGAGCGAACCATAGAGAATGACTATACCCATCTGCTCCCTCTGTTTAAAGACAGTGATCCTTCCTCGGCCAAGGCTGTGGAGTCCGATATGGAAAACGTGATTCTGAAAGCCTCCAAGCTGATTGAGGTCCATTCCATTACCAGTAAACCCCGACGACGCCGCAGCGGAGGTTCACGACGTTACCAGGATTTCGCCCGTAAAGAGGAGTTTAATAACTGGATCGATGAGAGTTATCTCATCATGGGAAAAGCCTATTTCTACCTGGATAACTACCTGTCGGCGATCAATAACTTCTCCTATGTAGAACGTAAATTTCCTGAAGAGAAGACCAAATATGAAGCCTATCTATGGCTGATCAGAAGCTATACCCAACTGGAACGTTTCACCGAAGCCTCAGAATATATCCAGACTGCTGAAAGGGATGAGAATTTTCCCCGTCGTCTGGAAAGCGATCTTGCGGTAGTGGTTGCGGATTATTGCATTAAAAGAGGGGATTACTCCGAAGCAATCAAATACCTTGACATTGCGATTCAGAAATTATTCTGGAAAAAACAAAAAGCACGCTTGCAATACATCCTGGCCCAGTTATACGAAGAAACCGGTCAACCAGCGCTGGCTTCCCAGGCATATGCCCGAGTGGAGAAATTCAATCCTCCGTATGACATGGCCTTCAATGCCAAAATCAAAGCGGCCGGGATCTATACCGGCGAAGGGGATGCGGAAAAATTGAAAAAAGAGTTGCATAAGATGCTCAGGGATAAGAAAAATATAGAATTCCGCGACCAGATTTATTATGCCCTGGGGAATATACATTTCCAGGAAGGCGACAGAAACGGAGCCATTCAGAACTACCGCAAATCTGTTTCATCCAGCATATACAACTCCTATCAGCTGGCCCAATCGGCCATCACTCTTGCCGGCCTTTACTTTGAAGACCTGAACTACAGAGATGCCCAGGCTTATTACGACAGTGCCATGATCGTGATTGATGATCAATATCCCGATTATGAAAACATAGAAATCCGGTATAACAGCCTTACCCGCATAGTGCATCAGATCCTTGTTGTAGAAAGAGAAGACAGCCTTCAGAAAGTTGCCTCAATGAGCGAAGACGAAAGAAATAACCTGATTGATCATTTAATCGACCTGGAAGAGCAGAGACAGCTCCAGGAACAGATGGGGGCGGTTCAGGGAAGGTCCAATTCATCTTTCTACCGGGCGAACCAGTATCGCCTGGGTATGGGCAGAACCCAGATGGGAAGCGGATGGTATTTCTACAATCCCCAAACGGTCTCTTTCGGAAAAGTTCAGTTTCAACAACGCTGGGGGGAAAGAAAACTTGAAGATGACTGGCGGAGAACCGATAAATCAACCCTCGCAGAAGGAGAATTCAATGAATTTGAGGAACTGATCGATTCCACCCTCGTGGAAGAACCCCGGATTGACGATCCCCTCCAACGCGAGTTTTATACCCAGGATCTTCCCATGAACGACTCGCTCATGGCTTTGTCCCATGAGCGAATTAAAGATGCCCTGTACAATGCCGGAAAACTCTTTAAAACAGAATTCAAAAACTATACCCAATCAAATGCTGCCTACATTGAGCTGAACAGAAGATATCCGGATAACCTCTACACCCTGGCCAGCTATTTTGATCTTTACGACAACTATGAGATTCTGGGAAACCAGGAACGGTCTGATTTTTACAGAAACAGCATCATCAACCGGTTTCCGGAAAGCAAATATGCCCGATATCTGTTAAATCCGAATTTCTTCATCGACCTGGAAGCCCAGAAAGACAGCATCAACAGGCTCTACCAACACACCTTTGAGCGGTATAAAAGGGGACAATACCCGCAGGTGATCTCCTTAACCGGGCAGATGAAAGAACTGGAACCCGACAGCGTACTCATGCCGAAAATTGATTTTCTGCGATCGGTATCCCTGGGCACCCAATCCGAGATGCCTGTCTTTGAAAAACTGCTCATCGATTATATCGCTGCTTATCCCGATGAAGAAACCTCCGTACTGGCCGGCGACATTTTATCCTTAATCCAGGACAGCACGCTCCAGGATTATCAGAAACTGGTAGAGATCGGATATCTTCACGACATGATTCAAAATGAAGAGATGTTACCGGGTCACAACGAGGAAGATGAATTTGACGGCAAGTTTTCCTACGATGACGACCTCTTGCACTATTTTGTTATTGCCTATCCCCGGGAAGCATCTTTTGATCTGAACCGCCTGAAATTTGATATTGCCAATTACAACATCGATCATTACACCAGAACCGATTTCGATATGGAGACGGAGAACCTGGACGAGCAAACCGCCCTTTTGGTTATCCGATCGCTGGCGAACAAAGAGCAAAGCCTGATCTATTTCCGCTCCATCATTCGTAAAAAAGAGGTTTTCCAGGCACTCGGGGATGTCGATTACATCAGTCTGGTTGCCTCCTCAACCAATTACCGGGCTCTTCTGGCCGATCAATCCCTGACCGACTATCTCTCCTTTTTCATAAAACATTACAGCCGTTTCACACGGCCTGAATTCGAAGATGAAGAGCTTCTCGAGACTCCGGAGGAACTGATGGTGAAAATGGAAGAAGAGGAAGAAGCCCTGGAAGAACGCGGGACCTTTGTGATGGTCTCGGGTACGCAACCCTCCGGAACGTTCGATGCTTCGATAGACACCACCCAGTGTTTTATCCTAGCCATCCGTGGAGAAGAAGCTCCTATCCGGCCGGTAACCTCCACCTTTGCAGATTTTAACCGGTCCTCGTTTCGGATCTGGAACCTGCAGCTTCAGCTGAAAAGTACCGGCGACTATCGTCTGATCGTTGTCAAAGGATTGCCTGGTTTCAATGAAGCCCTGTCCTACTTCCGGAGCGCTGTTACCAACAGAGACCTCTTCACAGACCTGGAAAATATCAGCTACCGGAATTTCCTGATCACCGAGGAAAACCTAAGGCGCCTGACCGAAAACGGAAAAATCGATGAATACCTCGATTTTTTCCGTCAGAAATACCTTCAGGCCAATGTGCAGGAGTCCTCCCAACCCGAAGAAGGGCAAGCATCCCCCACGGATACAGATACCCTTCCCTCCACAACACTGGTTTCTGATCCGCCGGAAAAACCATCCCAAAATACCGGGCCTTATCACCTGGAAACCAACAAACCGCATCGTTTCGTACTGGTTATTCCCTCCGAAAACATTGACCGGGATACCTTCGTTTCAGGAATCATCCGCTACAATGAAACAACAGCCCCGGAAAAAAAGCTGACCACCGAAGAACAAAACCTCGACTCTTTCCGTACGATCATTGTAATATCGGGTTTGCAGGATAAGGAATCCGCAATGGACTATTTCAGACAATTCGTGCGGGAAAGAAGTCTCTTTGAACCCCTGGGAGAAGCTGAATACCGGAATTTCCTGATTACGGAAGAAAACTTTGACATTTTCATGGCGGAAAAGGATCTTGCCGAATACCTGGAATTCTTCCGGCGGTTTTATCTGGAATAATCATGATACAAAAACCAGGGAATACCTGGCTTCCCGAAAACAGGGAGGTTGATACGAACGGGAAAGAAATGAGGTACAAGCAGGAAAAATCAGAAGTTGAAAACAAAAAATCCGGACTATGAGAAAAATAAAGATACTTTGGATCGATGATGAAATTGATCTCTTAAGGGCGCACATTATCTTTCTGCAGGAAAAGGGCTATGAAGTAGAAACAGCCAACAATGGTTCGGATGCGATTGATATGGTTGGCAGCCGGTACTTTGATATCATTTTCCTGGATGAAAACATGCCGGGCTTAAGCGGACTGGAAACCCTAACAGAAATCAAAGCCCTGGCTCCCAATGTTCCGGTGGTGATGATCACCAAAAGCGAAGAAGAAAACATCATGGATGAAGCCATCGGTTCAAAGATGTCCGATTATCTGATCAAACCGGTCAATCCGAAACAGATCCTGCTCTCGATAAAGAAAAACATCGATCAGAAACGACTGATCACCCAGCAAACCACCTCGGCCTATCAAATGCAGTTTGCCCAAATTGGCATGCAGCTGAACGACCGGTTGACCTTTAACGATTGGAAGGATATTTACCGGAAGCTGGTCTTTTGGGAACTGGAACTGAGTGCATCCGATGATTCTACGATGGACGAAGTGTTGGCCATGCAGAAAAATGAGGCCAACAATACTTTCTGCCGGTTTATCCGGGATAATTACCTGCACTGGTTTGGCAAAGAGATCGGTAAACGCCCTCTTATGTCTCCCGATATTTTCAAATACAAAGTTTTCCCGCTCCTGGATAAAGGCAAAAGAGTTTTTTTGCTCGTGATTGATAACTTCCGGTATGACCAGTGGAGAATTCTCAGCAGCATAATCAATGAATACTTCAGTACGGTTGATGAAGACCTCTATTACAGTATTTTACCCACTGCAACGATGTATGCCCGGAATGCCATGTTTGCAGGGCTGATGCCTTCGGAGATCCAAAAGCTCTATCCCTCCCTTTGGGAACACGACGACAACGAAGGCAATAAAAACCGCCACGAGGAAGAACTCCTGAAAAAACAAATGTCCCGGTATGCCCGCAAAGAAAAATTCTCCTACGAGAAAGTCACCAACCTGAAATCCGGGAAAAAACTGATTGACAACATCCGGAATTCGGTGAAAAATGATCTCTCGGTACTGGTTTTCAATTTTGTGGATATGCTTTCCCACGCACGCACCGAAATGGAAATGATCAAGGAACTGGCCGGCGATGAGAAGGCCTACCGTTCCCTGACCTTAAGTTGGTTTAAGCATTCTCCCCTGCTGGAATTGATCAAACTGCTGGCTGAAAACAATATTCTGCTGATGGTAACCACAGACCATGGAACCATCCGGGTCAACAATCCAGTACGAGTGATCGGCGACCGCGAAACCAATACAAACCTGCGCTATAAACTGGGGCGTAACCTGAATTATAAAGCCAAAGAAGTGTTCGAAATCCCCCACCCGGCCAAAGCCTTCCTGCCGATACGAAATGTGAGTTCTACCTATATTTTCTCACTGAACAACGATTTCTTTGTCTACCCGAACGATTACAATTATTATGCGAATTATTATAAAAACACGTTCCAGCACGGGGGTGTATCCATGGAAGAGATGATTATTCCTGTGATTACGATGGTGCCCAAAAGCCAAGTATGAGGGTCCCCTCCCGGCTACGGGATATTCTGCCTGACGATAAAATCTCCCTTCTGGACTCCGAGGAGGTTTCCGATAACCTGACATTTAATCATCATCAGGAAAAAGAGGCGGGGATCTTTTTCGTTCATCAGTCCTTCATAATTCCCCATACCTTTGGAGATGATCAGATCCGCAGCATCATAAATCTCCCGGAATTCTCTGCTTACCCGGTGGAGTACGGTGGAAGGACAATCGTCGCCGTTGGTGATCACCGTAGCCACCTCATGGATGCCTGTTTCCCGGGCTTCTCTTGGGGTTGCATCGTTTAACACCGGTTTCTCGCGGACAGCAAACCAGACATGGGGATGCCCCAGGGTTTCCAGAAACAGTTTGTCCAGAACAATCTCTCCGCAATTATCCCCCAGGTATAGAAGGATTTCTGCTTTTTCAATGGCAGCCTTCAGTTTCCGGGAATGATCAATGGCAAACCGGCCGGTGAGCACTTTTTCCAGCACTTCATCCACATGAAACACATGGTTGGGACCGAAATCGATGATATTACCGGCAATAGCAAGACGCAACGCCGTATCAAAGGGATCATCCGAATTTCGCACTTTCTGCTGAAATTCTTCATACCGGGCCAGCATCTTCCGGTTGCTTTCCTTTTTTTCCATCCGGTAGGGATCAGCCACCGTAGAATGACTTCTTATCTTATCCAGGATATTCCGGGTAATCTCCGGAGCATTGCTGTTCTTGAAATCGATCTGCTGAATCTCCTGCTTCAGTTCAGCCATCAGTTTTTTGCCTTCCTCCTCTGTTATTCCGAATTTTTCCATTCGGAGAGGCAAGGATTCCATCTGGCATTGTAAACACTCTCTTTGCATACGTTTGATGTACAGCCATCCGAATCCTGAAAATAAATGCAGGTCGAATGGCAACTTATGATTGTTTTACTTTCTTTTCACCCGAACCAGCCTACGATTCAGGCCATTCTGTGGATTAAATTTCTTACACTGTTTTCTATGGTTGCATAGGGCAGAATTTCTTTGGCAATATAGATGAACACAATCGCCAGTTTCTTGTTTTCCAGGTTTTTATAGAATTCTGGTTTGTTCAATCGATAGGCTTCTTTCATTCTTCGTTTCAGGAGATTCCTGTCGACGGCCCGGGGAAAATTTTTCCGGCCGATGGCAAAGGCAACCTGCACCGGATCGTTAACCGCTGAATCGGTTTCAAGGTACACCACTTTCACGGGATAGACTACCCGGGTTTTTCCTTTTTCAAAAACCCGGGCTATCTGTTTTTTGTGGGTAAGCCGTTCTCTCTTTTTAAAAACCAAACCCTGTTTGTTCATTGCGTTCCAAAAATACATAGAAGCCACTCAGGAACATATCACCCGAGCCAGCATAAACCCTCCGGCTTCAGGCTCCCCAAAACAACGGATCTATTTATTGGTATTTTTTATGTATTGTTCCAGGGCCATGGTCATCGAAGGAGCCTGAGGAGTAGGCGCCTGAATGTCGAGCCTTAATCCTGCTTCTTTGACTGCTTTGGCTGTGGAGGGCCCAAAGGATGCAATCCGGGTATCGTTCTGTTTGAAATCAGGAAAGTTTTGCAGCAGAGACCGGATACCCGACGGACTGAAAAAAACAAGAATGTCG
Source organism: uncultured Mariniphaga sp. (assembly GCA_964408795.1). GTDB lineage: Bacteria > Bacteroidota > Bacteroidia > Bacteroidales > Prolixibacteraceae > JABMQB01. Next base: position 28,574 of record CAYPAW010000003.1, read on the forward strand.
TAATTCACATCTTTCAGGTCGGAAAGATCGCTGCTGATCGTACGGTATAAAATGGCCTTGGTATAGGTAAACCCTCCCTGAGTCAGAAGAATGGGAATCTCCGGTTTGTGAATATGCGATAACGGAACCAGGTATTTTTCGTCCTTATGCTTTTTCATCACATCCATAAGGTCTGCAAATTTCCCGTTTCCATAAAAAATCTTGCGTTTTCGGTAGACAATATACTTCTGCAAATAAAAAGCCGTAGCTTCGGAAATACAGAAATATTTCATAGTATCAGGAACATGGATCCGCATCTCCTGGGCAATTCTGAAAAAATGATCAATGGCTGTACGGCTGGTAAACAGAACTGCACTATGGTCCAGGATCTGAATTCTTGTTTGCCTGAACTCCTTGGCGGAAACACCTTCGACCTGAATAAAAGGACGAAAATCGATCTTTATATTGCTCCGGGCAGCCAATTCAAAATAGGGTGACTTTTCCGTGTCAGGCTTGGGTTGCGAAACGAGTATCTTTTTAACTTTCAAGTTAAATACTTTTAATTAAACGAAAATCTTGCTTACCCTTTCACCATTTTCCAGATCAAAAGCAAGGGAAGAATTTCAAGGGTACAAAGGTACAAAAAGAGATAAAATATCGAAAATTGTTTTTTGATTAATACCATGATTCCCCGCCAAAGGGTCAATCCATAGAATATTCCGGTCAGAATGAGTCCCGGAATCAAAAAAAACAGCGGGTTAAAAAGAGGCGAGAAAGCAACTACTGCCACAAAGGGCACAAGAAATAACCCCAATACCCGGTTGTAGTTGCCCATATTAAAAAGGTATTCCCTGGTCTCTTCCACTCCTTCCACCACAAATCCAATCATCAGATAAATCCCTTTTTTGAATAGAAAATATCCCGGAACAACGATCAGGCAGCCTAAAAAGAGAGGGAAATTTCTTGCGGAAATACCGGTTTCAAAGTAGGTAAACACCTGATACATAAAAAGGGAAAAAACAACATAAAAAAGAAGATCCAGACGGGAACTTCCATCCAGAAAGGAAGAAGAGCGTTCGCGGAATAAGCGGGCTGAGGTTGCAAAATTAAAGGTCGACTTCAACAAATGGACGAGGTACTTTGCATAGGTATTCCTTACGGATGCCCAGAGAACCAGGCTACACAAAAGAATCAGGGTAACCCAGTCGTGATGTACCGGATGAATCCTTTGAGCAGGCAGTATGACCTGCCGGGGAATCCTTTCCTCCTGAAGCTGGAGGTCCTGTTGGGTCTGCGGTTCCACAAACCCGGGAGCCTGCACCGGGGTTTTCCGTTCCTGCCGGGAGGAAGCCTGGCTTTTCTCTTCTCTGAGGGGCTTCCGGATATGTGTTTCTTTGTGGAGTGTTTCCAGCCTTTCGTGCAGGAGGGAATCCTCCGGTTGGAAACGGATCACCGTATCCACCGGAAAGGGTTTCAGCACACTGATATCCCCTTCGACATCCAGGGTAACGGGTTGTACATTCCGGGATGACAGATCCGGAACCGTCACGGTTTTCACCGTATCGGGTTGCTGATATGTAAAAACCTGATCCATACTGTCGGATGGCAAAGATACAGAAAATCCGCTCCCCTTCACCGGAGAGGATCGCTATTGTATAAAATCAGAAGGAACCAATTTGTGGCTGAAAAAGGACAACGGTTTTCCCCTTTTCTCCGGAGGAACGACCCGTTTCCATCGGATGGTACAAAACATTCGTCAGCAATTCTCCTGTTCGTATTGCTCGAGCAGATGAATCAGTTTGTGCAACTCTCCGGCCTGAGGATCGTCCTCAGGAGTATGGCATATTTCAATAAACCGAATCAATGCCTCCCGGTACTCTTCTTCTGTTTCCAATGTTTCAGGCATATTCTTCTTTAATGGGCATCATGCCAGTTTCCGGCATTTTTCATTTCAATAATCAGTGGAACGCCTATATCGGCAGCCTGTTCCATTCCGTTGATCACGATCTCTTTCATCTGGCTCAGTTCGGGTTTGTAAACATCGAAGTTCAGTTCATCATGGACCTGAAGGATCATTTTGGATCGCAACTGACGTTTTACCATTTCTTTATAAATACGGATCATGGCAATTTTGATGATATCCGCTGCCGATCCCTGAATGGGTGTGTTGATTGCGTTTCGTTCTGCCATTCCGCGCACCACTGCATTGGCAGAGTTTATATCGTTTAAATAACGTTTGCGTCCGTAAATTGTTTGCACGAAACCATCCTTTCTGGCCTGGGCGATGGTTTGATTCAGGAAAGTCTTGATTCCGGGGAAATTTTCGAAATAGTCATCTATCAGCTTTTTGGCCTCCTGTCTGGAAATCGAAAGCCTTTGAGCCAGGCCGAAGGCGGAAATACCATATAAGATTCCGAAGTTTGCTGTTTTTGCTTTTCTGCGCTGTTCGGAGGTAACCGTTGAAACATCCACCCGGTAGATCCTGGCTGCTGTAGTAGCATGGATATCCTGGCCTTCACGAAATGCAGCCATCATCTGGTCATCGTTGCTTAAAGCCGCAATGATCCGGAGTTCAATCTGGGAATAGTCAGCCGACAGAAACGTAAAGTCCTCCCCGGAAGGAATAAACGCTTTGCGTATTTCCCGGCCTTCGGCTTCCCGGATCGGGATATTTTGCAGGTTCGGATTGTTTGAACTGAGTCTTCCCGTTGTTGTCACGGCCTGATTATAGGATGTATGCACCTTGCCAGTCCGGGGATTGATCAGGGCCGGTAAGGTCTCCACATAGGTGGAAAGCAGTTTTTTGGCTCCCCGGAAATCCAGGACTTTCTGAACAATTGGATGTTTATCAACCAAGCGGATCAATACCTCTTCGCTGGTGGAGTATTGTTTGGTTTTGGTTTTTTTTGCCTGGGATTCAATTTTCAACTTTTCGAAAAGGATCGGCCCCAGTTGTTTGGGCGATGAAACATTGAACTCCTCACCAGCCAGCTCAATAATTTCCTTTTCCAGGCCGGTAATTTTCTCCCGGAGAACCCCTGCATACCGCTTCAATTCAATGGTATTCAACGATACGCCGGCTTCTTCCATGTGAACCAGCACGGGGACAAGGGGCATTTCGATCTTTTTAAAAAGATCCCGGAGCCCCTGGTTATCCAATTCCGGTTCAAGGGCTCTTTTTAGCTGAAGCGTCAAATCGGCATCTTCACACGAATAATCCCGGAGCTTTTCCTTGTCTATGTCGAGCATTGACAATTGTTCGCGCCCTTTTTTGCCGATCAGGCTTTCGGTAGGAATTTTCCGGTAGGAAAGATACTTTTCACACAGGGTATCGAGATTGTGTTTCTGACCGGGTTGAATCAGGTAGTGGGCCAGCATCGTATCAAAAAGCCTTCCCCGGACTTCCAGTCCATACTGCCTGAGCATCAATATATCAAACTTGATATTCTGTCCGGTTTTACGAATCTTCCTGTCGGCAAATACCTCCCTGAATTCGGCTACAACGTCCTCGCACTCTTTTCGGTTCTGTGGAAGGGTCACACAAAAAGCCTCGCTTTTACGGAAAGAGAACGAAAGGCATACCAGATCGGCCGTTAAAGGATCCAGACCGGTGGTTTCCGTGTCGAAACAAAACTCCTCCTGAACGGATAATTCAGCCCGTAAGCTGGCACGTTGCATTTCATTTTCAACCAGATAGTACTGATGAGGTACCGTTTTTATGGTTTTATAAGACATCTCTTCCGGGGGTTCTGTGGCGGAGCTTTCGGATGAAAAGAGCGAGCCCTGGACAGGCGGCGGCGAAGAAGGTTCCAGGGTAAGCCGCTGAACCAGGGTCTTGAATTCAAGTTCTTCAAGAATACCCCGGAGGGTTTTTGCATCGGGTTTTTTACGTTTCAGTTTTTCCGGATCAAAAACAAACGGCACATCCCGGATAATTACGGCCAGTTTTTTCGACAGCCGGACCTGATCTTCATATTTTTCGAGGTTTTCTCTTTGCTTTCCTTTCAGTTCATGGACATGTTCGTAGAGGCCCTCCACCGATCCATACGTGGCGATCAGTTTTTGGGCATTCTTAGGGCCAATGCCCGGGCACCCCGGGATATTGTCGGCCGAATCACCCATGAGTCCCAGAATATCAACAACCTGATCCGGATTTTCAATGCCGAAGTGTTCCCGCACTTTCTGCACATCCCATACCTCGGCGTCGTCGCCTGATTTTCCGGGTTTATACATATAGACACCCTCGGTGACAAGCTGGGCATAATCCTTATCCGGCGTCATCATAAAGGTTTCATACCCTTTTTCTTTTGCTTGTTTTGCCAGGGTTCCGATGATATCGTCGGCTTCGTATCCTTCCCGCTCCAGTATAGGAATCTGAAACGCTTCCAGGATCTTGCGAATGTAAGGAATGGATTTTCGCAGATCTTCCGGCATCTCTTCCCGGTTTGCTTTATAGGGTTTATACAGCTCATTCCGGAATGTTTTCCGGGATATATCAAAAGCCACACCGATATAGGCCGGGTTTTCTGTTTCCAGGACCTGTACGAGGGTATTGGTGAATCCCAGCATCGCAGAGGTATTGATCCCTTTGGAATTAAACCGCGGATTGCGTATAAAGGCAAAGTAACTCCGGTAAATCAATGCCAGTGCATCCAGGAGAAATAATTTTTTCGGACTACGTTCAGCCATGATCGTTTTATTGGTTTATGATCGTACACATTCCGCACAGGCATTGTATGCCTGTGCCATCCAAACATGAAAACCTGGGGTAATCCAGGCTTTTGCCCATCCCCGGGGTTTTCATTGAACATGTAAATTTACGAAATTACCTGGAAAGAGGCGCTGAGCCGTTTTCTCCATTCAGGATTGTCAGGGTTCGATCTCTTTCAGGGTTAATCCTTCCGGTTTCATTTGCCAGAATTTCCCCACCATATCGCCTTCCCATGTGTTTGAGACATTGTCAATATTGTGAATAATCCGATCCATGTTTTCACTGAGATACACGGTTTTCCCTTCCGGAACTTTCACCACGATTTCCACACTCTGGTCGCGCCACCGGCCCTCTTCAGCGATCAGAAAATCGGGTTCAAAGAGGATGGTTGAATCCTTCAAACCATAGGTATACAGGATCTGTTGAATATTATTTTTTGCATCGGCATGGCTTTTCCCGCGCGATTGTTTCTTCACAACAACGATGAAATGATCGGTACCGGAACGTTCTATAGAAAGTTTTGCTTCCCCGGCCAAACGTTCTTCTCCATTCATTGTTACCACTTTAAACGTGTTGGTATCCCAATCCAGATCGATTGATTCATTCGTTTCTTCTTCAGCCACATCCAGAAACAACGTCTGACATTGCCCGCAATCAATGGGTTCACTGGTTGTCAGGGATGTCTGGCTTTTAAATTGGCCAATCTGAGCCGCCGAAACAACAAGCAATCCGATGAGGGCAACAAACCAGATGGCGGCCATACATAAAGCGATCACCCCATTGTTCGATTTAAACCGGAAGACCATCTTCGTTCCGATAAACAACATGGCCAGCAAGGGTATTCCAACCAGAAAGGCAATGGCTATAAGGCCCAGGGTTACCGATCCTGAAGAGACAAACTGGTTCAGAAAACCGGGTACATAAACTTCCGGGGTCCATATCAGGGGCCAGTTATGTACAAAGGAATGCCCGACAATCAGGGAAGATACGAATCCCAGCAAGCCAAAAAATCCCGATACGATCAGTACCACACCAATCAAGATCACAACGATCTTCAGCAGGAACTTGAAAAAGGAACCGACAAAGTCACCAAACCGTGAAACTCCCTCCCGGCCTTTGGCATAACGATCCGATTCTTTCAATTTTTTGTAACTCTCCTTCACCTCTTTCACCTCTTCCCTGATCGATTTTTCGATGTTGGAAACCGTGACCTCCTGTCCGCGCATTTCCAAACGTTGGGCTGTATTGACCGCTTTGGGTACAGCCATCCAAAGAATCAGGTAGGCAAGCAATCCAATCCCGTTAAGTAGAAAAAGCACAACGAAAACAATGCGGAGAATCAGAGGATCCATATTAAAATAGGCACCAAGACCCCCGCATACCCCACCCAGAATCCGCCGGTCGGGATCGCGATACAACCTTTTCCTGCGTTTGGCAGAAAACGGCTCTTCCTGTTCTTCCATATCCACTTCAATGATGTCTTCCGGAGTCCCCATACGATCGATTACCTCATCCACCCAGGCACTGGTAATCACCGTCTTCTTGTCGTCTGATTTGGCACTGAACAATTCCGCTATACGGGCTTCAATATCGGAAAGGATCTCCTGTCCTTCGCTGCCGGTATCAAAGTGCTGCTTTAATTTCAGTATATATTCCTGAAGCTTTTCGTATGCATCCTCCTCAATGTAAAAAACCGTCCCGCTGATATTGATGGTAAATGTCTTCTTCATTTCATTCAAATTGATTGTTTCTTAAGGTATGATCTCTTGTTTGCTGTTTGAACCGGAAAGGCATTCACAAAACGCATCCCGAACGTTTTTGTTTTGATTCGTTGCAACGAATAGCCGGGAAAAAATGCTGACCGGTCTGATTCACATCTTCTGGATTTCATCCGTTATGCTAATTTTTGGTTTTTCAGTTTATTCACTGCATGCACCAGTTCATCCCATGATCCTTCCAGTCCCTCCAGGAAATCCTGTCCTGAAGAGGTTAATTCATAGTATTTTCTTGGGGGTCCCTGTGTGGATTCTTCCCAGCGGTAGGTCAGCAATCCATCGTTCTTCAAACGCGTAAGCAGCGGATAAAGGGTTCCTTCCACAACAATCATTTTAGCCTCTTTTAATGCGCTTATTATATCGCTGGCATACAGGCGTTTTCCGCTTATTACCAAAAGGATACAATATTCCAGTACCCCTTTTCGCATTTGTGCTTTTGTATTTTCAAGCTTCATAATCCTTCTTTTTTTCTCTTTCACAAAGTGAAACTCCTGAGACCTCGCTGCGTATTCTTATGTTCCAATTGCTGTCGTACTGTTTCCTGGCCGGTTCTTCCATGCCTGGATCCTGCTTTTACTGGCTGGAAACCAAACAGGAACCTCCTTCCCGGATCCGGTAAAACGGCTGAGGATTTACTTCACCGCATCAAACATCCACGGTTCCAGTTCCAGGGTGCTCTCCGTTTCCCGGACGAAGATGTCCATGTCACTGCCGGTAACGCTGCTGTTGCTTTTGTGCATTTCTCCCTCCGGAGTCCCGGATGAATGTTTCACCAATGCAGTTGCAAGATGATTAAAACTGTTGTTCATGAACAACTGCTTCCAAAATCCCTGCGCCGTCACGGTTAAACTCAAAAGAACAAAACTTACAACAACCGCAACCGTCCGTAAAACTGCTTTCTGAACATTGTTTTTTGTTTTCATGGCTTTTGATTTCTGTTTTTCTGTTTTTCTGCTTTGTATCTATTCGTAAGACGATCTAATTTCTTCCGGGTTACATATCATAAAGAACTTTTTTAAAAAAATTACCTTTTAAAGCATCGTTATTTGCATTACAAATATATAAACATTTAATGGTACTATGCAAAACAAAGTACTCTTTTTTTTGTATTATTTTAAAATATCTTATTATCCTGCTTATAATCTGTAACTTATAAAATACAAAAAATATTGTTGTGAAAGTATCCGGGCAATGCTTCCCGATAAAGAACGGGGATTATCTGTTCATAACCCCTTGAAAACTTGTTCATAATTTGCACAATTACCTTAATAACTATCAAAATAATGATTCGTTCGATTCACAAATTAATAAGAACTTTCCTTTCTCCTTCTGAGGTTTATTGAGGCAGATCACCGATGGAGGATTGGTTAATAATTCAAAAGCGGACATTTGATATACGTTGCAAATTAAAAGCAAAGAAAGGAGATTAATAAAAGACTAAATGAGTGAAGCGAAGGGATCAGGAAATCCGGGTGAAATGGCTGATAAAATTTGCGTTAAGAAAGCACGTAAATTGACGTTGATCATCGTATGATTAAGAAGCAACAGGGTATATTTGGTGCATTAATCTGTAAATCCCGGTTTCAATTATTTTAACAATACCATAATGCATAAACAAAAACTATTTTTTATGAAAAAAACAATTCTTATCACAGCGGTCATGGCTGTGTTCATCCTGTTTTCCCAGGCACTGTATGGGCAGGGGGTCATAACAGGGAAGGTAATCGACAGCCATTCGCAGGATCCGTTAATTGGAGCAACGGTTGTTCTGGAGGGAACGACCCAGGGTATTCCCACCAACCTGGACGGTTCTTTTCGTTTACGCATTCCGGCGGGTGAAAACCATTTGGTTGTTTCGTACATTGGGTACATGGCAAAAACCCTCACGGTGAGCATCCGGAACAATGAGACCAAGGATCTGGGCAGCATTGGTCTGGAATCGGGTACCGTAGGTCTGGAAGAGATTTTAATCACCTCCTCCTTTGCCAAAGATCGTCAGACGCCGGTTTCCATGTCTGCGATTCAGCCTTTGGAGATTGAAGAGCGGCTGGGTACGCAGGAGTTTCCTGAGATTTTCAAAACCACGCCTTCCATTTACGCCACCAAAGACAACGGCGGATATGGAGATGGTCGTGTGACGTTACGGGGTTTCGACACGTACAATGTAGGAGTTCTCATCAACGGCATTCCGGTCAATGACATGGAAAACTCCAAAGTATACTGGTCCAACTGGGCCGGCCTTTCGGATGTAACCCAGAGAGCCCAGATTCAGAGGGGTCTGGGAGCCTCCAAGCTGGGGCTTTCTTCCGTAGGGGGAACCATAAACATCATTACCCGGTCTACCGATGCTGAAAAAGGAGGGAATGTTTACACCGGTATGGGAAATTCCGGATACCGGAAACAGGCGTTTACCATTTCCACCGGACTGATGGACAATGGCTGGGCGGTTACCTTGTCGGGGTCCCATACTTACGGCGACGGATACATTCGCGGTACTTCCTTTGATGCGTACAGTTATTTTGCCAATGTCTCAAAAAGAATAAACAATGCACACCGCCTGTCATTCACCGTATTCGGCTCGCCCCAGGTACATATCCAGCGCGGAAACAGGCATACCATTGAATGGTACCGGAACCATAAAGATGGAGTACGGGCTAACTCGGATTTTGGTCTCCGTGACGGAGAATATTACGGAGGGGCCTACGGATACAACTATTACCATAAACCCCAGGGGTCGCTGAACCACTACTGGAACATCAATGAGAACACCCTGTGGACCAATGTATTGTATGCATCCCTCGGCCGCGGGGGCGGACGCCGTGTCGACGGACCTCAGAAATCCTGGCTGACGGTAAACTACAACACCGGACTGGATGATCCCAATATCAAACGAACCGCCCAGGGATACCTCGACTTTGAAGCGGTGGCAAAAGCCAACCAAAGCTCACTGGAAGGCTCACAGGCCTTTATTGGTGCAGCAGTAAATTCCCACAACTGGTACGGCCTGCTATCCACGCTCACCACAAAACGATTCGGAATCGACTGGACCGCCGGATTCGACGGGAGATACTACAAGGGATTTCATACCAAAGAGATCATGGATCTGCTGGGGGGTGAATTCTACCTCGACAACAGCGATATAAACAATCCACCCAACGTGAAACTGAAAGAGGGGGATAAATACGAATACGATAACCCGGGTGAAGTTCTCTGGGCAGGTGGTTTCCTTCAGGGGGAGTATACTTCCGGTAATTTTTCAGGTTTCCTCTCTGCAGCAGTATCCAATAAAAGCTACCGGCGTACGGATTATTTCCAGTATGCCCCCGCCAATCAGGTGACCGAATGGCAGAATTTTCTGCCCTGGAACATCAAAGGAGGCATTAATTATAACCTGACATCGAAGCACAACCTGTATGCCAATGCCGGCTATATTAAACGGGAACCGGTGTTTACCAATGTCTTTCTCAATTATACCAACGAAGTCAATGAGAAGGTCAAATACGAAACGATCATCACGGCGGAGATCGGGTATGGCTTTACGTCCAAACGGCTGCATGCCAAAATAAATTACTACTACACCAACTGGCTTGATAAAGCCCTGGTACGCAGTTTCGGTCAGGCAGGTACGGCCAATATTCCGGGCATCAACGCCCTGCACCAGGGAATAGAAGCTGAAGCCACCTACAAACCCACTCCACTGCTGACCCTGCGGGGAATGCTTTCCCTGGGAGACTGGATCTGGCAGGACGATGTAAGCTTTACCCTGTACGATGAAGCCCAGAATGTTCTGGGCACCTACGATGCCTACCTGGCCGGTGTGCATGTAGGAAATTCAGCCCAGAGCACAGCATCTCTGTCTGCTGATTACGAAGCCCTTCCGGGATTAAAAATCGGAGTCGACTACATCTACCTGGCCAAAAACTTTGCGGACTTTAATCCCATTTACCGGACCAATCCGGATGACATCTTGGATTCCTGGCAAATGCCCAATGTGGGTTTGGTAGATGTACATGCCAACTATAAATTTACCCTTGCCGGGCTGGATGCCACGATCTATGGAAATATCAATAACCTGCTCAATACCGAATATGTTGCCGATGCAACCGACGGAGCTTCTCACGATGAAAATACGGCATTGGTTTATTTTGGTTTTGGCACCACCTGGTCAACCGGATTACGCATTGCTTTTTAATGGTATAAAATTTTGAACTGAAAATTAGTTGACGATGAAAAAAATAACAATCTATATTTTAGGAATCAGCTTGTTGACTGTAGCCTGTAATCCGATGGAAGACATCTACGACGAGCTGGACAAAAAGGAGAATCCGTATGTTGAAAAAGTGGAACTAACCCTTTCGGATGCCGATTATGAGTCCCTGGAAGGGGATGTAGCCGAGAACCACTTTTTCACCTATGAAGAACCGCCTACAAACTATATCCCGGGCCTGCTACAATCGAAATATCCTGCCCTGGATTACGGTTCATCTGCCCTGGTAACCTATCGCTTCAGTGAGGGCTATCCCGATTTGAGCCACTATTCCAAAGCGAGCTATTACAGTCTGAAAGAGGACGACTATAACCGGGCCAACCCGGTTGTGGGTTTTGCCCAGTATTTCACGCCGAAGAATCCTCCGGAAGCTTTCCTTCCGGGGATCCTGGGTGCAACTCTTACCGATGCCGAAGAGGGAGATATTTACATTATTTCCTATATGTATTCGGATCTGGAACCCGAGGTACAGACGCCGGAAGAGGTAACTGCCTACGAACATGAATTTGACGGAAACAACCTGGGAGATTTTACTGCGGTCAATGTATTGGGAGACCAGGACTGGTATTCCACCAGTTACAGCGGTATGGGCTACGCAAAAATGTCGGGGTATTCCGGGGGAGCTCAACCCAATGAAGACTGGTTGATTTCTCCGGCTATCGACCTGAGCGGTCTTACCGGTTGTGTGATGGAGATCAATCAGGCCATCAATTACCTGGGAGGCCAGTGGGATCAGATCCAGGTATTGATCTCTACGGATTACACCGGAGGGGATCCTGCTGCTGCCACCTGGACGGCCATTGAAATACCGACCAAACCTGCCGGGAACAACTGGGATTTTGTGGTGTCCGGGAATGTGGATATTTCCGCTTTCGATGGTCAGCAAATCCATGTTGCTTTCAAATACCTCTCTTCCGACTCCAATGCCGCTACCTGGGAAGTCAACCGGCTTACCGTGAAAGGTACCGGAACAGCCACCAAATCCGGCATCATTGCTGAACCGGTAAAAAGGGAAGTGCTCTATACCTACCATTCCGGCTGGTCAGAAACCAAAGAAGCATACTATGTAATGGCTTCCGACTACGACGCCATGGGAACACCGGGCAAATACGATAACTTCTCCGAATCGGATCCGCCGGAAAAATATCTGCCCAACCTGCTCGCACTGAAGTATCCCTACGCCCTCGAAGGCACTGAGATGGTGGTCGTCTATAAGTATTACAGCGGAGGAACTAAAACCCGTGCCGATCAATACCATCTCAGCCAAGGCTCCTGGACAGAATTCAATCCGGTTGAGGCCTTTACCGACCAGTATATTCTCACCCGGAATGACGGATGGGTATTCGATCCAACGGTCATCTTTACAATGACCTCGGCTGACTATCAGATTATTGTCGATTGGGTAAAAACCAACAAAGGAAGTGAATACATTGACAGCTACGAAACCCAGGAATTCTTTTTCAGTGCCGGATCCTATTACAGCAATTACGATATCCGGGATAAATGGGCTACGGAAGTATTCAGCACCTGGCAGGATGCCGTGAAAGAATCCATCCGAACCGTCCTCCTGCCGCTTAAATTCCCCGATGCCGTGGCTCAGGTAAGTGGTATTGATGTACTGTACGAAGTGACCTTTGCCACCTATGACGGAAGCGCCGGTGAGTATACCTGGATATTCCAGTGTACAAAATCATCTCCCGATCCGGAATTCGCATTTGTTGGCGAAAAATAAACCAGCCCTTTCCGATCTTTAAAAGCCGCTTTACGCGGCTTTTTTTTATTTACCCGCACCCAACCATTCTGCGCTTTACCGGTTATGAGCAGGGAATGTATCATCGGGCAGCCCGCATGGAACAAAAAGAGAGATTGAATGGATAAAAAGCAGATTCGCATGCCGTAGAAAAATGGATGACAAATTCCATCCGGCTTCCACGTAGATTCATTTTGTACATACAACGATGGTTCCAGGATGAAACGAAACAACCTGCAGAAAGGAACTTCCAGCCTGAAATACAAATTGCCGGAGATCATCCTTCCGGAAGAAATCATCCGGAAAGCGGGGAGATTCAATTCCGGTTCACATTTTCCACCAGTAAGTTTTGCCGGGTTATTTCGATGGCCTTCAAAAGCGTATGGTCGATCTGTTGAATGATGGGATAAAAGCCTTCATTTCCCATTATGTTCCGGGCAATATAGGCTTTTGCCTGGGTTTCGAGAATTTGTTCGGACTCTTTCACATCCCGGGGGTCTTCCGGAATGCCTTTCTTTTCTGCATACTGAATCAGTTCCTGAAGGATAGGATTTCTATCGAGGTATTCTTTTAATTCCTCCACGGAGGAAAACCGGTTCAGGACTTCGCGGTTCCGGTCGGCATAATGATAGGCAAACTGATAAACAATGCCCCGTTGTGTAAGTTTCACAAGATATTCGGAATAACCGGTTGTATCGAGAGGGACAAAAATATCGGGCATGATTCCGCCGCCGCCATAGACGATGCGTCCGCTTTTGGTTCGGTACTGGAGCGAATCAGCAAACATAGAGCTATCGGTAACCCGTTCTCCTCCGGTGTGGATTCGTTGTATGATATCCTGGTAATATTGGTCTGTTCCCTGATCATAGGGTTTTTGGATACTGCGTCCGCTGGGGGTATAAAACCGGGCCACGGTAAGCCTGAGTGCTGAGCCGTCTGTCAGGGGGATCTGCTCCTGTACCAGTCCCTTTCCGAAAGACCTGCGCCCGATCACCAGTCCCCGGTCGTTATCCTGCATAGCCCCGGCGAAAATCTCACTGGCTGAAGCCGAATATTCGTCAATCAACACATAAACACCCAGGGAGGCGAAGTCATTTCTGGCCGATGCCTTGTAGGTTTTCTTCGGCTGATGTTCTCCCAAAGTAAACAAGATGGGTTCATCCTTCTCAAGAAATTCGTCTACCATTTTCAGAACCTGTGTAAGATAGCCTCCCACATTACTGCGGAGGTCAATAATCACCTTCCGGGCTCCTTCTTCTTTGAGTTTCATGATTCCCTGATAGAACTCCCGGTAGGTAGTCCCTGAAAAACGTTCAATTTTCATGTACCCGGTCTCTTCGTTGATCATATAAGAAACATCGACGCTGTACAGGGGTATATCACCGCGGACAATATCAAAATTCAGGATTTCGGGCACTCCGCTACGGACAATTCCAACGGTTACGGTTGTTCCTTTATCGCCGCGTAACTGGTGTAAGACATCATCGTTTTTAATTCCAACGCCAGCGATTATGCTGTCGTTCACTGTCACAATCCGGTCGCCAGCCAGCAATCCCACGTTGGATGAAGGTCCTCCGGCTACCACTTCAATGACCCGCACGGTATCATCCTGTATGGAAAATTGCACACCGATACCGGAAAAATTGCCTTCCATCTCTTCACGTACTTCCTGCATATCGCTGGCCGGGATGTATACGGTATGGGGATCAAAATTTTTAAGCACCTCCGGAATGGTTTTTTCCACGATCTCTTTCATATCCACACTATCGACATAGCCCTGATCGACCAGACTGAGGATGGTTCCGATTTTATTGGGCACACCCATGGTAAAACCCGACCGGCCCACCTGGCTGTTTCTCCGGAGCGCATTGCCGATGAAAATTCCGGTAACCATGGTCAGGGCCAGCAACAGAGGAATATAGATGGCTCCTTTATTCTTCATTCCCGGCATCCTTTAGATTTTCTGTTTCCACCCGAACGACCTCAATATGGGCTTTTTTCAAAAGGGTCAATCCGTCATCCAGGCGATAGGCTTCGGTAAAAACCACCCTTTTAATTCCTGCCTGGATGATTAATTTGGCACATTCCAAACAGGGGGATGAAGTCACATACAAGGTAGCGCCTTGGCTGCTATTGTTCGATTTAGCCACTTTGGTAATAGCATTGGCCTCAGCATGAAGAACATAGGGTTTGCTCCGATCATGTGCATCTTCACAGACATTCTCAAATCCTGAGGGAGTGCCGTTGTACCCGTCCGAAATGATCATTCTGTCTTTCACCAGCAACGCTCCTACTTTCCGGCGTTTGCAGTAGGAATTCTCCGACCAGATCGCAGCCATTCTCAGGTATTGCTGATCCAGTTTGTATTGTTTGTCCTTGTTATTCATTCGTTTTTATTCTGATCAGTAGTCTCTTCCCCAATTGGATTACAAAGGTAAGGTTGTTTTTTATCTGTGAAAACAGGCAGGTCCCAATTCGTTCTCTTTTTAAGAATTATTAAACAAATCATATGGAATCACCATTGCCATCATCTTGCTGCAAGATTTGTGCCTGGTACAGGTTGGAAGAATCGGGGTTTGGTGCTTATTCCTTGATCAGCAACCACGAATCGTAATACTTCGGAAAATCTCTCCGGATCTGATGAACCCGCATTCTGGCCTCCATCTCATCGCCGTATGAATTGACACAGATACGGTAATATCCGGAGGTATTGCTTTGGAGAATAATGGGTGTAAATCCTTCGCCAACAAGTGTCTCCCGGTATTTTTTTGCATTATCCAGGAATTCAAAAGATCCCACAATAACAAAGTAATTGTTGGCTTTATTCTCCGACTCATCTTTGGGTTGTGTAAAGGATATATCTTCCCTACGGACTACAACCTCGGCTTCGGGATCCGGTTCATCAGAAACAGAAGTCTCAGGCACCGAAAAAATTTTGGCCGGAGTTCCCTGGTTTAACGTGGTCTGATATGTTTCTTCCCCGGTAGCCGCTTTCCGGGTTGATTTACAGGATATACCCACAACCATAAGAATCACTAAGATAAATAAAGCTGGTTTCTTCATGATTTGTTCTTTAAATGCAAACGAAAATAGCAAAAAGTAATCCTTGCTTTAGCCGAACCTTTTGTAAGTTATACACAGGCAACTGTCAGCATCCCTTTTTTAGAACGTTGAACACCGTGCAAATATTGGGGTAGAATTCATTTTCGCAAAAGGGACCTGCTGGAACAAGGGAAAAGCTTTCCCAAGCAACCTGCAGGGTATAAGCCGCATCAAAAGAGATAGGTACAGCCGATTACTTTCTTAACCTCGTACAGCGTTTTTCTGGCTGATTCCCGGGCTTTTTCAGCCCCTAAAGCGACCACCTGCCCGAGATAGTCTTCATCATCCAGAAGGCTGAGAATTTTTTCCCGGATGGGAGACGTGAAGGAAACGATATCTTCAGCCAGTTGTTTTTTCAAGTCCCCATACCGGATTGTACAGGTATTATAGGCATCATCAAACTGACGGACCACTTCCGGAGAAGAGACAATTTCCATAAGGGTGAACAAGTTCTGTATGGGTTCCGGTTTTTCCTGGTTCATTCTGACGGGGCCTGAATCGGTAACGGCGCGCATCACTTTCTTGCGTATATCCTCCGGATCATCAAACAGATTGATTGCATTGCCTTCCGATTTACCCATCTTTCCGGATCCATCCAGACCAGGTACTTTGATCATCTCTTTTCCATTAAACGTAAAGGGCCGGGGAACCGGAAATACCTTTTTGCCATACATCCGGTTAAAGCGTTTGGCAAATTTGCGTGCCATTTCAAGGTTCTGTTCCTGGTCTTTGCCTACCGGCACAAAATGCGCTTTATGGATGATGATGTCGGCAGTCATTAAAACCGGGTAGGTCAGCAGTCCGGCATTTACATTATCCGGTTGCTGGCGGGCTTTCTCCTTGAAAGAGGTGGTACGCTCCAGTTCGCCAAGATAGGCATTCATGTTCAGGATCGTATACAATTCCATCACTTCCGGTACATTGCTTTGAATGAAAATGGTGGCCTTCTCCGGGTCAATTCCACAGGCCAGGTATTCAGCAAGGACCTGTTTAACCCCCGATTGCAGATCCCCGGGAGTTGGATGAGTCGTCAGGGAATGAATGTCGGCAATAAAAAAATAACAGTGAAAATCATCCTGCATGCGCACAAAATTCCGGACCGCCCCGAAATAGTTCCCCAGATGAAGAAAACCCGTAGGCCGGATACCACTGACAACTGTTGGTTTTTCCATAGTTCTTACATGTTATTTCCCAATACTTTATAAATATTTCTTCCTTCTTTTCCCTTCAGCTTGCAGGGAGATACAAAAATAGGGATTAAATTGAAAACCCAATAAACAAGATCCGACCAGTAAGGATCTTTTCCTGCAAATTCAAATAAAAATAATTTGGCGAAATAAAAATAATATTTAGTTTTACGCTGAAAATAGTTATTTCAATGGTTTTTACTACAAATACAGGACATTGGTGGTTTTGGCGTTGCCCGGGTAAGGCTGCGTAAACCATTCCCTGTATGTATTGATCAACCATAGAAAAGGGTTATGCTGTTTACGCAGCATAACCCTTTTTGTTTTTAGACATCTTAATTTTAAAATTGTACGTTATGACAAAGCAAAGAAAGATTTTTCTTGATGAATCGGAGATGCCGCGGCAATGGTATAACCTGGCGCCGGATCTTCCCAGTCCGTTAAATCCTCCGTTGGGTCCGGATGGCAATCCGATAACTCCGGAGATGCTGGCCCCTGTATTTCCCATGAATTTGATTGAACAGGAGGTCAGCCAGAAGCGATGGATTGACATCCCGGAAGGGATCCTTGAACTTCTCACACGGTGGAGACCCAGTCCTTTGGTGAGGGCCTATGCTCTTGAGGAAGCCCTGGGCACGCCGGCGAAGATTTTTTATAAGAATGAAAGTTTATCGCCGGCAGGCAGTCACAAACCCAACACAGCCGTTGCCCAGGCGTGGTATAACAAAGCGTTTGGCATCAAACGGCTGACCACGGAAACCGGAGCCGGCCAGTGGGGCAGCGCCCTTGCTTTTGCCTGTTCCCTGCTGGATCTGGAATGCAAGGTGTTCATGGTGCGTGTCAGTTTTGATCAGAAACCGTTCCGCAAAATGCTGATGAATACGTGGGGAGCCAACTGCATCTCCAGTCCGAGTATGGAAACCCAGGCCGGAAGAGATATTCTTGCGGAATATCCCGATACCTCGGGAAGCCTGGGTATAGCCATCAGCGAAGCCATTGAGGCTGCCGTAACGGACCCTGCCGGGGAAACCCGTTATTCCCTTGGTTCGGTATTAAACCATGTGATGCTTCATCAGACCATCATCGGCCTGGAAACCAAAAAACAACTGGCTAAAGCCGGCATCAAAAAACCGGATGTGGTGATCGGTTGTTGCGGTGGTGGAAGCAATTTCGCAGGCTTATCCTTCCCCTTCCTGTACGATAAAATACACGGAGCCGACATACAAGTCATCGGAGTGGAACCGTTCAGTTGCCCTACCCTGACCAAAGCACCCTTTGTATATGATCATGGCGATGTAGCCCAGATGACTCCCCTGTTGGCAATGTACAGTCTGGGACATAAATTCATTCCGGCACCCATTCATGCCGGCGGTTTGCGTTACCACGGAATGGCTCCTCTGGTGAGCGCTGCCCTGAAAGATGGCCTTATCGAAGCCCAGGCATTGCATCAGAATGAATGCTTCGAGGCCGGATTGCTGTTTGCCAAAACCGAAGGCATCATCCCTGCTCCCGAAACAAACCACGCCATCGCTTCGACAATCCGCGAAGCCAACAAAGCCAAAGAAGAGGGAAAAGAAAAAGTAATCCTCTTCAATTTCAGCGGACATGGACTGATGGACCTTACAGGATATGAAAAATTCCTCAACAATGAATTGACCGATTATGAATACCCGGATTCGGAAATCAATAAGAACCTGAAAATTCTTGAAGGATACCCTCTTCCGAAATAACGGTTTTTAAAAGAGGCTGCTGACAAGAAAAGGTATTTTCGCTGATTCCGGTTGGTATCGGAATCCGCGGAAACGGAGAACGCAAAAATCTTCTTTGTTGATTGCCAATTTTCCGCGAATTGTGCGGTCAATGAATCCCATTTCTTTTCAGACAGCCTCTTTTCCTGAATCCCATCAAAAGAAAGCCTCTGTCAAAGGGGAGGGTACAACTTCCCCGGTATGCTGAAGCAAATCATACAAATCCGTATAATCATGCTTTTCTCCGGGGAACTGGTTCTGTAAGGCGAGCAGATCCATTTCAGAATAGCCTTTTCCTGACACCTTACATTGCTGAATAATCCCTTTTTGTACTTCCAGTTCAACGTTCAACTGTTTGCCTCCGCAGGCAATGCGATTGCGAAAGGAATAAGCCGGAGAATAGCCGAAGATCCACTCCCAGGTGGAAAATTTCTCTTTCATCCGGAGTCTGATCTTTGCTTTGTCATCTGCAGTAAGTACATATTCTTTGGCTGAGGGCTTTTGCAGTTGACTCCGGAACAAAAAACGAATAAATTCTTTTCGGTTGATTTTTCTTTTCAGAAAAGACAGGAGATTGGCTACGTCACCCGGATGGGAAGGAACTCCTTTGCTTTGGTATTTTCCCGGAACCGTATGAAGGGCTTTCCTGAGTTTTTCAAGGTTGGTATCGAAAAGCAGGGTTCCATGATGCAGGATTCGGTTTTTATAAATATGCTGTGCATTACCCGAGATTTTTTTTCCCTGTATCAGCAGATCATTCTTCCCGGAGATCACCGCGTGAAAACCCAGTTCTTCCAGAGCATGTATCACCGGTTGAACAAACATTTCAAAACGGATCGCTGCCGGATTGTCCACTTTTCTCAGAAAGGAAAAATTGATGTTACCCTCATCGTGGAAAACCGTCCCTCCGCCGGAGATTCTCCGGGCAGGGAGAACATTGTTTTGGCGGCACCATGGATAGTTGATCTCTCCCAGCAGGTTCTGATGTTTCCCAGCCACTACCGCATCCCGGCTCTGCCAAAGGATGAAAAAATCCTCTTCGGAATCGGTAAGCAGATACTCCTCGGTGGCAAGACAAAAATACGGATCGTTTTCCTGAAGATGTAAACAGAGCATACCCAATACTACTTTATCCGGTTAGAAAAAAAATGAGCAGCGATTCCTGATTCCGGCACCCCGGGAATGGATGGTTTATATCTCGATAATGATCCCCAGGGTTGGCAGGATCGTTCCGGAGGTATTTTCCACGCGTTGCAACTGATAGCGGGTTCCATTACCGGTACGAATAAAATTCCCGTTTTCATCCTCAGCTCTCACAATGATATCCTGTTCCTGAGCCTGAAAGTTATATAAATTCTGGAAGTCCAGATAGAATTTGGCCGTAAATTTCTTCAGGTAATACGTTTTGTCAATGCGCAAGTCCAGTTGATGAAAAGCGCGCAGTCTTTCGGAATTGAGTTTTGGATTGTCGAAATAGGGGCTACCGGTCAGGTTCCAGGCTTCCACCAGGGAGCTTTTCTCCAGGTCGTAGGGGGTATAGGGCAATCCTCCTACGAAGCGCCATCGTGCTCCGAGCCGCCATTCCTTTTTAAATTGCCGGGTTGTGGTGAGAACCACCAGGTGTTTGCTATCCCAGCTGGAAGCAATGTATTCGCCCTGACCGTTCTGAAACTCACTTCGCACCAGAGTATAAGCAAGGTTGACATTGAACCCTTTGTTGGAATTGATCCGGGCCTGCACTTCAGCTCCAAAAGCCCGGCCTTCGGAAACCGAACGCACCTCTTCATCGCCAAAAACACCATAATCGGCTCCTTTGTTGGCCAGGCTTATTGAATCTTTTACAGAAAACGGATAGTGGGCATACTGTTTAAAAAACCCTTCCGCAGACAACATAATATCCGGGGCGGGGCGAAATTCCACACCGCCAATCAAATGATCGGCTCTGATGTAGGTTAACGCATTCTTCTTGTTCACCAGTTCTCCGTCCAGTTTGAATCCCAACGTGGTATAGGGCGGCAACTGATAGTATCTCCCGGTATTGAAATTCAGGCTCCATTTACTGGTCAGATAATACGAAGCGGAGAACCGGGGCGACATCTGGTCGGTAATGCGGGACATGCTTTTTGAATAATTGTTGGCGTCGGCACGGATTCCCAGCGAAAGAGACAACCGTTCATCCAGGAAGTTCTTGCTGACCTGGGCAAAAAAGCCCCACTTCACGAGGGTTAAATCCGTATCGTAGTCTACACTCTGAATCGCATCTCCGTAGAATCTCTTTTGGGTAGTCTGGTTGGTATAGGTAGCCACATCGAAATTTACCCCGGCATTGATTTTAAAATCCCCCAGGCGGGTGGTATTCTCAAAACGGAATTTATTCTCTATCTCCTGGGAGTTATAATCCAGGATTTTATTCTCTTCCGAGCTGTCGTCATTGTCAAAGTATTTATACGATTCATTGTTCAGGTGGCTTCTGCTGATTACAAAGGTCTGGTAGCTGTTTTCGCGAAAATGCTTGTAAACGGCACCCACGGTATAACTCCACTGTTCATTGACAGGGATCCGGCTGAGGATGAATTTTTGCTGAGCATCGGGATCTTCAATGCCCAGATTCAGGTCGAAGAGATCCACGGCTCCCAATCCAACCAGAGTCAGTTCATTTTTTTCATCAAAGCGGGTTCGGGACTTAAACTGAAAGTCGGTGAAGGTAGGCAGAAAAGGCAGTTCGATGAGGCTGAAGAGGAGTTGGAGGTACGATCTTCGGGCCGAAACGATAAAGGTTGTTTTTTCTCCCAGGGGGCCGTCGAGGGTTGTCGATACTTCGGAGGCTCCCAGTGAACCTCTGAACCGCAAATTATCGGCATTTCCGTCTACCTGGTTGAACTCAAGCACTCCGCTGAGGGCATTTCCGCGGTTTGCAGGAAAAGCTCCTGAATAATAATTCACCTCACGCAAGAAATCGGCATTCAGGATTCCCACGGGTCCCCCGGAGGCCCCCTGGGTAGCAAAATGATTGATAAAAGGAACCTCTACCCCATCCACATAAAACCGGCTCTCCGAAGGACCACCTCCCCGGATGATGACATCGTTCCGGTAAGCCGGCGTCGACTGAACCCCCGCAAACGACTGAATAACCCTGGAAATATCCCGGTTGGCCCCCGGGCTCTTTTCAATTTCCGAAATACCAATGGTTTTTAAAGATACCGGACTCTCCACGGTTTTCCGAAAAGGAGAAGCCGTAACCGTCACCTCTTCAATCTCGGTATCCGTCTTCTCCAGTTGCAATTCAAGGGAAACTGCCCTGACGTTATTGATTTCAATTTCTGAAGATACCGCTTTCTTATACCCCACAAAAGAAGCTTCCAGCCGCACAAAACCAGGTTCCAGACCAAACAACTCAAAATGACCGTCCATATCGGTTATGGTTCCGGTGGTGGTCCCCGAAACAATCACATTGACAAAAGGCAGGGGTTCATTGCTCAGGGCATCCACAACCCTTCCCTTCAACATAGCCTCCTGAGCCATCAAAACAGAAGGTAAAAACAACAAAAGTATCAGTTTACAAAATTTCATTCCCAGCATTTCTTATGGTTGTTTGATACGAACACATATTTTCCCGGCAATCTCTTTGGCTGTTGTTAGGGTAGAAAGATCGGTATACAGTTTTCCGTTCTTCCCGGAAGGGTGGCTGTGTCCTATTGGGTTCAGGTAATATTCTTCATCTGGTTCATCGGGATTCACGGTAACCGCATAGACTATTGCCGGCTGCAAAGAGGTAAAATAATCTCCGTCGCCGGGGAATTTGGTATTGGTCCAGTACCGGTTGGAATCCCAGGCCTGGTTGATCTCCATGAGTACCCTGAATTTTTTGGTTTGTTTTTCTCCGGTTTGTGTTTCCAGGCGAAAATCACCTTTGGGGGTAGCACGGGTTACGGCATCGGGCATGGGTGCTTCCGGTGAAGGAATATACAATCCATCGGGAGCCTGAATGCCTCTTTTGTGGGCCCAGTAGGGAAGAGTAGCCGGCCGGCGTGCTTCCCCCGGCTGATCGTCCCAGCGCCCGGAGGATAACTGCCCATGCCCATACTTCCCGGTAGCTACATACTGCGTGATAAACAACGTCTCCCGATAGGTGCCGTCCAAATCCTCCAGCCAGATAACAAACGAAGGATGATTGTAAGCACTTCCCTGCTGAAATTCAATCTCCAAAACCTGTCCCTGACCCGGAACATTCAATACCAACGTTTCGGTGTCCTGCGAAAGCTTCCTCCCCGAAGTACAGGATAGGAGCAAAATGAAAATCCAACCAATATATTTCATACTATTAAAATTATTAATTTTTAAAGGTATAGTATGTAACTCGCATTTATTTTAATAATGATCCTGGGTGTGAATATTTTACATGCTCG
>CAYPAW010000004.1:0-2551 GCA_964408795.1 uncultured Mariniphaga sp.
GGATAATCCATTAACCCGGGGTAGGTATCAGAAGATATCCATGAATCGTTCCAGGGATCGGATATTTTTTCCGCATAAGGATCAGCAATCCGGATGGTATTGTCAATAAAATACTGAAATCCATATTCCTTCATTTTTTCAAGTCCTTCAACTTCGATCCAGAAGAAATCCCCGTCTTTTTTCATCTGAAATTCATTTTCAGGACGCCAGTTATTAAAATCGCCCAGCACAAATACATACTCTTTACCGGGAGCCCATACCACCAGAGCTGCTGATGTATCTGTAGGATAATTGATCCCTTTCAGGTACGTTGGAGGTTTTGCTTCGTTACGCACCGCTTCGCGGACACATATCCAGGCTGAATCCCGCACGGTTTCGCCTGCTGCTGATGCTTCGGCAACGATCCAGTGATTCCCTGCTTCGTTGAAGGTATAGCTGGTCGTGAGGGAGCTCCCCGAAGTCTGGTCCAAAACGGAACCATCAAGCCATATTTTCAGAGCTGAAGAAACCGAGGCGTTAACTAAAAAGTGTACCGGCTGCCCTTTTTCAACCACAGAATTCCCGGCGGGTTGTTCCAGCCTGACCGCTAATCCTTCCTCGTATACATCCACAAACAAATCGTGGGTTTGCCGCGATCCATCGGAAGAACGAAAAACAAAAGCCAACTGAACCACCTTTTCATCCTCCGGCACGGAATAGTAGGTTATTATATCAGGGGATATCTCCAGTTCATAGATCCCATCTCCTTGATGGGTCAGTTTGGGTTGAATGGCATTATCTCCCCAGGTACCAATTACGTATTTCCAGTTCGGATCACCTTCCGTAATGACCCCCGTATGGGCATACAGATCCCCTGTGAAATAACCGAGCCGTGTATCCTGGGCGGAAACAAAGGAAATGGTTACATTGCCGGAAACTACCGGTAAAGGAGGTTCTGTTGTGATCTGTGAATAAAGATTCAGAGAAAACAATAGAAACCCCACATAAGGAACAATTCGCGAAAACATAGGCGTATAACATAAAAACAAATAGCGTAGAAAACTACGCTATTTGTTTTTTTCGGATTATTGCTTGGTGATCTTATAGATATTCTCTGTGAAATCTATTTCGATCGTATAGGTTCCGGCTGTTGCAGGTTCCGGTATTTCTGCCGGATCGGAATCTGCTTCTGTCGCTCTGTAAGCCAGTTTTCCATAGGTAGGACCGGCATTTTCTGCAGCGCCCCACTGGGGAGCCCAGGCACCCTGGTTGGCCAGGATCTTCATTCCGCCGTTTCCTGGGGCCAGGTCGGTCGTTAAGGAATAAAGGCCTACACCATCTTTTGTAAAGGCAAGGGCACTGGCAGCATCCCATCCGATGGTGGTTGCTCCTCCTACGATATACACCACATCCGGAATTGGATAAACCGTATAGGTCAGGTTGTTGATATCGGCTATCACCCGGTAGTCGCCTTCCACAGCCGGGGAAGGAATAGCCGGCGGATCAGCTACGGTTTCATCCGGCCGGTAAACCAGGTTCCCTTCCGTGGGAGTTCCTGCATCATCGGTACCCCACTGAGGAGCCCAGGCACCCAAAGTCTTTATAAACTTGATGTAGGCATTGGCTTTCAGATGCGCCACAAGAGCATAAACCCCCGGACTCATATAGGGTGCCGGCAGGGCATTGGCATTATCCCATCCCGGATCGGTCGCATCTCCCAATAAGTAAATCGGAGGCAATTTAACCGAATAGGGAACAGCCGTAAAGGCAAATACATCGGAGTACTGGGGTTCTGCATTTTCGCTCACAAACGCTTTGACACGCAACTCCATGGCAGCATTCACATCCGGAGAGCACTCCATCATGATCAGCATATCGTTTAAGGCTCCTCCGGTCAGGCTGTACCGCAGTCCGTTGATCGTAGTCAGTTCATACGGATCGGAAAACCCTGAACCAGCCTTCGCCAGCTCAACGGTGTAATTCACTGCTCCGAAATAACCGAAATCGGCTACCGACCATACCATGCTAAGTACCGTTTCACCGGCTGTCTCCTGGCTCAGAAACATACTGGCCGAACCGGTCACTGTCAGTGTGGGACCCCCCCGGTACTTGATGGATGGTTGGGTTTCAAACTCTTCACAGGATTGAATGGCGAACAATCCCATGAAAGCAATTAATAAAACTCCTATTTTTTTCATCTCATTATGGTTGTTAATTTTTATTTGACTAATATCCCGGATTTTGAACCAGGTTGATATTGGCAACTACATCGGCTGCCGGAATCGGATAAATATTAAATTTTTCATCGATTCCTTTTCCTTCCTGGACAGCCCCTTTCCATTGCCATATATATTCACTTCCGGCAAACTTGCCAAAACGTACGAGGTCGGTTCTGCGATGGCATTCCCAGTACAGTTCACGGGCCCTTTCATCCAGGATGAAGTCAAGGGTCAGTTCTCCCAGGGTAATGTTTCCGTTTTGATTTCCGTAAGCTCTCTCGCGCAACATATTCACATATTGCAGGGCAGTTCCCTTATCGCCACCGGAAGCTCCCCGTAAGACAGCCTCAGCA
>CAYPAW010000005.1:0-5614 GCA_964408795.1 uncultured Mariniphaga sp.
AAACCGGCTTCTTTGACCTCCGCTGAGGAGGTGCCGATATAGATTTTAAATGCTCCGGGCTCCCAATCGCAAACCAGATCGGAATTATAGAATTTCAAATCATCGGTTGTTACCTGAAAGGTTACTTCCTTTTCCTCACCGGGTTGCAGCATTACTTTTTTGAAATTCTTCAGTTCTTTTACCGGTCGTGAAATGGATGCAACCGGATCCCCGATATAAAGCTGAACCACCTCCTCTCCTGCTCTATCACCGGTATTCTTCACCGTTACCGATGCTTCCAGCACCTCGTTTCCTTTGAGCTCTGTTTCGTTAAGCGAAATATTGCCATACGCAAACGTTGTGTAGCTCAAGCCATAGCCAAACGGGTACAACGGTTCATTGGGTATATCGAGGTATTTGGATGTAAATTTATTGGCTGCATCGAAAGGGCGTCCGGTATTTAAATGGTTGTAATAGAGGGGTATCTGGCCCACACTTCGTGGGAAGGTCATGGTCAGCTTGCCTGCCGGATTGTAATCCCCAAAGAGAACGTCGGCAATGGCATTTCCGCCTTCTGTTCCCGGAGCCCAGGCTTCCAGAATGGCCGGAACGTGATCGTTCTCCCAGGATAAGGTGAGAGGACGTCCGTTGATCAGTACCAGAACAACCGGTTTTCCTGTGTTCAGAAGGGCTTTCAACAAAGTACGCTGGCTATCCGGAATTCCGATATCCGCTCTGCTGGCTGCCTCTCCCGACATGGCTGCCGACTCACCCAGTACGGCAACAATGGCATCGGCATCCGATGACACCTGCAATGCTTCTTCGATGAGTTCCTCCGGTGTTTGAGCCTCCTCTTCCATTTGTACTCCCAGAAAAGCGGCATAGGGTGATTTCAACCCTTCTTTGAGGTAGGGATCGTCTGTAATGTTGGCCCCTTTGGCGGTAACCACTTCCATAGCATCTCCCCCTACCTGTTTTATTCCTTCCGCAACCGAAGAGATGTATGCTTCCTCACGAAACATAACCCAGGTACCCAGGAGGTCTGCCCTGGCATCTGCCAGCGGTCCCACCACCGCTATTTTTCCTTTTTTCTGAAGTGGCAGGATCGAACCTTCATTTTTCAGGAGCACCATCGAGCGGGCTGCAATCTCTCGTGCCGCCTTCAGGTTTTCCTCAGTCAGAACTTCCGTTTTAACACGGTTTTCATCCAGGTATTTGTAGGGATCCTCAAACAATCCCAGTTTGTATTTGGCTTCCAAAACACGCCGGCATGCCCGGTCGATATGTTCCATAGTTACCCGCCCTTCTGCGAGCGATTCTTCCAGGGTTCCGATAAACCCCAGCCCCTGCATATCCATGTCGATACCGGCTTTCAGTGCCAATGCAGACACTGTTTTCAGATCCCCCAGTCCGTGGTTTGTCATTTCGTTTATGGAGGTATAATCGGTAACCACAAAACCATCGAAGCCCCACCGTTCGCGCAGTACCTCGGTCATCAACCACTTGTTGGCTGTTGCCGGAATGCCGTCGATCACATTAAACGATGACATCCCGCTTCCGGCTCCTGCATCAAAGGCTGCCTTGTAGGGAGGAAGGTAATAATTGAACATTGTCAAATGGCTCATATCCACAGTATTGTAATCTCTCCCCGCTTCTGCAGCCCCATACAAGGCAACGTGCTTTACGCACGCCATCAGGGTATTCTCTTTCGACAGATCCTCTCCCTGGTAGCCACGCACCAGGGCTTTTGCCACCTGGGAGCCCCACCAGGGATCCTCTCCGGCTCCTTCAGCCACACGACCCCATCGTGGATCCCGGGCTATATCAACCATCGGAGAATAGGTCCAGCAGACTCCGGAAGCAGTGGCTTCGGTAGCCGCTATGCGGGCACTCTGTTCAATCAGTCGGGTATCCCAGGTACACGACAATCCCAGAGGAACAGGAAAAATTGTTTTGTACCCGTGAATCACATCCAGACCAATCAATACCGGTATTTTTAACCGGGATTCCATGGCTGCATCCTGGGTGCTCTTGATGGCATCAAAGGCAAAGCCCCCGGTAGCTCCTATTTCGCCTTTTTTAACTCTTTCACTTAAATCACCGCCTCCCGCCAAAACAGCACCCGTGTTTCCGGATGATAAATTCAGTTGCCCCAGCTTCTCGTCAAGCGTCATCTTGCCCATCAAATCGTCAATGAATGCATCCATTTGTGCATCTTGTCCCATTCCTGCATAAATACAAAACAGGAAGGGAAAAAATAGTCTGATTTTTGTAAAGGATAAAACCATTTTATGATTTTTAAGTTAGCGATATCGACCTTTCATGCAATTGCTCCAATGGTTGTCCACTCGTTCCTTTCAACCATCCGGATGAAACAAATTTAATGTAATTCCTTCAATCGGAAGCCTGAATCTCTATTTCTTTCTGCACAAGCCCCTTATTTTACTGCTGGTTCAAAATTATCTAATTTTAAAAATTTGATGTCTAAAATTAAAACCATTTCTGAAAACAAATTTCAACTTTTATTTTCCGTATAAAAAAGTAGTTTTGAGGAAACGTGTGAATGGATGCAATGAGAGCAAAAGAGTATTTTAAAAAGATTCTACCCGGGTGTTATTGGGGTAACACAGGGGGAATTTCGTTGTTTGTTTTCCTCTCATTCGGATTTGGATTCCTTTACGGACAATCCGGAACAGCAGATACCTATGTGAATCCGGTAATCCCGGGTGATCATCCGGATCCTACCTTAACGCATATTGGCAATGATTTTTATAGTTCCGGTTCATCATTCAATCCTACGCCCAGGATTTATCATTCCACCGATCTGGTTCACTGGGAAGTTATTTCCCAACCGGTACCGGCCTCCTGGACTTCATACGGGAACAGCCCCGGAGGAGGCATCTGGGGAGGACACATGGTTTTATACAACGGCAGGTACTGGCATTTCTTTGGAAAAGGGGGTGGAAACATGTATTTCGTAACAGCAGATCAACCCGAAGGACCGTGGAGCACTCCTGTCAGAATGAATATTCCTGAAGGACTTTGGGGATTGGGTGTCGATAATTCCATTTTTATTGACGATGACAATGCATGGTATTTGCTTACGAAAGCAGGCCCTGAGAACAACCATATGGTGGAACTGGGAAACAATGGACAACCTACCGGCAAGGTTCTTGATTTTACCTGGCTTAATCCGGATGCAGAGGACAATCCCTATGGCTGGGCTGAAGGACCGGTGATGTGGAAGCACAAGGGATATTATTACTACAGTTTTGCCCAACATCTTGTCGGAAGTCAGTATGTCATGCGAAGCGATACCCTTACCGATGAACAATCAGCATGGATCGTTGTGGGTACCAATATTTTTACCGGTTCACCAGGCGATTTCAGAACACCCAACCACATTTCCCCTGCGGTAACCCTGGATGACGGAACCAGTTGGGTTATTGCACACAGCTATCACAGCGATTTTTATGCCCAGGGCAGGCAGGGATTGCTATGCGAGGTAATCTATGACAGCAATGGGTTTCCGGAAATAATCAGGCCTTCCACTCAGGCTGCTTCTGCCCCGGCTCTCCCGTCAGGCGGAATTCCCTGGATGGTTCCTCATTCAGACATGTTTGATTCGGAAAAACTGCACCCTGAATGGTCCTTCCTGGGGTATACACCCGCCAATACCCATTCCCTAAAGGAAAAACCGGGATGGCTGAAACTATCCCCTGTTCCGGGTACCGGGAGAAATACAGTAATCAAAAATGATGGCGAGCGTCATTTCTCGCTCATTACAAAAGTAGATTTCGAACCGGAATCTCCATCGGATGAAGCCGGTTTGTGGATCATCAACGGTCCGGAAACCCATAAAGTGAAGGTATACAGCTCCATGAATCCTCAGGGGAAAAAGGTGGTAGCTTTCAGTTTCGGAACGACAAAATATGAAGTTGAAAATACCGTTGGATCCATGGTATGGCTGAAACTGGTTAGAAATGAGCACCATATGTACGGATACTTCAGTGCCGACGGTAACCGCTGGACGCAAATCGGAACCTTCATTCTGGCATTGGATATTGATACGGAACAGACGCAGTTCAACAATTTTACGGGAAACCAACAGGGTTTATACATCCAGGGCAAAGACGCCTTCTTTGATCTGTATATATACCGGGATGCCTACTCGCCTCTATCGGCAGCTTGCCCTGCCAACCATTACAAAACATCGGTTCAAAAAAACAGCACTCCTCCTCACACTCTGACTTCCATTAACCAAGGCGACTGGGCAATGTTTGCAGGCGTTGAATTCGGAACCCTCAATTATCCAAAACGGGCCGATTCCGTTTCGGTATATGCCTCCTCGGCCACCGCATATGGAGGAAGTATTGAGGTTCTCCTCGACTCCCTGACGGGAACTAAAATTGCAGAAATCAACGTGAGCAGTACCGGAAGCTGGAGCAACTATAAAACCTTTACAGCTCCTTTAACCAAAGAGGTAACAGGATGCCACGATGTGTTCCTTGCCTTCAGGAGTTCCTTTTCCTGGGAATTGCTCCGCTTGAAAACATTTACTTTCAGTGTTAAAGATGGTTCCTCATCTGTTTTTGACCCTTCGGCAGAATCAACAATCGACGATTTCCGTCTGGAACAGAATTATCCCAATCCATTTCAGTCAGTTACACAAATTTCCTTTTATGTACCGCGAACAGGCCATATTTCACTGAAAATATGCGATATAAACGGAACAGAGATTCGTGTTTTGCATGAAGGCTTATGCCAACGGGGAATACACCGTTGCACTTTTCATGCCGAAGGATTGTCTGATGGGGTGTATCTTTGCCGGCTGGAAACAGAAGACTACACAGCAACAAAGAACATACGAATGATCAAACAAAATTAACGAAAGATGATAATGACACATCACAAAAATGCACACACAAAAATCCCTTTATGGGTATTTCTTTTTCTTTTGATTTTTATCTCAGGCAGGGGCTTTGCCCAGTTGGTCACCAATGGCGGGTTTGAAGATTCCGGGCCGGGGGTTGTAGGAGTCGGAGACGTGAACGGATGGCTGTTACTGAGTTCCGAAGTATCCCCGGCACCTGCATTTGAAATTACCGATACGGATGCTCAGGAGGGAAACCGGGCTTTAAAAGTGACCGTTCAGGGCATCGGCACCAATCCCTGGGATATCCAGGTGGTTGCAGAGCACATACCGGTAGAGCCAGAGGTAACGTATACCTATACCGTATGGGCCAAAGCGGAAAAACCGGGTGCCCAGGCTGCGTTTACGGTAGGAAATTATTCCTATTCAGAATACAACGCCCTGAGGTCTGCCGAACTGACTACCGAATGGAAAAAATTTACCCTGCAATTCATGGTAAACGATAACCAAACGGATATCAGGGCTCCCATTCATTTTAGCCTCGATGCCAATATCGGAAATACCATTTATATCGACAACCTGCAAATTACAGACACCCGGTATGGAACAAAACCGGTAATCGTGGAAGCTGAATCGGGACAAGCCGGGGATTACTTCACCGAAGGCCAGGACGGAGACATAACCTGGGTAACGACCACTGCGAACTTCACCGGTCAAGCCAGTCCGGAAGATACCAACCGGGTCATCACGTATCAGGTCGCT
>CAYPAW010000006.1:0-101770 GCA_964408795.1 uncultured Mariniphaga sp.
CCAGGAACCAGGAACCAGGAACCAGGAACCAGGAACCAGGAACCAGGAACCAGGAACCAGGAACCAGGAACCAGGAACCAGGAACCAATTGCATGTATCAAGGTATGAGATAAAAATCTGAAAAACCAACAACCGATTCAGTGACACCCAGCTTTCAGGATCCGGCGTCTGCCGGAGAACTGAAAGGTGAAG
Source organism: uncultured Mariniphaga sp. (assembly GCA_964408795.1). Taxonomy (GTDB): domain Bacteria; phylum Bacteroidota; class Bacteroidia; order Bacteroidales; family Prolixibacteraceae; genus JABMQB01. The sequence continues at coordinate 193 of CAYPAW010000006.1, forward strand.
GTGGAACTAATCCCGATGAGCGCAGCGAATCGGGACACGAAGCGAAGCGGAGTCCCGGTTTCCTATCGGGAACTGACAATCTTTACAGTTTCCAGTCAGAATAACCATCCGATCTGCAACTGAAAACCAGCCTGTTGGCCTTTTTCTCCTGCTCCAAACAAAGTTCCTGTATCGTATCCCAAGGCGCCTGTCAGATAAAAGGGGAGGGTGGAAGGCGTCCAGGTAAGTTTTGCCAGACCGGAAAATTGTTTCCGGACAGGATCATAGGTAGCCTCTTTGGATCGGGATTTATAGTGTCCGTAATTGAATGAATAACTTCCGGTGAGCTGCCACACAAGAACTTTTGTGAGATTTCCGGATCCGGCGAGGTAGTAAGCAATGACCCGGTTATTCTCAATGCCTTGCGATACCCCGTTTTCATTCACAACAACCGGATAGAAGAACGGTGTACCCATCACATTTCCGAAGTAGGTGAATCCCGAACGGTACATGCTATGATTCATATAGTTATCCCGTCCGCTCCGGTGTCTGTACACGCCGTTTTTTATGTCGGGGCCGCTCTGGTGCCGGGTATGGAGAAACTCCACTACCAAATTTTTTAGCAGGACAGGTTCCTTCCGGGAGATGAACAAGGAGTAGAGGTTATCAAACCCGTTAAAAAACCCGAGTCCGGAGGCATCCTCATAGGGGTGGACGATCCGCAGTTCCGTATGGTATCGGTCCAGTTTTTTTTCCAGGATAAAAAAGATTTGTCCCAGGGAGTTTCCGGCCACATTCATCTGATCACTCTGGGTATGTTCATCGCCTCCCGGCATGGCAAAAACAGCCCGCAGGTAGTCAGTAACCCCATCGGGTTGCGGTCCGTATGTCGGCGAAATACCTCCCCAGAAGGCATAATGTTCGAGTCCGAAAGTAAACCGTAGTTTTGACGGTCTTCCCCAGCGGAGAAAAAGGTTCTTATGGTGCAGTCGTGCTTTATCAACAAACCGTGGATCCAGGAGGATTCCTTCTTCCCAGGTAGCGGCTGCTGCAAAATAGCGTTTTCCAAAGGGTAGGAATCCATCGGTTTGAAGTCCGATTCGGGGATAAGGACGGGCATTCCGGGCGTTCAGCAAGTTGCCGTTTGAGGAAGAGAGACCGGCCATAACCAGGGTATCTGCCCTGGATCCCGCAAAAAACGTGAACCGGTGAAAGGCAATTCCTCCATAAAGTTCGGTGGGCGTCAGAAAACGTTCTTCGCCCAGGTTGCCGTTTATCCTCATTCCCAGAAACAAACGGCTCTTTTTATTCAGAGTGTAGTGCGACCGGAAATAGGCTTCAGTCGATTGGTTAAAGGTTCCTGTCCGGGGTATCTGTCCGAAATGATTTACCCACAACCAGAAAGGCGTCTGATCCGCAGTGTTCAGATATGAGGAGGTGTGCACTTCCCCCTGAATAACCAGGGATTGAGCATGCACAGCAGACGAAATAACCAACATCGCCAAAGAAGCAGAAAACAGGGTAAGAATCCTCATTTTATGTTTATTGAAATGGTTCGAAAACGGGGCCTGGTAACCCGGTTCAAGCATCGAATATAGGAATAAAATTCCGAAAAAAGGGAGTTGTTAGGGTTGTTCGCAGGTTGTTATCGTTTTCCTGATGGTGGTTCCCCATGAACCAAGAAATACTATTTCTTCTGTGCATGGTTTTTACAAACCTGATAAATTGCTTCGAACAAAGGTTTGATATTCGAGGCAGCTACTGCCGAGAAGGCAATCCGCAAGAGGTTGTTCAGCCGGATCACCCCGATGCTGTAAGTATGAATCAGCTCCTGTCTTATCGTTTCACTATCCAGTTCGTCAGCCAATTGAATGCACATGAAATACCCCGAGTTAAAAGGCAGGGGAGTAAAAAAATCTTTGTATTTTTTCTCCTTCAGGGCTTCAGTTACGGCGAGGTAGCGGTTTTTCAGGAGTTCATATTTGGCATTTTTCTGTTTCGGATATTCGGGATCGTTGAAAGCTGCAAGCAGCAATGACTGGGACAGATTGGATGCATTGGATATGTTTCCGCGAATTGCTCCGGCGGCTTTTGCTTCGAGAGCGGTATACAAGGCGGAATCCCCGTTTTTAATTCCGAAGGTGAGAAATCCAACCCGCAGACCCCACACATAATCTTCCTTGGTAGCTCCATCCACTTTCACAGCCAATACATTTTCGTGCAGGTTGCTCAACATTGCAAAGATACTTTCGGTGGCAATGCCTTCTTTGTAGACGAGTCCGAAATAGGCATCATCAATAATCAGAACAAGCTTGTTTCCTTTTTCTGCTGATTCTTTAACGGCAGCTACGATAGCCTGAATTTCTTCCACCGTGGGAGTATATCCTGAAGGATTGTTCGGGAAATTCAGAATGAGTGCTTTTTTCCCAGTTTCTCCCTCATCGAGTCTTTTTTTAAAGGCCTTTACATTGAATTTCCCGTTTTTGAAGAGGGTAAAGGGAACAAGGGAGGCTCCGTAGGCATGGGTAAGGATCAGTTTGTAATTTCCCCAGAATAAATCGGGAGTGATCACTTCATCTCCCGGATTGAGGAACAGATAGCCTGCCAGGCTTACTCCGTGGGTCAGCGCATTGGTAACCACCGGCAAACTGATCTCCTGGGTTCCCAGGGATGGATTTTTTTCCATGATCATTTGTTTCCATTTGGCTCTGATATCGGGCCGCCCAAAACTGGGGGCATAGGGAAACACCAGCGAGGGATCCAGAGAGATCCTGGAAGCAATCGCTTCCAGGCGCATGGGAGAACCATCGTCTTCAATGGCTGCTCCAATGGTGGCATTGATCCGGGTGCCTTTGGCCTCAGCAGTCTGCCCCAGAATCCCCTCCCGGGGAAAGAAAATTTCTTTTCCTTTTTCAGAAAGCAGGGCGTAAACAGCCGGATTTTTATCCCGGATAATGGCATTCAGTTCTTCAGCCTGTGGATTCATAGGATTCAACGTGTTAATTTTTAAAGGTATTCCCGATAGCCATTGGAATCGGGACTCGTTTCATCTGTATCAATTGTAATTTTTAAATAATTTTAAAATTCAAATTTGACAGATGGAACCGCTCCATCCGTCGCGCTCACATAACATTTATTCATTCATTTTTGTGTAATTATTGAATGAAAGATTTCATGTTCGTTTCATAACCGTTTGTTTTTAGTTTCGTAGCGCTCCGACAATGATAAAAAATCCTCCCAATGCAATAAGCCCGGAAAGAAAAATGAAAATTTTTGCCTTTTTTATATTTTTCCATTCCAGGAAGAATCCCGGAATGGCTGAACATGCAGAAGCTATGAACAACCAGTAGGCTGGCAGAATTCGCCCCTCAAGGGGCATCTCTTCAAGGATTTCCTCTTCCATCTCCTGAGCAATGATCTCTTCAGGAGTCAGGAAATTCCGGAACACAAAATAGCCTTCGGCAATGGCAAAAACGGCATAAAAACCCAAAGCAATCAAAAGACCGAATCCGATCAGGCGAAAACTCTTTTTCTGTTCAACCCAACCGTACGCAAAAGCTATGACGGAGGCGAAAATAAACCATTGCGGGATGATATATAAAAAGGTGTTCTGACTCATATTTTTTCATCGGAATGTCAGACAAAAATGTTAATTTTTCCTGTAAGAAAAAAACATTCAGGCTTCCGTGGGTAAATATTCTTATTTTTGAAAAAATTTAAAATTTTATAATTTGAAGATACCAGAACCCGGTCCACACATTCAAGCCTTGATTTTTGATCTTGACGGAACCCTGGCCGACACCATGTCGTTGCATTTTATGGCCTATAAAAATCTTTTGGAACAGTACGGTATTGCATTTACTCCGGTCCTGTTCCGGACGCTGGCCGGGATTCCGGCAGTGGGGACGATTGAACGGTTGAATGAAATGTTCGGGACAACCATGAATCCTGAGGAGACGGCCCAAAAAAAGGAACAGGAATACGAAAAAAGGATGGATAGGATTCAACCGATAAAGCCGGTTGTTGATGTAGTAAAGAAATACCATGGGAAACTGTCCATGGCGGTTGGGACCGGAGGAAGCAAGCGGCTTGCCTGGAAATCGCTGAAGATTACCGGATTGGATAAATATTTCGAAATTCTTGTGGCCTCAGAAGATGTCACGCACCCAAAGCCTCATCCCGAAACTTTTTTAAAATGTGCGGAATATATGGGTGTGGAACCGTCGTTTTGTCATGTTTTTGAAGACGGTGACCCGGGCATGCAGGCAGCCCGGAGTGCAGGTATGACGGCAACCCTTATAACCAATTATTACCCATCATCGCTGGAGAATCCGGAAATTGTTGAAAAAAAAGGAGAATTTCCATTGACCAAAACTACCCCCCGGATATAAAAAATGTACCTTTGGTTATTCACTTAAAAACAGGTAAATCATGAACAGGGATACACGAGTTTTTGATATCATCAGGAAGGAGCGTGAGCGCCAGGTAAGCGGTATTGAACTGATTGCCTCTGAGAATTTTGTCAGCGATCAGGTTCTGGAAGCCATGGGTTCCGTCATGACGAATAAATATGCCGAAGGATACCCCGGAAGAAGGTATTACGGAGGGTGTCAGTTTGTGGATCAGACCGAACAACTGGCCATAGACCGTCTCAAAGAGCTGTTTCATGCTGCGTGGGTCAATGTACAGCCCCATTCAGGGGCTCAGGCCAATGCAGCCGTGTTGAGTGTAATCCTGAACCCCGGGGATACCTTCCTGGGATTGGATTTATCCCACGGAGGGCATCTTTCCCACGGATCTCCGGTCAACTCCTCCGGAATATTGTATCATCCGATTGCGTATAAAGTGAAAGAGGATACCGGGCAGGTCGATTATGACGAAATGGAAGTGTTGGCCTTTGAGCATAAACCGAAACTCATCATTGGAGGTGCTTCGGCCTACAGTCGCGACTGGGATTATCAACGCATGCGTGAAATAGCGGATAGTGTGGGAGCTCTTCTGATGGTGGATATGGCACACCCTGCCGGGCTGATTGCTGCAAACCTCCTGAGAAATCCCCTGGAGTACGCTCATGTGGTTACCTCGACAACCCATAAAACATTACGGGGCCCGCGGGGTGGAATCATCCTGATGGGGAAGGATTTTGAAAATCCCTGGGATATCAAAACCAAAAAAGGAGAAGTACGGATGATGTCGTCTTTGTTGGATTCTGCGGTTTTTCCCGGTCAACAGGGCGGCCCCCTGGAGCACGTGATTGCCTCCAAAGCAGTGGCTTTCGGTGAAGCCTTGACTCCCGAATTTACCCAATACCAGATACAAGTGCAGAAAAACGCCGCGGTGATGGCTCAGGCTTTTGTAGATTCCGGATACAAAGTAATCTCCGGAGGAACCGATAACCATTCCATGCTGATTGACCTGCGGAGTAAATTTCCTGATATTACCGGGCGTCAGGTTGAAAATGCCCTGGTTCAGGCTGATATCACCGTGAACAAAAACATGGTTCCCTTCGACACCCGTTCGCCTTTCAGAACCTCGGGACTCCGGGTAGGAACACCCGCCATAACAACCAGAGGAGTGAAAGAAGAAGTCATGCCCTTGATTGTGGAGATGATAAACGAGGTGATTTCGGATATCGAAAACGAAAAACGGATCGCAAAAGTAAAAGAGAAAGTGAATACATTGATGAACGGTTATCCTCTTTTTGCCGGATAGAGGAAAGAATCGGTTATCAGGTGACACGCATCGGTTGCAACCAACCGGCACCTGGAAAAAATGCCCAACAAAAACGCAAAGGATCACGAAAAACTCCGAACAGCCCTGACAAATGGATCGGGTTTTTCAGCATGCAGCCAGTGTCCGGCCTTCGGAATGGGGATGATCCTGGCTTCGGGATAAATGTCCCGAATGAGGGTTTCATCGCCGGGAAGAATATAAGGAGATTGTTCCCCTCTGATGAAGGTCACCGGGTAAGCGGTTATGGGAATTCTATCGGAAAACCACTGTTTGTTTACACCGCTGACGATTTCTTTCATGGACGCATAGAGTACCTCTGTATTGATTTTCCAGGAGAAAAGGCTGGTGGATTTATTCCGGGTCAGATTTTTCAACAGGAATTGCCGGAGCCTGGGATCGTCTATTTTATCAGCCAGGAGTTTATCGGCTTCTTTGCGGTTTTTCACATTGTTCAGGTTCAGGTTTTTCAGCGCCTGAAGGATGTTTTTGTGGAGGAGATACTGGCTGGTCCGTTTGTCGGAAAGATAATCTTTCGGGGCGATGTCGGCAACAATCAGCCGGGTTACTCTTTCGGGATAATCTGCAGCAAACCACATGACAGTTTTCCCTCCCATGCTATGCCCCAGGAGAATGGCCTTCTCAAGGTGTTGTTCATCCATAAAGTGTGCCAGGTCGTTTTTCAGGTCGTCATAGGTATGGGTTGGATGGTGGGGGGATCGTCCGTGGTTACGTTGGTCAGGAATAAACACCGTAAAATAGGGCGATAGCATACCGGCTACGGATGCCCAGTTGTCGGAAGAGCCGTATAGTCCATGAACAATGATCAGGGGTTCTCCCTTGCCGGTTTTTCGAAAATGCAACTTCATTTTAAGCAATCCAGATATTTCCGGATGGTTTGTTCCAGCCCCAGGTAGAGGGCATCGCAAATCAGGGCATGTCCGATTGAAACTTCCAGCAGGTTTGGAATTCTTTTCCTGAAGAAAGCCAGGTTCTCCAGGCTCAGGTCGTGGCCGGCATTCACCCCCAGGTTTAGCGTTTCAGCGACCCGGGCTGCTGCAACATAAGGGGCGATGGCTTTTTCACGATCGGAAGGATAGAGCGTGGCGTACGCTTCGGTGTAAAGTTCAATCCGGTCGGTTCCGGTTTGAACAGCTCCTTCCAGGGCCTCTGCATCCGGATCAACAAAAAGGGACGTTCGTATTCCTTCTTCTTTCAGCCGGGCGACTATATCGGTAAGAAAATGCCTGTGTTTACGGGTATCCCAGCCATGATCACTGGTGAGCTGATCGTGCCGGTCAGGAACCATAGTAACCTGGTCTGCCCCCACCTCGGTAACCAGATGGATAAATTCCTCCGAAGGGTATCCTTCAATGTTGTACTCAGTGTTTATCAAAGGCCTTAGTTCGTAAACATCCTGACGCCGTATATGCCGCTGGTCGGGCCGGGGATGAACTGTTATTCCTTGAGCACCAAACTCCTGGCACTTGATCGCTGCTTCAGTAACACTGGGGATTTTCCCCCCACGCGAATTTCGTAATGTAGCTATTTTGTTTATATTTACACTTAATCTAACCATAGCAGAAACGTGAAATAAAATGCAAGTTACAATTAACAATCGAAAAACAGAAAAAAGTTTTGGAAGCAAGAAACCTTATATCCAATTCGGTTCCTTCCCTGAGGATTACCGATAAAGGACAAAAAGCCCTGAACTGGATGGATGTGTACAAGATAACCCATCTGCCTGTTGTAAACGGGGAAGAGTATATCGGGTTGGTATCGGACAAGATGATTTATGATCTGAATCTCAACGAACAGACCTTTGAAGGCCAGATCGGGAAACTGCATACTCCTCATGTGCATGAAGAGCAACATATTTTTGAGGTGGCTTCCCTGATGTATAAACTGAAATTGAGCCTGATTCCGGTACTTACCAATGAGCATGTCTTTAAGGGAGTCATCGTTTTGTACGACCTGGCACGTAGATTTTCCAATCTGTATTCAGTGCATGAACCGGGAGGAGTGATCCTGCTGGAAACCAATACCCATGATTATTCGCTGGTCCAGATTGCCCAGATCGTGGAGAGCAACGATGGAAAAATTCTCAGCCTTTTTGTACACCGGGAACATGGCTCGAAGAATCTGTTGCTTACGTTAAAACTGAATATTGTTGAGCTATCCCCGGTGATTCAGACATTGATGCGGTACAACTACCAGATAAAAGCGGTGTACATGGATAATTCGGTGTTGAACGATCTCTATGAAGACCGGTACGACCAGTTTATTAAATACATGAATATCTAGGGAATGGCGGAATTCGTCAGGAATCCTGGAATGGTTCATGCACAAATGAACCCAATACCGATAATTTGTCAAGCGTATCTCAGGAGGGAACCGTATCCAGGGACTGAAACAACCTGTTAAAAGTGGGTTATAAAATGAGAAAAATAAAAAGACGATCATAATCATGAAAGTAGCGGTATTTGGAAATCAGATTGCTTCGGATTTTATTCCGGTGTTGGAGAAGTTTTTTTGTTTTTTCCGGGATCATCGCATTCCGGTACAATTTTACAAGCCTTTCTATTCGTTTCTTACAGACGAACTGAAATATTCGCCTTTTTGCAGCGGTTTTTTTCAATCGTATGAGGACTTTGACAGCGGCACCGATCTGGTTTTCAGCATTGGGGGGGACGGAACCTTTCTGCATGCCGTTCAGGTGATACAGAATTTTGATGTTCCCATGGTAGGGATTAACAGTGGCAGGCTGGGTTTTCTGGCTGACATTTCCCAGGAACATGTCCTTGAGGCACTGAACGATATAGTATCCCACAAGTATAAAATTGTGGAACGCTCGATGTTGCAGGTTGATTACGAAAAGGAAAGCCCTTTTGCTTTTTCATTTGCCCTCAATGAGATGACCGTTCTCAAATCGGCCAATTCTTCGATGATCCGCATCAAAGCTCTTGTAAACGGGGAGCTACTGAATAATTATTGGGCCGATGGATTGATCATTGCCACCCCTACCGGCTCAACGGCTTACTCGTTGAGTGTTGGAGGGCCTGTGTTAACTCCTGGATCGGAAAACTTCGTAGTTACTCCAATAGCTCCTCATAATCTCACCATCCGGCCTATTATTGTTCCCGACCATAGCATCATCCGTTTGGAAATAAGTGGCAAAGGAACACACTTCCTGACTTCCCTGGATTCACGATCGGAAAACATTGCCTTTGGGCATTCCCTTACCATCCGGAAAGCTCCTTTTGCATTAAAAACGATCCTGCCCGAAGGATACTCATTTTTCAACACGCTCCGGACCAAATTGATGTGGGGAATTGATAAGCGCAATTAAAGTGTGACAGCTTAACAATTTTTAACCTCTCTTTGGGTTTTATAAGTACGTTCGGGTATGTTATTTTATGAAATATATTACTTTTGTACCTCTTGAAAACCAATGTGTTTTAAGAAAAAAAGGGTATATGTTCATTGAATTACAGGAAGTTGGAAGCTTGGAAGGATGCATTTGCCAGCCACTTTAACCGGAAAATGGAGAGAGATCCAATGGCCGTTCTGACGGAAACAAAAATTCTTTAAATAATTGATAGCCATACCTGAAACATACACAAAAAACGAAATGTAATACCCGATGAGCAAACGAGTATTGGTATTGATTGTTGTTTTACTGCCTGTTTCAGGATTTACTCAGGAAACGGCGGATATTGGCATCTGGGGTGGGGCATCGACCTACTGGGGGGATATGAACGAAGTCGATTATATCCGATCGGTAAGCCCCCTCTACGGAGCCTTCTTCAGGTACAATTTCAATGCAAGGTACAGCGTCCGCATGATGTATCTGACCGGAAATATCCGGGCCGCCGGAAGAATGGAAAATCAAACCTGGGAGTTTGGTCCCAAATGGATCCATACGGTCGCTCTGATGGCGGAAATCAATTACCTGGATTATATCCTGGGCGCCAAAAAAACACCCATCAGCCCGTATATTATGGGAGGAATCGGATTGACAGGGTATAGGTACCATTTTACCAAGGAATTAGCGGATCGGTTGAGGAATATGAATCCTCTGAGCATGGAGGTTTCCATGAATTCAGAATGGAATGATCAAAAACAAGTTTTCGACATATTCGAATCGGAGAGATTTATCCGGAAACCGTCTTTGCTTTTTGGTATGGGGGTCAAAACCCATATCGGTCCCCGTTTCGGGATTGCCGTGGAGTGTATTCTGCAGAAGCTGACGGATGACCGGCTGGACGACCTGAATGATCCGCTGGCCTATAAGAAGGAAAATAAAACAAAAACCTATACCGATTTTATACATAACAATGATTATACTGCGTATGCAGGTATTACTTTAACCTACAAGATTTATATGGGCAGGGTGATTTGTCCGGCCTACTAAAAAAATAATGGAACGTGTCAGTAAAAGATAGCATACAAAAGGGGGAAATACCGGTGCACATAGCCATCATCATGGATGGCAACGGGCGGTGGGCAGCCCGGCATGGCAACGCCCGCATCTTCGGACATGAAAAAGGCGTGGAATCTGTCCGTTCGGTGGTTGAAGGAGCCGGCGAGATCGGAGTAAAATACCTGACCCTGTATGCTTTTTCCACGGAAAACTGGGAACGCCCTCGCGAGGAGGTCAATGCCCTGATGGAACTCCTGATTCATGCCATCGAGGAAGAAACCGATGAACTGGATAAAAACAATGTCAGGCTGGGGGTGATCGGAAATGTAGACCAGCTTCCCGAGAATGTAAAAAAGAAATTGTTTGCTTCCATTGATAAACTGAAATCCAATACCGGGCTGAATCTGATCCTGGCCCTTAGTTACAGCGCCAAATGGGAAATCCTGAACGCTGTGAAAGAGATCGCCCGGGAGATCAGACAGGGTAAGGTAACCCCGGAGGAAATCAACGAATCACTGTTTGAAAATTTCCTGACAACCCGGGAAATTCCTGATCCGGAACTGTTGATTCGTACCAGTGGTGAATACCGGATAAGCAATTTTCTCTTGTGGCAGATCGCTTATACCGAATTCTATTTTCCGGAAAAATTATGGCCCGATTTTCGAAAAGAAGACCTTTTTGAAGCGATCCGTGATTTTCAGCAAAGAGAACGAAGGTTTGGAAAAACAAGTGAACAGATTGAAAGCTAAAAAATAGAAAACCTGGAATGCAAAAATCGCTATACATTTTTCTTTTAATGATAATCTGGACCTCCGGAGTTATGGCTCAGCTCAGGGATAGTACCAATTTCTCCATCTATTATGACAGCCGGGCGCAGTATATCATTGCAGACATTAAAGTGACCGGGATTCGTTATTATGACACGGAAACCTTGATTCAGATTTCCGGATTGAGGGTAGGCCAGGAAATCGAAGTGCCGGGAGACGCCATTACCAATGCCATAAAAAAACTATGGAATCAGGCCCTCTTTTCGGATGTGGAAATATCGGCAACCAAGATTGTTGACAACAGAATATGGCTCGAAATTTACTTGCAGGAGATGCCCCGCTTATCGGAGGTGAATTTTATCGGAGTCACAAAATCAGAAAAGGATGATATAACCGATAAGGTGCTTCTCCTGGTCGGATCTCAGATCACCGAAAACCAGGTCAATAATGCGGAACGAACCATAAAAAATATCTTCCAGGCCAAAGGGTTTCTTAATACCGAAGTAAACATTGTGCAACGAAATGATACCACCAAAACAAACAGCATTATCCTGGATATCCATGTGGATAAAAAAGAAAAAGTAAAAATTCAGGAGATCATTATTCATGGCAATGAAAATGTTAAAGAAGGGGTATTGGAGTGGGCCATGAAAAAAACAAAGGAGAAAAAGCTGATCAATTTTTTCTTTTCAAAGAAATTCCTGGAAGACAAATATGAAGAGGACAAGATGAACCTGATCAAGAAGTACAATGAGTTGGGATACCGGGATGCCATCATTGTGGATGATACGATCAAAAAGATACCGGATGAAAACCGGGTGAATATTGAATTATGGGTTGATGAAGGGGATCAGTATTATTTTGGGAACATCCGATGGATGGGAAACACTGTTTATACCTCTGAAGAACTGAACAACTACCTGGGGATCCAAAAAGGCGATCTTTTTGACCAGTCGTTGCTTGAGAAGCAGTTATTTGATAACGATGTAGGGTTGAACAACCTGTATTTGGATAAGGGGTATTTATTCTTTGAGCTTCAGCCGGTAGAGACCCAGATCCATGGTGATTCGATTCATTTTGAGATGCGCATCCGGGAAGGGAAACAGGCCACCATTGATGAGGTGAACATCGAAGGAAATACAAAAACGCATGAGCATGTTGCCCGTCGTGAGTTGCGGACGTTACCCGGGGACCTGTTCAGCAAAACGAACATCATCCGTTCGGTAAGGGAACTGGCACAGTTGGGTCATTTTGACCCGGAAGCCATTAATCCGGATATTGCACCCCATCCCGAAGATGGAACGGTCGATATAACCTATGAACTTCAGGAGAAGGCCAATGATCAGATTGAGCTTTCGGGGGGCTGGGGGGCCGGCATGTTTGTGGGCTCCATAGGGCTCAAGTTTGCGAATTTCTCGGTTGGGAACATCTTTAACAAGGAGGCCTGGCGTCCCTTGCCTACGGGTGACGGTCAAACATTGGGTCTTCGCTATCAGACCAGCGGAAGGTATTACCGGACGGTTAGCCTGTCCTTTATTGAACCCTGGCTGGGAGGCAAGAAACCAAACAGTTTTTCCCTCTCCTTATCACACTCACGGATTAATTACAGCGCCAACAAATATTATTCGAATTACAATTACGGGGGGTATTCACCCTATGGGTATGGCGGTTATTCGCCCTATGGGTATGGTAGTTATTCACCCTATGGATATGGGGGGTATTCGCCCTATGGGTATGGCGGTTATTCGCCCTATGGATATGGGTACGGCTATCCCCAGTATCAGTATAATTATGAATCCGAGGATACGGATGAATCCGATGATATGATCTGGGAAACCACCGCGTTGGCGGTAGGATATGGATACCGGCTTTCCTGGCCGGATGATTTCTTTACGGTGTACCATGAACTCTCTATGGAGCATTACAACCTCCAGAATATGGGGTATTATTTCTATTTTCTGGCCAATGAGGATGGCCAGGTGTACGGAACCTTTAACAATGCAAGTCTGAAGACAGTGCTGGGAAGGAATTCCGTAGACAATCCGCTCTATTCAAGGAGCGGATCACAGATCTCTCTCACCCTGAAATTTACGCCTCCCTATTCCCTGTTTTCCGATACCGATTACAGTGATCCGTCTTTGTCGAACAGTGAAAAATATAAATGGATCGAATACCACAAATGGTTGCTCAAAGGACAGCATTTTACCACCCTTTCGAGTAACCGGAAATTGGTTTTACGCACTGCCTATGAATTGGGTTTTCTTGGTTATTTCGACCCGAACCGCCGGTCTCCCTTTGAAGGATTTATTGTGGGGGGATCCGGAATGTCGGGGTACAATATTTACGGAACGGATTATATTGCGCTGAGAGGATACAAAGATTTCAGTCTCAGTCCGCGAAACGGTTCAAGCATCTACAATAAGTTTACGCTGGAATTGCGCTATCCGGTAACCCTGAAACCCAATGCGACTATTTACGCCTTAACCTTTCTGGAAGCAGGAAATGCCGAGACCTCTTTTCAGAACTATAATCCCTTCAAACTGTATCGTTCGGCCGGTCTTGGAGTACGAATATACCTGCCTATGTTTGGGCTGATGGGAATCGACTGGGGATATGGCTTTGATGAAATACCCGGACAAGATGCGCACGGAAGCAATTTCCATTTTGTAATCGGACAACAGTTTTAACCAAATCGTTTTGGCTCAGTATTTGAGTTGTTGATAAAAGTAGTAACCTTAAAATAATATAGCCATGAAGAAAGTAAGTCTTATAATAGCTGTTTTTCTTGTTCTTACAGGAACCGCCTTCGCCCAGAAGTTTGCCTATGTGGACACGGATTATATTTTGGAGAATATTCCCTCCTATCAGTCAGCTCAGGATCAACTGGACCAGCTGTCTGGTCAGTACCAGAAAGAACTGGAGTCGATTCATTCAGAGCTGGAACAGATGTACAAAGATTTCCAGGCCGAAAGTGTATTGCTTTCCGAAGATATGAAAAGAAAACGGGAAGACGTGATCATAACCCGTGAAAAAGAATACAAAGAACTGCAGCGCAAGTATTTCGGACCCAGCGGCGATTTGTATCAAAAAAGACAGAGCCTGGTGAAACCCATTCAGGATGATATCTACAATGCTATTCAGGATATTGCCAACGATGGAAGCTATGCCGTGATTTTTGACAAAGCCGGAGGAGTGACCATGCTTTTTACCAATCCCCGCTATGACCTGAGTGATCAGGTATTAGAGAAGCTTGGATATAAAAATTAATACACTATATTTGTGAAAAAATTAATGGACTTAATTATGAGAAATTTAGTAAAAATTGCATCGGTAGCAGTATTACTATTGCTGGCAGGATTTGTAAATGCACAGACTCCGAAATTCGGACACATTGATCTTCAGGCGTTGATTCAGGTTATGCCTGAAAGGGCCACTGCTGAAACCGAATTCAATGATTTTCAGACCGATCTGGAGGATCTTCTGACAACCATGCAAACCGAATATCAGAACATGCTTACGGAATTTGAAAACCTGGATACCAATGCATCTGAATTGGTCCGGAATGCAAAAATTCAGGATATCCAGGATAAACAGCAACGGATTCAGAATTTTCAGGGCAATGCGCAGCAGCAGTTACAAACCAAGTATTCTGAATTGTTGCAGCCGGTACTTGAAAAAGCCGAGGTAGCCATTGAAGAAGTGGCCAAAGAGCAGGGATTATTGTATGTTTTCGATGTGAGTCCACAGTCAGGGGCTGTGCTCTACAAATCAACTGAAAGCATGGATATTCTTCCGCTGGTAAAAACCCGGCTGGGAATTCAATAAACGATTTACCCGAAGAAGGAAGCCATCTGTCATGCGGCGGATGGCTTTTTTTTGTTTATTTTGCTGTATGCAAACGGAATATTCCCCGATTGGCGTTTTTGATTCAGGGTATGGAGGGTTAACCATTTTAAGAGGGCTTACCCGCCAGATGCCCCGTTATGATTTTCTTTATCTGGGAGACAATGCCCGAACGCCTTATGGAGGGAGGTCTTTTCATGTGGTGTATGAATACACCCTGGAGGCTGTTCAATTTCTCTTCTCACAGGGATGTTCTCTGGTTATCCTGGCTTGCAATACGGCCTCTGCAAAAGCATTGCGGAACATTCAGCAACTGGATCTTCCCCGGCTTGACTCCTCCCGGCGGGTCTTAGGGGTGATCCGTCCCAGCGTGGAAAAGGTAGCTGAGATGACACAAAATGGGCGGGTGGGTGTCCTGGGCACAGTAGGAACTGTTCTTTCCGGATCCTATCCCCTGGAACTAGAAAAATGGTCGGGCGGGAAAGTGAAGCATACGGTTCAGGAAGCTTGCCCTATGTGGGTTCCCATTGTGGAAAACAACGAAATCAATACGCCCGGAGCTGCCTACTTCATCCAAAAGAACATACATAATATTCTGAACAAGGATCCCCGGCTGGATACGCTGATTCTGGGATGTACGCATTTCCCCCTGTTAAAAAACCAGATTCAGAAATTTGTGCCCCAGGGAGTTCATATTGTGGACCAGGGAGCCATCATCCCCGGAAAATTGCAGGATTACCTCCTGCGACATCCCGAAATGGAAAACCGGCTTTCACAAGGAAGCCGGATTCGGTTTATGACCACTGAATCTGCTGATCTGTTTGCTGAAAAGGCCGCTTTGTTTATGGGCCGTCCGGTGACGGCAGAACATGTTCGCTATTGAGAGTGCGACCAGCGAATTACGATCTCCTGCATCTCTTCTTTTCTTTTTTCCATTTCCTCAACCAGTCTGAACTGGGAGCGGGCTCTTACTCTGTTATGGTCGGGATCGTGAATCTTATAATATACATCCCCTTCCAGATAGTCGGTCAAAAAACGCAATCCCATGATGTAAGCCATGAAACGGGCCGAAAGAGACAGCCATTTTTTTTCTTCAGGAGTCAGGATTTCTTTTAATTCTTCTAAAAACCCCCGTGTAAAGGCCTCAAAGATGGGCATGTTCACAGAAATCTTTGTCAGGTCTGGCTCATCTTCTTTCCCCGTATTGGCAGCAGTCCGTATGGCATCGCCAAAATCGTAATGTACCAGTCCGGGCATTACCGTATCCAGATCAATGATGCATAGAATATGATCCTGCCTGTCGAATAAGATGTTATTGATTTTCGTATCATTATGGGTGATCCTTCGGGGAAGTTTGCCTGCTCTCAGGAGGTTCAGCAGGGTTTTCATCTCTTCAGCTCTGGTGTGGGCAAATCCGATTTCATCCTGAACGACCTGTTTTCTGTTCCGGTAATTGACCTCGAGGGCCTTTTGAAAATTGCCCAATCTGAATTCGAGGTTATGAAAATCCGGTATGGTTTCATTCAAAGGCTTCCCCGGGAGGTCGGACAACTGCTTCTGAAACTGCCCGAAGGCTTTTCCGGCAAGGTATGCCTGTTCGGGTTTTTCTATTTGTTCGTAATTTTTACACCCCCGGATAAAAAGAAAACAAGCCCAGTAGTTCCCTGCGTCATCGCGGTAGTAGGTTGTTCCTTTTTTCGTCTCAATCAGGGTGACTACTTTCCGGTTGATGTCGGGTACATTCTGCGCTTCAAGTTTGGTTCGAATATGGTTTGTCACCCGAGCGATGTTTTCCATCATTTCGGGTATGTTCTTAAAAACGAGGTGATTTTTTCGTTGCAGAATATAGCCTGGTTTATCTGGTTCTTCGAGGATGATCCGGTATGTATCGTTAATATGCCCGTTTCCCCAGGGGATGATCTCTCTGAGGGTGCCCCGGAGGGCAAATTTTCTGGCTATGGCTTCCGGATGATTCATTTTTTCCATAGGTTCTCCGGATAGATTCCTTGGTTAACCAGGGAGCGGATTCTTTTCATGACGTAGGGTTGTTCTTCTTTATACGTTACGCCAAACCAGGATGCATCTGCAGGGAGCACTTTTACCTTCACCCTGTTTCTCCCGATCAGGTCAAAGACGACCGAGGGAATATAGATTTCTGCTTTCGGCTCGTTGCTTTTCTTTTGCAGAAAGTCGATCAATGCATCTTCGAGGTATTCAAACAGGGAAGGTTTGAATCCCCAGAAGTTCATGGAAACCGTTTCTTCGCCTGTGAGGGGTACCCTTTGTTTGTTGTTTTCAGCCACGATTCCTCCGGGGGTTCTGTGGATGCTTGTTTGTTCGGTTATTTTTTTCAGGGTATGGGTGGCTTCCACTTCACACACGCCCCGGGATACCGATCCATAATCTGAGAGCGTATTTTTTAAGGTATACCCCACCATAGCGTATTCATTTTTATCGGTTGAAGTAAGCAGGAAATCGGCTATGATGCGGAACGCCCCGGAGCCGTAAAAATCATCGGCATTGATGGCTGCAAACGGTTCATGGATTGCCTCTTTGCCCATGAGAACCGCATGTGCTGTACCCCAGGGTTTTTCCCTGCCCCCGGGTACGGAAAATCCCCGGGGCAGGTTTTCCAGTTCCTGATATACGTAGGCCACCTCCATTTTTCCATCCAGGAGGGGATCGAATTTCTCCTTAAAGGCCCGGGAAAAATTTTTGCGGATGACAAAGACTACTTTTCCGAATCCGGCCCGGAGGGCATCATAAATGGAATACTCAATGATGGTTTCCTGCGATGGACCTACAGGAGTTACCTGTTTTAACCCTCCGAAGCGACTGCCCATACCGGCAGCCAGCACCAAAAGGGTTGGTTTGGTTGAATGCATAAACTAACTCCAGCTTTTGATTTTATATCCCTTCAGGGCATAGAAAAGAATATAGGCGTAGGCAGGAACCATAATCCAGTAGGCTTCCTGGGCTCCGATGGTATCGGAGAGTTTTCCCCAGATCAGGGGAATGATGGCTCCTCCTGCGATGGCCATGATCAGCAGGGCAGATCCTGTTTTAATGAATTTCCCGAGGTTGTGAATAGCCAGAGGCCATACAGCCGGCCAGACCAGGGCATTCGAAAGACCAAAAAGAGCAACAAAAAGAATCGATGTAAATCCGGAAGTGAAGATTGCTCCAAAGGAAAACAAAAGTCCCAGGACAGCCGATACCCTGAGAGCTATCGTCTGGGAAATAACTTTCGGAATCAGTAAAATGCCTAATATATAGCCAAAAATCATGAATCCCATGGTATAGGAAGTGAATGCTTTTGCTTTTTCCATTTCGATGCCCAGGGAAAGACCATATCGAATAATGGTATCCCCGGCAATGACTTCAACCCCCACATACAGGAACAGGGCCAGAACACCAAGAATCAGATGCGGAAAATCGAAAATGGTTTTTTTGGTTTTTACCCCGCCGTTTACTTCTTTTTCCTCCTCGGTTTCAATCTCAGGAAGCGGGGCGAGACGCACCCCGATGCCCATGAGAAACAAAACGATGGTCATCACAATGTAGGGATTGATCACCCGCCGGGCCAGTTCATTGAGAGCAACCATTTTTGCCTCCTCATCCAGCGTGATCAGGTTGGCTATAAAAGCATCCCCGTCGCTTAAAATATAATAGACCAGGATCAGAGGGGCAATGGCTCCGGCTCCTTTGTTGCATATCCCCATGATGCTCATACGCATGGCAGCACTCTCACGAGGACCCATAATGGTAACATATGGATTGGAGGCTGTTTGAAGAATTGCCAATCCCGTACCCATAATAAACAATCCGATCAGAAAGGTCAAATAGGTGCGGGTCAGAGCAGCCGGAATAAACACCAGGGTTCCAATGGCCATGATCCATAACCCGAGCATCATTCCATTTTTAAATCCTGTTTTTTTCAAAACCCAGGCCGAGGGTAAGGCCATGATGGTGTACGATATATAAAATGCAAAAGCAACAAATAAAGCCTGGAAATCCGTGAGCTCGCAGGCAATTTGTAAATAGGGAATGAGAATTCCGTTTAGCCAGGTTACAAACCCGAAAATAAAAAACAGCGCACTGATGATGATCATCGGAACGATGGTGGAATTTCGTGAGGTGGTCGTTGTGTTTTCCATGACTGCATTGATTAAAAACGGCAAAATAGTAAAAGAAATGAAACCTTCGTCTGTCTTTTATGAGATTTTTGGTTTTACCGGGGATTTTGTGGATGCATCGTTTCGTAAAGTAATGGTTTTATTGCTGATAATGGGTTTAGCCCAGAAGCCGATGCTGAAAATATAGCCCAGGGTAACAAAAAGAAAGAGCATCGCCATTTTCAATCCCACCTGGTCTCCCAGCCAACCGATGATCAGGGGTACCAGGGCTCCGCCAAAGATTCCTGAGCAGAGTATCCCGGAATAGGAACCGTGGTGTTTCTCTTCCGAGTTGAGGGCCAGGGAGAAGATAATGGAAAACATGGTTGAAATAAGAAATCCGGTTGTCGAGAAACAGATTCCGGAAATTCCGGCCGGGCCGAAAAGAGCCAGTGCCAAAACGGCCATGGTCAACACACTAACCCCTTTCAGGATGATCCTGGAATCAAATAGTTTTAAGAGGATCAATCCAACCAGACAGCCGATAGCCATTAACCCCCAGAACCATGAAATGGTAGCGGCTCCGGTGGTTAGGGGATCCTGTCCGTGATAGGTCTGCAGAAATTTACTCATCCAGTTGGCAATTCCCTGTTCCGTGCCTACATAGGCCATAATTCCTATAGCGTAGAGGATTACCTCTTTTTTTCTCAGGAGTTCCAGGTAACTCTGAACCGGCCCGGCTTTCTCCTCCTCTTTGAGGGCTACCTTCGGGAATCTTACGAGGAAGATGATCACAATCATTACCAGGAATCCCACCGTGAAAATCCAATAAAACGATGACCATGGAAGTTCCGGAGGAATTAGATGACTTAATCCTTCGAGAAAAAAATTCCCCCCACCGGAGTATCCGGAGAGGTTATGCATCAGGTAAGAAAACACAAACGGGCTTACAAAGGAAGCAGCACCGAAAACCAACTGACCCATGACGGAAAAAAAAGCAAAATGTTCTTCACCACCCGAAACCCGCATCAACGGATTGATAATGACCTGGAGCATAGCCATGCCAATCCCGATGATGAAAAGCGAAGCAAGCGCCATGAAATAAGTGGGGAAAAGAGCAAATAAAAAGGCTCCCAAAAGGTTCAGAAAAAAAGCAAATAACATCGATCTCTTTTCTCCGTATTGCTCAACCAACATCCCTGAAGGAATCGACATAATGCCATAGGCAAGAAAAAAGGAAAAAGGAAGAAACGATGCCATGGTCAGACTCAAATTGTAATTCTCGATGATTACCGGCATCAAGGGACCCAGAATATTGGTGACAAAAGAAATAACAAACCAGATGACCAGGATAAATACAACCATAAAATGATTTCGTGTCATGTGTTCATTGTTTAGTGTGTTACTCAATAGATTTTGTGGGTAAGGTAAGAAGAAAATATGAAACGGACACTGCAGATTGTAAAAGGATTAAGGATAGGATTCCTTCTTCTAAAAATAAAAAGATGAAATTTTTTTCACAGGAACGGTAGTTATTATTATCTGTATTAATTTTAAATTACTTGCGTTTCGTAATTCAATACCATTTTGATATATTGAATTTGAGTTATTTAAATCTGAATAAAATCATTAAAACAAGTACGAAACTGGAGTAAATTCATTGTCCTGGAGAAGAATCATTAAAATCATAATATTCGTCATAACCCTCCTGATAAATAATATATATCTTTGTTTTTTATTCA
The DNA here is from genome assembly GCA_964408795.1 of uncultured Mariniphaga sp. GTDB lineage: Bacteria > Bacteroidota > Bacteroidia > Bacteroidales > Prolixibacteraceae > JABMQB01. The sequence goes on from CAYPAW010000006.1 coordinate 20,792, forward strand.
GTGAAAAAAAAGAGAAAATGAATCGGTTCCGGATTTGTAATTTCATTGCAAACGGGGTCGGTTTTTCTTTACAGAAGATGTTAAGAGGAATTAAAATCCAGGTTGAATGAAGGATGCTAAAGTGATGAAGCTTGAAGAAGTTGCCATTCGTTTTTCGGGTGATTCAGGAGATGGAATGCAACTTACGGGAACTTTGTTTTCGGATGCCACGGCTTTGCTGGGGAATGGTATTTCCACATTTCCGGATTATCCTTCGGAGATCCGGGCTCCCCAGGGGACGGTTGGAGGAGTATCTGGTTTTCAGGTACAGTTTGGTCATAAACAGGTGAATACTCCGGGAGATTATGCTCATGTTCTTGTTGCCATGAATCCGGCTGCTTTAAAGGCGAATGCGCGGTTTATGCAACCCGGGGGTACCATTATTTATGATTCCGATTCGTTTACAGCAAAGAATTTCGCCAAGGCAGGCCTTACCACGGAGGATCCTTTTACTGAATGCAATCTGAACGATTATTTTAAAATTGCGATTCCCATATCCAGTTTGACCAAGGAGAGTCTGAAAAAGTTTGAACTGAACAATAAAACGGTACTTCGCAGCAAAAATATGTTTGCTTTGGGGTTGGTATCCTGGATGTTTAACCGGCCCCTGCAGTATATCGATGAATTTATCCGTACGAAGTTTGCGGGTAAACCCATGGTAGCCAGGGCCAATATCAAAGTATTACACGACGGGTATAACTATGGTATGTCGCTGCAACATATGACGCCCAGTTATATTGTAACTCCGGCCGATATTGAACCCGGGAAATACCGCAATATTTATGGGAATCATGCTACGGCCTGGGGATTGCTGGCAGCGGCTGAGAAAACCGGATTGGAGCTTTTTCTGGGTTCTTATCCGATCACCCCGGCCACCGAGATTCTTTCCGTTCTTGCGGAACGCAAAGATCTGGGAGTTAAGACGTTCCAGGCTGAAGATGAAATAGCCGGTATTTCTGCAGCCATAGGAGCTGCTTTTGCAGGCGATCTGGCTGTAACGACTACTTCGGGTCCCGGACTGGCATTGAAATCGGAAGCCATCGGACTGGCAGTTATGGCTGAACTACCTCTTGTTATTATTGATGTTCAGAGGGGGGGACCTTCAACGGGATTGCCTACGAAAACCGAACAGGCTGATTTATTGCAGGCATTGTATGGACGAAGCGGAGAAAGCCCTGTGGTTGTTCTGGCTGCAAGTACCCCTTCGGATTGCTTCCTGTATGCCTTTATGGCCGCTAAGATTGCTTTGGAAAGGATGGTCCCGGTGATCCTTCTCTCAGATGGCTTTCTGGGAAACGGCAGCGAACCGTGGAAAATACCAAAAATGAGCGAACTCCCCGAAATAAAACCTCCCTATGCCAAAAGCAAACGTACCTTTAAAGCGTATGCCCGGGATGAGAAAACAAAAGCGCGCCAATGGGCAGTTCCGGGAAGAAAAGGTTTTGAACACATCATCGGAGGCCTCGAGAAAGATATCGCAGGAACCGTAAGCCATGATCCGGAAAACCATCAGAGAAACTGCCGGATGCGCGAGGAGAAAGTGGAACGGGTGGTCGACATGGTCCCTGACCTTGAACTCTATGGTGATGAAAGCGGAGAGATCCTGATCGTGGGGTGGGGCGGTACCTATGGCCACCTCATAAGCACGGCCAGGGAACTACGCAAAGAAGGGAAAAAAGTAAGCCTGGCACATTTTAACTATATCAGACCCCTGCCAGCCAATACCCAAAAGGTATTGGCTAAATTTGAAAAGATTATTGTCTGTGAATTGAATCTTGGACAGTTTGCTTCTTATTTACGGGATAAAATTCCGGAATTTACCTATCATCAGTTCAATAAAATGGAAGGGCTGCCATTTACCGTTAAGGAGTTGAAGAAGAACATTGTTAAATTGCTGGAGGACTGATCATGAAAGAACACTCCTACAAAGATTTCAGAAGCGAAAACGAAGTGCGATGGTGTGCAGGATGTGGCAATTATGCCATTATGAATGCTATTCAGCGCACTATGGCCGGGATGGGCATACCCCGGGAACGATTTGCCGTGATCTCAGGAATCGGATGTTCGTCCCGGATTCCTTATTATATGAGTACGTACGGCTTTCATACCATTCATGGAAGAGCCGCGGCTGTAGCTTCAGGTGTTAAATGTGCAAATCCCCGGCTGAGTGTCTGGGTAATGACCGGCGACGGGGATGCCATGGCCATCGGAGGAAACCATTTTATTCATTTGATACGCAGGAATGTGGACGTGAACCTCATTCTGTTCAACAACCGTATTTACGGTCTAACCAAAGGACAGTACTCTCCGACTTCCGAAAGAGGCGTAAAAACAAAAACCTCCCCTTTTGGAACCATTGAAGACCCGTTTATACCCGGGCAATTGGCGCTGGGAGCCGGGGGAACTTTCTTTGCCCGCACCATAGATGTCGATCTGAAACTCAATCAGGATATTTTTACGGAAGCTGCAGAACATAAAGGAACATCGGTAGTTGAAGTACTTCAGAATTGCGTGATCTTTAATAACGGAATACACAGTGCCATTACCGATCCGGAACACAAAGCCGACAGACAACTTTTCCTGAAACAGGGAAACCCCATGATCTTTGGTGAAAAGAAGGACAAAGGGTTGATCATGGAAAAAGGCAGGCTGAAAGTAGTCCAAATAGGTAAAAACGGAAGATCCCCGGAGGATGTCCTGGTTCATGATGCCACCGAAGAGGATCCGTTGGTGCATATGGCCTTAATTCAAATGAGGCTGCCTGATTACCCTGTGGCGCTGGGAGTAATCCGGAATGCAAAGGCTCCGGCCTACGACCGGGAAATGACGGATCAGATAAAAAAAATGAAGAGAAGAAGAAAAATATCCTCCGTGGAAGAACTGATGAATTCAGGAAATACCTGGGAGGTCGAGGGAAACGGAAAAGTTACAAAAAATAATACTCCCCCTTCCGGCAACTGATTCATTTTTTCAAAGTACCGGGGTAGTTATGATCATTCGCATGCCGGCTCCCGGATCAGGACCGAGAATGCCTTGTCATTCCCCAACCGGTTCGTTTATCCTTCAACGTTTTCCCCTGGTTCCTGGCAGCCTTGCAAAAATCCTTCTTACATTGACGAATTTTCGTTACTTTTCGGTTTTAAAAAAGCGAGCAGAATGGATCTGGAGAAGATAACATTGGCCAACCTGTATAAACGAAAAAAAAGCGACCGGGATATTTTCCATGAACTGATGCCTACCAAAATAAAAGAAGTCTTGTTGGTGGCTACCCTGTACGATTCCTACTCGATTGTACGGGAAGGTCAGTTCAGCGATAAAATACGGGGTGAATTTCTTCAGTTGAATCTATATACCGCTCCACGGTTTACCAGTGTTCATTCACACGAAGAAGCTCTTTTAATGCTGGAACACCGTGATTTTGACATGATCATTATCATGGCAGGAGTGGATAAGGATATGCCGGTGGAGATTGCCCGTGATGTGAATAAAATAAGGCCTGATGTTCCCCTGTTGCTCCTGGTGAATAACAATGCCGACCTGCGCTATTTTCAGGTCGAAGGACAGAAACTGGATTTTGTAGATCGGGTATTCGTGTGGAATGGAAATTCCAATGTGTTTCTGGCGATGATAAAATACATTGAAGATAAGAAGAATGTAGCCCAGGATACCCAAAACGGAAATGTCAGAGTCATTTTGCTGGTGGAAGACAGCATCAAATATTATTCCCGGTACCTCCCGGTTTTGTACACCACCATCATGACCCAGACCCAGGTGCTGGTCCAGGATGAATCGGAGGATGACCTTCATAAGATCTTGAAAATGAGGGCGCGCCCTAAAGTGATCCTGGTCAGTACGTACGAAGAGGCAGTGCACATCATTAAAGCCTATAAAGATTATCTGTTGTGTGTGATCTCTGATGTGAAATTTTCAAAAAATGGGAAAGACGATAGAAATGCGGGAATCGAATTGCTGAAGTACGTCAAAAGATTGTTGAAATACCCGATCCCCATTATGCTTCAGTCAGCCGATAGTAAAAATGCACAAAGGGCGCGGGAAATACATGCGGAGTTCATCAATAAGAATTCGGAAAGCCTTTCCATGGATATTCTTCATTTTATGTACCGGCGACTGGGATTCGGGAACTTTATTTTTAAAGACAGCTCGGGAACTCCGGTTACGGAGGCATCGAACCTGAAGGAATTCCAGGAGAAGTTTAAGATTATTCCGGATAGTGTTTTGGAGTACCACTCCAAACGCAATTCTTTTTCGACATGGCTGATGGCGCGTGGAGAGATCAATATGGCGAAGCAACTAATTCCCATTCATTTTGATGATTTTGAGACAACCCAGGAATTAAAAAAACATACCTTTCGGGTTTTTGAAAAAGAAAGAATGCAAAAGCTCCGCGGGAGGATCATCAATTTCAATTCTTCGCTGGTCACTTCCAATCGTTTTGTCATGCGGCTATCCAAAGGATCGCTGGGAGGCAAAGGACGGGGCATTGCTTTTATCAGTAATTTTATTGAGAACATTGACTTTTACAAGTTAATTCCCGGTTTAAACATTCGTATTCCGGCCACTGCCGTGATTGGGGCTTTGGAATACGACCGATTCCTGGAAATCAACAGCCTGTATGAGAATGTTCTTACCAACAACAATTATGAAGCCATCAAAGAGCTTTTCCTGGCCGCGGATCTTGATGAGGAAATTTCAGAACGTCTCAGGGAATATACAAAGAATGTAACCCGGCCCCTGGCGGTTCGTTCTTCGGGATTGTTCGAAGATTCTTTATTGCAGCCCTTTTCCGGGGTGTATGCAACGTACCTAATTCCCAATAACGACCCCGACCTGGAAGTTCGTTACCAGCAGTTGATCACGGCTATTAAACTGGTTTATGCCAGTATTTATACCGAATCTGCACAATCCTATTTTGATGCGGTCCATTATAAAATTGAAGAAGAGAAAATGGCCATCGTGCTCCAGGAAGTTGTTGGGCATGATTTCAACGGTAAGTTTTATCCGCATATTTCAGGAGTTGCGCAGTCGTACAATTATTATCCGGTGTCGTACATGGAACCGGAAGATGGTTTTTCAGTGGCTGCTGTAGGATTGGGGATTTATGTGGTCGGTGGGGAGAGCGGTTACCGTTTCTGTCCGCGTTATCCGGCGATCAATCCATCCGATGTAAAAGATCAGGTACGGGATTCGCAGCGCTCTTTTTATGCGCTTGATATGCAGAGTAGGGATTTTAATTTGGCTCGGGATGGCGAAGATGCCTGCGTTCGGCGCTTCAGCATCCGGGAAGCAGAAAAAGACAACACCCTCGATCATTGTGTATCTACTTACGACATGGAAAATGATTCCCTGATACCCGGCAATAACATGCCGGGCCCCAGGGTGGTAGATTTCGCTAATATCCTGAAATATAACCTGATCCCTCTCCCGGAAACCTTACAAATTTTACTAAAGCTCTTTCGGGATGCCATGGGATCCCCGGTAGAAATTGAATATGCCATTGACCTGGAACCCGGAGATCATCATAAACCAACCTTTTATCTGTTGCAGATAAAACCCTTGATCCGAAGTGAAAACCAGATCAATATTGATATCGACTCTGCCGACCGTAAAAACCTGTTAATGTATGCCGAAAGAGGCATGGGAAATGGCCGGATAAACAACATCCGGGATGTGATATTTGTAATTCCCGAAACATTCGACCGACTGAAAACAAAACAGATAGCCCGTGAGATTCATGATGTGAACAAAAAAATGGAAACCGGGAGTACCGAGTATATCCTCATCGGACCCGGACGCTGGGGATCCCGTGATTTTTATACCGGAATACCTGTGCTATGGGCTGATATATCGAAAGCTCGCATTATTGTAGAAATGGGACTGGAGAATTTCCCGTTGGACGGATCCCTGGGCTCCCATTTCTTTCACAACGTAACCTCCATGAATGTGGGGTATTTCTCCGTTCCCTGGAATGCAAAGGAAGCTTCTGTAAATATCGATGTTTTACATAATCAGGAACTTGTGTCCCAAACCGGTTTTATCAAACACGTGCGCTTTAAGAAGCCACTCACCGTATTAATGAACGGCAGACAGCGAAAAGGACTGATCACCTGGCAGGAGGATAAAGAATCAGTGGGTGAGTAATGCTGTATAAATTAAGGAACAATAAAAAAACTGTCCCCAAAGTAATTGTATGTAGTGCCCGCAAGGTTCGCCGGCCATGCGCTGAGTTCGTAGAGTATTCAAAATCAATAAGCAATAACTTTTCGCGTTCTGCGATACCTTCGTGTCCATCGCAGAACCATGAACTTCTCAGACAACTTCCTGGGATCATCAAATTTTTGCCTTCACAACGATCCAATGGAAGATGGGTAAGATTATCCACCCACTGATTCTATCGATTCTGTTTCCACGACCTTTGAAAGAATCTCCGAATAGGGCAGCAACAAATAGTGTTTCCCTTCAAAAGAGATTTTTGTTCCGGCAAATTCTTTGTAGAGTACTTCATCTCCCGGAACGATTTCAGCATTCTCTATAGTGCTGATGGCAATTACTTTCCCCACTTTTTGCTCTTCCTTTGCTGAGTCGGGAATGATAATCCCGGAAGCCGTTTTCTGTTCCGACTTATCTTCCGTCAATTCCAGCAATACATTCTGATTGATAGGCTGAAGTTCTTTCATTTGTTTTACCTTTTTATGGATTATTCTGTAAAAGATATTTGTTGATATTTTCAACAAACATATTTTTTGTTTCCTCTTTGGAACGTCCGATGCCTGCCATCATGACCGGTTTTCCGTTCACCGGGATGTAAAGAAAGGAAGGGATGCTTCGGATTCCAAATACCGATGCCAGTTCCCGTTCTTTTTCCGTGTCGATTTTGTATACATACAAGGTCCCGGCATATTCGGTAGATATTTCCTCCAGAATCGGGGACGCAATTTTGCATGGGCCGCACCAGTCGGCGTAAAAATCAATGATGGCCGGTTTGTCTCCGGTGTATTTCCATTCCTGAGGGGATTGGGTATAATCCCACACATTTTCCAGGAACATTTCCCGGGTCAGCAATATAGCCCCTCCTTCTGCAGTTTTCTGCTGGTTTTCCAAACCAGCCATCAGGGGTACTGATTCCTTTTCCGGGATTTTGTCTCCTGCTGTATTGTCCTTTGTCTGGCTGTTGCCGGAACCACAACTGGTTAAAGTAGATACTACGATTGCCAGTAAAAAAATTGCTTGTTTCATTTTTTTTCTTTGTTTTAACGTTTACTTCATTCCTGTTAATCGATTTATTTCTGTCCGGTCAAATCCTACCACCATCCGGCCGTTTATATCCATTTGTGGAACGCCCTGTTTCCCGCTTCTTGCGATCATTTCCCGGGCTGCCTCCGGATTTTTTGTTACATCTACTTCATGGTATCTGATCCGGTGCGTTTCAAGATGCCGCTTGACGGCTGAACACCAGGTGCATCCCGGTGCAGTATAAACCACAACCCTTCGTTCCGGAGGTTCCTTGCTTTTAGATGACGTTGCATAGATTGCATTCTCAAATATTGCTTTGTATGTTCTCGGATCCTGGCATCCTTTGGTGATATTCACCATCTTTCCCTCTTTAAATTGCAGAAGCGCCGGAACACTGGTTATTCCATAAACAGCATGAATGTCCCTTACCTGATTCAAATCTGCATAACAAAATCCACCGTCATCCAACATTTCCACCGCTGTTCTATAATGGGTAAACGAACATTCACTCAAAGGAAAACCCTTTTTGTAAAGCAACAACCAAACGGTTTTGTTTGTTCTTACTTTTTCCTGTAAGCCGGTATGAGAATCAATTCTAAACATTTTTATATATCTAGATATATCGTTTGGTAAATATACAATTGTTATTCCATTTAGAAAAATGGTCTTTATGTCAGTTGGTGTAAGTAAAAAATGACAGAATTTTTTTGAGGGGGAACGCAACCTTTTTGGAGCGGTAAAAATCTGATTGGTACAAGCAATTTACGCAAAATTCAGGAATATGAAACGAGCATTGATTGGGATAGGAACGGTTGTTATACTTGCCGTCCTGTCTTCCTGTAGTTTGGATGAGGATGGGTATTCCGCAACAGACATGTGGATCAATCTTGGTATTTATTATGAGGATGACACAGGAGGGATGGGGTGTATCATACATCTCGATGATGGGATGCGCCTTGTTCCGGTAGCTTCGGATACTTATTTTGGCCATTATGAAGACAGCAGCCGTGTATTGGTGAACTATACGATTTTGGGTGATATTACGGAAGAGGGGGAGAAAAGGGGATATTATGTAAAAGTCAATTCGATGCGTAAAATACTCATGAAGGGGATTCTGGATCTGACAGCAGACAATGAAGACAGCATTGGGAATGATCCAATCATTGTCCGGGATGCCTGGTTATCGGGTAATTTGTTGAATTTTGAATTGAAATACTGGGGAGGCAACGCCATCCATTCAATCAATTTGGTAAAACAGCCGGGAGACCTGGCTTTGGAGCAGCAACCTGTGGAACTGGAATTACGACACAACGACAACGGGGATACCGGACTCCTGCCATTTGCAGCTTTTGTTTCGTTCGATTTATCGGCTTTGAAGAGAGAAGGGCGCGATTCAACCTGTTTTCGTGTAACGGTTTTTGATTACGACGGAATTCTTTATTCAGAAGAGGGAGTTTACCATTACGGCAATCACTAAGTTTCCCGTTTACATAGTATCTTCGGTTGACGGTTAACGGTTGCTCAGGTTTTCGAAGGGTTGGAACAGGGGGGTTGGCGTTGTCGTCCTTGTTGTATTTGGTTTTCATTGACACGAGCGAAGCGAGTGGATAACCAGGACAACTGATCCATCGATTCAATGATCTTTCATATCCATTCAAAGCAGACCATTTAATGGCTCCGACTCGTTTTATTTTTTCGTGAATAATTTTACCTTTGCATTCCTGTTTTATAGGATTATAATGGTTTATCTTCAAAGGTATTCCCGATGTACAGCGGATTAATCCGCCCCCTCCGGATAGCTGTTGGAAGAGAATTCGTTTCATACGATTCACGTGTTAAATCGCTGAAGGTATTTCCGATCCCGATAGCTATCGGAATGAATCATAACTTTGGGTGTAAATAGTAACCATGCTCGTTTCATACCAATAAAAAATCAATAAAATGGCAAGATATTTAGGTATAATCGTTCTTGTTTTTCTCTTTGCCTGTCAGCAGGGAGATCAGCAGAAAACCTCTTTGGAAGGAATTGGCAGAACCCCTGAACTTGAGTCAGACAGGATGACCCCTGAAGTATTATGGTCTTTTGGAAGGCTTGGGGAACCGTCTGTATCTCCTGACGGAACGGAGGTGGTTTATACGGTAACCTATTACAAGAAAGATGAAAACAGGGGATACCGTGATATTTATGTTATTCCTTCCGGGGGCGGGGAATCACGGCAGATCACGGTCACTCCCGAAAATGAATTCAATGTAGTCTGGCGTCCGGACGGAGAGAAGATAGGTTATCTCTCTTCCCGGTCGGGAAGTACCCAGCTATGGGAAATCAATCCCGACGGAACCCATCCGAGGCAGATTACGGATATGGAAGGAGGCATTTCCGGATTTAAGTATTCTCCGACATTGGATAAGATTCTGTATGTGAAAAGTGTACAAGTCGATTCTACGGTTCAGGACCGGTATCCTGATCTTCCCCTTGCGCATGCCCGCATGGAGGAGGATTTGATGTACCGGCATTGGGATACATGGCATGACGGCACATACAGCCATATTTTTGTGGCAGATTATTCTCCAAAGCATGGAAAGATCACAGAAGGCAAAGACATCATGGAAGGAGAGCGGTACGATTCTCCGGATAAGCCGTTTGGGGGTATGGAACAGATCGACTGGCATCCGGGAGGCAAAGAAATTGCCTATACATGCAAAAAAAAGACCGGAAAGGAATATGCTGTTTCAACCAATACCGATATTTACTTTTACAACCTGGAAACCGGTGAAACGCGAAATTTTACGAAAGGGTTGGAAGGGTATGATCGAAACCCCCTCTATTCCCCGGATGGTGTATATCTTGTCTGGGAACATATGGACCGAGATGGCTACGAAGCAGACAAAAACTGCCTCTATCTGACTCATTTGGAAAAAGGGGGTTTCCTTGACCTGACCCTGGATTTCGACAGCGATGTACATTCTTTGTCATGGAGCAGGACCTCCTACCGGAGTATTTTCTTTATCAGCAACGATAAGGGTACGGATGAGATTTACCGGACCAATGTATATACGGGAGAGATCTTGAAAGTAACTTCGGGAGTTCACGATTTTCAGTATGCCGAGAGGGCTACCGAGAAACTGGTTGCCCAGAAGGTATCCATGTCGCGGCCTGCGGAGCTGGTTATCGTCGATATTTTCACCGGTGAGGAGGAGCCTTTAACCCACATCAATGACGGTTTGATGGATCAGCTGACGATGGGGAAAGTGGAAGAACGATGGATCGAAACCACCGATGGCAAAGAGATGCATACCTGGATTATCTATCCTCCGCATTTTGATTCCACGAAGACGTATCCGGCCCTACTTTACAACCAGGGAGGTCCTCAGGGTACGGTAAGCCAGTTCTGGTCGTACCGTTGGAATTTCCAGATAATGGCCGCCCATGATTATGTTGTAGTGGCTCCCAACCGGCGGGGTGTTCCGGGTTTTGGCTCCGAATGGAAAGAGCAGATATCTACCGATTACGGAGGCCAGAATATTCAGGATTTGTTAACGGCTATCGATGTGTTGTCTGAAGAACCCTGGATCGATGAAAACCGACTGGGTGCCGTCGGGGCAAGTTACGGCGGATTCTCCGTCTTTTACCTGGCAGGAAATCATGAGGGAAGGTTTAAAGCGTTTATTGCCCACGACGGAATCTTCAACCTGGAACATATGTATGCTACTACCGATGAAATGTGGTTTGTAAATTGGGACCAGGGAGGGGCCTTCTGGGATCTGGATAACGAAGTGGCGCAGAGATCCTATGCCTTTTCGCCTCACCGGTATGTTCAAAAATGGGATACCCCGATCCTTGTCATTCACGGAGGAAAAGATTACCGGGTACCTGAAGATCAGGGAATGGCTGCGTTCAACAGTGCAATTCTTAAAGGCGTGCCAGCAAAATGGCTCTATTTCCCGGAAGAGAACCATTGGGTCTTAAAACCCCAGAACGGCATTCTGTGGCAACGGGTATTCTTTGAATGGCTGGATAAATGGCTGAAAGAATAAGTATCTCCGGAGGAATAAAGAAAACGCAGTGTCCGGGTATCTGATAAAAAATACGGGTTGTTATTTTTGCAGGATGAGTACCTTTGTCCCCGAACAGAAGACCCGGGAAACAAACGCATCCTTTCAATTGTTACCTTAGCACTGCATGAATATAGATTGTATGCACGAATACCTATTCTGGCTGATTCTGGCTATTCTCCTACTGGATTTTCTTTTTGAGAATTTCCTGGAATACCTCAACACCCGGTGCATGAGCACGAAACTTCCGGAGGAACTGAAGGGGATCTATGACGAAGAAAAATATGCCAGGCAACAGGCTTATCAGCGTGAGAATCACCGGTTCGGAATATGGTCCGGACTGTTCAGTTTTCTGGTGATCCTGGCCATGTTCGTTTTTTACGGATTTGCTTATGTCGATCAGGTGGTTTGGAACCTGACCGCTCACTCGATTGTAGCGGCTCTTTTATTTTTTGGGATCATCCTGTTTGCTTCCGACATCCTTCATCTTCCTTTTTCGGTTTACGATACATTTGTTATTGAGGAAAAATACGGATTTAATAAAACGACTCCCGCCACCTTCGTTCTGGATAAGGTCAAGGGATGGTTGGTCGGCGGGTTGATTGGCGGAGGACTGTTGGCATTGATCATCTGGATTTACCTGAAAACCCAGGATCTTTTCTGGATCTATGCCTGGATAGTCATTACCGGCTTCACCATTTTTATGTCGTTGTTTTATTCAACCCTGATTGTTCCTCTCTTCAATAAGCAGACGCCTCTGGAAGAAGGAGAATTGCGGCATGCGATTCAGGCTTTTGCCGACAAGACAGGTTTCAGGCTGGAAAACATATACGTAATCAATGGTTCAAAGCGATCCACGAAAGCCAATGCCTACTTTACCGGTTTCTGGAAAAAAAAGCGTATTGTTCTCTACGATACCCTTATCGATGATCTGGAAACCCATGAGCTGGTAGCCGTCCTGGCCCATGAGATCGGGCATTATAAAAAGAAACATGTCATACAGGGACTGTTCCTTTCGATCATTCATACCGGATTGTTGCTGTTTATTTTCTCCCTTCTGATCGACAGTCCGGCGCTAAGCCGGGCTCTTGGAGTGGAGGAGCCCCGGTTTCACATCGGACTGATAGCATTCGGTATTTTATATACGCCTGTCTCTTTTCTGCTTGGGATTTTCATGAATAAACTGTCGCGGAAAAATGAGTTCCAGGCTGATGAATTTGCTGCTACCCGGCATGACCCAAAAGCGTTGGCATCAGCCTTAAAAAAGCTGTCTGTGAAGAACCTGAGCAACCTAACGCCTCATCCGGTGTATGTTTTTTTCAATTATTCGCATCCAACGCTGCTTCAGAGACTGGCTTTCCTAAAAAAATTTGAATCCCATGAAAGCTGAAATTATCACCATTGGCGATGAACTCCTGATTGGACAGGTTGTAGACACCAACTCTGCCTGGATAGCCCGTGAATGTAACCTGGCGGGAATTGAGATTAGCCGGATAACCTCTGTTTCCGACAGCCGGCAACCCATTCTCGAGGCTCTTCTTCATGGCGAAGAAAATGCCGATTTGGTGATTCTCAGTGGGGGGTTGGGCCCTACCCGGGATGATATGACGAAAGAGGTTCTGTGCACTTATTTCGCCACCCGTTTGGTTTTTCATCAGCCCACCTATGAACGGATACTGGATCGCTTTCAACAGCGCAACCTATCCATGAATAAGCTGAATCGTGATCAGGCAATGCAGCCTGAAGCGTGTACTGTTTTGCCCAACCCCAGTGGAACGGCTCCGGGGTTGTGGTTTGAGAAAAACAATACCGTGTTTGTAGCTCTCCCGGGGGTGCCGTATGAAATGAGAGAGCTGATGACTGAACAGGTACTGCCCCGCCTCCGGGAAACGGGCAAAACACGGGCTATATACCATCGCACTGTACTCACCCAGGGAATTGCAGAGTCTACACTGGCTGAAAAACTTGAATCCTGGGAATACAATCTTCCCCGGGGAGTCAGGGTAGCTTACCTGCCCAATCCCATGGCTGTGAGGATACGGTTGAGCATGATCGGAGACGATCTGTTTCATTTGAAACGTACCGTGGAAAAGGAGATTGAAAAACTGAAGAAGCTCATTCCGGGTTATATTTACGGGTATGATGAAGACAAACTGGCAGGAGTGATCGGCCGCCTGCTTGCCGAAAAAAACCAAACCCTGGCCATTGGGGAAAGCTGTACCGGAGGATACCTGTCCCACCTGATCACTTCCATACCTGGGAGCTCGGTGTACTTTAAAGGATCCGTAACGGCCTATGCCAACGAGGTCAAACAAGACCTTCTGGGGGTGCGGAAAGAGACATTGGTACAATTCGGAGCCGTTAGCAAACAAGTTGCGGAAGAGATGGCAGCCGGAATCAAAAAGCACCTGAAAGTTGATTATGCTATAGCAACCACAGGAATAGCAGGTCCCGGAGGGGGAACCCCGGAAAAACCGGTTGGAACCGTATGGATTGCCATCGCCGGCTATGGGAAAATCCAAGCCTACCGGTATGTTTTTGCCGACAAGGAACGGGAAAGGAATATCTTTCGATCTTCACAGACAGCTCTCCAATTGTTGCGGCGGATGATCCTTCAGGAACGTTAACATTTGGAATGGTTTCATACATTTAAAATTTATCATTCGTCCCATAACTTCATCCTAAATTTAAGAACGTATGGAACCGCTTCGCTCTCACATGAACTTCTTTTAAGCATTGCCTTTGGCGAACTTTTGATTAAAAAAGTTCATGTTCGTTTCATAGATTCTAAAATCCACATCCTTGAGGCGTAAGATTGGTTTTGTTGCTTTGCATGGTTGGTTGAACAAAGTCGTTGATCGGAAGACCGAAGATGAACATTTCGGATTTCGGACCTCGAACGAAAAAGTTTGTAACCTGACGTATTGGCTTTCATGTGAATATTATCCATGCTCGTTTTATAATTCTATGGATTCAATTGAATACCTCACTTCTTTGAGGGTGGATTGTTTATTTTACGGTTTCAGTTTTTTAACTTTGTCATTTCGCTGATACTTCAGGTTGTTATCAGGATAGGAAAGAAAAGATCAAAAAAGTTAGTAAAGGATGAAAAAAGCATTAATCATTATCAGCATATTCATTGTACTTGTTCTGGGGGCTGTTGTTACCTTGCCAATGATCTTCAGGGACGCACTTCTGGAGACGGCACGAACAACCGTTTATAAACATCTGGGGGTGAACATCGGATTCTCGGAATTCAGGTTGTCATTCATCCGAAATTTTCCGAAGGCCACCCTACGCATGGGAAATGTGTATGTTACCGGAGCCAGGCATTTTCAGAATGACACCCTTCTGAAGATACCGGTTATTCGTGCTGACATGGATCTGTTATCTCTATTCAGTAAAGAGGGGGTCTCCCTTGAGGAATTAAGCATCGAAAGCCCGGTGTTGCGCCTGAGGGTGGGGGAGGATAGTGTGGCGAACTGGGATTTTTACACCGATTCTAAACCAACGGGAAAAACCGGGGATATAGCGGATGATGCTGAGGAAAAGGTATTTCAGCTGGAGTTGGAAAATGTAGTAGTTACCGGCGCCGATGTATCCTATTTGGATCAATCAACCGGGATCGCCATCTATTTTAACGGATCCAATGCAACCCTGTCGGGGAACATGTACGGTTCTTCTTTTGATATGGAGATATGGGGAAAAGTGAATGATTTCAGGTTGTTGTATGATTCTTTGGTGTACGTGGCTCATACTACCCTGGAAACAAACTCTCTGTTGACCATCGATTATGAAACAATGGAGTTTAGAGTGTCCGAAAATGAATTCCGGGTAAACCGTTTGCCCCTTGTGGTAGAAGGAAATGTAAAAATGCCGGGTGATTCTGTGGTTTTTGACCTGGATATAGGGTCGGTTGTGTCGGGATTAGACGAATTCCTGGATTTGGTACCTCCGGATTATGCGAAGTACCTGGATGGAATGACAGCTACAGGAAAGGCGTCCATATCAGGAGCGCTTAAGGGAGTCTATGTCGGAGACCAATATCCTGCGTTTCATTTTACATTAAGCGTGGATGAAGGAAGCATAAAATATGATGGACTACCGGAAGAATTGAAACATGTGAACGCTGAATTCATCCTCGACAAACCTCAGGGCCCTCTTGACGGTATGGAATTAAGAATAACACAGGGACACACCGAGATCAGAGATAATCCGGTTGATTTGGTTCTTTCCATTAAGAATCTTTTCAGGGATCCTTTTTTTAACGGGAAACTTAATGGAAAGGTCAATTTCAGTCACCTAAAAGATGCGCTCCCCCTTGACAGCATGCATCTGACCGGTGAGATGGAAGCCTTTTTAACGCTGAAGGCTCCTTATTCGGCAATACGCGAAGAGCAATACGATTTTGTTGAAGCAGATGGGACGGTTCAGCTAACCGGTTTTTCCTATGCCGGTCCACGATTAACGATGCCTGTTGTTATTCCTGCGGGTCAGTTGCAGTTTTCTCCTTCGTGGGTTGAGTTGACCGATACAGAGGTACGCATTGGACAGAGCGACATGCAATTATCCGGGAAGATCTCCAATTATTTGGGCTACTTGCTGAAAGGAGGGACCTTAGACGGAACCCTTGGTCTCAGATCGCAGTTTCTGAATCTCAATGAACTGATTCATCTCATGGCTGATAAGGAATCCGGAACTGACACACCAGCGATCTCACCCCAGGCCGGAACGGATGAACCTGAAACGATCGCTTTTGATATTCCTCAGAATCTGAACCTGGAGTTTACATCTCGGGTATCGAATGTTCTCCTGGGGCGGTTGCCTTTTACCGGTGTGAATGGCTTGATCACGGCAAAAGATGGAAAACTGGTTTTGCATGGATTGCAATCCAATCTGTTTGAAGGAGGGATTACCCTCATAGGTTCCTATATGAATAACCCCGAAAAGGAACCTGAATTTGACCTGAGTTTTGATGTCAGTGAAATAGACCTGCCCACAGCATCCCGGAACCTTCTGTTCCTGGAGAAAGCGATTCCTTCGGATACCCGGAGCCGGGGAAAAGTAAGCACCCGTTTTTCAGCCAGGGGAAGATTCAGCCCGGAGCTGAAAATCATTTCCTCCACAGTAAATGGTTCCGGAACCTTTACGACACATGATATTCAGATCATTGATTCACCCACCTTTCAGCAGTTGCAGAGCATATTAAAACAGGAAAAATTGCGGAACATTACCGTGGATGATGTGACCGCGCAATTTCAGGTTGAAAACGGAAACTTATTCATAAAACCTTTTCAGACACAGATTGCAGGTCAGCAGGCTACCATTACCGGAAGCCTGAATGCAAAGGACATTCTCAACCTACAAATGGATTTCGTAATCGAACGATCTGCATTTGGACCGGATATCCAGGAGATACTGGAAGTAATCCCGGGACAGGAAAATATTCAGTCCGTGCCGGTAACAGTGCTCTTGAGAGGCCCGGTGGAGAAACCTGAAGTGACAATGAACTATACGGAAACCCGAAAGTATATCATGGAAAAAATAAAAAATGCAACCCCAGAGAGCCTGAAAAAATCGATCGACAGAATCGGAGATGCACTGAAAAAATGGATCGAGAAATAGAACAAATTCCGGGTGACATGAAATGTAGAAAACAGAAGAACCCAAGGGGTAAGACGGAAGAACATGATATTCATCATGTTAATGCGTTCTGTATATTAAATTTCTGTGTAATTCCGTAATAAGTAAGTTTTACCTTTTGGAAATATCAAAAAAAAATTATTTTTGCTCAGCTTCAAAAAAAAATAATACATACTAAAATGACATCAAAAATCAACGAGTTAACCGAGAAGATCTATAAAGAAGGCGTTGATAAGGCAAAAGCAGAAGCCGAAGAAATACTTGCGGAAGCACGTGCCGAAGTTGATAAATTGCTGAAATCAGCAAAAGACGAAAAAGAGAAAATTCTCGGTAAGGCAAAAAAAGAAGCCGATGAAATGCGGGTTAACCTGGATTCCGAATTGAAATTGTCGGCCAAAAAATTCATAAGCGAAATAAAACAACAGATCACCCGGCTTATAACATTCAAGCAGGTACAAAAACCGGTGAAGGAGGCCCTGAGTGATTCTGCATTTATTCAGGGAATAATCCGTGATTTGCTAAAAAACTGGAACCCACAGGACCCGGAGCAGTCAAAAATACACATTGCCCTAGCGGAATCCTATAAAAAGGATCTGGAAGAATTTGCTTCCAAAACCATCAAAGAACAATTGGATGGAGAATTGGATATCGTATTTGACAATTCTATGAAGTCCGGATTTAAAGTGAAACCCGGAGATGGTTCGTATATAATTAGTTTTACCGATGAAAGCTTTGAGAATCTGTTCAAATTGTATTTGAAGGAAACAAACAAGCATTTAATTTTTGATAAAGATGATTAAAACTAATTATTATGCTCTTGTTGCCGGCTTCCAGGATATCTCACTTGAAACAAAAAAATTAGATTTTACCACAACGGAGCTTAAAAGCTATTTACAACATTTTCTGAAGCCTGAAGATTATACGTTGGTTGAAACACTGTTTCTTCCCATCGATAACACCAATGTATTGAACAAGATGCTGAAGAAACAGACTTCTTTCCTGCCGGAAGGGAAATACACCGAAGAAGAGATCGATGAACAACTGACCGAACCAACCTACATTTTAACTTATCTGAAAGATTTTGTTGTCCGGTATAAAGAAGATGAGAATACCGAGCCTGTGGATAAGGAGATACGGCTGCATGAAATGTATTGTGAACATGCCTGGTCCCAGGACAACCTGTTTTTTAAACAATGGATTAAATACCAGACCGATCTGAAAAACCTGTGGATTGCTTCAAACAGCCATACCTACAATTATGATCCGGGAAGGCAATTGATAAAGACTTCCTTTTCGTCGCCTTTGTATGAGGCTCTTCGGAAGAGCAAGCCTCATCCCGATATGATTAAAGATGAAATGTACAATGCGGAAAAGATCATACAGGTAATTGAATCAGACAGGGATCTGATCACCCGGGAACGGGAAGTGGATCAGCTTAAGATTCAGTATCTGGATGAGTTTACCTTTTTCCATTATTTCACTATCGAGAAGATCGTGAGTTATCTGTTAAAACACCAGTTGATCGAACGGTGGATAAAGCTTGCAGAGATGCATGATCAGAAGATGTTTAGGGAGATCATTGAGGAATTATCAGAACCGGTACGTAATAAAGGGGAAGAGGTTTTGAATGAACCGTCATAACCATAGGGAATAAATAGAAATGTAGAAAAAAAATAGCTGATGAGTACAAAAGGAAAGGTAGTAGGGATCATTGCCAATCTGGTGATGGTTGAGGTTGAGCAATCTGTTTCGCAGAATGAAATATGTTACATCAACCATGAAGGTATCAAACTGATGGCCGAGGTAATAAAAATACATGGAAAGAATGCGTATGTGCAGGTTTTTGAAAGTACACGGGGTCTGAAGACAGGAACGGAAGTGGAGTTTACGGGGCATATGTTGGAAGCCACCCTGGGCCCGGGGCTGCTATCGAAGAATTTCGATGGTTTGTTGCATGACCTGAATAAAATGGAAGGCGTTTTCCTGAAGAAGGGGGATTATGCTGCTCCCCTTGACGAAGATTCAGTCTGGGATTTCAACCCTCTGATTTCCAAGGGTGATTCCGTGCAGGCCGGAAGCTGGATCGGCGAAGTAAAGGAAAACTGGATATCCCATAAAATATTGGTTCCCTTTAAGTGGGAAGGCCATTACACCGTGAAATCAATAGTGAAAGAAGGTAAGTACAAGTTAAGCGACACCCTTGCTGTGGTTACCGATGCGAAGGGAGAGGAACACTCCATCACCATGGTGCAGAAATGGCCTGTGAAGTTACCTATTCGTGCTTTTAAAGAGAAACCCCGTCCGTTTCGTTTGCTCGAAACCGGAGTTCGGGTTATTGACAGTTTTAATCCGATCGTGGAAGGCGGAACAGGATTTATTCCCGGTCCTTTTGGTACGGGCAAGACGGTTCTTCAACATGCCATCTCCCGGCAGGCGGATGCCGACCTGATCATTGTGGCAGCCTGTGGCGAGCGTGCCAATGAGGTGGTGGAACTGTTTGCCGAATTTCCGGAGCTGGATGACCCCCGCACAGGGCGAAAACTTATTGAGCGTACCATCATTATTGCCAATACATCGAATATGCCGGTTGCAGCCCGTGAAGCCTCAGTATATACAGCCATGACCCTGGCGGAATACTACCGCTCCATGGGACTGAAGATATTGCTTCTGGCCGATTCAACCTCACGATGGGCTCAGGCACTGCGTGAAATGTCAAACCGTATGGAAGAACTGCCTGGCCCCGATGCTTTTCCCATGGACCTGCCAGCCATCATATCCAATTTCTATGCCCGTGCCGGTTATGTCATTTTGAATAACGGCCAGACCGGCTCCGTGACTTTCATCGGAACCGTATCTCCTGCCGGAGGAAACCTCAAAGAACCGGTTACCGAATCCACAAAAAAGGCAGCCCGCTGTTTCTATGCCCTATCACAAAAAAGAGCCGACAGCAAAAGGTATCCGGCAATTGACGCTGTTGACAGCTATTCAAAATATATCGAATATCCGGAATTTGTAAAATACATTAAAGAGAACATTTCCGACGACTGGGTGGACCACATTAACCTGGCTCGGAATATTCTGATACGGGGACACGAAGCCTATGAACAAATCAATATCCTGGGCGACGATGGGGTGCCTGTCGATTACCACCAGGAATTCTGGAAATCCGAAGTGGTGGATTTTGTGTTGCTGCAACAGGATGCTTTCGATGAAATCGATGCTTCCACACCCATTGAACGGCAACAATACATGTTATCCAAAGTGCTGGATATCTATCATAAGGAATTTTCATTTGATAATTTTGAAGAGGTCAATCCTTTTTTCAAAAGCATTATTAACTATATGAAGCAGATGAATTACTCGGAATATAAATCAGAGCAATTCAACCAATATGAAAAGGAACTGGATGAATTCACCTCCAATGGTGCGTCCGGGGCAACCAAAAAATCAGAAACAAAATAAGACGGCATGGAGACAACAGCATTTCAAAGAGTATATACCCAGATTAACCAGATAACCAAAGCTACGTGTGCATTGTATGCCGAGGGAGTGGGATACGATGAAGTAGCAACAATCAACGGACGTTTGGCTCAGGTTGTGAAAATTCAGGGTCAGTTAATCACCTTACAGGTTTTTGGGGGTACCGAAGGTATTCCGGCCAATGCCGAGGTTATCTTTCTGGGTCATGCTCCCCAGGTAAAGGTGAGCGATGAACTGAGCGGCCGTTTTTTCAATGCCTTCGGGCAACCCATCGATGGAGGACCGGAAGTTGACGGGAGAACCATGGAAATCGGGGGTCCTTCGGTGAATCCGGTACGCCGAAAGCAACCTTCGGAACTGATTGCCACCGGAATTGCCGGTATTGACCTGAATAATACCCTGGTGAGCGGACAGAAAATACCGTTTTTTGCCGACCCGGATCAACCTTTTAACCAGGTAATGGCCATGGTGGCTTTGCGGGCCAAAGCCGATAAAATCATCCTGGGAGGTATGGGACTGACCAACGACGATTACCTGTTTTTCAGAAATGTTTTTGAGAACGCCGGGGCCCTGGACCGGATTGTCAGTTTTGTAAATACTACGGAGGATCCTCCTGTTGAACGGTTGCTGGTGCCCGATATGGCCCTTACTGTGGCGGAATATTTCGCTACCGAAAAGAATGAAAATGTGTTGGTTTTGCTGACCGATATGACCTTGTACGCCGATGCCTTGAGCATTGTATCCAACCGTATGGATCAGATCCCCTCTAAAGACAGCATGCCCGGGTCCTTATACAGTGATCTGGCCCGTTTGTATGAAAAAGCGGCTCAGTTTCCGGATGGAGGATCCATAACGATTATTGCTGTGACCACTCTCTCAGGAGGCGATATCACCCATGCCATACCCGATAATACCGGATATATCACAGAGGGGCAGCTGTTCCTTCGCAAGGATACCGACATCGGAAAGGTGATTGTAGATCCCTTCCGCAGTTTGTCGCGGTTGAAACAGCTGGTTATTGGTTCAAAAACACGCGAAGATCATCCCCAGGTGATGAATGCCGCTATCCGCTTGTTCGCAGATGCTGCTGATGCCAAAACCAAGCTCGAAAACGGATTTGATCTTACCGACTACGACCGGCGTACCCTGGAATTTGCCAAAGAGTACTCCAACAGTTTGTTGGCAATCGACGTGAACATTGAGATAGATACCATGCTGGATACTGCATGGGCTCTGTTTGATAAATATTTCAACCAGGTGGAAGTGGGGATCAAACAGACAATTGTTGATAAGTATGGAAAAAAGAACAATAAATAGAGGATTGACCCTGATTTATGGCCATAAAATTTCAATACAATAAAACAGCGCTGCAGACGCTTTCCAAGCAACTGGATGTTCGTGTGAGGACCCTGCCTACCATTAAAAACAAGGAGTCGGCCTTGCGTATTGAAGTCAAGAAAGCGAAAGATAAGTACATAGAATACGACACCCTGTTGCTGGATACCATGGAAAAGCACAAAAATCTGGCAGCCCTGTGGAGTGAATACGACCGCAGCCTGCTGAAGATTAAAGAGGTTGAGACGTCGGTTAAGAAAATTGCCGGTGTCCCCACCGTGAACCTTGAAAACATCGTCTTCAGCCGCAGGGATTTTGCTCTGGTAAATCAACCCAATTGGATTCCTGCAGGAATCGAACTGCTGAAAGAGTTGGTGACTCTGGAAGTACAAAAACATCTCTGGTACGAAAAAATGGAATTGCTGAACTATGCCCGACGGAAAACTACCCAGAAAGTCAACCTGTATGAAAAAGTGCAGATCCCGGGTTATGAAGATGCAATAAGAAAAATCAAACGTTTTCTGGAAGACGAGGAAAACCTCTCCAAATCGGCTCAGAAAATTGTGAAAAACCGTCAAAGTGTTGCGATATGATTATTTCAATGCAGAAATATTCATTTTTGATCTACCACGCAGATTACGAAGATTTTCTGAAAAAATTACAGGAAATTGGCGTTCTTCATGCAATTGAAAAAGAAGTAGATCAATCCGATGATATTGCTATCCGTCTGGTTAAACTTTCCCAATACGATAAAACGATCAAACTGTTGAAAAGCAGGGAAGTAGAACCCAAAGACACCCCAAAATATGAGGATGGGAAGGCCCTGTTTGACAAATTGCTGGAAAAACAGGAGGAACGGGAGCACCTGAACCTGGCATTGGCTAACCAAAAAAAGGAACTTACGAAAGTTGAGCCCTGGGGTGATTTTTCGATGCAGAAAGTGGAAGATCTCCAAAAGTACGGAATTACCGTGAAGTTTTTTGTGACCTCCAAAAAACGTTTTGAAACCCTGGATCCGGGAGATGAATTTACGGTGGAGAAGATTTCTGAAGAAGGGAATTTTGTCTATTTTCTGGTCTTCGGAAAAACAGACAGCGATTTCGGAACCATTGAAGCCGATGAGGTTCCCCCGATAAAACATACCCTGGGGAATATAAAAAAGGAGATAGCTACGATTCAGGAGAAGATCAAAAAGATCGAGCAGTTTTTTGATGACTGCGCGGCTACGTCCCTGGATTTACTGGAACAGACCCGGAACAGAGTAAAGGAAACAGCCGATTTTTATAAAGTTCGCGATCTTTCCGAGACGGAAGCTGAGGGAAAAGTGAAACTCCTGGAAGGCTGGGTGCCCGTAACCAAAGAGGAGGAGGTTACAAAGTTCCTGGATGATCACGAAGTGGTTTATGTAAGCCAGAAACCGGATCAGAAGGATAAGGTGCCCATACTGCTGCATAACAACCGGTTCTCACGGTTGTTTGAGCCAATTGGGAAGTTGTTTTCGCTGCCCGATTATCATGAACTGGATTTAACGGTTTTCTTTGCTCCCTTTTTCATGATGTTTTTTGGTTTTTGCCTGGGAGATGCCGGCTACGGACTTTTATTTCTTATTGGTGCCGGGATCTATAAACTCAAAGCCAAAGAGTCCTTCAAGCCCCTGTTGTCTTTAGCTCAGTGGCTCGGGCTGGCTACGGTGATCTTTGGGCTTCTTTCTGGAACCTTCTTCGGGATTAACCTGATTGAAACAGAAATACCGTTTTTAACCGGTTATCAGGATCTGTTTTTCAATCCGGACAAGATGTTCAATCTTGCGCTGGTGGTTGGATTTATTCAGATTGTATTTGGCTTGATTGTGAAAACGGCAAATCAGATGAAACAAAACGGATGGGTCTATGGCTTGTCTTCCATAGGATGGATCATCGTGCTGCTTGGATCCGTGATGTATGTCCTGCTTACCAACATAGGCATTCTGCCATCCAACAAGGTAATGCTGTATATTATTTTGGGAATCGGGGGCTTCTTCATTTTGTTTTTTAGCAATCCGAAGGCCAATATTTTTTCACGTATCGGCACAGGGATATGGGATATTTATTCTACTGTAACCGGAGTTTTCGGTGATTTGTTGTCCTACATCCGGTTGTTTGCCCTGGGATTATCCAGTGCGATCCTGGGCTTTGTAATCAATGATATCGGAATCCAGATCCTGGGATCAGCACCCATCATCGGTCCCATCTTCTTTGTGATATTTCTTTTACTGGGTCATACGCTCAACATTCTCATTTCTTCGCTGGGATCCTTTGTACACCCTATGCGTCTGACATTTGTCGAGTTTTATAAAAATGCCGGTTTTAAAGGAGGAGGAAAGGCGTACCGTCCCTTTGCCAAACAGAAAGATCAGGAATAAAAAAAATAATACCATTCATTCAATTACATAAAAAAATTTTTTGATTATGAGTACAGCATTAATTCTTGCATACATTGGTCTTGGACTGATGGTTGCATTAGCCGGAATCGGAAGTGCCATCGGAGTATCATCAGGTGGAAATGCTACAATTGGTTCATTAAAAAAGAACGATGAAGCTTTTGGTAGTTACATGCTTCTGAGTGCTTTACCCGGAACTCAGGGTTTGTATGGGTTTGCCGGGTTTTTTATTGTGAATACACGGTTGGCAGAAATTGGAGCAGCCCTTACCCTGCAACAGGGGGTTGCTGTTTTTGCTGCTGGTTTTGCGCTGGGTCTGGTAGGCTTGTTATCCGGTATTCAGCAAGGACGTGTCTGTGCTAACGGCATAGCCGGTATTGGCTCGGGATACGATATTTTTGGTAAAACAATGGTACTTGCAGTATTCCCTGAATTGTACGCTATCATCGCTTTTGCCGCTACCTTCCTGATCAGCAACACGGTTTTGTAATATCCGGGAAGGATAAAAAATCCCATCAATACCATCTTTCCTGCATTGAAACGAATGGCAGGGAGGATGGTATTGATGTATTATTCAATAAACTTAAGGGCGGGAACCTGCGGAAAGCGAGAATCTATAGGTAATGGTTCCCGTTTGAAAGGCCGGTGCGTTGTTGTCAATGTTGAATCGGGCCTGCAGGGCTGCTCTTTTGGCTGCTTCCAGAAGTTGCAGATTCAGTGTGTTTGAACCACTGACCCCGGCATCTGCTTTGGTGACATTTCCCTTTTTATCTACCGTAATTCTGACAACAACGGTTCCCTCTTCGTTTCCCGGATATTCGGGTTCAGGCAGGTTCAGACTGGTTCTTCCCGAGAGGCTGTAGGAAATGCCGGACCCCTGGGTTCCGGAGCCACTGCCTCCCTCTCCGTATTGGGATGAATTGGGCGATCCTGTGAGAACGCCCTGATTTCCCCCGGGGTAGGTTACTCCCTGACTGTCGCCTTCATCGCTTCCTGTTTCTCCCCCACCACTGCCACTGTGCTCAAAGGCATTCCGGGTACGTGTATTGATTTCATTGATCTTCCGTTCTTCTTCTTCCCGTCGTTGTCTTTCCAGCTCTTCCAGACGCTGTCTTTCCAATTCTTCCAGACGCTGTCTTTCCAATTCTTCCTGGCGTTGTCTTTCCAACTCTTCCTGACGTTGTTTTTCCAGCTTTTCCTGACGTTGTTTTTCCAGTTCTTCCGCTTCTTTTTTGCGTCTTTCTTTTTCTTCGTTTTCTTTTTTTATTCTTTCTTCTTCTTCTCTTTTTTTCTCTGCTGCGTCAATTGCTACGGTTTCTTCGTAATCTTGTGTCATTGCTTCATTTTCAGCAGCAGGAGGGGAAGAGGTTGGTTCCGGTTCGGAGGCAGGCTGGGGAGGAGGGGTTTCCCGGGGAGGGCTTTCTTCCGTTTTACGCTCTTCCCTGACGACAGGAGGAGTATGTCGGGCCAGACTTGTTTCCGTTTTTCCCAGACCCTGATCTCCGGTGCCAAAATTTACCAGGATGCCCTCTTCTCCCGGCAACGGAAAGGGTGTAAAGAACCCGAGCCAGATCAACAAAACCAAAACAATCAGATGAAAAATGGTTGATCCGATGAGTCCTTTTTTATGTTTTTTGAGATAGTTCATTTCTTTTATTCGGGTGCCGTTGCAATGATCATCTTATATTGATTTCTTCGCGCAATGTTCATTATTTTTACCACTTCATTGATGGGTACGGTCTGGTCTGCATGAAGAGAAATGTAAATGTCGGAGTTTTGGGTTCCATAGCGTTGCTGCAGAAAAGGTTCTATTTCCTGAAAGAGTACTTTACGAACGGTTCCGTTGTCATTCACATAATAGTCCAGCTTACTGGTTATGGAAATGGTTGTAATTGGCTTTGCTGAAGTCTGGTTATTGCTTTGGGGAAGCAACAATTTCAATGCGTTGGGAGCGATCAGCGTCGATGTAACCATGAAAAAGATAAGCAGGAGAAATACAATGTCCGTCATGGAGGACATGCTGAATGTTGAATTGACTCTGTTTCTTCTTTTTAATGTCATAGCAGGATTTTTATGCCGGTTCGTTCAGGATATCCATGAATTCGGAGGTAGCAGCCTCCATTTTGAAAACCACTTTTTCCACGTTAGAGACCAGGATGTTGTAAGCAAAATAGGCAATAATCCCCACAATCAGTCCGGCTACGGTTGTTACCATGGCCTGGTAAATCCCGGCTGAAAGAAGGGTTACATTGATATTGTTGCCTGCGTTCGACATATCGTAGAAAGCCTGGATCATCCCCATTACGGTTCCCAGAAAGCCGATCATGGGCGCTCCTCCGGCTACTGAAGCAAGTACCGGAAGCCCTTTTTCCAGCTTGGAGATCTCAAGGTTTCCCACATTTTCTATGGCGGCATTAATATCCGTCAGAGGCCTTCCGATGCGCGATATCCCCTTTTCGATCATCCGGGCTGCCGGATTGTTGTTGCTCCTGCATAAAGCCAGTGCCGAATCAATCTTTCCTGAGGTAATATATACTTTTACTTTTTCAAGAAGGGAGACATCCACTTTCCCGGCTTTCTTAATAGCAAAAAAACGGTCAAAAAAGATGTATACCCCAATAAAAGACAAAAGAACAATCGGAATCATGATCCAGCCTCCTTTCAGGGCCATATCAATAAATTTCGTTGAAATACCTTCCGGATCAACGGCCATGGTGTCTAACTGGTTTGTTACATCTTGCTGAATGAATAATACGTTAAGCATGTTACTTTCTGTTGGTTTATACTAAACTACATAAAAAAACGAGGTATCGTCTGAATTATTATACCTCGCTAAATTAAGCAATATTTCAGTGTCAATGGATTGTATCGGGGGATCTGTTTCTTTAGTTATGAACAGGTTCCTATTCATTTCCGTTCCTACAGGATGAAAGGTTTCGTTTCAGTCCCGAAAGAAGGGATTATTTCGAATTGTGGGAATCAGGATCTTACCTACTGCAGATACTTCCGCGACTTTTCCGTTTTGTTCCGTGTCATTCTGTGAGAACCCTATGGCACAGGATGCCCTGGTTGGATCGTTTCCCTATTTTTATTCGACTGGTATCACCCCGGGAAAGGGACCAGGGTATTTTCACTTATTTGGGTAATCTTGATCCATTAAATATCAACGAATGAAGATTCATACACTTTCGAAGAAACTGGATGCTCTTTATGAATTTGACCGGGAGGCCGTTAAACCTCATGCTTTTCAGAGCATAGGCAATTTTCTGGGTAGTTATGCGGGGGAGCATGTTGCCGGTACCGAATTTGTCATCGGCATGCTCTTTGTCGCTCATGGAGTGACCGTTTTGGATATGTTCATAGGGGGGCTCATCGGGAACATCCTGGCAGTTCTTAGCTGGGCTTTGATTACTGCCCCGATTGCAGTAAAAGAGCGTTTATCTCTGTACTGGCAGTTGAAAAAGATCTGCGGGCCTGTTTTGGTGTTTCTGTATAATCTTGTCAATGCTCTGATGTTTTGTTTTCTGGCAGGGGCTATGGTTGCTGTTTCGGCAACGGCTGTGGGCATTCCTTTTCAGGTTGACATGCCCACATTAAACGACATGTACCCCACCGGGGCAGGCTGGATCATCACGGTATTTGTTGTGGGGGCAGTCATCACCCTTTTTGCAATTCTGGGTTTTGGGAGTCTTGCGCGGTTTTCCAAGGTTGCTGCTCCCTGGATGTTTCTCATTTTTGTGGCAGCTGCTTTTGCCTCCTTGCCTAAGCTGGGTATAGATCCCGGATTCAGTAATTTCTGGGAGGTTGCCCATGGTTCGATATGGACCGGCCAGGCGGCTGAAGGACAGTCACAATTTACCCTTTGGCATGTGATCTTTTTCACCTGGTTTGCCAATGCAGCCATGCACCTGGGAATGTCTGATTTATCGATTCTCCGGTATGCCCGCAAGTGGACCTATGGTTTTGCTTCCGCGGTGGGAATGTTCCTGGGGCATTATGTAGCCTGGATTGCTTCCGGTATTCTTTATGCTGCCGGTACCAGCGATGCTCCCGGGGAAGTTGCCTACCAGGCGATTGGCATTGCCGGCGCTTTATGCGTTGTCATTGCCGGATGGACAACGGCCAATCCTACCCTTTATAGAGCCGGCCTGGCCCTCCAGGTGGCCTCCCCCGGATGGAGCCGATGGAAAGTAACCCTCCTGGCGGGCCTCGTGACAACCCTCGCAGCCCTCTTCCCGGCCCTGGTCATGAAACTGCTCGACTTTGTGGCACTCTACGGACTCGTGTTGATCCCTATGGGAGGAGTGATATTCGCCGATTTTTACCTGATGAAAAAAGCGAAACTTCAGGATTATTACGCTGAAAAACAAAAACTGAATTTTAACTGGGCCGCCGGACTAACCTGGTTCCTCCTGCTCGCCCTGGCCCTCCTGATGAACCTGGTATTCCATATTGAACTCTATTTCCTGCCTCTACCTGTATGGATTCTCTCTATTCCGTTGTTCCTCATTTTAAGTAAAATCTATCAGAAAAAAATCGCGGCATGAACACCCTGTTAAAAATAATTTCACTGATCGGATTGTTGCTGACCATCATTCCTCCGATTCTGTTTTTCACCGGATCAATCGAACATGCTGAACAAAATCTATCCATGTTTATCGGTACGCTCCTCTGGTTTGGGAGTGCCTGGTTCTGGCTGGGAAGAAAGGCGAAAGGGTGAGCGGGTGGTCATGGTTGTCTTCTTGCTTCGCTCACGTTGTCGTGGTTCTCATGGTTTTCATGGTTCTGCCTAAACATTACCAGCGACAACCACGAAAACCACGACAACCATGACAACAACCATAACAAGGTACCCAAGGATCAATAAAACAAACCATACAATCAAACCAATAATCCTTCCCGGTACCATCTTTCTCCTTTTAGCCTGAGCTATTCATACATTTTAAAAAACATGAAGAAAGCTCAGGTTAACCCCGACTTAGATGAAGTTAAACGTTGGAAGGAAGTTTTGCTGAATCTTAGTCGCTGTCGGAGACAGGAATAATTCATGAATTATTCGGGTTGGGTTGAATTCTCCTGCCAGGAGAATTTTTTTTTTTATTGAGCGTATAGCTTGAGAATAAATAACCTTAGATTGTTTACCTTTGACAAAGAACCGGTTTCCTTTCATGAAAAGAAAAAGCAAAACGATGAATTCAAAAATTCACAAAATTATTCTGCCTCTGGCTGTTGTTCTTATTGTTTCTATTTTTCTGACCTTCTGCCGGAGGGCTGATTCCCCTGCCGTTGTATACGATCTTCGGTGTGAATACCAGGTAGCTCCCCTGGGTGTTGAGCGTCAGCATCCGTTGTTGCAATGGAAGTTGGCTGATTCCCGGCGGGGAGCGGTTCAGACAGCGTGGCAGGTTCTTGTTTCGGGCAGTCTTGAAAACCTTGAGCGCGATGAAGGCGATCTCTGGGATTCCGGAAAAAACCTGTCGGATCAATCGGTAACGATCCGGTATGCCGGCAAGCCTTTGGAATCAGGAGCTACCTGCTTTTGGAAGGTGCGGATCTGGGACCGGAATGACGAAGTATCCGCATGGAGTGAACCGGCTTTTTGGGAAATGGGATTGTTGAATCCTTCAGATTGGCAGGCTCAGTGGGTAGCCCGTGACGGGGAAGATCCGGACCGGTCGGTATATATGCGTCAGGAAATCCAGGTTCCCGATAAAAAATTAGAAAAAGCCCGGGTGGTTGTTACCGGACTGGGGAATTATGTGTTTTATATCAACGGCACCCGAGTCGGGAAGGATCTGCTGACCCCGGGATGGACCCATTATCCCGAAAGACTGGAATACCGGGTCTATGACGTCACCTCTTCACTGAAGCCGGGAGCCAATTGCCTGGGGGCTCTCCTGGGAAATATGTGGTGGTCAGGAGGCCTGGGCTGGCAGGGTGGACAGAAATACAGCCAGGGACCGCTGAAATTTTATCTCCAACTGGAGATGCTCTTTGAGGATGGATCCCGGGAAATGGTGGGTACGGAACCATCATGGAAATGGCATGATTCACCCATTGTAGCCGATAATATCTATGACGGGGAAATTTTTGATGCCACCCTGGTTCAGGAAGGATGGAACCGAGCCGGTTTTGATGATTCCGCATGGGCTCCGGTGGAGCCGGCAACCTATGAGGGTAAGTTATCAGGTCCTTATGCCCCTCCTTTGCGGGAACATCAAAGCCTGGATCCGATAGCTCTCAGCGAACCTGTTCGGGGGGAGTATGTTTTCGATATGGGGCAAAACATGGTCGGATGGGTAAAAATAAAAGTGGATGCCGAAAAGGGAGATACCCTTGTTTTGCGTTATGCTGAACTGCTGCATGACGATGGTACGGTAGCCCAGGAAAACCTGCGTTCAGCAGAAGCTACCGACAGGATCATTGCCAAGGGGGAGGAGTTTTTCTGGGAACCGAAATTTACCTACCACGGGTTTCGTTATGTACAGGTTTTGGGATTAAAGGAAAAGCCGGCTATTCAGGATGTTGAAGGCAAGGTGATCTATGCAGATGCTCCCATCATTGGAACGTTTGCCTGTTCCAATGAATTGATCAACCAGATCTACCGGAACATTACCTGGGCCCAGCGGGGGAATTTCTATGCGGTACCCACCGATTGTCCTCAGCGTGACGAACGACTCGGATGGATGGGCGATGCACAGATCTTTGCTCCAACGGCGAACTTCACGATGGATCTGGCACGTTACTGGGCAAAATGGATGGTTGATATTACCGATGGTCAGGATTCCGAAGGATGGGTCTATGATGTGAACCCTCCCATCGTAGTGAGAGGCCCGTCAAAACCGGGGTGGGGCGATGCCGTAGTGATCATTCCGTGGCATTCGTATCGCTGGTTTGGAGATGTACGGATCCTCGAAGATCATTATGAGGGAATGAAAGCCTGGGTGGAATATATGAATACCCACAGCAAAGAGTATATCTATGTTTGGTCTCAGCCCGGAAGTGAAGGATGGTATGGATATGGCGACTGGATTGCGGTGGAACCTACCCCTTCAAAACCTATCGGAACAGCCTATTTTTATTATTCAACCCATCTTTTGTCGCGGATGGCCGAGATAATCGGAAAAGATGAGGAGGCTGAAAAATATGCTGCTCTGGCGGAGAAGATTGCCAATGCTTACCAGAAGGAATACTGGGATGCGGAGGCTCAGAATTATGTGGGGGGTACTCAAACAGCCAATCTTCTGCCCCTGGCTTTTGGTATAACTCCTGAAGAACTCAGGGACCAGGTGGTAACGAATCTGGTTGAAAATGTTTCGCAACACGGAGGCCATCCCACCACCGGATTCCTGGGAACCGGTTATATCCTCCCCATGCTGAGTAAGTACGGACATCACGACATGGCCTATGAAATGATCAATAAAACGGATTATCCCAGCTGGGGGTATATGGTGAAAAAAGGAGCAACCACCATTTGGGAACTCTGGAATTCGGATTCAGAGCCACCGGATGAGATGAATTCACGAAATCATTTTGCCCTGGGGTGTGTCGGAGAATGGATGTGGAACACCCTGGTGGGATTGAATATCTGTGAACACAATCCGGGATTTAAAAGGATGATTATCAAACCACAGCCTTCCGGTGATCTGAAATGGGTAAAAGCAGCCTATGAAACCAATTACGGGAAAATATCCGTCGAATGGAGATCGGAAGAAGGATTTTTTACATTGAATCTGACCGTTCCGCCCAACACATCGGCTGTCGTTGAACTTCCGGTGATGTTTGGGAATTCCGTGATCAGGGAAGGGGGCATTCCTCTTGGTTCATCAGCGATTGACGGGTTGTCTGAAACCCCTTGCGGGAAGATCCTGGCTGGAGCCGGAGAATATGTGTTTACCGTTGAAGCGGTGGATTAAAGGTTATTGATAGTCTCTCTAATCCGAATAAGTTTTTCAAGCAGGGATTCTACCCGGTCCAGGCGAAGCATGTTGGCGCCGTCTGACTTTGCTGATTCCGGAGTGGGATGGGTTTCCAGGAAAATGCCGTCTACACCGGCAGCAATTCCTGCACGGGCCAGGGTTTCGATCATCTCAGGCTGCCCCCCGGAAACACCCGAAGCCTGATTGGGTTGTTGCAGGGAATGCGTGATGTCAAGAACTACCGGAACGCCTGTTTTCTGCATCTCCGGGATGCTGCGGAAGTCAACAATGAGATCCTGATACCCAAACGTAGTGCCCCGTTCCGTAAGCAGGATGTTCGGATTTCCACTTTCTCTGATTTTAGCAACGGCAAATTGCATGGTTTCAGCCGACAGAAACTGCCCTTTTTTAATGTTTACCGGTTTGCCGGTTTTCGCGGCAGCCACGAGAATATCAGTCTGGCGGCATAAAAAGGCCGGTATCTGCAAAAGATCTACATAGAAGGCAGCCATCAAAGCTTCGGAGACCGAATGAATATCCGTTGTGGTAGGAATACCAAAAGTGTGGCCTACCTTCCGAAGAATCGTTAAGGCTTTGTCATCTCCAATTCCTGTGAAGGAATCAAGACGCGACCGGTTGGCTTTTCGATAGGAACCCTTAAAAACAAAAGGAATCCTCAGCCGGTTGGAAATGGTGACCAGGGCCTCGGCAATCTCAAGAGCCATTCTCTCGCCTTCAATAACACAGGGGCCTGCCAGGAGAAAAAACAACTCCGAATTGGCATATTTGAGATGATTAATTTTGGGTGTCATAGTTTTTTACTTTTTCCAATTTCTTTTTCCCCACCACGCATTCAATCTCTCGAGGATTTTTCGTTCATGGGGATTCTTTTGTGGGTAATAGAACCGGCTGTTTTTAATTTTTTCAGGCAGGAAATCCTGTTCTGCGAAGTTTCCTTCATACGCATGGGCATATTTATACTTTTCCCCGTATCCCAGTTCTTTCATCAGCTGGGTTGGTGCATTACGGATAGGCAAGGGTACCGGGAGGTTTCCTGATTCCTTGACTTTTGAGAGTGCAGCTTCGATGGCTTCATACGCGGAATTGCTTTTGGGGGATGTAGCCAGGTAAATTGTACATTCCGAGAGGATGATCCGGGCTTCGGGCATTCCGATCTGATGGACGGCATCAAAGGTGCTTTGTGCGAGCAACAGGGCATTGGGGTTTGCGAGTCCGATATCCTCGGCAGCCAGGACGACCAACCTGCGGGCGATAAATTTAACCTCTTCACCTCCTTCGATCATGCGGGCCAGCCAGTAAACAGCCGCATCCGGGTCACTGCCCCGTATGCTTTTGATAAAAGCCGAAATAATGTCGTAATGGTTCTCCCCGTTTTTATCGTACAGGGCCAGGTTGCGCTGAAGTCTTTCTATTACCTTCTGGTTGGTAATCACGATGGGATCCGATTCTTCTGCATGGACAACCAGTTCCAGGACATTCAGCAACTTCCGGGCATCTCCCCCGGAATAGCGCAGCATGGCTTCCTGTTCCCGGATCTCGATTTTTCTTGTTTTTAAAAAAGGATCGTTTTTCAGGGCAAGCGCGACAATTTTTTCCAGTTCTTTTTTTTCGAGGGGGTTGAGAATATATACCTGGCAACGTGAAAGGAGGGGGGAGATTACTTCAAAAGAAGGATTCTCTGTGGTAGCTCCGATCAGTGTAATTGTGCCCTGTTCCACAGCTCCCAGGAGAGAATCCTGTTGCGATTTGCTGAACCGGTGGATCTCATCAATGAAAAGAATGGGATTGGGACGGTCGAAGAACTGTTGTTTTTTTGCTTTCTCAATGATCTCGCGGACTACCTTGACTCCCGAATGAACGGCACTCAGGGAGTAAAAGGGCCGGTGGAGAGTGTTGGCTATAATTTTGGCCAGCGTGGTTTTGCCTACTCCCGGAGGACCCCACAAGATCATCGAGGGGAGATTCCCGGTTTCAAGACTTTTTCGAAGGACAGCCTTTGGACCCACCAGGTGCTCCTGACCGATATAATCATCCAGGGTACGAGGACGCAAACGTTCGGCAAGTGGCTGATTTATACTCATGATCTTGCATATCTTTTATTCCGGGGGGTCTTTTCAAAATTAGAACAATTCATTAAGGGAAAAAATAAATTCCGGAAAAATAAAACGAGCCCTGATCCCGACGGCTATCGGGATGCGAGTTACATACTTATACCTTTAAAAATTAACAATTTAATAGTATGAATTAATTGCAATACCTTTTGATCACATTGTAGGCCGTTACCAGTCCCAGTTCACCGGCTTTGCTCAGATCCAGGGCTCCTCCCTCAATATCGTTCAGGAAAATCTTTGTTAATCCCCGGTTATAATAAGCTTCAGCAAAATCCGGTTCCAGGTCAATCGCCTTATTCAGATCGTTGATTGCTTTTTCATATTCTTCAAGCCGCAAGTTGATATAAGCCCGGTTGTAATATCCAAAGAAGAAATCCGGATGCAGTTGCAAGGTGGTGTCATAATCCTGAAGGATCAGTTCATAATCTTTGATCATATTGTCCATTCCCGGATCGATCGGCTCATTGAGTAAGGCGTTGTTCAGAGCCAGGGATAGCTGATCCTTAAAATCGGGAAGTGATTCGATGTGTTCTATCATTTTATAGCGGCAGTTCCCCCGGGAAAAAAAAGCCAGAATATTGGTGTCATCCAGTTCAATAGCCCTGTTAAGGTCTTTCAGGGCAGCGTCGTAATCACCGGTCAGGATCCTGAAGATTCCTCTGTTGGTATAATTATGGGATGTTTCGCTGATATCCAGGCGGGCATTAAAAATGAGAATCAGGTTGTGGTAAATATCCTCATAATCGGGGGCCGGTTTGTTGGAGATGGTCAACAGAGGATTGTAATTGTTTTGTCTGTTCATCTCCTCAATGGTACGGCTATAATACTGAAAACGTTCGTAATCCACACTGTTTTTATCGAAAGCTGAGATCAGGAACAGGGGTTGGAGGTCGATAATCACATAGGTATTCTGCACCAGACCGTTTTCTTCTTCTTCTTCCTCTTCATCTTCGGGGAGGTTCCGGTTATCAGCTATGATAAGGTTTACCCTTCTTCGTTGCTGGGAAGTTTCTTTTTCCTCTTCTTCTTTTTGGGGATTTTGTTGGTTTGAGGCTGTTGAATCCTGCGGGGTTGTTTGGTTGGGTGTTCCTCCGGTTGAGGGTTGGCTTTGTTGGGTGTTTTGTGCGAGCTGGCCGGCATCCACCTGGTAGCGTGAGAGGTCGTATCTGGGATTTAACTGGGCGGCTATCTGGTAATCTCTTTCAAATCCGGGTCTTCCCAGGATTTCCCGGGCCATAGCCCTGTTAAAGTAGGCACTGGCCTGCTCCGGATCCAGGGCTATGGCCAGGTCGTAATCCATGATGGCTCCTTCAAAATCTTCGAGTTTGTGTTTTACGATTCCCCGGTTATTGTAGGCCAGTGCATTTTTGGGGTCCAGCTTTATGCACTGGTCAAAATCACGCAGGGCGGCAGCATAATTTTCCATTTCAAAGCGCGCCAGTCCACGGTTCAGGTAAGCTCCTGCAAAATGGGGACGTATGATGATCACCTGATTCAGATCCGCGATAGCCTCCCGGGTGTTGCCTTCGATGATGTGTGCATTGCTTCGGTTCATCAGGGCAGTGGTTGAATTGGGATTCAAATCCAGGGCTTTGTTGTAATCGGCTACAGCCCCGTCCACATCTTTCAACGCAATTTTGGCGATTCCCCGGTTATTGAAAACCGCTTCATTGTCTGGATCGAGTTCCAAGGCCCGGTTGTAATCATCAATTGCTTTTTCATATTCTCTGAGGCCGTGATAGGCCATCCCCCGCTGAATATAGGCATCCGGATAAAAGGGTTTGATGCGAATGGCTTCGTTGTAATCACGGATCGCTCCCCGAAAATCCTCAAGCTGATGCTTGGCTACTCCCCGGAAAAAATAGGGCTCGGGAAGATGCGGCCTGAACTTGATTACGATGCTGAAATATTCAATGGCTCCGGTGTAATTCCCAATGGCAATACGGGTACGCCCAACCATCAGGTAATGATTGATATTCAGCTGTCCCTGCACCCCGAAAGCAGCTGCGGTAAAAAGAATGACTGCCAAAAGTTTCTTCATTCAGGGAACAAAAATAATATTTTCAGAGGGATGCCGGCTTTTCAATTAATGATATTTAACTTTTGGGAGGAATCATTCAGCCCACTACGAAAAATAAAAAATAAGAAAATGCCACCAAATCACTAAATCACGAAGACTCATAAAATGCTGACATTCAAACGTAAAGGATTTGGTGGAATTTTGTGTTTTAGTGGCAATTAACACTTTTTGGCGTGGGCTCATCATTCAAAGGGGGATGATGGATGGGGTACCTTAAAAGGGCATGCCCGGGGAGTCTGTTCCCTGAGCATAAATATCATTACCGGCCCTTTCAGCGGTAAGCCTTCAGGAACTTAATCAATTTTTACGCCGGCATTAAAGCCAATCCAGTATTTCAGGTTTGTATGGCCACTCCATTCGCTATGCAGGGTATAGGGGGCAAAATCTGAGCCTGTCCGGGCAGATCCCGGGTTATAATAATCAGAGATCATGAGGTTTACTGTGGGACCGGCAAAGAGGCTGATGTTTTTTTGGACAGGCAGGGTAAATGTCAGTTTGGCCTGTTGCAGGTCATTATAGGCATTGGTAAAGAAAGCCTCTTCATTGATATGGTAAGATATCAGTTCGAGGTTCATTTTGAATTTTTCGCGATCGTATAGGTGGGTTCCTATTCCGTAACCATAAGCCCAGCGAAACCGGTCACTCAGGTTTTGCATACCGGCTGAAAAAATATTGTAGAATTTTTTAACACCTATCTTAAAAGAGATATAGGCGTTCAGGCCTTCGCTAAATCCTATTTCCAATTCACGGAATCCGTTGCGTACGATACTCAGAACCCCGATGGGGATGCCCTTTTTTACGGTGTCGGCGACATTAAATACACTGAGTTGCACACCGTTGACCACCCGGGCGATGTTTATGAATCCGGCAATCTGCAGTCCTTTGATGGTTCCTGATGAGATGTTACTGAACCCGGCAACCTGCACACCTTCCACGGTATGTGAGAAATTACCGAAACCGGCCAGTTGGACTGTTTTTGATTCATTCCGGGTTAGGTTCATAAATCCGGCAGCCTGTAATCCCTTGGTTGCTCCGTTGTTGATATTGGAGAAACCTGAAAACTGAACTGCTTCGGTTTCTTCCGCATTGATGTTGGCGAATCCGGCAAACTGAACTCCTGTTGCTTTGCCTCCCGTAATATTTGTCAATCCGGCAAACTGAACGCCCGTCATGAAATCGCGGTTGATGTTGGCAAGCCCCCCGAACTCCAGTCCTTCGAGTCCGGCAGCATACCCCGCAATAATATTCAGTGAAAACCGGTTGATGGTGCTGGCAGCACGGAGCCCGTTGGTCCCGGCAGGAGGAATTAAGGTTACCTGGACAGGTACTGTGTAATACGCTTTTTCTTCCTGTGCAGAAAGATCAATACTTAAGCATAACAGGATAAATGATAAAAAATAAAGAGTTGTCTTCATGGCTTTGGTAAATGGATTGTTCTTTTTATACCGACAGAAAAAAAACATAAGGGTTGCAATACCAGATCAATGAGGAGCAGAATAAACAAAAGAATGAATCTTATGATGCCAATGTGATAGTCCCCTGTCATAAAGATATAATTTTATAGCTTTGCTTTTGATGAATGTTGTTTCGGCATACAATCTGATAACCATCCTGGGACCCACCGCCTCCGGAAAAACAGCGATAGCAGCCCATGTAGCAGCAAGGTTGGAGGGGGAAGTGATCTCGGCAGATTCGCGGCAGGTATACCGGGGCATGGACCTGGGTACCGGCAAGGATTATGATGATTATATCGTTAATGGTCGGAAGATTCCCTTTCACCTGGTGGATATCGTAGAGGCCGGATATCAGTACAATGTATATGAATACCAGCGCGATTTCACGAAAGCATTTGAAGATTTGCAACACCGGAGAGTTTTCCCGGTTTTGTGTGGAGGCAGCGGACTGTACCTGGAAGCCGTATTGAAAAACTACCGGCTTATACAGGTTCCCCACAATGACATTCTGCGGAACAAACTGGCCGGTAAATCCCTGGAAGAGTTAACAGCCATCCTCAGAAAGTCTAAATCAAAACTTCACAATATTACCGATCTAGAAAACACGAAAAGGGCTTTGCGGGCCATTGAGATTGAGGAATACTATCGTAATCATCCGCAGGTGGAACCCCGGATGCCCCGGATCAACAGCCTCATGATCGGGGTGAAATACGATCGCACATCGCAACGCAGAAGAATCACCGAACGACTTAAACAACGCCTCGGAAAGGGACTGGTGGACGAAGTAACCAGGTTGCTGAATGAAGGTCTTTCACCCCAGGCACTTACCTACTACGGACTCGAATATAAGTTCATCACCCTTTATCTGAAAGGCGAACTTTCATACGATGATATGTTTGTGAAACTTAACACGGCGATTCATCAATTTGCCAAACGTCAGATGACCTGGTTCAGACGTATGGAGCGTCAGGGAGTAACAATTCATTGGCTGGATGGGTATTTGCCTTTGGAAGAAAAGACAGAACGCATTGTTTCATTCTTGTACGATGAATAACGAACCCCCTTGTAACGAGGGGCAGCAATCAAGCGATGAATGACTGAAGCATTTATTCTTTGTAAAGAGGAAAGTATTTGTATGGGTACTACCTGCGGGGAGCCCATCCCAGTCTGGCCCGGGCCAGATCGGCTCCATCGGAATGCCGTACCACACTGCAAAGGTGAGAAAGGGGGTCTGTAACCTCCTTTCTGACCGCGAGGTAATCCCCGGGCAATCCTTCACGCGATAAATTGATTTCCAGTTCAATCAGTTCATAGGCCTCATGGAATGCAAAATCATATGAATCAAGGATGCGTTCCAGGTACCTGCCCGTTGTAAAATGCTGGTTTATATCGATCTCGTTAAACCGGACCGGTGTAAAGACAGGTTCTGCATCGCTTTTGGGCGACCGGATTCTGTGGGCGTTTTCGCCAAAAACACTCTCCCCGTAGGTTGGGAAATTTTTAAAATCCGTGAGCCTGACAATCCGTTTGGTACGAACATCAAGCACCAGCCAACTGCTGGTCGCCTGCGTGATGATATGCCCCTTGCCATCCAAAAATTGGTAATCGCGGTAGGCAAAAAAGCCATCGGTACCCCTCGACCAGGTTTCCAGGGTAAAATCTTCCCCCCACACGGGACGACGGCTAATTTTTACCCACAACCGGGAGAGTACCCAGAATTGCTGCTCTTGTTTCAGCTGCTCATAGCCTAATCCCAGTACATGGGCATGCTCCCACGCCAGATCCTGCATCTGGTAAAACAAAAAGGAGGTGGATAATCTTCCGTACCGGTTGATATAAAACGAACGGGTGGATAAATTTTTGGAATACTTCATGCTTTTAAAAATGTTTGTTTTCAAAGGTATTCCCGATAACTATCGGGATTAATCATACCCTTAGGTGTTGAATTTAATTATGCTCGTTTCATTAATTATTCTGTCGATTGCTTTTTTTTTTCAGGGAGTAGTAACCAAGCAAAAGGTTACTAACCTGAGCTATTCATAAATTTAAAAAAATATGAATAAAGCTCAGGTTAACCCCGACTTAGATGAAGTTAAACTTTGGAAGAAAGTTTTACTGAATCTTAGTCGCTTTCGGAGACAGGAATAATTCATGAATTATTCGGGCTAAATACAATGAACAGTTATTGTCATCCTGTGATTTTTTGTGAATTCGTATTTTTGTGGCATTAAAGATTTTTACCACAAAGGCACAAAAATACAAAATAACACAAAAGGTAAAATATAAAAAACTCAAGTTCAATATTTATCACAATAAGCTTGAACTGCGAACCTTTGGTTAATGCTATAGGGAGACTCAAGGTACCCGCCAACCCGGGTCATCTATTTTTGTGATGGATCCTGTTACTAAACTTTTTTGTAAAATTATTGTTCACGTCTTGAAAAACCAGTATAGAATTGCCAATTTTACGAATAAATAGAATCGCGATGCATGGGGAATATTATCATTAAAACACCGGAACAAATTGAGGGCATACGGAAAAGCAGCCAATTGGCTGCGCAATCACTGGATTTTATCGAGGAATATGTAAAACCGGGTGTATCCACTGGTTTTCTGGACGACAAGATTGAGGAGTTTATTGTTCAGCATGGGGCTATTCCAGCTACCAAAGGATACAGTGGGTTTCCCAAATCGAGCTGTATCTCTCCCAATGAAGTGGTGTGCCATGGAATTCCTTCTCCGGAGGTGATTCTCAAAGAAGGCGATATTGTTAATATCGATATTACCACGATTTTGAATGGCTATTATGGCGACACCTCGCGGATGTTCTGTCTGGGAGAAATATCCCCCCAGGCGCGTAAGCTGGTCGATGTAACACGCCATTGCCTGTACCTGGGCATTGAACAGGTCAAGCCCGGGAACTATTTTGGCAATATCGGATTTGTCATCAATCGATATGCCCGGGCCAACGGATTCTCCGTGGTCTATGAATTTTGCGGTCATGGTGTCGGGGTGCAATTTCATGAAGAACCCCAGGTAGACCATGCCGCACGAAGAAACAGCGGCGAAATCATGAAACCTGGCATGGTGTTTACCATTGAGCCCATGATCAACCAGGGAAAACCGCGTACCACGATTGATAAAAAGGATGGCTGGACTGCCCGGACCATCGATCGGAAATTGTCTGCTCAGTTTGAACATACCATCCTGGTGACCCAGAATGGCCATGAAGTGCTGACTGAATCGGAAAAGAAATAAAAAAAGCCCGGAATTTTTCCGGGCTTTTTTTGTCATTCGGTCGAACCTTATTCCTTAATGCTTCTAAACATCCAATCTTCCAGGTGTAACTCCTCATCATGGGCCTCTTCTTGGAATATGCTCAGGTCGCTTAACATCGTTAATTCTGTGGAGGCGCTTTGATCTGTCTGAGTTGCTTCGGTGGCAGGTCTCTCCGAACGGGCCGCTTTGCCGGCAACATCAAGAAACATCCAGCGTTCAATCCTCAATTGTTTATCGGATTCGGCTTTCATAAATTCTGACAACCAGGCTTTCGAATAGGCTCTTAA
This sequence comes from uncultured Mariniphaga sp., assembly GCA_964408795.1. Taxonomy (GTDB): domain Bacteria; phylum Bacteroidota; class Bacteroidia; order Bacteroidales; family Prolixibacteraceae; genus JABMQB01. Next base: position 62,163 of record CAYPAW010000006.1, read on the forward strand.
ACCGATAACAACATAATCATCACTTAATTTGTTGGTAACCAGAACGGCTTTGTTCTTACCGGGCTTGTTCATGGCTACCATTTCAAAATCAGGATGCTGGGCATTCAACGCAAAGCAAACAAAAAGAAGTACTGCGGTTGCGATGGCTGACTTTGCAATTGTTTTCTGAACATTGTTTATTGTTTTCATGACTTTGTCCTCCTGCATTGTTTTTGTTTCTGACTTTTGTTTTTGTTTCTGTTTTTTTGTTTTCAGTAATATGACGATGAAAACTGCCATACGTTACATTTTTATAGAACTTTTTTTAGTAAAATACCTTATAAAAAATGGTATTATGTAATACAAAGTAGATAAAGTTGCAGTATATCAAGTTAATACAATTGGTGTGTTAATAAATATCCGGTGAATTTTTTATTCAGAAACACAGATTTCAGGAATAACAGGAACGAACCCGGGTGATTCGACGTTCATTGAATGAATTTTTGCCTGTTCTGATTCCGGTTCATCGTTTCCTATTTCCATTCATCCATCCGGAAATCCCATTCATAAATTATTATTTCGAATTTGCCAAAACTATGAGGATCTTTGGATAAAGAAAACCGGAAAAGGAGGCCATGAAAGCAAACATACTGATGCTCATATTTTCATTATTCACCTGTACCGCTTTAGGCCAGGTTGAAATTTCGGGAACAGTCAAAACCGAATCGGGAGAGCCTGTACAGGGAGCGAATCTGTTTATTGAGGGGACCTACGATGGTTGCACTTCCGATACCCTTGGTAATTTTCTGTTTAGAACCGAAGCAACGGGAGAACAAACCCTGATTGTACGTTTTGTTGGTTATGAAACAGAACGGATCCAATTAAATATTGACTCCGATAAATCCGGATTGACATTTGTTATGAAAGAATCAAGCAGTGCACTGGAGGAAGTGATCATCAACGCCGGCACTTTTGAAGCCAGTGATAAGAAGAAATCGGTTGTGATGAAGCCGTTTGATATCGCTTCCACAGCGGGAGCCACCGGTGATATATACGGTACTTTTGGCACCCTGCCCGGTTCCCATCGGGTAGGTGAGGAGGGAAAACTGTTTGTCAGGGGGGGGGAAGCCTATGAGACAAAAACGTATATGGATGGTATGCTGGTTCATACTCCCTATTTTTCAAAAATGCCTGATCTGCCTACAAGGGGAAGATTTTCCCCCCTGTTATTTAACGGTGTGGTTTTCAGTACCGGCGGCTATTCAGCTGAGTTCGGGCAGGCTCTTTCTTCCGTGGTGGCACTGAATACCACAGCCCTGGAACCGGAAGACAAATCAAGTATTTCGCTTCTTACTGTTGGTATTCAGGGCTCCCATGCCGAAAGATGGGAAAATACCTCGCTGGCGATCACTGCAGAATATCTCCATTCCGGGCTTACAAACCGATTATTTAAACAAAATGTCGACTGGCTGAAGCAACCGGTGAATATAGGTACAACCATGATGTTCAGACATAAAACAAGTGAAACGGGAATGATCAAATCGTTTGGAAGCTTCAGCTATCATACCAGCAGCTTGCGGTATTTCAATCCGGGAGAATTGTTTTGGCAGGATATAACCCTTACTAACTGCAATTCCTATGTAAATACAACCTTTCATGAAATGCTCAGTGATCAATGGATGATCCATGCGGGGATTGCCCTGAATATTGATGCAGAAAACACAGGATTGGATGAAGATGACATCGAGACCATCCGGAAGAATAGTCATGTCAAATTAACGGTTACCCGCTTGCAGTCTGAAAAAATTACCATCAAAGGGGGAATCGATTATATCCTGAATGATTACCGGCAGGATATCTCGCTGGATGGAAGTTACTCGCTGGGCTTCACCAATAACCTGTATGCCTCCTTTGTCGAGTCGGAGGTTAAAATAAATCATTTCCTGGCATTCCGGGCCGGGGTGCGGGCAGAACATCATTCGCTGATCCGCTCAACCCATGTGGCTCCCCGTATGGCAACTGCTGTTAAAACAGGTAAATCAAGCCAACTCTCCATGGCATACGGAAAATTCTTTCAGAATCCCGGCGAGGATTACCAGAAATTCAGTTCGGCATTGAACCCGGAAAAGGCTACCCATTCCATTTTAACCTGGCAGGTTAAAAAAGGATCACACACATTCAGGGCTGAAGCTTACTATAAAAAGTATACCGGACTGGTAAAATTCACCGAAGCGTACTCCTTTGAACCGGGTAATTATACGAACAACGGTTCCGGGTATTCACAGGGTATCGATCTTTTCTGGCGAAATCAACGGAGCATTGATAAGGGAGATTACTGGATTTCCTACTCATGGAACGATTCGAAACGTAACTACCGGGATTTTAAGGAACAAGCCACTCCCCATTATGTGTCCGAACATACGCTTACAGCCGTGTATAAAAAGTTCATTCTGAAGATCAATACCATTGCATCTCTGACGTATTCATTTGCCAGTGGACGTCCCTATTATAATCCCAACAATCGGGAGTTTATGAAAGACAAAACCAAGCCGTATAACGATTTCAGCATCGGACTGACCCATATTCTGTATCTGTTCAACAGGCAGTCTATAATCCATCTGGTTGTTAATAATCTGTTTGGTTTTGAAAACATTTACGGATATACATACAGCAATACTCCCGACAGCCATGGAATTTATCAGGCTACACCAATCATTCCGGCCTCGAAGCGAATGGCCGTACTGCTTGTCTCGATTCAGTTATAAAGAGAAAGAAGGATTATGCAACAGAATGAAACGATCATAAATGAACTTATTCCCATACAAGGAATTTTATAATTTTATAGGAGTTTACTTTTGATAATTAACCATTATAATGAGATGAAAACACGGTATGCATTTTTGATGATTACCCTCTTTCTGGTCTCTGGTTTTCAGGGAACCCAGTATGAGGAAGCGATGAAACAAGCCATCGGAGAAATGAACAGCAATGAGCATCCGCAGGGATTACTGGAAGCTGCCAACACCTTTGAGCGGATCAGCCTGAATGAACCGGATCAATGGTTACCCCTGTATTATGCTGCTTATGCTTATATTCTGATCAGTTATCAGGAGCAGGAGTTAACCCAAAAAGATCCCCTGCTGGATAAGGCTCAAGGTTTTCTTGATAAAGCGTTTTGTCTGGCTCCCGGTGAATCGGAGCTCTATGCACTGCAGGCATTCCTTTATCCGTCAAGGATCACGGTGGACCCCATGGGTCGCGGTATGGAGTATATGGGGCTGCTTAATCAGGCCATTGATAAGGCCATTGAACTGAATCCTGAAAATCCGCGAAGTTATTATCTGCGTGCTATAATTACCCTGAATCTGCCCGAGGCTTTCGGTGGAGGAGCAGGTGCAGCAAAACCTGTGTTTGAAAAGGCAAAAGAAAAATTTGATCGTTTTCAACCGGAGTCTTCCCTATCACCGGACTGGGGTAAAGAGATTAACCGGGCAGAATTGGAGAAGTTAAATCAATAATGTGTGGATTCCGTAATATCCACCGGATCCATCCAGTCATATTTTGCATATCTTTATGGCAAACCGTCTTAGGATAACAAAAATGAGGTTAAATCCAACGCATATCCGTAAAGGCATCCTGGTCTCTATTCTGATGATCCTCTTCGGAAATGCGATTACTCTGTTCGAATTGCCGCTTCGTGAATTTACATGGAGGATCTTACTTTCCAACTCCCTTTATGCATTGATAATCGGTGGAGCCATGGCACTGGGCATCTTCCGTATCATAGCGTGGCTTGACCGTAAATATCCATGGTTGCAGAATCCCGGCAAACGTATTGTATACCAGTTGGTGTTTACCATAGGCTACTGCCTGGGGGTGGTGGCCTTGTTTATCCTCATTTTCGCATGGTTTAACAGGGAACGAATTACCGATGAGATCCTTGTCAGTAATGTAATGTTCATGGTTAAGGTAACCTTGTTTTTTCTGATTTTATCCATGCTGATCACCAATGCGATCCTCTTTTTTGTCAACTGGAAAAAATCAGCCGTCGTTCAGGAACAGCTGAAACGGGAGCAACTCGACTTGCAATATGAAACCCTGAAAAACCAGGTAAATCCGCATTTCCTTTTTAACAGCCTGAATGCGATTACCTCACTGATAAAAAAGGAACCAGACAAAGCCATCGAATTTACCCGGAAACTGTCGGAAGTGTACCGCTATGTGCTGGAACAAAGAGACAATGAAATAGTACCGGTAGAAAGAGAAACGAAATTCCTGGAATCGTACGTATTCCTGCAAAAAATACGGTTTGGAAAGAACCTGAAGGTAACGGTTGAGGTAGGGGAAAGAGACCGGTATATTATACCTCTTTCTTTGCAGATGCTCGTTGAGAATGCTATTAAACACAATATTGTATCCGCAGAGTTTCCGCTTCATGTGGAGATTTTTTCAGAAAATGGCGAATACCTTGTGGTTCGGAACAATGTAAAAAAGAAGCCGTCAGGCAAAAGCAGCGGCATCGGATTGGAAAACATCCGTTCACGGTATGAATTCTTTACCTCAAAACCGGTGGTGGTGGAGAATGATGAGAAGTCTTTTGTGGTGAAGATTCCGATGATCAGTGAAGGACTGAATGACTGAATGACTGAATGACTGAATTGCTGAATGAGAGTATTGATTGTAGAGGATGAACAGCCTGCTGCGGAACGAATGATGGATTTGCTGCAGCAATACGATGCATCCATAGAAATAATGAAGGTTTTGGATTCCGTGAAGGATGTGGTCTCCAGATTGCAGACAGAATCCAGACCCGATCTGATCTTTATGGATATTCAGCTGGCTGACGGATTATGTTTTGACTTATTCAGTCAGGTGAAAGTAGAGACGCCGGTTGTTTTTACCACGGCCTATGAGGAATATGCCATACGGGCTTTCAAGGTGAACAGCGTGGATTATCTTCTCAAACCCATTGATTTTTCCGAATTGAAGGCAGCGATCGAAAAATACCAGAGACTTTACCGTGAGGAGACCGGTATTCCTGCTCTTAAGGATGAAATCATCCACAATGTCCGGCAAATGCTGGAGAAGCCCTATAAAAACCGTTTTGTGATAAAAGTGGGAGAGCACTTGCGGTCGGTACATACAGAAGACATCGACTATTTTTTCAGCATGGAGAAAACCACCAATCTATGTACCAGGGATGGGAAAATATACATTGTGGATTATTCTTTGGATCATCTTGGGGAAATGCTGGATCCGGGGCTGTTTTTTCGTGTCAACCGTCAGCACATCATCCACCGCAATGCCCTTTCCGATATTGTTGTTTATTCCAAAAACCGTTTAAAGATAAAGCTGGTAACCCCCGGTCTGGATCCTTTGATTGTAAGCCGGGATAAAGTAGCCGGCTTTAAAAGCTGGCTCGATGAATGATCCCGGTATACGCTGCTCCTGCTATGTACCGAAACGGGTTGAGGAAGATGGTTGGTATGCTTTTTGTATCTTTGCAGTGGCAGGCCGTTCTATCGCTCTTCGTTTTCTTGCGGAGGGAGGAAAGTCCGGGCACCATAGGGTACCATGCTTCCTAACGGGAAGATCTCTGTAAGGGGATAACCACGTAACAGAAAAAAACCGCTTGCTGGAGTTTCGGCCTGGAGTTGTGCAAGCTTCTCTTCGCTGAGGTTTCGGTGAGCAAGGGTGAAAAGGCGGGGTAAGAGCCCACCGGTGGCGATGGCAACATCACCAGCCGTACGCTTCATGGGGTGCAAGGCCATGTATACTCCGGCACAAAAACAAAGTGACCCGCTTTGCATCGATAAAAATCGGGGCCGGAGGGGGTAGGCTGCTTGGATTTCGTCAGCAATGACGAAACAAGATAAATGATAGAAATTCCGGAAAACCCGGGATACAGAACCCGGCTTACAGGCCTGCCATTTAATGAGAATTAACCAATAACCTGCCGCAGGGTAGGTTATTGGTTTTTGTTGAACTTCGATCCTTTGAGTGCAGTGAACCCGGGGTGACTGATACGAACCGAAGCTGAGCCCGATTTCCTGTCGGGAACCGTTAACCGTCAACTGACACGAAGCGAAGCGGAGTCCCGATTTCCTATCGGGAACCGTCAAATCAGTAACCAGTAACCCTCCTTCGCTAAAGCTTCGGAGGCCAAAGCACCCGACAACAGGATCCATGAATCAACACTGATTAACACTGATCTATACTGATCAACACTTTCTATTTCCTGAGGATGACCATAGTAGCTCCATAGCCGTATTCCTGAAAGGAGGCGTCCTGGACATAATATTTCCGGTAGGATTTTTTCAATGCATTCAGAATTTCGGTTTTTAGGGTCCCCTTGCCCACACCGTGGATGAAAACAATGCGTTTCACGCGATTCCGGATGGCTTGTTCCATTTCGGTTTTAAACCGGTCAAGTTGAATTTCCAGTATTTCCTGATTGGTTAGTCCGCTTGTTGGGTCTATCAATTCATGGATGTGCAGATCCACCTCAACCAGTTCCTGATCCCTTTTTCGTACGCCCGGTTTTTTCCCCGGCTGTTCCCTGGGTTCCCCCATTGAGAGGAGTTGCTGAATATCCGATTTGCTCAGGGTATCCTGTTCCGGCTGATTTTCCAAAACCGGTATCAACCAGGCATTGGTTTCAAAGAAATCGTTTTTTGCAAAGGTTCCTGTCCTGTAAAACTTCACCGGATTGATCCTTATCTCTTTTAAAACAGGTGGATAGAGTTGCTTTGCTTCACCGGTAAAATAGATCAGTTGAAGGGCCAGGGCCGGTAAATCAGAGAGATCGGAAGGTGCCATTTTCTCCAGCAAGATATTGGAATTGGAGGGTACGGTATCGGATACTATGCTTTTGCAGGATTCTTCCCTTTTGTGCGAATAGTGAAAAAGAACCGTAAAGTTGCTGTCATTAACCAGCCATGCTTCTATTTCACTTTCCACCGGGTTCAGGGGATCTCGCGGCACAAAAGCCAGGTAGAAGGAGGGAGCCTCTTTTCCTTCCACTCTCCGGGGCTGCGGAACCTCTTTCATTTTCTCAGCCGGTGGTTCGGCTGACTGCTCCGGTTTATGGATTTCGTAATCTGTTGCTGATGATTCCACAACGATCAGTTCGGAAACCAGCGTTGGTATTTCAAACCCATCTTCGTTTTCAACATTCACCAGTTTGCTGTTGATGATGGATGTTACCATGCCTCCGCCTACATCGTTCAGAAAACGCACTTTATCGCCAACCTGTACCATTCTTTTTTTTGCAAAGGTACAATATTTTGGGTATGCGAAAGTTTGAATTATTTTTGCTTCCTGAATATGAAACACCGTACCGGAGATATCAGAGAAGCAGTTGGTAACATCAAAACCAGCGATTATGCGTATGTGCTTCCCGGCGCGCGAATTGCCAGATATCCGCTCGCAGAACGAAGTCATTCGAAACTGCTGGTCTGGAAAGACGGGGAGATCAGCCAGACCCTCTTTGCCCGGATTCCCGGTCTCTTGCCTCCCGGTTCCCTCATGGTTTTCAACAACACCCAAGTGGTGTGGGCCCGGCTTTTTTTCCGGAAGGAAACCGGAGCTCAAATAGAGATTTTCTGCCTGGAGCCCCATGAACCTTCCGGTTATGAACAGATATTCAGTCAAACCGGCAGGGTCGAATGGCGCTGCCTGGTGGGAAATGCCAGAAAATGGAAGTCGGGAAAACTGAAAAAAACAATTTGCCGGGAGCACCCGGTATTGTTGACTATTGAGCAGGTAAAAAAAGAGGGAAATCAGGCAATTATCCGTTTTGAATGGGATGAGAAATACACTTTTGGCGAAGTGCTGGACAGGGCGGGGATCATTCCCATTCCTCCTTACCTGAACCGGGAATCGGAAGAAATGGATCATACCCGGTATCAGACCGTCTATGCGAAGATCAAAGGGTCGGTGGCTGCCCCGACAGCCGGACTCCATTTTACCGGTGAGGTGCTGAAAGAAGTACAGGAAAAAGGAATTCATACAGAAGAGATAACCCTCCACGTCAGTGCAGGAACCTTTCAGCCGGTGAAAACCGATACCGTTGGGCACCATGCAATGCACAACGAAACGATCGTGGTCACCCTGCGTTTTTTGAAGAGGTTGCTCCGGCATCCTACTCCGGTTGTGGCAGTGGGTACAACCTCGGTACGTACCCTGGAAAGCCTGTACTGGCTGGGTGTTCAGTTTGTAAACAACAAAACCGGGAAAGGACCCTTCCACGTATCCCAGTGGGAACCCTATGAAGAAGATATCCGGATGGAAGCGAAAGAGGCTCTTTTACAGATCATAGCCTATCTCGAAAGAAACCAGCTCGAAACCCTGGATTTCTCAACCCGCCTGATGATTGTTCCGGGCTACCGGTTCAGAATCATCGACGGAATGCTCACCAATTTTCACCAGCCAAGAAGCACTCTTTTGTTGCTCATCGCCGCTTTCCTGGGTGACGACTGGCGAAGAGTGTACGATTATGCTCTGCAACATGACTTCCGGTTCCTGAGCTATGGCGACAGCAATTTGTATTGGAAGAGGAAGCCGTAGGGACTTTATTCATTCAGTTTCCCGGTTTGAGTAGAAGCGTTCGAGCAGGGAGCCGTCGTTGATCTCTTTGGAAAGCGACTCGATGGTGTTTTTGGGGACATCGTACACATCGAGGATGATCAGTCCGTCGAGGCAGTTGTTGAATTTGGGATCCACATTGAAACCGATGATTTTGGCGTTGAGCTTAATGTATTTCTTCAACAACACCGGGAGCCCGGTATTTAATTCATCCATGTCGCCGATGGTTTTGTCCAGTTTGTTGATATCCTTTTCCATGGTATCCATCAGGATGTTCAGGTTCGGATTGTCTGCTTTCACACGGTATCGGTTTCTGGGCCGGATCATGGGGGCTATGTCCCAATCAAAATAGTTTTTCAGAATAAAGGAGATGATCAGGTCTTTGGAAATTTTTGAATAGTTGTTGCTTATGCTTACCGGTCCGATCATGTAACGGTATTCCGGATTTTTCAGCAAGAAATAGAGGATTCCTTTCCAGAGCAGGAAAAGGGGCATGGGTTTACGCTGATAATCTCTGACAACAAAGGAACGTCCCAGTTCGAGGCTTTGTCGGAGTATTTCGTTGAAGGCATCGGAAACCCTGAATAAACTGGTAAAATAGAAACCCCGTTTGCCAAACTGCCGCAGAATCGTGTGTCCCATTCCGATCCGGTAAGCGCCTACCAGTTTTTGTTCCTGGTCATCCCAGATGAACATCTGATGGTAATAAAGGTCAAACTCATCAATGTCTATTGCGCGGTTGGTTCCTTCGCCCACGTCGCGAAAGGTATGTTCCCGTAACCGGCCTATTTCATTCAGCATATGAGGTATCAGCCTCGAGGGAACACAGTATACTGTATAATTCCGTAGGTTAAAAAGCGTATAATCCTTTTGGATTGCTTCAATCTCCTGGAGCAGATACTTTCGCGCAATAGGTTGTACAATTTCCTCCGGTTTTATGCGGGGTTTCAGTGAGTAATTAAAAAATCTTTTTACTTCCAGGTTTGTTTGGGTCTCCAGACTGTATGTTTTGGCCCGGAGGTATCTCCCGTACTGATAGATATCGTTAAACCGGTCCTGGTCTGCAAGACTTATGGGGTTTCCAATTCTAACTTTAATGATCTTGTTGCGTTTGTTCAGCAGTTCTGTCGGAAGCTTAATTCCTTTAAAGCCGGGATAGATTTTGCTGATTACGTTTACCAACCTGCTGTTTGACCCCTGAAAATGCACTGGTATCACAGGCACATGGGCTCTTTTGATAAATTTGATGATCGGATAGCGCCACTGTCTGTCGGAAATATTGCTGAATGTATCGTAACTGCTGTATTCTCCGGATGGGAAAATGCAAAGAATTCCATCGTTCAGCAGGTGTTGATGGACCTTTAAACTTCCTCTTGTTACCTGTTCCGGATTGTCCACCGTCTCAAATGGATTGTCGGCAAGGAAATAGCCTGAAATGGGTTCAATTCTTTTCAACATGTAATTTGACAACACCCGGACATCGGAACGTATATGCAATAACAATTTGATCATCAGAATCCCGTCCAACCCGCCAAAAGGGTGGTTACAGATTACAATGACCGGTCCTTCACCGGGAATACGGTTTAATTCATTCGGGTCAAATTCAAAATTAATCTCCAGGAGCCGGATGATCTCATCGATGAAATCTATGCCTTCTTTATCGCTTACCTTTTCGTATATCCTGTTCAGTTTTCTGAAACGCAAAATATACATCAGGAATTTGGCAAAGTATTCTCCTCCGAAATTGGTAAGTTCAGAAGTGCCTTTCAGAATATCTTTTGGTTTTCCCAGATCCATGCATTTTGCTGTTGATTATGCTAAAAATAGCCATCATTCGTGATATTTCGGTATAAAAAAAAGATATTTTTCATCAGGACGAAACATAGAGTTTCCTGTATCTTTGTATGTCAGTGATTTAGACAAATGAATACCCCAGTCTTTCAGTCGGAATAAAAGGAAACGGAAAGAGAATAAGTATCAACCCGGTTCAGGATCCATGCGTCATCTTTATACACAACCTCAACCAAATGACTTACACAATAACCATTAAGTTTGCTATCTTAGCCGAATTACAACGATGTAGACACGAACAAACGGGGTGGGGATGGATTATGCAGGATACACCATAACAGACTGGCTTCCCACGAGTCGGAAGGAGATGGAGCTGAGGGGATGGGATGCGGTGGATGTTGTTCTTTTTTCCGGGGATGCGTATGTGGATCATCCTTCCTTTGGAGCTGCGGTCATTGCAAGGGTTCTGGAAGCGGAAGGGGTAAAGGTAGCGGTGGTTCCCCAGCCCAATTGGCGAGATGACCTGCGCGATTTTAAAAAGCTGGGGCAGCCCAATCTGTTTTTTGCAGTTACAGCAGGTTGCATGGATTCCATGGTGAATCACTATACAGCCAATAAGCGCAAACGTTCCAACGATGCCTACACTCCGGGAGGCAGGGCAGGGTATCGTCCTGATTATGCCACCCTCACCTATTCGAAGATCCTGAAAAAGCTCTATCCCGATGTTCCACTCATCCTTGGGGGCATTGAGGCTTCCATGCGGAGGCTGGTTCATTATGATTACTGGTCCGACAGGCTGATGCCAGGTATTCTGGAAGATACCCGGGCCGACCTGCTTTTCTATGGGATGGGTGAGAAATCACTGGTTCAGTTTGTCAGGCTGGTCCGGAAAGGAGTACCGGTAAAAAACCTGACGAACATTCCTCAAACGGCGTTCATGGTTTCTCAGGGAAATACGTACGCAACCAATTCGGGATGGGATGAGCTGGAACTGGCTTCCTATGAAGAGTGCCTGCAGGATAAAAAGGTCTTTGCCCGTAATTTTAAGCACATCGAAGAGGAATCAAATAAGGAAGATGCCCGGAAGCTGATTCAAGTAACCGGCAACCGGAAAATTGTGGTGAATCCTCCCTGGCCTCCTCTTTCAGAAAAAGAAGCCGACAGAATTTATGGGCTGCCTTTTACCCGGAGGCCTCACCCGCGTTACGGAAACAAGGAACCGATACCAGCCTACCTGATGATCCGCCATTCGGTGAATATCCACCGCGGATGTTTCGGAGGGTGTGCTTTTTGCACCATTTCGGCTCATCAGGGTAAATTCATCGCAAGCCGATCGGAAAAGTCGGTACTCGAAGAAGTGAGAAAAATTACCAAAATGCCTGACTTCTCAGGATCCATAAGTGATCTGGGTGGACCCTCAGCCAATATGTATAAAATGAAAGGGATCGATCTGCGAATATGTGCCGTCTGCAAGCGTCCTTCCTGTATTTTTCCTGCGGTATGCACCAATCTGGATACCAATCCGAAGCCGATGCTGGATCTTTACCGGAAAGTCAGCCGGATAGAGGGTGTGAAAAAAGTCTTTATCAGCAGTGGAATCCGGTATGATATGCTGCTGGCAAAAACCGGGCGTCAGGAAACCGATGCGAATAACCGGATCTACCTCAGGGAGGTCATCGGAAACCATGTATCCGGCCGGCTGAAAGTGGCTCCGGAACATACTTCGGAAGAAGTCCTGAAAATCATGCGAAAGCCTTCCTTTGCTCTTTTCAAGAAGTTCAAAGAGGAGTTTGATACCATCAGTAAGCAGGCAAACCTGAATCAACAGGTTATTCCTTATTTCATTTCGGGTCATCCGGGCTGTACCCTGGAAGATATGGCTGTTTTGGCTGTGGAAGCAAAGAAGTTAGGCCTTCAACTGGAGCAGGTTCAGGATTTTACTCCTACCCCCATGACCCTGGCAACCGTGATATATTACTCCGGATACCATCCCTATACCCTGGAAAAAGTAGTTACTGCCCGGAGCAAAAAAGAAAAACTGGATCAGCGAAAGTTTTTTTTCTGGTACAAGAAGGAGTACAGGAATTCCATCCTTTATGCCTTACGGGCCATGAACCGGAAGGATTTGATTTCGAAGTTGTTCGATTGAGCGAGCGATGAATCTTTCCCCGTTCTTCTTTGGGAGAAGAACAACCATTTCGTTCCGTTGGTATTATTCCGATCCGTTGGAACTTATTGCCTCAAAGAGGCGTCCCTGCCAGGTATTGCGTTCTTCGAGTTTTTTATTCACCCGTTCTACAAAGGCATAATTCTTTATTCCCCAACGGGGTGCCACGAGCCATTCAGGAGGAGCCTGGCTTATAAATCGTTCCACGATAATGCGGGGGTTCAGCTGTTCCAGGTAGTCGACCACTCGTTCGGTGTATTCTTCTGCCGTGAACAAATGAAAATCACCGGGTGACTTCCGGTACTGTTTTTCCAGGATGGTGTTTTTATGAATTTGCAGCTGATGAAGTTTCAGGTGATCCACCGGGAGGCGGGAGACTGCTCTGGCCTGGTCGAGGAAGTGTTCTCTTTTTTCCCCGGGAAGTCCCAGGATCATGTGGGCACAGGTGCGGATTCCCCGGCGCCGGGTTTCTTCCAGGGCATGCACAGAATCCTGAAATGTATGACAGCGGTTTATTCTTTCAAGGGTTGCATTCAGATGCGACTCGATACCCAGTTCAAGCATGATATAGCAGGAACAGGACAGGTCTGCCAGGTAATCCAGCACTTCCGGTTCCAGGCAATCGGGACGGGTTGCAATCACCAAACCGATCACTTTGGGGTGGCGAAGGGCTTCGTTATACTTTTTTTTGAGAACATCCAGGGGAGCATACGTGTTGCTGTAGGATTGAAAATAGGCAAGAAAATGCATCGAGGGGTACTTTCCGGAAAAAAAATCGATGCCTTTTTGAAGTTGACTGCTTATGCTCTCAGTAGGATCGCAATAAGGAGGACTGAAAGCCTGGTTGTTGCAATAAGTACACCCCCCGGTGCCTTTGGTGCCATCCCGGTTGGGACAGGTAAATCCGGCATCTACAGAAATCTTTTGTATGCGTTTCTGAAAGTGCAATCTTGCATAAGCAGGAAACGCGTTGTATCTTTTGGCATGACCCCAGGGGAAATGTAAATTTTCCATACTTGTTGCCTCAAGGCTGCTTGTTAATTGTAGATTCTGTTTCTGTTGAGTGCCTCCCTGTACCGTTGGGCATTCCGGTTGTGTTCCGCGAGGGTGGGTGCAAAACGATGGTATCCTGAGAAATCTTCCCTGGCGCACATATACAGGTAATTGTGGTCTTCATAATGCAAGACTGCTTCTATGGAGGAGATCTCCGGGAAATTAATTGGCCCGGGAGGGAGTCCTGCATATTTATAGGTATTATAGGGTGAATCGATGGTAAGATGGTTGTTTAGAATGCGTCGTATTTCAAAATTCCCAAGGGCATATTTTATGGTCGGATCTGCCTGCAGGGCAATACCCCGTTTCAGGCGGTTCAGATACAACCCGGCAACCACCGGTTTTTCCTCTTCTTTGATGGTTTCTTCCTGAACGATGGAAGCCAGAATGGAAACTTCCACCGGGGTCAGCCCGAGGTGTTCGGCAGTGGCTGTCCGCGTATCATCCCAGAAGCGTGTATACTCAAGCTTCATTCTTCGGGCAAAATCATAGGGCGTGGTCGTCCAGTATAGTTCGTACGTGTTCGGAATAAACATGGCCGGAAATGTTTCTGTAGTAAATCCGAATTCCCGAATGAGCGCTGTGTCGTGAAACAAGCGGAGAATCTCAGCAGAATCGGCTTCCATGTACCTGCTTATCGCAGCTGCAAAATCTTCTTTGAAACGAATATTCGAAAAAGTAATGCTTACAGGTTCCTGGTTACCAATGCGGAGCATGTTCACCAGTTCATTGGTATTCATATCTTCTTTAAGCAGATAACGACCCGGCTGGATCAGGTCGGGATATTCTTTCTTTTTTGAAACCCATCGGAAGGCTTTGTAATTGATCAGAACTTCATGTGTCTCCAGACTGTCTGTAATCTGTTCGAACGTTGCTTCTTCCGGTATAATAAGAATGTAATCCCGTGTAACGTTGTCAGCAAAAACATAACGAAACAACTTATAGGCTTGCAGTCCGGTGATGATAAAAGCAAGGGCAAAAACAACAATGATTATTTTTCCGATCTTTGGAAACAACAGGGCTTTATTTCTTGTTTTCAATGGCATTCCCTTTTTTTTTAAGGGGTAAAAATAGAGATATTTTGGAATACTTACTATTTTTTCTTCTGTCTGATCCAGGAGTTTATCCGACAACATTCAATTTAATTCATTATTTTCGTAATTCAACGTAACACCATAAAATTTTTTGTTATGAATCCTGTGAAGCTTGCGGATACCATTTATTTTCTGGGTTTTAATGACCGGCGTACTCATTTGTTTGAAAACCTGTGGCCTCTACCGTATGGAATTTCCTATAATTCGTATTTAATTATCGATGAAAAAGTTGCATTGATCGACACGGTGGAGCGTCAGTTCATGGATGATTACCTTGACTCTTTGGAGAAACTTCTGGGTTCAAGAAAGATTGATTATTTGATTATCAATCATATGGAACCCGATCATTCGGGAGCTATCAAGGCGGTTCATTCCCGTTATCCGGATTGTCAATTGGTTGGCAATAAAAAAACCCTTCCGCTGATTGAAAATTTTTATTTCACACCGGAGAATTATCTGCAGGTTGATGAGGGGGATTCCCTGAATCTCGGACAGTGCACCCTCACTTTTTATATGATTCCCATGGTACACTGGCCGGAGACCATGGTGACTTACGAACAAAAACATCGGATTCTATTTACGGGAGATGCCTTTGGCAGCTTTGGTACCCTGGATGGCGGTATTTTTGATGATGAGATCAACCTGGATTTCTATGAGACCGAGAGTATGCGTTATTTTACCAATATTGTCGGGAAGTATTGTCCGCATACACGGCGGGCGTTGGCCAAACTGGACCCGTTGGAAATAAAAATCATGGGAGCCACCCACGGACCGGTATGGAGATCACATATCGATTGGATCCTAACCCGTTACAACAAATGGAGTTCCTATGCGCTGGATGACGGGGTCGTAATTATCTACGGATCCATGTATGGTCATACCCAGAAAATGGCGGAAGTGATTGCCCGGCAGCTTGCTGTAAGAGGCATAAAGAATATAAGAGTGTACGATGCTTCGAAAACACATATCTCTTATATGCTCAACGATATTTTTACCTATAAGGGATGCATCATGGGGAGTCCGGCTTATAACGGTTCGGCTTTACCAACCGTTGAAATGTTGCTTTCCACGATCTTGCATGTAGCTCCTAAAAATCATTACCTGGGTATTTTCGGCAATTATTCCTGGAGCGGAGGAGGGGTGAAGAGTCTGAAGCAGTTCGCCGAAAAAATTGACTGGGAACTGGTGAATGAGCCGGTTGAGGAAAAAGGGGCTTTGAAAGCAACGTGTGAGGAAGAACTCCTGAAACTGGCCGATGCAATGGCAGATAAGTTGCAAAACAACGACGGGTAGGTCCTGTGTGTACTGAAAAATATTTCTGATTCAAACAATAAACCAATCAACAATGAACCTTTCGAGACGCAATTTTTTATCAAAATCGGCAGCGGGAGCTGCAGCACTGGCAACCATTCCTGCCATTGTTTCTTCTTGTCTATCAAACGATCAAAAGAAGAATTTCTCCGGAAGTTTTTTTACTGAAAAGGATGTTGTTCTTTTTCAGGGGGATTCGATTACGGATGCCGGCCGGGAAAAAAGACAGGAACTTCCGAATGCGATCAGGTCTTTTGGTCCCGGGTATGTATTCATTGCCGCTTCTGCATTGTTGCGGAAGCTGGCTGACAGGGAACTGGTTATTTACAACAGGGGAATCAGCGGCAATAAAGTGTATCAACTGGCTGAGCGTTGGCAGAAAGATTGCCTGAATCTGAAGCCCAATGTATTGAGTATATTGATTGGGGTGAATGATTACTGGCATAAGAGGAACGGTAATTATGACGGTACGCCTGAAATATACGAAAAGGATTACCGTGCACTGCTTGACCGGACGCTCGAAGCCCTGCCCGATGTGAAGCTCATCCTCTGTGAACCGTTTATTCTGCCCGGTACCCGGGCGGTCGATGAAAGTTGGATTGAGCCTTTCAGCCACTATCAGGCAATTGCAGCACGCATTGCTGAAACGTTTGAAGCCACCTGGGTTCCCTATCAGAAGATCTTCACGGAAGCAGCTACTGTGGCGCCTCCTGTTTTCTGGACCGAAGATGGTGTACATCCTTCGATGGCCGGATGCCAGCTGATGGCTGAAGCATGGTTGCAATCGGTAGGAATGTGAAAAGAGGGAGGGTGACCTCCCTTCATGGATCAAACCAGCATTTCTTTCACCTGAATGTATACATTTTCTCCGGTAAATCCCAGTTTTTCATCCAACACCTTGTAGGGAGCCGAGTAGCCAAAGGTATGAAGTCCCCAAACCTTTCCGTTTTCTCCGGTTAGTCCTTCCAGGGTCACCGGAATACCCGCTGTTAATCCAAATCGTTTCACTCCGTCAGGGAGTATGGCATTTTGGTATGCTTCGGGCTGATTCCTGAATACTCCTTCCGAAGGCACTGAGACAACGCGGATTTTCAACCCGTCTCTTTCACGGAGCAAAGCGGCACCCTCAACCAGCGTTGATACTTCGGAACCACTGGCAAGAAGAACAACATCGGGTGTTCCTTCACAATCTTCTACGATGTAAGCTCCTTTTGCAGCCTGTAAAGCCTGCTGGTATGAATCTCCCTGAACCGGTAGGTTTTTAATATTTTGGCGCGAAAGAATAAAGGCCGTAGGTGTTTTGGTATTTTCAAATCCCATTTTATAGGCTACGGTTGTTTCATGTACATCGGCAGGACGCAGCACCAGGATGCTGTTTTTCCCATGGTGGTTTTTGAGTTTCTCGAGCAACCGTATCTGTGCTTCTTGTTCTACAGGCTGATGGGTCGGTCCGTCTTCGCCTACCCGGAAGGCATCGTGTGTCCATATATATTTTACCGGAAGTTCCATGAGGGCAGCCAGGCGAACAGCCGGTTTCATGTAATCCGAGAATACGAAGAACGTGGCACACACAGGAATCACGCCTCCATGAAGGGCCATGCCGTTCATAAGGCTGGCCATGGTAAGCTCCGAGACCCCTGTTTGCAGAAAGGCACCGCGAAAATCCCCTTTCGTGAAAGGAGTGGTTTTCTTCAGGAACTGATCAGTTTTATCAGAGTTGCTCAGGTCTGCAGAAGCAACGATCAGGTTTTCTACCTTCCCGGCCATGGCTCCAAGAACAGCTCCTGAGGCACTTCTTGTGGCGGCATGATCCTTCTGGATCACTTCCGAAAAATCAAAATCCGGAGCTTCTGAGGAGAAGAATCTCTTCAGTTTGGCTGCCAGTTGTGGATTTTCTTTCTCCCATCTGGTCTGTTCGGCTTTTTTAGCTTGCGCATTTTTTATTAATTCGGTTTCTCTTTCCTGATAAACCTTTTTTACGTCATCAAAAATACGGAATGGATTTTCCGGATCTCCGCCCAGGTTGGCTATGGTTTTTGCGAACGAAGCACCGGCTCCACTCAGAGGCATTCCATGGGTTGCATTTTTTTTCTCGAAGCTGGCATCATCTTCGGTAACGGCTCCTTTTCCCATGATGGTTTTTCCAATAATGAGGGTAGGTTTTTCCTTTTCGTCCCGGGCCGTTCTGAGGGCTTGTCGTATTTCATCCGGGTCATTCCCATTGATGGATAAGACCTTCCATCCCCAGGATTGGTATTTCAGGGCTGTATTTTCATTGGTCACCGCATGGGTATCTGTAGAAAGCTGAATATCGTTGGAGTCATAAAACATGATCAGGTTGCTAAGTCCCAGGAATCCGGCAATCCGGCCTGCTCCCTGAGAGATCTCTTCCTGGATTCCTCCATCGGAAACAAAAGTATAGGTTTGATGGGCCATCCATTGGCCAAAACGCTGAACCAGGAACCGTTCGGCAATGGCAGCTCCCACAGCCATTACATGTCCCTGTCCCAGGGGTCCTGAAGTATTTTCAATGCCCCGGTTCACATCCAGTTCGGGATGTCCCGGGGTGACGCTTTTCCACTGGCGGAAATTCTCCAGGTCCTTCATGCTGTATTTTCCTGCCAGGGCCAGAACACCGTAAAGCATGGGAGACATATGTCCCGGATCAAGGAAAAACCGGTCCCGGTTTATCCATCCCATATCGGAAGGATCATAGGTTAAAAACTCGGAATAAAGAATGTGTATGAAGTCGGCACCTCCCATGGCTCCCCCCGGGTGCCCCGATTTGGCCTTTTCAACCATGGCTGCTGCAAGAATCCGAATGTTGTCGGCTGCTTTTGTTGCGAACGATCTATTCATTTTAATAAACTGTTTTTTGATGTTTTTTTGCTTTATGTTCCTGTTTTTGGATTTTCCTCTAACCATTGGTTGCCAAAAATAACAAAAAAGAGGAATCCCGTAAAAGATTCCTCTGTGGAATAAAGAATATCTTCTCAGAAGGACAGTATTCTCACCATGAAAACCCCATCTATGGTTTCCAGTTTCTTCCGGATGGAATCATCCAGGGTGGGACGGTCTACATCGATAATGTTAAAGGCTATTTCGTTTTTGTTTTTGTTCAGCATATTGCTGATATTGACATGATCTTGTGCCAATACGGAGGATATCTGGCTAACCATATTGGGAACATTCTTATTGGCAATTAAGATCCGGGCTCCTCCGTTGCGGTCCATTTCGGCCTGCGGGAAATTCACGGAGTTGATGATGTTTCCGTTTTCGAGGTATTCGCGTACCTGGTCGACTGCCATGATGGCACAATTGGTTTCCGATTCAGCGGTGGATGCCCCCAGGTGGGGTATGGCAATGGTATGCTTCATTTTGAGTATTTCTTCATTGGGAAAATCGGTCACATAGCGGTGTACTTTCCCGGATTCAAGAGCCTCGGCCAGGTCGGAATTCTTCACGAGTCCCCCCCGTGCGAAGTTTAAAATCCGGACTCCCTGTTTCATCCTGGCGATTTTTTCCTTGTCGATATACTCTTTGGTTTCCTTTAACAGGGGAAGATTGAGCGTTATATAGTCGGCCTCAGCCAAAAGATTTTCCAGTCCATGCATCCACAATACATTGCTGCTCAGTCGAAGAGCCTGTTTCACCGACATGTAGGGGTCGTATCCGAGCACCTTCATTCCCAGGGCTTGGGCGGCATTGGCTACTAAGACTCCTATAGCGCCCAATCCGATTACGCCCAGTTTTTTTCCTTGGATTTCCTGACCGGCAAATTGTTTTTTGCCTTTTTCGATCAATGCGGGAACTTCCTCTCCTTGGCCAATCAATGATTTTGCCCAACTCAGCGACTCCACAATATCACGGGATGAGAGCAACAACCCGGCAATGATAAGCTCTTTCACGCCGTTGGCATTGGCTCCCGGGGTGTTGAATACCACGATTCCCTTTTCCGTACAGCGGTCAACAGGAATGTTGTTCACCCCGGCACCAGCCCGGGCAACCGCTTTTAGGGATGCCGGCAATTCCATATCGTGCATCGTAAAACTACGCAAAATGATGGCATCCGGATTGGCTTCCTTTTCACTGATCGCGTAGTCCCCGGCAGGGAAATTTTCCAACCCTTTGGGGTCAATGACATTTAAGGTTTGTATTCGATACATGCTTTCTTGGTTTAATTTGATTTTTGTTTGTTGTGTAGGACAAATATCAACATTTTATCTAAAATTTGCTATTTCACCCTGCATTTAATGCTAATTATGCCAGCATTTTTAACATTGGATAAAATCAGAAAAACCGTGTTCATGAAGAAGTAAGAGGGAGCAGCTAAAACAGGAAAATGAAAAAATGATTACCTTTCCATCTTCAATAGAAACCCATAAAACGAATCACATGAAAAAACTGATTGTTTTTGTAGTAAGCATTCTGATGGTTTCCTTTGCATGGGGTGTGAAGCCTGCATTGAAAACCGTGAAAGTACATCCTGAAAAACCCTCCGTGGGAGATGAGGTAACCATTGTGTTGACCTTTTCAGGCAATCGGGAGGATATCAAGTCGGTACGATTGTATAATGTCGAATTTCCGTATGAAGCCCCGGTCCTGGAATTGCAACCCGATCCGGAATCGGAAGAGAATACCTGGAAAGCGGTTGGAATGGTTCCCTACGAAGCTCCTCCGGGAATCTACAACTGGGAAGTGAAAGCAATCAATAAGGAAGACAAGGAAATTGTGGATAAAAAATGCAAGGATCAACTACAGGGGAAAACCGGGAAGTTATCCTTTGAGATCCATTGACGCATTGTACGGCTTACACGATTCTGAAGATTTACGTCCTTTCCGTGTAAGGAAAACAGATTGACTTTTCCGGAGTTGTTGCCTTTTGTGTGAGCGGGAGATTATCCGTTATACACAATAGCCATCATGGTAATATCATCCGACTGTGGATTGTCGCAAACATGATTTGTCAGATCTTCCTCTACGGAGTGAATGAGTGCTTCCGGTATTGCCCGGTTGTTTTTTTCCAGGGTGGTCAGCAACCGCTCCTCCGAATAAAGGACCATGGAACAGTTTTCCGCTTCGGTAACTCCATCGGTATATAGGAACAGTTTGTCGCCTTTTTCCAGGTTTATGGAGGATTCGGTAAATGTCATATCTCCGAATATGCCTACCGGAATGGAGCGGGCGAGTTCCATCATTTTTACTTTTCCGTTTTCCCGGATGATGACCGGGGGATTATGCCCGGCATTGGTGTAGATGAGCTTTCCGTTTCTAATATCCAATACGCCGATGAAGAAGGTTACAAACATGCTGGATTCATTGTTGTAGGACAAGGACTTATTCAATGAACTGACCCAATGTGCTGTGGACAATCCTTTATCGGCAACCGATCGCAGGAGAGTTCGGGTGACAGCCATAAAGAGGGAAGCAGGAACCCCTTTCCCGGATACATCGCCAATGGCAAAACAAAGTCTGTCTTCATCGAGAAGGAAGAAATCGTATAAATCACCCCCCACTTCTTTGGCCGGTCGTAAAACAGCAAACAGGTCAATCTGCGAGAGATTCGGAAACGGAGGGAACAAATGGGGAATCATACCCAACTGAATTTCCCGGGCAATCCGTAATTCGCTTTCGATTTTTTCACGTGCGGAGGTTGTCTCCCGGAGATTCTCAATATACTCGGCCAGTTTCTCCTGCATGTATACAAAGGAATCGTGCAGTTCCTTCATTTCATCCCGGGTATTGATCTCCGGTAATTCCACATCAAAGTTTCCCTTTGCAATCTTCCTGGAGGCTTGGGTTAATATACGAAGCGGCTTTGTAATGGAACGGGAAATCAGAACTATGATGATCAGGATGATGATAAGTCCACCGATGCTAAGCGCCAAAACATTGGTAATCAGATTATTTATATCAGCCATGAATTCTTCTACCGGGAATACGATGGCAAAAGACCAGCCATTAAGGGATATGGGTGCATAGGCGATCCAGCTCAATTTATTGGTTCGGAGATTGCGGTATTCCATTTCCGCAAAGCTTGTCTCTCCACGGATCATATTCTTTCCTATGTTTCTCAGTTGTTGGGAATTTTGCGCTTCGGCAACACTGAAAATCGTTTCGTTCAGCATGATGTCTTTCATCGGATGGCATGCAATGGTTCCATTCCGGGTAATAATAAAACTGTATCCGGTCTCATAGACTCGGATTCCATCGACAAATTTTTCCAGCCAGGTGAGAGAAATATCGGCCGTGAGTATTCCGACAAATTGCTTATTCCCGTTTACTTCCCGGTAAAGGGGTACTGAATAGGTGGCCATAATGATATCTCCCGCTCCTTCATCAAAATAGGGCTCACTCCAGTCAGGCCGGTTCAGTTCTTTGGGAATCTGATACCAGTCCATGGTGAAATAATCGTATTGATCATCAAGAAAATACTGCAGATTGATGCTGTCTCCTTTCCGGCTGTAATAAGCCATGAAGTGTTTTTCGTTGTCACTAAAGAAGTAAGGCTCAAAGGCAATCGCGGCACCATAAATTTCAGGATTCGATAGGAGTTCCTGTTTCAGAATACGGATCATGTTTGCTTTTGAGAAATCCGTATTTTCGATGATTTTGGCATAATTATCGGGAATTTTCTGAAAGGGCAACAGGATCTTTTCAACTTGTGCAACGCTTTTTTCTATCAGGTTCTTTGCGTTGGTTCTCAGGTTTCTTTCGACAATATTTTTTGAGATGGTATAATTATAAAGAAAGATTACCGCAAAGATCAGGGCTATACTGGAGAAAATATAGAGAATGAATTTAAAGGACAATCCTTTTTTTAGGGGAGCAATTTTGATCAAACAAGGCATAGAACCTACTATTTAGTAAAATTTTGTAACCAGGGACGTATCGTAATGCTGAAAGAAACTTTCGTAAGGAGGTATTTTGTCTATCTGTCCGCTTTCTTCGAGCACACTTCCGGCAAACAGATAATCTTCTTCTGACAGGGTGGTGGATACTCCTTCTTCAGGACTGTACAGGTCCCTGTATCTGTTTAACATCCATTGTTGATGAATCCGGTTTACCGGCATATTCTGTTTCTGGGCATAGGAAACTACTATATCAATGGTTTTTTCAGGATGGCTATATGCATAGAGC
Organism: uncultured Mariniphaga sp.; assembly: GCA_964408795.1. GTDB lineage: Bacteria > Bacteroidota > Bacteroidia > Bacteroidales > Prolixibacteraceae > JABMQB01. The sequence continues at coordinate 85,284 of CAYPAW010000006.1, forward strand.
CACCCTTCTTCCGTAGCTGTAACAAAATTCGCACAAAGTTTGGGATCTTCTTTTAATCTGTCCGACAGGCAATAGATCCCATCTTCGAGGAAGTTCATTCCATAATCGGCGAAGAAAAAAGTGTTCAGTTCTTCCGGGTCATATCCTGCATTGATGATCGAATGATACTCATCGAACCAACTGGCATTGGTTATATCTACCCCATCTTTTAGAAACAGGTTGTTGGTACTGCCAATCGGAATGATTTCCACCTCCAGGTTGTATTTTTTGAAAAGCGCTCGGGGTTGTAATTCATAACCTTCCCAAATGCCTGCTTTTTTGTGGTTCATATCATCCAGGTGTTCAATGCCGCTGGATTTTTTTGTTACAAGCATCAGAGAGGAGCGTTTGGAGAACTGGGCTATATTCACAATATCAAGGCCTGACGCTTTTAATTCAACGCCATTCATAAGCCATAAAGCGGCGAAATCGACTTTCCCGTTCCGGATCAGATCCCAGGAGTTCGTAAAAGGCTGGTAGGGAATGATCTCTACTTCCAGTCCGTATCTCCTGTAGATGCCCATCTCTTTGGCCATGTAATACCCGGCAAATTGAGCATTGGTTACCCAATAGGGAAGAAAGGTCACTTTGCGCAGTTCGGTTTCCGGAAGAATGGTTTTTGACGATTCCGGGGGGAGCAATTCTTCTGTGTCAGGATTTTTTTTCTTGCAGGAACCAGCCAACAATACAAAGAGAATGCATGAAGTGAGCAAAAAGAATCGGTTCATCGTTAGGCTTTCGATTAAGTTGGCTGAAATATACTATTTTTCATAAGAACATGCAAGTCGTTTTTTCCTCTTCTGCCTTTCCCTTAACTCTTCGGATGAAACAGGAATTTGGGAAGAATGGTCCGGTTTATATTTTTTGATTGGGATCCAGGTTGTACAGATATTCTTTTAATGCATTTCCCATATCGGAAGCTACTTTTATTTTTTCATACTCGATTCGGTAATTGTTCAGGTACTGGAGAATGAATTCTTCTTTTCCTGAGGATGCCGGCATGATTCCTGCAAAAAAGAAATCCATTTTTTCAAATCCCGGGGAAAAGTCCAGCATATAGGGATCGGTCATTGTAAGATGCAGGTAGATGGTTTCTATCCGGTCGAGACAAAGCGATCTCAGGTTTCGGGATATTTCATCCATCACGTGGGTACCATATTCCAGGATATAAATATGTGCTACCTGGTTTACCTGTTCTGTTTTTATGGTTATAACCGATTGAGGAGGCAAGGCCGGTTTGTTTTTTGTATTTGCACCAAACCGGATCTTTAATCCCAGGTTTTCATAGATTTTCTCAATGATTGGCTGGTGTTTAACAGGGGCATACAAACGGTTTTTTTGGGTCTTCGTTAGCATCAGCGACAAAAGCATTACGCTCTCACGTTTTGTCAATCCTTCGACAATTCCTCTGTATTCTCTTCCCGGTCCACTGGAGAGCAATAAGGCTGTTTCACTGAATCCAAATTTCAGGAGGCTTTTTTGTGAATAGGGATGGGTGGTGATTCCTCTTCCATACACTCCGGTGAATTCATTTTCCCTGGCCAGGTCAATTAGTAAGGGAACGGCTTTGTTTAAACATCCCTGACCCCGGTAGCGGGGCATGACAAAGGCCATTCCCAGTTGGGGAAAAAGAGGATCCCTCTCTTCTCTTTCAAGTGCTGTGTGACCCATAATCTTTCCGTCCTTCGTGACGGCTACCAGGGAAATCAGTTCGCCGGTCTGGTTCTGGTTCCAGATCCTGTCCGGGAAATATATATCTTCGTTGATGTAACTGTACCCGTAAGAACTGTAAGCACATTTGGAAATTTCAACACTCTCTTTTTCTTTGATTCTTCGTACGGTAAATTCCACAGAGTTTCGTGGCAGTGGTTCTTCCGCGAAGGCTTCCCTGGCTTTTTCAAGCTCTTCACTGCTCATCATATTCTCCACCGATTCGTTATTGAAGTACTTGAATAAATGGGTCTCTTTGCCTTCTTTGCCCAGGTTAAGAAAAGAAACTTCATCTACAAACTGTTGCATTAGAAAAATGCCCAATCCTTTTTCCGAGAAGGTATCCTTCAGTTTTTCGGGATTGTATTCCTCGACGGATTTCGGATCAAAGGGAATACCCATTTCTTTGAGGATGATTTTTAATCCGGTGGTCCGGGGTTGTAAAATAATATCGTAGGTTGTTTCTTCTTCCGGCAAAAAGGCTGTTTCCAGGATGTGTACGATCGCCTCTTCCAGTCCCAGCTTTATTTTGGCAATGTCCTGTTTTTTAAAGCCCAGTTTACGGGCCATCGTAGTGACTGTTTTATCTACGATGGGGAGATAATCGATTTTGTTGGGTACCGTTAATTTAATCGGATGTTTAATCGGATGTTTAATCTTCATACCATTGAATTGTTCCATTTATTAGGTATCGTCACGAATGCATTCTGTTCCGACAGCCGTCGGGATCGGGACTCGTTTTATAACAGAAGGGTTGATTCGGGATATCGTATGGTTTCTGTTCCATGGGTTGAAACACATTCCGGTCCGACAGACCGGAATGTGACAGATCCCATGAGTCCCTTGCCTACATTGCATTCTTTTAGCGAATGAAAGTAAGCAATTTCTTTAAATTGCGATACACAAAGGGGTTTTATTTATTTTCCGGAGGCGATTCTCAGGGGGATCGTTACACTGAATAGGTTGAGGAAGCGGTATCGCCGCCCCGTCCGGTCCAGTTGGTATGGAAAAATTCCCCCCGGGGTTTATCCAGGCGTTCATAGGTGTGTGCCCCGAAATAGTCCCGTTGTGCCTGCAAAAGGTTTGCCGGCAGGCGTTCGCTGCGGAATCCGTCAAAATAGGTGAGTGCTGAGGTGAGCGCAGGAACCGGAATGCCGTTCATGAGGGCGGTTGCGCACACTCTGCGCCAGCCTTCCTGGGCTGATTCCACTTTTTCCTTAAAAAACGGATCCAGGAGAAGGTTGGGAAGCTCCGGATTCTGGTCAAAAGCCTTTTTGATGTCGTTCAGGAAAACAGAACGGATGATGCATCCCCCGCGCCACATAAGGGCGATGTTCCCGTAATGGAGATTCCATCCATATTCTCCGGCAGCTTCCATCATCAGGTTGTATCCCTGGGCGTAGGAGATTATTTTGGCTCCGAGGAGGGCCTGTTCGAGGTCCGCGATAAACAGCTCCTTGTTGTCGGCTGGTTTTGGTGTGGGGCCGTTTATTTCCTTCGAAGCTTTGACCCGCAGCTCTTTTTGTGCAGACAAGCAACGGGCAAATACGGATTCTCCGATTAAGGTCAGGGGAATGCCCAGATCCAGGGCAGCAATACCGGTCCATTTACCGGTTCCTTTCTGGCCGGCCGTATCGAGAATCTTATCCAGGGTTTCCTCGCCTTTTTCATCTTTAAAGCCCAGAATATCCCGGGTGATTTCGATCAGGTAACTGTCCAGTGCGCCGGTATTCCATTTTTTGAATACTTCATGCATCTCTTCATTGTTCATTCCCAGGAGGGTTTTCATAAGGTGATATGCTTCTGTGATGATTTGCATATCGCCGTATTCAATGCCGTTATGCACCATTTTCACGAAATGACCGGCGCCGTTTTCACCCACCCACTCACAACAGGGTGAGCCGTCTTCCACTTTGGCTGCTATAGCCTGAAAGATCTCTTTCACATGAGGCCATGCTTCCGGGGAACCTCCCGGCATGATGGAAGGCCCCCGCAACGCTCCTTCTTCTCCTCCGGAAACTCCGGTGCCGATGTAGTAAAATCCTTTGCTTTCCACATATTTTGTGCGCCGGATGGTGTCCGGGAAATGGGAATTTCCCCCATCAATGATGATATCCCCCGGCTCCAGATGGGGCAGAAGCAATTCAATGAAATCATCCACCGGCTGGCCTGCTTTCACAAGCATCATCACTTTGCGGGGCCGCTCAAGGCTGGCACACAGCTCTTCAATGGTATGAGTCCCGATAAAGTTTTTTCCGGCACCCCGGCCATCCATAAATCTATCTACTTTGGATACCGTACGGTTAAAAACAGCAACCGTAAATCCTTTGCTTTCCATGTTTAATACCAGATTCTCGCCCATGACGGCTAACCCGATCAATCCTATGTCTGCTAATTCTTTCATCTATTTGAAATTTTATAATTATTTGAAAATAAATTAATTAAAAATTTGAGAACAGATGTAACCACTCCGTTCTCCCATGAACTTTTTTAAACATTCTTTTTTGTGAAATTTTTGTTATAAAAGTTCATGCTCGTTTCATTTTGGTTGTTTATTGATGTTCTTGTTATTGAAATTCGTTGGTTTTTTCTTTTGTTGTCCCTCTTTTTTCGTCCAGGATCGTAAATCCCAGAGTTCTCATTTTATTGATTGTTTCAGGATTAACATTGTTGGCTTTTAGGGTATAAGTTGTGAATTCACGTCGCACGGGATAATCTCCTCTCAGTTTTTCAAACCACTGTGGATGATCCCGAAGTTTTTTATCATCCGCTTCGATGTTGTACGTTGCCAGGATTGCTTCAGCTATCACTTCGTATTCCTTTTTCCTTTTTCCGTTGATTTTTATCACGGTGGACGGAGGTTCTTCAATGCCGGTAGGTTCCCAGTCATTGATTCCCAGGTTAAAAAAACGGCTGATCGCCTGAACGCTCATCCTGGTACCATTGGCTTTTCCGTCTTTTGAATAGCCTGCAATATGGGGGGTTCCATACGTGCAGATCTTCAACAACTCCAGGTCAATATCCGGCTCATTTTCCCAACAATCGATGATGAATCCGGAAAGCAATCCGGTTTTTTTTGCCTGAATGAGCGTTCTGGAGTCAAAGACTTCACCACGGCTTGCATTTATTAAAAGGGGGTTTTTTCTGAGTTTTTTCACACGATTCTGGTCAACCATATGGAAAGTTCTATCTTTTCCGGAAAGGTTTAAGGGCACATGAAAAGTAAGAATGTCCGCTTCTTCCAGCACTGTGGATAAGGGAACAAAGTTACCGGGTCCTTCCCGGCGTTCCCGTGGGGGATCATTCAACAGCACTTTCATGCCCAAAGTCTTACACAATGCTTCTACTTTGGATCCTACCTTTCCTACGCCTACAATTCCGATGGTTTTATTGGCAGGATCTTCCTGTATGTTCAGTGACCAGGCATAAAGGGCAGAGGCTACATACTGGTTTACGCTTTCGGCATTGCATCCCTGTGCATTGGTCCAATGTATCCCGGCCTGTTTGCAGTAGGCTGTATCGATATGATCAAATCCAATGGTGGCCGTAGCTATAAACCGTACGGACGAATTTTTTAGCAAATCCCGGTTGCAGATGGTCCGTGTACGGGTTATCAGAGCATCCGCATCCTTAACCTCCCTGGAGGTAATGGCATTTCCCGGAAGATAAACCACCTCAGCATACGGTTCAAAGGCCCCTTTTAAGTAGGGAATCTTATCGTCTGCAACAATCTTCATCTGGATATTTGTCAAATTGCATTCTTCATTTCGTGAATCTTCTTACGGGTATGTGTCTTTATCCTGTGATCTTTCCTTTGCAAGCCCACAGTCCGATAGCCGGATTGGATATATAAAAGATCTTTTCTCCATCTGCAAGGGTATTCCATCCATCTTTTAAGGTTGCCGGGTCGTATTTTTTTTGTACCGCATCAATATCGGCATATTTGAACCCGACTGTTTCTAATTCTTTTTGGGTTAGGTTGTTTTTCTCTTTCCCGGGGCAATAGGTTATGGAGAACCTGCCTTCCGAAGAGCCGTGTATTAAGTGAGCAGCAGCACCCAGGTTGTTCCGGAGGTCTTCATTTTCCCGGGTCATTTTCATCGTATGGGGGGTTCCGAAATACCCGTATTTGCGAATCAGCCGGTCGATTTCCTGGTCTTCACCGAATTCTCTGAGAGCCGGAGCGAGTACGATCAGCTCCCCATTGTCTGCAATGGCCATACGGGTGCGGTAAATGCTTTTATTCCCCAGCCAGGTGCTTTTGAATTCGGAAGGATCCAGCCAGACTACCACTTTGGACAAAGGTTTCTCAAGGAGGTGAAAATTTACTTTAAGCGATAGTTCAGCGGCTTTGTTGTATACGTCATGATCATCCCCTATAAACAATCCAAAGGTTCGTAAGGTTCCCTTTTTGTCGGATCCGACCACCGTAAGAACATATACGATAGGCAGGTGGTTTGCAAATTTTTCCGAGGCATAGTTAAAGATTCTGCGAACAGGGGTATCGGTGTGTCCCATCATTTTTTCCATTCCATAGGCGGCTCCGATGAAGTGGCTTTTGTTAATTCCATCGGCACCCCCTGTTCCCACGAAGATGTTCTTGTTGTAATTGGCCATTCCGGATACTTCATGCGGTACCACCTGTCCGATGGAAAGTATCAGGTCAAAGTTGCCGTTGACCAGTAACTTGTTCACCTGAGCAGGCCAGCTGTAATCAATTGCTCCCCGGGTTACCTCGTTTACATAGCTGCCAGGCACTTCCCCCAGGGTAATTACATCGTGCCGCCAGTTATGGATCCGAAAGAGGGATTTGGGCGTTTCTCCGTACATATGGCTTATCTGACCGGGCGTCATGGGAGTATGGGTCCCCAAAGCCGGCAGAATATCGGTTAGCTGATCCCCGTAATAGTTCCATGTCATCTCCGTGAGCTCCCCGGCACGCGAAGGATACCGCGTGTAATCGGGTGGAACCACCCCTACCTTTTTCCTATCCCCCAGTTCTTTCAGGGCATGGAATAACCCCTCCCTCAGATCCCTGGCTGTGAGGGCACTTTCTGGTGATCCTTTGGCATAATAGATCATGCTTTTTTCTTTTTTCTTCCCTGCGTGATGGTTGACAGGCTGCCTTAGGCAGCCTTCTCCCGTGTTAGCGTTTCACGCGTGCATTTCCTTCCCAGATATTCCAGACCATTTCTTCATCGACCGGTTGTGCATAATCGGTAAGGAAGGTAGTGGCCATGGCTCCTGTGGCCCATCCGAAATGGATCCATTTTTCCGGTTCCCACTCTTTGAGTATTCCATAGAGCAATCCTCCCACGAATCCGTCGCCTCCTCCGATGCGGTCCAGTATATGAATCTTTCGGGGTTCGACCACATGCCAGTTGTTGGCTTCCAGCATGAGAGCCCCCCAACGGTGTTCATTGACATGAACAACCTGACGAAGCGTGGTAGCAAACACCGAGGCATTGGGGAATGTTTCTTTGACTCTGTTAATCAGTCCTTTAAAGCCTTCAATTTTGGCGTTCAGGTCTTTGCCTCCTGCTTCCGGACCTTTTATTCCGAAACACAGCTGGAAGTCCTCTTCATTGCCTATGAGTATATCCGATATGGAGGCAATTTCTGTGAAATTACTCCGCAATTCTGTTTCTCTTCCTTTCCAGAACGAAGCCCGGTAGTTCAGGTCAAAGGAGATTCGTGTGCCGTATTTTTTTGCCGCACGGGCAATTTCCAGGCAGAACGTGCTGGTTTCCGCTGAAAGGGCTGCAATCAGACCCGAAAGGTGGACGATTTGAACTCCTTCTTTTCCGAAGATTCGTTCAAGGTCAAAATTCCGGGCATTCAGGGTCCGCCCCACTTCTCCTGCCCGGTCGTTGTATACTCTGGGCCCGCGGGAGCCATATCCGCTGTCGGCAATGTTGATCTGGTGACGGTAGCCCCAGGGTCCTCCCGGGTCTACCTCGGGTCCTTCGTAATCCATATGCCGGCTTTTCAGGTTGTTCTGAATAAACCGGGCGATGGGGCTTCCTTTGACAAAGGTGGTCAGTACCTTTACCGGAAGCCCGAGATAGGATGAGATGCTGGCTACGTTGGTTTCGGCACTGGTCGCATACAGTTTATACGTGTCAGAACAGTGCACCGGTTGTCCATTTTCCGGTATTAACCGTACACCCATACTGGAAGGTACCAGCATGGAGTATTGACAGTTTTGTTTTATCTTCATCATGTGCAAATTTTTGATGGACTTATCTTCCTCTGGTTGGATGAGGTTTCAAATCCGTTAATTCCTCAATTTTCACCGGTCGTTTTTCATCAATGGATTTGCGGGCTGCAATTCCAATGAGGCACGACATGGCCCCGTCGCGTGATCCGGCCGAATGTTTGTAAGGATCCGGCATGTCCGGATCGCGGAAAATTTTATCCTGCAAGCGTTTATCTCCTCCGCCATGCCCTCCTCTGGAAGTTTCTACGGAAATCATTTTGTAATCGTTGTCAAAGTTTTTCATGACAAATATTTCATCGGTTCGCACATTGCTGCTTCCGGATTGGTTCATTTCGGTTGCATGCAGTGCAGACTGGTCAATTTTCTCTTTTCTGCGCCAGGGTAAGTCTTCCCAGGATTCCAGTCTTCCCTCAAAGCCATTGAAAGCAATGCGCCATCCTTCGTAAGGGGAATACGTGGTTAGCGAGTAGCTTACCTGCACGTTATTGGCATATTTGATCTGAACGGCCATTTTATCAAAAATATCCACCTCTTCACGCCACAGGCAGTTATCCCGGATATAACCGTCGTACTTTTCATTGTTGACATACAGATCCATCAGGCTTTTATTCCGGGTGATATCCCAGTAAAATTTGCATTGATCTTTATAGGCACAGTTCCGGCAGTTAGCCCCTCTGAAGGGATGGTTGGCTCCGTAATGTTCCAGTGCTCCGTAAGCGGTTACTTCCACCGGATCGGAATCAATAAACCAGTTCAGCAGGTCAAAATGGTGGGTTGCCTTATGGACCAGCAAGGTTCCGCTTTTATCCCGTTCCCCATGCCAACGGCGAAAATAGGATGCGCCGTGATCGGTATTCAGATACCAGTGAAAATCAACCGATGTCATTTTCCCAATGGGGTTTTCGGCCAATTGCTCCTTGATGGCTGAGAACAAGGTTCCATAGCGGTAGTTGAATCCGACAATCACTTTTTTCCCCGATTCCCGTTCGGCATCCAGAATGGCCTGGCATTTCATTTCATCGGTCGTCATGGGTTTTTCTGTCAATACATCCACTCCGCGCTTCAGTCCTTTCACAATAAACTGATCGTGGGTGGCATCCACGGTAGTGACAATCAGCATATCGGGATGGGTTTCATCCATCATTTTGTCAAAGTCGGTATATAGGGGACAATCGGTCCCGATATACTTTCTTCCATAGTCCAGACGGCCCGGATTAATGTCGCATAAGCCCACAAATTCAAGGATGTCACCATACTGGTTCAGGATGTTCCTTCCCCAGAATGTAATTCCCCTGATTCCTGTTCCGACCAGGGCAATGCGTTTCTTTGGCTTTGAGCGAATCGATGCAGCAATCGGATTCGACAATACCGATCCGGCAACAGCCGCTCCTGTTGTGGCAATAAATACACGTCTTTTCATATTTCAGTAGTTTTAAAGTTATTGTAGATAGGTTGTTTTGTTGCATTGCTCTCTGTATTTATACTCCTCCGTACGCATTGTAGCCACCGTCTACCGGAATGACAATCCCGGTGATGAAGGAGGATAATTCCGATAGAAGAAAGAGGGTGACTCCCTGCAGATCTTCGGGTTTTCCGAATAATCCCATCGGGGTATGGTCGATGATTTTCCGGCCCCGGGGAGAATAATTCCCTGTTCTTTCATCCATCACGAGAAAACGGTTTTGTTGGGTGATAAAAAATCCCGGGGCAATGGCATTCACCCGGATGCCAATTTTTGCCAGGTGGACGGCAAGCCATTCGGTAAAATTGTTGATGGATGCTTTGGCTGCTGAATAGGCCGGTATTTTTGTCAGAGGCCGGTATGAATTCATGGAAGATATATTCAACACAACTCCTTTTTTGTTTTTCAACATATCTTGCGTATAGATCATGGTCGGCAGGATCGTTCCTTTAAAGTTGAGTGCAAAAACTTTGTCAAATCCCTCCATTTGCAACCCGTAAAAGGTTTTTTCCGGGTGGTTGAGAAATTCTTCGGTTATTTCCTCCACTTCGGTGGTGGCCTGGGGACTGTTTCCTCCGGCTCCGTTGATCAGGCAATCGATTTCACCCAGTTCCCGGTTGATCTCTTTTTTGGACTCTTCCAGCGATTCTTTGTTGAGCACATTGGCTTCCACACCTATCACAAGTGCTCCCGTTTCCCGGGTTATTTCTTCAGCGATTTTCATGGCTTCTACCTTATGAATATCGGCAATGGCCACCTTCATTCCGGACCGGGCCATAGCACGTACCATGGAAGATCCCAAAACACCGGCACCGCCCGTAATAACACACACTTTTCCTTCCAGATCTTTAAACGATAGTGAATTCATTCTGTTTTGTTAAAGTTTTTATAGTAATCTATATTCTCCTTCATGGCTATATCGATGGAGGTATAATATTCCTTATCCGTTTTTCTTTTCTGAATGATGCTTCTGAAAAGTACATCCAGCGCGTTGTATCCCTGTTCCTCAGGATGCTGACAGATCAGGAAATGCACAATTCCCTCTTTCACAAAGGCAATGTTTTCCTTCAGCAAATCGTGACCGATTACTTTCAACCCGGTGAGTTTGTATTTTTTTATGATTCGACCCAAATAAAACACTTTGGAATTGGTAACAAAGACTCCCCGGATATTTTTTTTTAGGATGGTCTGTTTGATTTTCTCCTGGCTGAGTAGAGAATCCGGATGGCTTATTTCCATTGTTATGATTTCAGGTCTCTCCACGGTGCATTCCTGAAACCATCGATAGAAGCCTTTTTCTCTTAATATCAGATGGTTTTGGTTATCCATCTCTTTGGCAAAGTGCAGTACCAGAATGGATGAATCCCTGTTTATCAGAAGACTGAGCAGCTTGCCGGCAACCATTCCGCTCTGAAACGAATCCTGACCAATGTAACTCAACTGACCTGCCTGCTTAATATCCGAATCGATAAAAACAAAGGGAACATTCCGTTTTTTGACCTTTCGGACAAATGCCATGGACTCTTTCAGGAAAAAGGGAGCCAAAATAATTCCATCGGGGTTTAACTCCAGGATTTTGGTTGCTTCCGAAACAAAATTTCCTGAATCAGCGGGATTGAAAAAGAAGGTTCTCAAGTCAATTCCGTACTGTTTCAATTCCGTGGTTCTTTTGTTGATTCCAAGAACCGGTTTATTCCAGTATCCTTCAGCGGAAGGGGGCCTGGGTAAAAGAGCGGCAAAGAGGGCTGATTTTTTGGAAGCCAGGGTACTGGCCAGGTAGTTTGGGTGGTAATCCAGTTCTTTGATGATTTTTCGGATTTTTTTTTGTGTAGCTTCAGCTACTTCCCCCCGGTTGTGCAGTACCCGGTCGACCGTTCCTGTGGAGACCCGGGCCTTCTCTGCAATATCTTTAATCCGTATTTGCCGGTTTGTTTCTATGATGATTCAGGTTTTATACGTTGTTTTTTTCTAGGCTTGATGCCTGTTGTGATAACAAAGCTAAGGATTTTTTTTGTTTTTCGTGTTCGTACACGGGAAAATTGTATTCCGACAAAAGAGGAATTTTTTTCCTGTATTTCATGATAACCGGTGATTCAACAGGAGAAAGAGGGGGGTTATTATTTCATTCTATGCCGGGTTTATTCTCCAGTAGTTCCGGATTTTTAATGGTATGTTTAATAAACCGGAAGAGGCGGCCTCCATGGGATGCATCCACCACCCGGTGGTCGAGAGAAGCTCCCAGGGAAAGAATACGCCGGGGTACAATCTGATCGTTTACAACTGCGGGTTTTTTCAGAATACCTCCCACGATCATCACCAACGAAACATTGGAGGAAGGCAAAAGGGCAGGAATTCCCATTTCAAGTCCGAGGCTCCCGATATTGGAAATAACAAACGATCCGAAGCTGTTGGTTGATAAGTGCAAAAAGGGAAGGGTGAGGCCCCAGTGGATCGTCAGGATTTTATAAATCCGGAACAACCAGTTCCGGAGTGGCCAGGGCAAAGAGGAAAGCAGGTTCTTGGATTGCATGGATTGGCTTTCGCTGCCGTGTCGGGCTTCCCATATCTGGCGGGTCATTTCCGTTACCGCCTCTTCGAGGGTCATTTGATCGGCTTTCCGGAGCATCACCGTTCCCATTTGACCTCCCGGAAGCAGTACACTAACTGCAGCATCTACAGAATCTCTTTCTACAATCCGCCCTCTTCGCAGATAAACATTCAATTCGGGGATTTCCTGTGCCAGGGCACGGGCAATCGTAAGCGTCATGAAATGGGTTATGGTTATTTTCAAGCCCTCTTTTCTTTTTCGGGATATATATTTCTCCAGGTCCGTAACATCGAGTTCCACAGAACCGAAGATCTTCGAATCCGTAGGTTTCCTGTAAATACTAGCCGCTGTTTTACGCCAGGCATTGTTGAGTTCTTTTTCGCCAATCATATGGTAAATATAGAAAATATGAATATATTTCCTTCCGAACGGATGAAATCATTCTTATGTACAACGATTCGTATATTCTTACTTCCGAAGGAGTACGACCTGCACCTGTCACTTTTTGGGGAAGTGATGAAATATCTGGGACCTGGCTTTATCCTTTCGGCATCCGTGGTTGGTTCAGGGGAACTGATCTCCACGACAGCTCTTGGTGCCAGGGCCGGATTTCTAACGTTCTGGGTTATCATCATCAGTTGTTTTGTGAAGGTAGCTATTCAGCTTGAATTCGGGAAGCAGGCCATTCGCAGCGGAGAAACGGTGATGGCTTCGCTGAACCGGCTGGGAGGTCCCCGTCTGGGGAAACACAAAACCAATTGGAGTCTATGAACCAGGTTGTTTCTGTGGATTTTTATGATATAGTTAACAAAACTTGATAAACAACAGGTCTAAATTGTTGGGATTAAAAAAATATATCTCTATTTTCGTGTTCGTACACGGTATTTCATAATCATTCGTTAAAATAAAGATCCTATGGAACTCAGTAAATACAGTTTTGGTATCGGAGACCGGTTTAATCAGGAAGGAGGGGCTCAGTTGCGTGCATTGATGGCAGCCAATGCATCAGGCATTGAAATTGTCCCTGTGTGGAACAAATCCGACCGGGAACATCGCATCGTGCATTCTGAACCGGAAGATACCCGCAAAGAAGCCGATGAAGCTGTCCGGGAAATGGGATGGAATGGGCCTTATTTTGTGGATGCCGATCATATCAATATGGACAATGTGGACCGGTTTATTGATTTTTGTGATTTCTTTACCATCGATGTTGCTTCCCGCATTGGCATATCAGCTGATAAAAACGATACAGAGAAATTTAAAAAATCGTGTGAGATCTTTGAGGATAAAATTACGGTTCCCGGAATACCGGATTCCATTCCTGTTACGGAGGATCTGTTGCATGAAGTTACGGGGAAATTTCTGGCTGCCATCAAAGAGGCCGGAAGAATATACCGCCATATAGCTTCCAAAAAGGGAGCCGGAAATTTTATCACGGAGATATCCATGGATGAAGTGGAAAAGCCCCAAACTCCGGTCGATTTGCTCTTTATTCTGAAGATGATCGCCAATGAAAAAATTCCGGTTCAATCCATTGCACCCAAATTTACGGGCCGGTTTAACAAGGGAGTAGATTACAAAGGAGAGATCCCTGGTTTTCAGAAAGAGTTCGAACAGGATCTTCTGGTTATCGATTATGCGGTTAATGCATTCGGTCTTCCGGATAATCTGAAACTAAGCATTCATTCCGGAAGTGATAAATTTTCCATCTATCCTGCAATGGCCGGAGTACTTAAAAAATACAACCGGGGAATTCACGTAAAAACGGCAGGTACAACCTGGCTGGAAGAGGTGATCGGATTAGCCCTCTCAGGGGATGAGGGACTGGAGATGGTAAAAGGGTTTTATGCACAGGCCCTCAAAAGAAAAGAAGAGCTTTGTGCACCCTATGCGGATGTGATCGAAATGGATGACACCAGACTGCCCTCGCAGCAGGAAGTCGAACAGTGGGAGGGGAAAAAGTTTGCGGATACCCTCCGGCACATTCCGGAAAATCCGGACTACAACCCGGACTTCAGGCAGTTAATGCATGTAGGCTACAAAGTGGCAGCAGAAAGGAAGGAAAAATTTACGGAGCTTCTAAAGAAAAATGCCGATATTGTCGGCCCTTGTGTGGAACAGAATATTTATGAACGTCATTTAAAACGGTTGTTTGATCTTTAAGATATGAAACGGGCCCGGTCCGATGGCTATCGGTGCGGGACGAGTTCTTTCTGTCATGGAAATCAAACATGCATGAATTACGTTATATGCCAGATATACAAAATCTTAAATTAATTTTATTCACATGAAAAAATTCATGGGCAGGAATTTCCTGCTGAATACAAAAACCGCCCAGGAGCTTTATCATGAGCATGCGGCAAAAATGCCCATACTGGATTATCATTGCCACATTCCTCCGAAGGATATTGCTGAAGATACAACGTTTGAGAATCTCACACAGATCTGGTTGTATGGAGACCATTATAAATGGCGAGCCATGCGTGCAAATGGAGTCGACGAGAAGTATTGTACCGGGGATGCTTCCGATTGGGAGAAGTTTTTGAAATGGGCAGAGACCGTGCCTTTCACCTTGCGGAATCCTTTGTATCACTGGACACATCTTGAATTAAAGCGTTTTTTCGGTATCGATCTGTTGCTGGGCCCCGATACAGCAAAAACGATCTGGGATGAATGCAATCGCAAATTACAAACCCCTGAATATTCCTGTCGGAATCTGATCCGGATGGCTCATGTGCATACCCTCTGTACTACGGATGATCCCCTGGATTTACTGGAGTACCATCGACAGATCAAGGAAAGTGATTTCGAGGTGAATGTTCTGCCTGCATGGCGTCCCGACAGGGCAATGATGGTTGAAGATCCCAAAGCTTTCAATGCCTATGTCGACCGATTGGGAGAAATTACCCAGCGGGATATAAACACCTTGGATGATTTTTTGGAGGCTCTTGAACAACGCCACCGCTTTTTTCATGAAAACGGTTGTCGTTTATCGGACCATGGATTGGAATCTCTCGTAGTTGAATCTTATACCCGGGAGAAGGTGAATGCCATCTTCCACAAAGTACGAAACAAATCTTCCCTGGAAAGCAAAGAAATCCTGCAATTTAAATCCTGTATGTTGTATGAATTCGGGGTGATGGATCATGCCCGACAATGGACCCAGCAGTTTCATTTGGGAGCGCTTCGCAACAACAACAGCCGGTTATTCCGGCAATTGGGACCGGATGTGGGTTTCGATTCCATCGGGGATTTTGAAATGGCCAGGCCACTGGCTACATTTCTTGACAGACTGGACAGAGATAATAAACTGGCAAAAACCATCCTGTACAATCTGAATCCACGAGACAATGAATTGATCGCTACTATGGCCGGTAATTTCATGGATGGTTCTGTAGCCGGTAAAATACAGTTTGGCTCCGCCTGGTGGTTTCTCGATCAAAAAGAGGGAATGGAAAAACAGATCAATGCGCTTTCGAATCTGGGGCTTCTGAGTCGTTTTGTTGGAATGCTGACCGATTCACGTAGTTTCCTTTCTTACCCGCGGCATGAATATTTCCGGCGAACCCTGTGTAACCTCCTGGGGAACGATGTGGATGCCGGTCTTCTGCCAAAGGATATGGACCTGCTGGGTTCCATGGTCGAAAACATTTGCTTTAACAATGCAAAGAATTTCTTTTCGTTTAAAGAATAAATTTCAACCAGGAAAGAAAATTCCGGGGTACCCAGGGAAACAGGGGTTTTATTTAAAGAACCAGAAAAATGGACAATTCAAATACGATGAAAAACAGATTAGTTACTTTTGGGGAGATCATGCTTCGGCTCTCCACGCCGGAATATCTCAGGATTCATCAGGCTCATCAATTCAATGCAATGTTTGGCGGGGGTGAGGCCAATGTGGCTGTTTCGTTGGCCAATTATGGAATTCCGGTTGAATTTATCACCCGTTTACCGGAAAATGATCTGGGGCGTGCCTGTGTGATGGATTTGCAAAAATACGGGGTAAATACGGAATCCATTCTTTGGGGAGGGAATAGACTGGGAATTTACTTTCTGGAAACCGGTGCGGTGTCGAGAGGCAGTAAGGTTGTCTATGACCGTGAGCATTCAGCGGTATCCGAGATCCGGCCAGGCATGATCCCCTGGAAAAAAATCTTCGAAAAAGCAACCTGGTTTCACTGGACGGGGATTACCCCTGCGATTTCAGCCAGCGCCGCTGAAGTATGCAGGGAAGCCATTTCCTTTGCCCATGAAGCGGAAGTAACCGTTTCGTGTGATCTTAATTACAGGAAGAATTTATGGAAATACGGAAAGACCGCCCGGGAAGTAATGCCGGATCTGGTTGAAGGGGCCGATGTGATTCTGGGAAATGAGGAAGATGCAGAGAAAGCGCTGGGAATCAAACCCCAAGGAGTGGATGTAACCCGCGGGAAAGTCGCCGGAGAGGCGTATCTCTCGGTTTCAAAACAGATCATGTCCCGCTTTCCGCGTTGCAAAAAAGTGATTAC
>CAYPAW010000007.1:0-26571 GCA_964408795.1 uncultured Mariniphaga sp.
GAAACGAGCATGTAAAATATTTACACTTAAGATGATGATTAAAGCTATGCGAGTTCCATATGATACCTTAGAAATTTAACACTTTAATCATATGAAAAACACTGAAACAGGGAATTTCCCTGAGACCCAATTAATATTACACGTTATGAGAATGTTTATCAAGCTATTGACGGGATTATTTTTATTCACAAGCCTGTCATCAAGAGCCCAGGAGACCTGGTCCTTGCAACAGTGTATCCAGTATGCTCTGGATAACAATATTCAGATCAAGCAACAGAAACTGAATGCTGAGTACCAGAAACGGCAGGTTAGCCAGGCCCGGTCAGACCGGTATCCTACCGTGAATGCCAGCCTGTCTAACAATCTGAATTTCGGACGGTCATTAACCTATGAGAATACGTATCAGAATGTGAACTCCACACAAGTGAACGGATACTTATCGGCCGATGTAACCCTTTGGAATGGTTTTGTTCTTCAGAACACCATCCGGCAAAAGGAACTGGATCTGGAAGCAAGCCTTCAGGAGTTGGAGAAGGCCCGGGATGATGTGATCCTGAACATTGCGGCTTCCTATCTTGAGATTCTCTTTGCGGAGGAGTTGGTACTGGTTTCTGAAGCTCAGACGGAAGTTACCCAACAGCAGATTGAACGAACCGGGAAACTGGTTGAAGCAGGAAGCCTGGCCAAAGGAGCCTTGCTCGAGATCGAAGCCCAGCTGGCCAGTGAAGAACTGCAGCTGGTAAATAACCAAAACCGGGTGGACCTGGCCTACCTTAATTTGTATCAATTTCTGGAATTGCCCCTGTCAGAAAGTTTTAAAATTGAAAAACCGGAATTTCCGGAGATCGAAACAACCCAATCTGTGATCAACTCGATCGATGTTTTTAACAATGCTTTGATGACACGTCCTGAAATCAAAGGAGCCCGGATGCGGATGGAAAGTGCCAAAAAACAACTGGCTGTTGCCAAAGGAAGCACCTGGCCCAGCCTCTCCTTCGGTGCAAACTATTACAACCTGTATAACAATAAATACACCAATCCGATGGATCAATCGGTCATGACCCTTTCGGAACAGTTGAAAAACAACCAAAGGTATGGTTTGGGATTCACTCTGAGCATTCCGTTGTTCAACAATTTCCGGGTGAAAAACAGCATTTCAAATGCCCTGCTGCAGGTGCAGGATTTCGAATATCAGTTGCAAACAACAAAAAACAGGTTGCGTAAAGAGATTGAACAGGCCTATCAGAATGCCCTGGCTGCACTGAAACGATACACCTCAAGTGAAAAAGCCGTACGTTCCATGGAAGAAGCATTTCGCTATACGGAAGAAAAATTCAATGTAGGAATGGTGAATTCCGTGGAGTACAACCAAAGCAAGAATAACCTGACCATAGCCCAGTCGGATCTGTTGCAGGCCAAGTACGAATACATCTTCCGTTCCCGGATTCTTGATTTTTATAACGGCGTGCCAATTGAATTGTAATACAGGAGAATAAATACCGCCGGAAGATTATCATCGCTTAACATACTATCTCTGAAGTGCCACGGGGATAGCCTGTCAGACAACCGGCTGATCAACTTTAAGGATCTTTTTTATTGGATCCGATGACTTCTCAGGCAGCCTTTTCTTTGTATGGCAGGACAGAATCAATTTGATATATTTGCATTCTCTTTACGTTGAATCTCAAGAAAGAATCCTTAGATGAAGAAGCTATCTATGGCCACTGTTTTTGTCCTGGTTTTTCAGGCGGTGACTGCTCAGAATACAGGCAATAAACAGGATACAATTCATGAACCGTATAATTCGGAATATATATTGCATGTCAGAAAAGCGGAGTCAGAGATTATTCTGGATGGCATATTAAGTGAATCTGACTGGCAACAAGCTGACAAGGCGGATCGTTTCCACCGTGTTTTACCGGTTGATACCGGTTTTGCCATTCAGCAGTCGGAGATTCTGATGACCTACGATGAGAAAGCTTTGTACCTGGCAATGACTTTTTATGATACCCTTCCCGGCAAGCGGATCATGGAGTCTTACAGGAGAGATTTCAGTTTTAATAACAACGACAACCTGCTGGTATTTTTTGATACCTTCCTGGATCAGACCAATGGTTTTTCTTTTGGACTATCGGCATCAGGAGCCAAATGGGATGGACTGATGTCGGATGGGTATGCCATGAGTCTTGACTGGGACTGTAAATGGGAGTCGGAAACGCGTCATTACCCGGACCGGTGGGTTGCTGAGATGCGGATACCTTTTAAGTCGGTGCGTTATCCTGCAGGCAGCCGTAAATGGTATGCCAATTTCAGCCGGCTCGATCTGAAGTCAAATGAAAAGTCGGCATGGGCGCCTGTACCGAGGCAATTCCCTACTGCCTCTCTGGCGTATACCGGGATTGTGGAGTTTGAAGGTCCCTTACCAAAACCAACCAGGATGTTTTCGTTTATTCCCTATATTTTCGGGGGCTTTGCCAGGGACTATGAAGCAGGCAATGGGGCTGAATGGGATAAAGATTTTGGCTTTGATGCCAAAATTGGCATCTCCTCATCGATGAACCTTGATCTTACCTTTAATCCCGATTTTGCCCAGGTAGAGGTGGACCAGCAGGTCACCAATATTGAACGTTTTGAACTGTTCTTCCCCGAAAAAAGGCAGTTCTTCCTTGAAAACAGTGACCTGTTTGCAGGATTCGGCACACATATAACCACGCCTTTTTTTTCCAGGAGGATAGGCCTTGATGCACCTGTACTTGCCGGAGCCCGTTTAAGCGGGAAAATAGGGAATAACTGGCGCATTGGTTTTATGAATATGATGACCCGCAAAACAGAAAACATACCGGCCCGGAATTTTACGGTGGCATCCGTACAAAAAAAAGTTTTCGCCCGTTCAAATTTCGGATTTATTCTCGTGAATAAAGAATATCTGAATTCTCCGGGTGAAGAGAAACTGTTTAACCGGGTGGCAGGAGTTGATTATAACCTGGCCAGCAAAGACAATATCTGGTCAGGGAAATATTATTACCACCGATCGTTTCAGCCCGGGAACCCTGGCAAGCAATATTCGCTGGGAGCATCGCTCAGGTACAACACTACCCATGTTCAGGCAAGTATCTACCAACGGTCGGTGGGGGAGCATTTCCTGGCTGAAACAGGTTATGTGCCGCGTACGGGATACCACTTTATCAGCCCGGACTTTACCTTTCTTTTTGTTCCCAATAAACGGGTTGTCAGTCACGGACCCACCCTCGAAAGCGATATCTATTACAATATGGATTTTCAGAAAATTGAACATGAGCATACCATTGCCTATATGTTTAGTTTCCAGGATCGTTCCTCCCTTATGGCAGGGTATAAAGATTTTTTTGTGAAACTGCAGGAAGCGTTTGATCCCACCCATGTAAGCTCTGCTTTTTTACCCGCCGGCAATTGCTATGATTTCGGGGGTGTTTTCATCAATTATCAGTCTACCCGGCGGACCCTGTTTAACTGGCAGGCAGAAGTGGTCACAGGGAAATTTTACAACGGGAAGATGCATGCTGTTGACGGTCAGATAGGATACCGTTACCAGCCGTACCTGAACCTGGCTGTCAATTTTACATATACCAATATGAAGCTTCCTGCCCCCTTCACCCATACTAAATTCTGGCTGGTTGGCCCAAGGCTGGATCTGACCTTTACCGATAAAATATTCCTTACTTCATTTGTTCAGTACAACGAACAAATGGACAATATGAATATCAATGTACGGTTTCAGTGGCGGTACCAGCCTGTTTCCGATTTCTTTGTGGTCTATACTGACAATTATTTTCCCGGCACCTGGACTTCCAGGAACCGGGCTTTGGTGGTTAAATTAACCTACTGGCTGAATTAATGTCAGGATACCACACAACAAACCCCATTCAGGGATATATAATCCATGTAAATGCCTTTCCCGGGCCGGATTCCGGGAGCCGGAGAAAATTCCCTTATCAACTTTGCAAACCTGAAATGTTTCGGTATATTTGCTCCGCTTAAAACGGAAGGCAATGAAATCCGGAATCAGAATATCGAAAAAGAGCTTGAAAAGGCTGGTTTTACTGGTTGTATTGATCGGGGCTGCCTTTGTTCTGGATGCCTTTTTGGATCATCATCCGGCAATGGTTGAGCAGGAACAGACTCCAGAGAGCCCCTCTTCCGGGTCCCAGAGTGCTTTTATTTTATCTACATCCGGGAATACGTTTTCCGTGAAGCCGAATCTTCAGAGAACCTCCTCCCGGTTGATGCATGCCCGCTTACACGATAAATTCCTACAGAAACACCACCAGATGAAGAATTACCACACCGTAAAAAAGGAACCCTGCAAAGAAAAAATTCCCCTGGTGCCTGCCTGTTTTTGTCCGATATACCGGGATTATTTCTCAGACCGGTCTGACGATGAGCCATTCAGGGCATAACCTTTCCGTTGAACCTTCGTTTCAACCGTTATTTTCCTGTTAACTTACATTGATACCAAAATAATTGAATACTTTTTAAATCATAAATCCAATGCAAAACAAAGGTGCCATTTTAACATTTGCCATACTGCTGGCTGCCGTATGTTTATATCAGCTGACTTTTACCTTTAAGGCACGGCAGGTGGAAGCCGATGCTGCCGAATATGCCGGGGGTGATCCCGTGAAAGAGAATGTCTATCTGGATTCGATTTCCAGTGAGGTGGTTTACAATTTCCTGGGATTAAAAAAATACACCTACAAAGATGTGAAAGAGCTGGAAATGAACTTGGGGCTCGACCTGAAAGGAGGCATGAACGCGACGCTTGAGGTTTCGGTTATTGATCTGATTCGCTCTTTATCAAATAACAGTACCGATTCCACGTTTAACGCTGCGTTAGCCAGAGCCCGCGAGCTGCAAAAGGACAGCCAGGAGGATTTTGTAACCCTTTTTGCCCGGTCTTTTGAGGAGATTGATCCCAATGCCAGGCTGGCTGCTATTTTTAATACCATGGAGTTGAAAGAACGGGTGCAGTACAATTCAACCAACGAAGAAGTGATCCGTGTGATCCGGGAAGAAACCGACGCCGCCATCGATAATGCCTTTGAGATCATTAGCACCCGTATCGACCGGTTTGGTGTTGCACAGCCCAATATTCAGCAGTTGCAAACCAAAGGGCGAATTCTGGTGGAACTCCCCGGAGTGAAAAATCCGGAGAGAGTACGTAATCTGTTGCAGGGAACGGCCATGCTTGAATTCTGGGAAACCTACAACAACCAGGAGGTCTATTCCTTCATGCTGGAGGCCAATGCGAAAATTAAAGAGATGCAACCCGCTGAGGAGGAAACAGAAACGGCTGAATCAACTGCAGATCCGGATGCAGATTCCCCGGAAGGAACAGTAGACGAAACCGATACTACCGAAGCTCCTTCTCTGTTGGATGAACTGGAAGCTGAAGCTGAAGCCGATTCAACCGGTGCTGACCTCAGTAATCTGGAAAACTTCCGGAGAGAATATCCTCTGTTTGCTGTGCTAACCCCCAGTACCGATCAGAACGGGAATCTTTATCCTGGACCGATTGTGGGGACTACACATTTTAAAGATACGGCAAAGGTCAATGCATATCTTCACATTCCACAGGTAAGAAATCTCTTCCCGAGGAATCTGATATTCCGCTGGGGAGCAACACCCGTGGATAAAGAAGAACATTATTTCCGTCTGTTTGCCCTGAAAGTGACCACAAGAGATGGAAAACCCCCATTGACAGGGGATGTTATTACCGATGCCCGTCAGGATTTCGACCGGTTGGGATCCAATCCGGAAGTAGCCTTCAGCATGAATTCCGAAGGATCCAAAACATGGCAACGGATGACCAAAGAGAATATTGGGAAATCCATAGCCATTGTTCTGGATGGATATGTACGTTCTTTTCCGACAGTGGAGGTGGAGATCACCGGAGGCCGTTCGAGCATTACCGGACTGGAATCCATCGAGGAGGCCAAAGACCTGGCGAATATTCTGAAATCCGGGAAAATGCCGGCTCCTGCGAATATTATTCAGGAAGATATTGTAGGTCCTTCCCTGGGACAGAAAGCCATAAACAGTGGTTTGTATTCTTTCCTGATTGCCTTTGTGCTGGTATTGGGTTATATGTTCTTTTTCTACAGCAAAAAAGCCGGTTTTTCAGCCAATATTGCCCTGCTGGCCAACATGTTTTTTATTCTGGGGATTCTGGCTTCCCTCGGGGCCGTACTCACCTTGCCCGGGATAGCGGGTATTGTTCTTACCATCGGGATGTCGGTGGATGCCAATGTGCTGATTTATGAAAGGGTCCAGGAAGAATTGCTGGCCGGAAAAGGCCTCAAGCTGGCCATCTCAGACGGGTATAAAAATGCCTATTCAGCCATTATC
The DNA here is from genome assembly GCA_964408795.1 of uncultured Mariniphaga sp. Lineage (GTDB taxonomy): Bacteria > Bacteroidota > Bacteroidia > Bacteroidales > Prolixibacteraceae > JABMQB01. Next base: position 6,385 of record CAYPAW010000007.1, read on the forward strand.
GACGGTCAGGTTACAACCCTCCTGACGGGGATTGTTCTTTATGTATTTGGTTCGGGGCCGATCAAAGGATTTGCTACCACCCTGATTATTGGTATTCTGACCTCCCTGTTCAGTGCTATTTTCATTACCCGCCTGATCTTTGAATGGCAGTTATCCCATAACCGGAAGATTACGTTTACTTCAAAAATGACAGCATCGTGGTTGCGTAATACGGCGATTCGCTTTCTGGAAAAAAGAAAGGTTTTTTATTTCCTTTCCGGAATCCTGCTCGTATTATCGATAGGTTCTATATTTATCCGGGGATTCAATTACGGGATCGATTTCAAGGGAGGCCGGACTTATGTGGTTCGCTTCGATCAGGATGTAACCGTGGATGAAGTGAGAAATGCCCTCCAGGCAGTATACGGGGAATCTCCCGAAGTAAAAACGTTCGGCACGGCCGATCAGGTCAGGATCACTACGGAATATAAAATTGAAGAATTAAGCGAAGATGTGGATAATGAGGTGGAAGCACTGCTTCTCCAGGGATTGCAGGATGCAGATCTGATACCCGAGGAGGTGGATATCACAGCATTTGAAGAATCATACCGTCAGAGTTCTCAGAAAGTAGGACCTTCCATTTCGGATGATATACGCAGGGATGCGGTGATCTCGATTGTTCTGGCTTTGATCATTATTTTTATTTATATTCTGATCCGTTTCCGGAACTGGCAGTATGGCCTGGGGGCTGTAGCCGCCCTGGCGCATGATTCCCTGATTATCCTGGGTATTTTTTCACTTGTTCATGGATTGTTGCCCTTCTCACTGGAGATCGACCAGGCATTCATTGCTGCTATCCTGACGGTCCTGGGCTATTCCATTAACGATACCGTGGTAGTCTTTGACCGTATCAGGGAATACCTCAAATTGTATCCCAAAAGGGAACTGGCTGTTAATGTCAACAATGCCCTGAACACTACCTTGCGCCGTACCTTCAGTACCTCGTTGTCAACATTCGTAGTGTTGCTTGCCATTTTCCTGTTCGGAGGCGAAACCATACGGGGCTTTACATTTGCTTTGCTGGTAGGGATCATTGTGGGAACCTACTCCTCATTGTTTATCGCAACCCCAATTACGTTTGATACACAAAAAAGCAAGGTTGTTAAGAAAATTGTAGGAAGAAAAAAATAGGATCTCTGATCCGAAGAAAAAAGAGCTGTCTGATAGGAATTTCTATTCAGGCAGCTTTTTTTATGCCTTTCGGATCTGTATTTTGTTTTTTCCGGTACAGTTATTAATCCAATAACTGCCAAATCAACGGACAGATTTGTATATTTGCTTAAAATTCCAAAAGCAATGAATGGTATAGTTTTATGGATTAGTGGCGGAGAGATTGTCCTGGTGATGTTGCTTGCATTGTTGTTTTTTGGTTCCAAGGCAATTCCGGATATTGCCAAAACCCTGGGAAAAGGATTACGGGAGTTTAAAAAGGCTACCAATGAAATCAAAAGGGAAATCAATGAAAGCACATCCGATCTGAAGAAAGATCTGAACGATGTATCATCCAAAATAAGAAAGGATACCGACGATATCAAAAAAGAGGTTGACAATCAATTGAAAGATACCAATAAATAGTTTTTCCAGGGATGCTTATTTTATATATACTTGCCTTATTGGCCTGTTTTTTTTTGCTGGCTCGCATAGTAGATCGTTTTTTCATCTCTTCCCTGGATAAGATTTCCCACGAACTCACTTTATCCCATGAGGCGGCAGGAGCCACCCTGATGGCTGCCGGTTCGAGTGCCCCGGAACTTTTTGTGGCCCTCTTCTCGGTGTTAAAACCGGGGGGCCACCATATGATTGGGGTAGGGAGCATCGTAGGGAGTGCTCTCTTTAATATTCTGGTGATCGTGGGAGTAGCTGCCCTGTTCCGGACAGCTAAATTAACCTGGCAACCGGTGATCCGTGATCTCTTTTTTTATTTGGTGGCTGTTGGCCTGTTGGTCTGGTTTTTATTCGACAGGCAGTTTACATGGCCTGAAGCGGTTGTACTGCTGGTCGTATACGTTGTATACATTCTGGCGGTAGTGTACTGGCGAAAAATATTTGCATATAAGGATGAGGTGTTTGTTAAAACAGAGAAGGATCCCAATTCCGGGAAAGGGTTTGTTTTCTGTTTTGATCGTTTTCTGGCCTGGTTTTTCCCGCCTGAGAACCGGTATTATGCTGTATTTTTTCTTTCTATTGGGATCATTGCGGGAATCAGTTGGATTCTTGTGGAGTTGGCAGTGCTGATATCAGTATGTCTGAATATTCCGGAGGCGATCATTGCGTTGACAGTTATTGCCATTGGAACCTCCGTTCCGGATCTGATCTCTTCCGTGATTGTAGCCAGGCAAGGGCGCGGTGATATGGCCGTTAGCAATGCCATTGGGTCCAATATTTTTGATGTTCTTATTGGACTGGGGCTGCCTTTTATCGTGTCCATCCTTCTTCACCGTGTTTCGGTTGATGTGTCAGCCAATAATTTATTAACTTCAAGCGTGATACTTTTTTCATCCGTTGTTCTATTGTTTGGTATGCTGATCATCAGCAAATGGCGGATGGGAAAGATCTCCGGGCTATTGTTACTGGCTTTGTATCTGTTTTATATAATACGTGAAATGGTTTTACTGTAACGGAGTGATAAAAGCGGAAAACATAGAAAAGTCCTTTGGAACGTTGCGGGTATTAAAAGGGATTAGCCTGGAAGTTCCGGACAAAAAGATTTATTCGGTGGTAGGGGCCAGTGGGGCCGGGAAGACGACTCTTCTGCAGATTCTGGGGACCTTGAGTACACCGGATAGAGGATGGATTGAAATCAACGGGCAAAGGATCAACAGACTGTCCGGGAAACAATTGTCCAGATTCCGAAACCGGGAGATCGGTTTTGTTTTTCAGTTTCACCATCTTCTCCCGGAATTTACAGCACTGGAGAATGTATGTATGCCGGCCTATATTGCAAATACATCCCGTGGGGAGGCTGAGAAAAAAGGCAAAGAGCTGCTTCGTTATCTTGGTTTGGGGAGTCGCCTGGATCATAAGCCGGCAGAACTCTCGGGAGGAGAAAAACAACGGGTTGCAGTGGCCCGGGCCCTGATCAACCATCCATCGGTGATCCTCGCTGATGAACCGTCCGGAAATCTGGACTCAGCAAACCGGGAAGAACTTCATGAGCTGCTTTTTAACCTGCGGGATGACTTCGGCCAAACACTTGTGATTGTCACCCATGATACCCACTTCGCGGAACGTTCCGATAAAATTATCCACATCAAGGATGGAAGAATCGACGGTTATTGATCATGGAAAGGAATACCTGGTTTCAGTTTAAACAATTCCGGATCATCCAGGAACAAGCAGCCATGAAAGTGGGTACCGATGGCGTACTCCTGGGAGCCTGGGCCCGTGTTTCCGGAGCCACGAAAATCCTTGATGTGGGCACCGGAACCGGCGTGATTGCCCTCATGATGGCCCAACGCTCAGCTGCTGATATCTATGCCGTGGAAATGGACGATGCTTCCTTCACGGAAGCCTGTTTCAATATCGAACAATCACCCTGGAAAGAGCGGTTGCATCCGGTGCATAGTACCTTCCAGGAATTTTGCGCCCGAACAAACGAAAAATTCGACCTGGTTATTTCAAATCCTCCGTTTTTTGAGAATGTCTCCAAAGCTTCGGATCCCCGTCGTTCCAATGCCCGCCATACCGACTTTCTGCCGTATGAAGAATTGATGGACGGAAGCCATCGGATCCTGAAAGAGAACGGAAAATTAGCCGTTATTCTTCCCGCTTCACAGGTTGATTCGTTGATTGCCCTGGCAAAAAAATACTCCCTCTGTAATTCACGCACAACCCGGGTAAGACCAAAACGGTCGAAACCGGTAAACCGGTTTCTCCTGGAATTCACAGGAAAACAAACCAGAACGTTCACGGATGAACTGGTTATTGAAACAGAGGCATTTCACATTTATACAAAACAGTATAAAAAAATGACCCGGGATTTCTATCTGAATTTCTGATCCGGATAAGAAGCCAAATGGATGTTTACAAAGAATACCGGTGGAGGCGAGGGAAATCAGGTAAAGATCACATCCCCGTCTCCATCCTGGATTACCGGTTTTTCTTTCATCCAGGGGGCAACCTTTTTTGTGGTTCCTGTAAATTTAATCACCTTTTTTCTGTAAAGAAAAGCGGCCCTGTGTTTTTTCAGGTAGGATACAATTCCGGGGTGATAAACAACCAGCGAATCATATTGGTTGCTCAGGAGGATAAACCACAGGGAACAAATGGCCTCCCGGGCATATCTTTTATCCCAGTAGAGATAGGGAATGGTGGCCAGGTTATCCCTGTATGAGATTGCGGCAAAAGCCTTGATCTCTTTATTCTTGCGAAACACAAAATAGGTCAGTTCATGTTTATTGACGTAATGGGAAAATGGATATGCATAGGGTTCTTTTTGCCTGGATTCATTTATCCACGGGTATTTTTGAAACCACTCGAAGTGCTCAGGGGTTTTGGCAATGAAATCCGATTCTCCATATTTTTCCATGAACGTTTTTAACGGTGCAGTGATTTTTCTTACTTTTTCAATGTTGAGGATTTTATTTTTTAATGAAGATTTGAACCATTTCCGGTAGGGGGATGTAATCAAATTCAGGCCTGCGTCGGCTATTTTCAGCAGGAGAATGGCAGAGTGCAATGTTGGATTTCTTTTTTGCGCCCAGTCGGCCAGATAAAACCGGAAGAAACCCCGGATACCCTCTATAGGTTGCGAGAATTCAAAGCATCCGGTTTTTTCCAGGAGGGTTTTCATTTTGGGAGTGGTTTCGGTGAGAAACAGGGCCGAATTGCTTTTCTCGATGGCTTTCATCAGCAGGGGTATGGCCAGTCCCCGTCCTTTTTCAGGGTTGACCCACCAACAGGAATTGGCAAAAACCGGAATTCCGGAAGGGTTGATCTTCCAGGGAAGCAAGCCAGTAAAACCCAATACCTCATGATCCCTGGCAACATAAATCAGAGCCGTCTGTTCCGGAACGGCACCGGGATTGTTGGCTTGCGAAATCGCCCGCAATTCGGTGATCGGTTTCGGATGAAGACGCAGGAACGTTTCACTTCCGGTAAAAGCACCCAACTCACCGATTTTAACTTCCCTGATCTCCATTTGTGATGTTTTGCTGAAGATACTGGATAAAGTCATCAACACTGCGTAAGTCCATGAGCCTGAACAGGTCAAATTTGATGTTGAACTTTTTTTCAAGGCGATGGATCAGAACCATATGATTCATGGAATCCCATTCCCGGATATCGTCGGCTGTAGTGGATCCGCTGATCGAAGGGGTTTCTTTGAAAACTTCTTTGAAGACGAATAGGGTATCTTCCCTGATTTTTTCCGGATTCATCCTATGTGACTTGCTGTTTATGGGTGATAAAGATAATCATTACGTAGTTTTTGCCGGTCGATTTTCCCGCTGGACGTAAAGGGAATTTTTTCTACGGAAAAGAGTGCTTCGGGAATCATATAGGAAGGAAGCTGACGGGCCAGTTTCTGTTTTAAAAGGTTTTCATCGTCCCGAAAGTTTTCTATAAAGAGATAGATTCTTTTGAGTCCCGGGAATTTTTCACAGGCTACGGCGGCTATAAGAAATCCGGGCAGCAGTTTCCGAAGGGTGTTTTCCACTTCGATAAGATTTACTCTGAATCCTTCAATTTTCACCTGATCATCGGTTCTTCCGGTAAAATAGCAATATCCGTCGTGATCCATTACGGCTCTGTCGCCGGTTCGGTAGAATTTTGTTTTTGTTCCATTGAAAGGCAATTCAATGAAAGGAGAGGATGGTTCATCGGTGAGGTATCCATCCATGACCTGGCGGCCCGCAAGGCAGAGTTCTCCTTCTTTTTCCGGGGGACACAGGGTATGGTGTTCATCGATGATGGCACACGAGATTCCATCGAAAGCTCTTCCGATGGCTACGATTCCGTTTTTTTCCCTGAGAGGTTCCGTTTTGTTTATCCGGTAGAATGTTGCGTTCATGGTTCCTTCGGTCGGGCCGTAAAAATTCACTACGGTGGCAGCGGGAAATTTCTTTCTCCATTTTTTGAGCATTTCCACAGGAAGGGCTTCTCCACCAAAGCCAAAAAACTGAAGGTGGTTCAGGTCCAGGTCCTCGATATACCGGTCAAGATATGCCAATACCGAGGGGGTGAGTTTTACCCAGGTAACGGTTTTTCCGGCCATCATCCGGGCGATGGAGAGAAATTTAAAAGCTCCTTCAGGCAAAGTGCAGACACATCCTCCAGCCAACAGGGGAAGCAGGTAACTGGTAAACGAAGCATCGGTGGTATGATCGTGGACCTGGAGAACACAGGTATGCCTGTTCAATTCCGGAAATTCCTTCAAAAAGGCCGTACAATAGGCTTCTACATTTTTTTTCCGGATGGGAACATACTTGGGGGCTCCGGTACTTCCCGAAGTAGGCATAATATAGAGCAACGGATCGGCTTCCGGTTCGGGAGGTGCTTCTGCATTCCACGACCGGATTCCTCCGTTGATAAGCAGTTGGAATTCTCCGGCAGGAAGAATCTGTCCGATTTCATTCCGGCATGAGAGAATATGCCGGATTCCTGTTTTCTCGATTATCTGCCGGTTTCTTTCCGCCGGGTGTTTCGGATGCAAGGGAATAAAATAATGACCGGTAAACCAACAGGCGAAAAAGGCTGCATAGGTCTCAATGGTTTCAAAGGTTACAATTCCTACCGGTTTGTTTTTTTCAGGAATATGATCTTGAAGGAGTTTCCTGGTTCCTTCAATAGAGGCCAGGAACTCCCTGTAGGAGATGTCCTGCTTATTGATACAAAAGGCCCGGGCTGAGCCTGAACGTACAAACGATTGATATAATCTATGAATCAGTTGCATGAACGGGTTAAGGTATTTTTTCCGATGAATTTTTTCATGACAAAATAAGCGTATTCCTCTCTCACGGTTCTTTCTGCCGGTTTTAAAGAGGCATCCATGGGAATCCGCTGAATATGGTTCGGAACCGTATCTCTTTTTATACCGGCTGTGCCAAATGAAATATCGAGGTGAAGGGTCTCCGATAAAAAACGGAAAAAAGAAGCCGGCATATGAATGTCCGAAAAAGGAAAAGCAAAAGCGCGTATTTCCGGATGTATATGGGTGTCAAGGAAATCAAAACTTCGGGTAAGTTGTTCTCTTCGTTCCTTTTCGGAGATTTTCCAGAATCGGGGATGATCGTAACTGTGGGATCCGATAAGAAAACCCTGCTGCTGCAATTCCCTGATCTGTTCAAGGGTCATGAACGGTTGATTTTTCCTGAGGTAATCCTGAAAATTCACCCCCCACCTTTTTCCTGCCTGCTCCATGCATTTTTTGTCTGCATAATCCAGGTTTCTGATGGCCCGGATTTCTTTGTTTTTGTTCGTTTTCCGGGATCCGGGTTCTGCAGCCCGTTGAGGGGTGACGCCTGAACGGCGGATCTTGTCGATGATCAGACTGATCTTTTGTTGAAAGAACAGTTCTTTGTTGTCGGTAAATGCCGGATTGATAAAAAAAGCTGCTTCCAGCCCTTTTTTTTTCAAAAGAGGAGCTACAATCTCATAACATTCCCGCAATCCATCATCAAAGGAGAGAAAAAAACGGGGGTGGGAAGTTTTTTTGCCTTTTCGGATAAAATCCAGTACATCCTGTGTGGTAGCGGGCTGAAAATGCGTAAGCAAAAAATCAAGGTCGTTTACGAATTGACGAACAGAAACAGGAGCATACAGATTTTCGGCATGTACCGGCGTATCATCCGAGATCAGATGGTAAAAGGGAAAAAGAAACGATTCTCCCGATCGTTTCCGTAAAAAGGAAAGGGAGAAGGGTTTTGATAATCGGTACGCACCGTTTTTAACAAGCTGTCGCATGGGTCTATTTCATGAACTTCCGTATAACCGGAAGCCTGTTGGAATAAATATAGCAATATTTCTCAGCGAGGGGTCCGAATCCCCGGAAAAACCAGGCAATTTGTGGAATTACGGAACCTTCGAAATCCAGGGTTTGCCGGGTATTGGCATTCGCACGAATTACAGTATCGAGGATGGGGTACATGGCCATATTTTTGCGTCCCTGTTGATCGGAGAAAGAATTGAGGTAATAAATTCTTTGTCCGTCAAGAATAAAAAATGCCGCTGCGCAAAGAATGTTTTCCCTGGTATAGGCGGCATATAGAGTTCCTTTTCCTGAATTCAAACCATGAACCATGAGTCGTTTTAAGACCCGGTAATCGGATGGACTGAAAGAGGAACCTGCCACTTTTTGTTTGGCTTCCAGGTATTCCGTGATTGGAAGCCCTTTAACAATAGAAACATGAAATTTCGACGAAGCCTTTAAATTACGGTGGGTATGGCGGGCATAACCGGAGGCGATGGTTTTGTAATCCCTGTTCAGAGGCAGGATGTAGTTGGTTTTTTCTTTGATGGAGAATGCGTCAAAAGCCTGTGGATGGTTGTGGATATTGATCTGATAGCGAATGAAGCGGAAGGCTCGGTATAGTTTTTGGGCAAACTGTTTCTGGATTTCCGGCTCCGGGGAGGGGAAGATTCCAGCCTGTTGAAAATAGGCTGGTTGGCTGATGTGTTTAATTCCCCATCGGGATGTGACCGGCAGGGGCATGACAAAATCGTAGTCCCCCCGGATGAAAGCGCACCATCCTTCGGTCACCCGATCGAGATACCAGGAGCGGGCATACAATTTCGGGGATGCAGATCGTTCGATACAGGCATCCCATTTTCTATAATCAATGTTTTGGTTGGTTACCAACCGGATGTTTTGTTCTTCATTCATGAGCCATGCGGAATCCTTGCCTGTTCATATATTCAAAAACCTCCCGGTACCCTTTCCAACGGCCGTGATTGCTCAGGGATTCGTTATGCCAGATCCCCGTAAAGGTACCGCCTGCTTTTTTTACCTCCTGCATCAGAGTGTCGATCTCTTTTTTTGCTTCCTCCACATCCATCTGCAGGTAGTCACGCAGCGTTACATCCATAACCTGAAACGGGAAAATAACCAGATTCGTCTCCTGGTTTTTGTAAAGATCAAAGAAAGGATAGGGATTGCATAAGCCGGCCCTGAATCCTGTGGAAGCCGAATATCCCATGGAATAATCTTCCGTAATGCCATGGGATATCAGTCTGCAATAGGTTTCAGGAAAGAAAAGCCTCAGATAATGTTGCCTGCTTTTAACCGTTTTTTTCCCGGTTATTTCGTTGAGCCTTTCAATTTCTATTGTCAGATTCTTTTCTCCTCTTTTTTCCGAGGAGAAATAAGAGGGATGGATCCCCACGTCATATTCCCGGGCAGTTTCCCGGATCAGGTTCCGGAAGGCTTTGTTTGTATGCCGTATATTTTTATCGTATTTTTTATAATCCCCGACCAGGAAAAAGAAAATTACCCGATCCCTGTTTTGATGAAATATATGGTTTAAATAATGGTAGGTATCGTAGGGATCCTGTTGTTTTTTTAGCCAGGTACGGATCCGGGCCATATTGTTTATATGGTTTCCGGTGATAAGATCTTTAACCAGGGCTCCTGCGTTTCGAGTCCATCCTTTGTTAGTAAAGGCCCAGGCATTGTCAACATCGATGGTTGAAAGAAAACGAAATTGGGGTTCCGGAACGGTGAATTTGGGATAACATTCCCGGATTTTTTTAGCCAGGAGGTTCGCCCATAGATGAACCACCGGTTTTTTCAGGAGGTTGTATCGTGACAAGATGCTTTTTTCATGAGGGTACCGGTTGTTTGGTCCCCGCTCTTTTTCCAGGTATTCTTCAAACCGGGTAACCAGAAAGAAAGAAGCAGCCAGGGGATCAAAAGGCAAAAAAGAATCTGCAGAGGTTTTGAAAAAGTATTTTTCCCCCTGGTACTCTACCGGCTCGGGATAGGGATCTGTTACATGATTTTCAAAAAGTATCGGATGAGGTTTAAGGTAAAGTTCATCCTTCAGCCTGGAGGAGGAGTAGTTGATCTTTGGGTGATCGGATCTGCGAAATTCGGCAGGGTCAGAAGTAAACACGGCTTTGGTACCTAAGAGGTTCCCGAAAAGGAGCCTGCAGGTATACTCCAGGCGGGGAGTTATTTTTTCAACATAGATCAGTATCATCCTACCATTTATCAGAGGATTCCTTCATCTGCAAAGCTATAATAATTCCCGGAACCGATAATGATATGGTCCAGAACCTGAATATCCATAATTTCACCGGCCATTTTCATTTTTCGGGTAATTTTCCGATCAGCATCCGATGCTTCCAGAGTACCGGAAGGATGGTTGTGGCATAGAATCAGGGCGCAGGCTCTTTTTTCAAGTGCTTTTTGGATGATCAGACGGGGATCAATCACGGTTCCGGAGATTCCTCCCTGGCTGATTCTGTGTTTTCCGAGCACTTTGTTTCCCCTGTTGAGGAAGAGGATCCAGAATTCCTCATGAGGCAAGTCTTCCAATAAGGGAGTGAAAATTGCGGCAGCATCCCTGCTGGAGGTAATTTTTTGGCGCGGTGTCACTCCCGCTTCTTTCCGGCGTTTTCCCAGTTCAAGAGCCGCTAATACGGTGATGGCTTTGGCATCCCCTATTCCCTTGAATTCTTTCAGGGAATCCAGGCTTTTTACGCCCAGTTCATTGAGGTCGTTGTGTACCGAAGAAAGAATCCTGCGCGCTAACTCTACAGCCGTTTCTGTATGATTCCCGGAACCGATAAGAATAGCAATCAGTTCGGCATCGGTAAGCGAACGGGGGCCGTTTGACATTAATTTTTCCCGGGGACGGTCTTCAGCAGCCCAATCTTTGATGTTGAGTTTATTCGTTGCTGCCACACGAAAAATAATTTGAAACGAATGTACACAATTTCCCCTTTCAGAAAAAATAAAAAACAAATTTTTGGGCATAAAAAAGCCCCTCCGGGGTTCCCGGAAAGGCCTGAAAATATCTTGTTACGGAACTTATATTTTCCGAATATGCAGAGCCAATCCGGATTTTATATTCGCCGCTTTGTTTTTGTGAATGATATTCCGTTTGGCTAATTTATCGATCATGGAAGCAACCAGTGGAAAGTTCTTTTCCGCTTCTTCCTTGTTCGTTTCAGTACGTAATTGGTTTATCGCATTGCGCGTAGTACGGGCAAAATAGCGGTTACGTAAACGCCTTTGTTCTGTTTGCCTGATTCTTTTTAAAGCCGATTTGTGATGTGCCATTTTATAAATTCAAATATTCATGTAGCCCGTAGGGGATTCGAACCCCTGCTACCAGGATGAAAACCTGGCGTCCTAACCCCTAGACGAACGGGCCTTTCCTTTGGTTCCCTGAATTGGGATTGCAAAAATAAATCATTTTTTAACGACACCAAATTTTTTCCCTACAATTTTTTGGATGAACAATGTTTGCTGGATTTTGCCAAGTGCTTAATTCTTAGCGATTCGGAAAGAAGCCCTTTTTCCTTGTTAAGGGAATGAAGAGGGTTGAGTTGTTTTATCATCTCCATTCCACGATTTTTCCCCGGTCTTTATTTTGTAATCCGTGAGGAATGGTTTCCTGGATATCGCGCCACAGGAGGTTGATCAATTTATGCTTGGCGAAGTGCCTGGAGTAAACAAGGCTGACTTCCCGCAAAGGTTTTATATTCGTAAAGGAAACGACATTCTTCAGCCGTTTTTCTGACATGCTCTCTTTAGCAAGCTCTGGGATCAGGGTAATTCCTCCTTCCCGGTCAATAATGTTCATCAGGGTTTCCAGGGAACCGGCTTCCAGATGAAAGGGCAGTTCGCTGTCGGGATTTCCCATAAAAGAGCATAAGTTAATTACCTGGTCACGAAAACAATGCCCGTCGCTCAAAAGCCATATCTCGGGGGTCGCTATATCCTTTATGGTGATCGTTTCCTGTTTGTGCAACCGGTGTCCTTCGTTGGCATAAATCAACATCTCTTCGTAAAAGATGGGTTTTTCATAGATTTTATTGTCGTGCAGGGGAGTGACCAGAATTCCCACATCCATCAGATCCTTCTGAAGAAGCCGGATGATGTTGTTGGTGGTCTGTTCTTCCACTTTTATATAAATGTTCGGATATTTGCGTTTGTAGTCACCAATAAAGATCGGAAGAAGATAAGGCGCCAGCGTAGGAATAATGCCAATGCGGATCATTCCTGAAACCTGGCTTTTATAGTCCTGGATGATGTTTTCTATTTCTTCCGCCTGGGCCAGGACAATGCGTGCCTGGTCAATGATCCGCTGTCCGACATCGGTGGGGATTAACGGTTGTTTGCTGCGATCAAAGATGATGATCTCCAGCTCTTCCTCCAGCTTTTTAATCTGCATGGAAAGGGTAGGCTGTGTTATGAAACATTGTTCAGCCGCTTTGCCAAAATGACGGTACGTATCAACCGCTACAATGTATTCCAATTGAGTCAAGGTGACCATGCGTTTTTTTGATAAATATAAAAAAAATTATCCTTTCTATTGTAGAGAATACATCCGGAATCCGGAGAATCCCGGAAAGTAATTTGCTGGGTTTTGTGAATTCATTGGAAACAATTTTTTGTACTTTTGTTCGAAAGGAAGGGTTATGCGCTATTTTGCAGGTATCATGCCGTTTTTTCTGGTTCTGTTTTTTGTTTCCTGTGGCCCGTCCCAGGAGGACCGGGCCCGGGTGAAATTGAACAGGGCAAGGGTATATTTGCAAAACCGGGATACTGCAAATGCATTGCTGGAGCTGGATTCCATTTCTATCCTTTATACCAAGGCTCCCTATGCCACTGAAGCAGCCAACGTTCTCAAGAATGAAATTCAATGGGACATCCTTCGACGCCTAAGGTCAGAACGGGATTCCGTACACTCTGTTATCGGGGAACTTGAGAAGAATTTCATCCGCGAAAAAACCGAATACGACCGGTATGCCCGCTACACCCACAAACGGCAGCAATTCGATAACCGGTGGGATAAATCATACCTGAGGGTTATCCTGGACGAACGGGGAATGATCTGGTTTTCGAGTAATTATTTCGGGGAAGAGTTTATTCATCATACGGCTGTCAGGGTGTATGACGGTCCGGATCAGGCAAAAACAGAAACCGTGGAGGCCGGTGATGTGAATAACCACCGGAGTGATTTTATGGATGGCAAATGGGAGAAGGTGACCTACCGGGAGGGCAAAGAAAACAACGTGATCGAATTCATTGCCAACCATACGGAACGCCGGTTAAAGGCCGTTTTCCTGGGAGAACGTTACTATTATATTGTTCTGGAAGAATATGATAAAAGGGTATTTCAGGAAGCCCTCAGGTTTTCAGAAGCCTTAAAAAAACAACACCGGCTTGAAGACGCGATCAAACGGCTGCAGGAAATATTGAATGCTCCGGATTAAAAAAGACAATCCATTGCTTCGGGAGGATTGGCCAGAACCGCTTGATCTCCTTTAATTACTATGGGTCGTTGTAGCAGTTTCGGATGGGAGGACAGGATGTTCAGCTATTCTTTTTCCGGGATATTTTTTCCTGTCTCCGGATCCGCTCCGAAGGTTTTTTCCTGTTTTACGAACGATATTTGGCACTTCTTCTTCTGAAAGGCCTTCCCCGACCTATCGAATCACTTCGAAATCTGCTGTTTTCTCTTTCAGATCGTTTCATCCGGCAAGGCTTTTGACACATCGTGGGTTATGATAAATTTGGATAGGCATGTTTGGTGATTTCTTTGATGTATTTATAGTAATCTTCCTGCGCACGGTAAGCAGGATCTGTATTTCTCCGGTTGTAGCGGTTTAATAGTTGAGGGTCCAGGATGCGGGCCTTGGAGTTGTCGTTGAGTTGAATGGTCAGCATGTTTTTCAGTTCAGCCTGGATGTCCGGGTCATACACCGGACAAGCCACTTCAATTCTACGGTTCAGGTTTCTGGGCATCCAGTCGGCCGAAGATATGAAGTATTTTTCGTCGCCGTCGTTGCCAAAGAGAAATATTCTTGAATGCTCAAGGTATTTATCCACAATGCTGATAGCCCGGATGTTCCTGCTTAATCTGTCCGATCCGGTTTTCATTCCGTAGATTCCTCGGATGATCAATTGAATTTGTACGCCGGCTTTTCCGGCTTTGTATAGAAGTTTCATCATCCCGGGATCAATCAGGCTGTTCATTTTCAGGATCATCCATGCTTTTTTCCCTTCTTTTGCCAGTCTGATCTCCTTTTCGATCCATTCCGAGAAGATCTCTCTCATCTGGAATGGGCTTACTATCAAGTGTTTAAAGTCAAAGCTTTTGTAATTGTGTTTAAAGAAGTCAAACAGATTGGCGACTTCATCGGCGATTCCGGGATCTGATGTGAGCAATCCGTCGTCGGCATATACACGGGCCGTATCTTCGTGGAAATTTCCCGTGCCTATGTAAGCATAGTTTTTCAATCCGTCTTCTTCCTGGCGTTGAATCCAGGTTAATTTACAGTGCACTTTCAGGCCGGCTATTCCGTTGATTACCTGGGCTCCTTCTTCCTGCAGTTTGTTTGACCACTCAATATTTGCTTCTTCATCGAAGCGGGCCTGCAGTTCGATCATCACGATCACATTTTTCCCGTTTCGTATGGCATTCAACAGGGTATTCACTACTTTGGAATAGCGGGCTACCCGGTAGATGGTAATTCCTATTTGTTTAACCTGAGGATCAATGGCTGCTTCCCGGAGCAGGTCGATATAATGAGCGAAAGTCTGATACGGGTAATGCAGCATCACATCTTTGTTTCGTATGACTTTAAGGATGCTGGTATTTGGACGCAGATCTTTATGGCGCAGTCCGGGTTGTTTGGCATAGTAATGATGGGGTTTGCCGATTTCAGGAAATTCCATAAAATCTTTGTGGTTATGGTATCGGCCTCCGGGAATTCCGTTTTCACTCTTATCGAGCTTCATTTTCTTCATCAGAAATTTCAGCAGGTCTTTGGGAATATCCCGGTCGTAGAGCAATCGTACGGGTCGCCCTTTTTTTCTCTTTTTGAGGCTGGCTTCTATTTTTTCCATAAAACTCTTGGAGACATCGTCATCGATATCCAGTTCAGCATCCCGGGTAAGCTTTATGGTGTAGGCTTCATACACATCGTAATCGAAGATACAATAGAGGTCGTCCAGGCAGTACCGGATCACATCGTCCAGCATAATGACAAATTGATTCTCTCCTTCCGGAGGAAGCACCAGGAACCGTTTCACCGACCTGCTGGGTATTCTCACCAGTGAATAGGAAAATTCAGGGCTGCCGGACATGGATAGTTTAACGGCCAGGTAAACCGACCGGTCGCGCAGATAGGGAAATTTCATCTCTTCGGAAAGCATGATCGGGACCAGGTTCGGAAGCACCGTTTCGTGAAAGTACCGGCGTACTGCCTTGCCCTGGGATAGCGTTAGCTCTTGCTCATTGATCAGGAATATATGGTCTTTTCGTAGCTCATCCAGAATATCCCGGAAGGTCTCCTGGACTTTTGTTTGCTGGATCATTACGATGTTGAGTATCTTGTCGTACAGTTCCGAAGGCGTGATTTCTCCCAGGAGGTTCTCTTCATCTTCCCCATAGCTGACCATTCTACGGACATTGGCTACCCGGACCCTGAAGAATTCATCCAGGTTATTGGAGAAGATTCCGATAAACCGGATTCTTTCAAACAAAGGAGTGTTCGGATCCTGGGCTTCCTGGAGCACCCGTTCATTAAACGAAAGCCAGCTTATTTCCCTGTTATTGAATTTTTTTTTCAGATCCATGTCGTTGTAATAAGATGATACCTCAACGTCCCGGAACATTGTTTGTGCAATATCGAAAAACCTGCGCTTTTTTCAAAGGATTCGTATCGTTTCCGTACGAATACCCTTTTTTTGCAAAACATCAAAAGGCTGTAGCAGGTTTGATAACCGGTTTATTCTCCTCCGAATTCCATCAGGTATGCTTTGATAAATCCATTCAGGTCGCCATCCAAAACGGCCTGAACATTTCCGGTTTCATAGCCTGTACGCAGGTCTTTCACCATTTTATAGGGTTGCAGTACGTAGGAACGTATTTGCGATCCCCATTCGATTTTTTTCTTTTGTGATTCGATGGCCATTGATTTTTCCCGCCGTTTCCGGAGTTCCCGTTCATAGAGTTGGGATTTCAATATGCGGAGGGCATTTTCCTTGTTCATGCGTTGTGAGCGGCTTTCGGTATTTTCGATGGTAATCCCGGTCGGGGCATGCCGTAAGCGAACGCCGGTTTCCACTTTATTGACATTTTGTCCGCCGGCTCCTCCGCTGCGGAAGGTATCCCAGGAAATATCGGCTGGATTCACCTCAATCTGTATGGTTTCGTCTATGAGAGGTGCTACGTAGACCGATGTGAAGGAGGTCATCCGTTTGTTTTGGGCATTGAAGGGCGAAAGGCGGACCAGCCGGTGTACTCCGTTTTCACTTTTCAGATTTCCATAGGCATATTCCCCGTCAATTTCTATGGTGCAGTTTTTCACGCCTGTTTCGTCCCCCGGCTGGGAATCCATGATTTTCAGTTTGTAGTTGTTTTTTTCAGCCCACCGGCTGTACATACGCAAGAGCATCTCGGCCCAGTCGTTGCTTTCGGTGCCTCCGGCACCGGCATTGATTTTCAGTATAGCACCCAGCCGGTCTTCTTCATTGCGCAGCATGTTTCTGGCTTCGAGTTCTTCCACCTTGCTGAGTGTTTCTGCAAAGGCTAGATCCACTTCCTCTTCGGTGGCCTCTCCCTCCTCATAAAATTCGTAGAGAACCAGAAAATCCTCTACCCGTTGGTTCACCTCCTCAAAACCATCGGTCCACACTCGGATCGACCCGATGGTTTTCATCTGTTTCTCCGCTTCTTTGGGATCATCCCAGAAGGCCGGATCCCGGGCTACCGCCTCTTCTTCCTGTAATTGCGTTACTTTGGCATCGTAGTCAAAGATGCCTCCTCAGCGCATCCCGACGCCCCGTAAGATCTTTTACCTGTTCGTGTAAAATCATATGTACTCCTTTAAAAGACGTAAAGGTACAAAGATTATTTGAATCAAATGATTCACCGATCAGCTATTGGGATGCCTCGGGGAAGTTTAATGTCGATTGGTTTTATGAGCTCACGCCCAACGCTGAATGGGAGTAATTTGTTAGCAGATGTGATGATTTATGCGATCAATTTTTGTGTAAGAACTGATAAATAAAAGCTACTCTTTCACCACCTCGTTGAGATACCGGTGGATATATTCCGGTTCGAAGCCACGACCCTGGGCATAGCGGATGATTTTTGCCATTTTATCGAACCGGTTTTTGCTTTTTATCGACCGGGCTTTTTGCTGCATGGTCTGGAGGAGGAGCTTTACATATTTTTCTTCATCGATATTTTTCAAGGCGGATTCGATCTTTTCCCCGGAGAATCCTTTTTGTTTCAGAAAATGGTTGATTTTCACGCGGCCCCATTTTTGTATTCCGAATTTATCGCGCACATAGGCCCGGGCAAAGCGTTCGTCGTCGATGAATTTTTCCTGTTTGAGTTCTTCCACAACCGCCTCGGCATCGTATTTGTCGAGCCCCCATTCGTTTAGTTTCTTCTTTATGTCGAACGAACATTTTTCGCTTTTGCTGCACAGGGATGCAGCTTTGGCAAATGCTTCCTTTGTGGTGAGTTGACCGGTTTCCATCTGAAATGTATGTTACATTGCTATGCAGCATTAAATGTACATAAAAAAGGGCAAAAAGCAATGGAGTGTAAATCTCCTTAAAGAACCTTTCTTTAACACAACAAGCTGGAATAGAAAAATACTATAGCCCTCATTCAAAAAGATCCAGCATCGTAGAATAATACTGTTGGGACAACTTTTCGTTATTCTTTACTGATAAAAATATAAAACTGATTTGCCTGTTTGGATTTAACAGGAACAGATTATGGAGTATCATAATTTTCTGCAGGAAATGAAACATGTCTTTCATCAACAATATAAATGTCGGAGTTAATTGTAAACTGTTCTTTTAATAACTTTAAAGAATGCGTATCATATCCAGAAACCATAAATATTAATTTGGATGGATGTAAATTATTAAAGTATTTATTTATTCTTTGTAACTCCACATCAATGCATGATTGACAATGGCTTGCCGTAAATCTAAAAACCAAGATTTGTGCTGAATCAACAATTTCATTTAAATTGCATATGTTCTCATCCAGATTTAGAAGTGTTATAGTGTCCGACAATTTCAAATTGCTAGATTCAAAATGCATTCTTTCTCTTTCAATAAAAAAATTCTTTATTTTTGTGTTATTGTTTTTACACTCTTGCCAGCAAATGAAGCAGTTGGATAATAATTTATTCTTTTGAGATACATTTAATATTATAACTATGTTTATGCCACTTAAAAGAATTATTAAAAACCAAATTCGTTTGTTTAGAAACATAAAACCAGTAGTGTCCGGTTTAAAATTCATCAACTCTTATATTTTGCTTATATATAAGAACATAGAAAGCTTTATTGATTTTTCGATTTGAAATTAAAACTCCCTGTATACCTTGAAAACTCTGTATTTCTGATTATATACATCTAAATTTGCCAGAAATTCAGTAATTTATGGTTTTGATTGAAACCTGTTTTTTCATGAAAACAAAATTTGTATTTAAACCGGACAATAGTGACATAAAACTAGAGTTTATATTTTGCAAATAGTAAAATTGGGTTGGAAGTTTCATTCATCATTTCCTGAATATGCTTTTCATTATCAGTAAAACTTTCCAATAGTTTTCGCAATTGTTCAATTGATTTGAATTTGTATGGTTCAATCACAAAGTGAAAATAAGAGTTGTCGCACCCAGCGAGGTACCAGGAATCTTTTTCAAAAGTAATATCATCTGTCAGGCCTTCCTTTTCAAAGTGAATATAAGAGTTTGTTTGTTTGTTTTTTATATAATGATAATATGATGAATTCAGATTATATACCAAGTGGATATAGTTATCAGTTTCTAAATATCTATTTATAATACATTGTTCTTAGTACATGACAAAAAATATATAACTATCTGATTGTTAATAACTTATATATGATATGTTGATAACAAAACATTCAATAATTTGGATAAGTCCTTGATATTCAATTGGTTAGATTTTTATTAACCAGTAAATTTCTGACCATGAACATCAAGGACAAAAGCAAAATTAACATTTTATCAGACTCGTTAGCTGAATTTTTCGGTAAACGAATGAATTTAGCCCGAATCAAGTTCTTTGGCTTATTTATCAGCGCTTTATGCAAGGTGCAAACTGTTTGTTTTGAAAAACTGGCAACCAGTTTTGATTCAGATGCAAAAATGGATTCCTCTTTGCGCAGAATACAGCGATTTATGTCCGAATATATTCTGGATACAGATCTTATTGCGCGCTTTATTTTTGCCATGCTTCCGCATGAACCACCATATCGATTGACTATGGACAGAACCAACTGGAAGTTTGGATCTACAGATATTAACATTCTGGTGTTAGCTATTGTTTATAAGGGAGTTGCATTTCCAATACTTTTCAGCATGATGCCCAAGTTTGGTAATTCTTCCACCAGGGAACGCATCGATTTGGTGGAGCATTTCATCCGGTTATTTGGGATTGAAAAAATTGAATGCTTACTTGCAGATCGTGAATTTATTGGTCAGCATTGGTTATCCTGGCTTAATCACAAGGGTATTAAATATCATATCCGGATAAAGGGAAACTTCTGGGTCGATATACCCCGCAATGGGCATAGGGTAAAAGCATTCTGGCTGTTCAACAATTTGCGTATTAATCAACATGCATTTTATGAGCGAATAGTAAGAATAAAGGAGCAATTGTGTTACCTTTCAGCATCAAGGGTGTTAAATAAAAAAGGGATGCCAGAGTTACAGATCATTGTATCATTCAACAAACCTGAAGAGGCAAATTCCTTGTATAAAGACAGATGGCAGGCGGAAACAGCATTTAAAGCCCTGAAATCCAGCGGTTTTAATATTGAAGATACCCATCTTTTCGATCTCGACAGGGTGAAAAAATTATTTGCATTGGTACTGGTTGCATTTGCCTGGGTCTATAAAGCTGGTATATACCTTGACAGTATAATACCAATCAAGATCAAAAAACATGGAAGAAGGGCTAAAAGTTTATTTAAA
>CAYPAW010000008.1:0-5312 GCA_964408795.1 uncultured Mariniphaga sp.
GAGCCTGAAAAAGGCAGGCCCCTGGTTTCCTGCAAGAGAAAAGGACAGGATATCGGATACAGGATTTGGATAAACAAATACACTTTTCCTGGGTACAATGGCAGGAGTGCTTTGGCTTTCATCCGGGTAATAATAAACCTCTTTTGAGCTCGGAGACAGCTGACCGCTTATATTGTTTGTTGTATAATAAATGTGTTCCCGGATATTTCCTTTGCTGTCGTATTGATTTTCGAATTTATACTTTATGGTCAATGGGAGCGTTTTTTCATACCGGAGAGAGACTTGATAACTGGTTATATTCCCTATAGCATCCCGGGTGTATTCAACTTTCAGCATCACAATCCATTGGTTTGTGAGTGAGTCCCATTCTGATATTTCAGCTGATAGGATAGCCTTGTTTGCGTCGAATGCAATTATTTCCTTCGATTGATTGATCCACAGACTATCAGAAGGATCCCATACGAAAGACCAAACCTCCTCTGGTTCACCCTTCTCATTGAAAATGTATTGGTGTTTATATTGGAGAACCCAAAGACTGTCGGATTCACTCCACACCGAAGCGAATTCCTGGTTAGGGTTTCCATCCTCCGTGAATGTATATTCATAGTTCCTATGAGCTTGCCAGCAGTCCGTTGCAGAATTCCATTCATACAATGTTTCCTGTACCATTATTGCAACATCATTGTAAATCCTAACCATTTTGGTTACCCCCATCCACTGACTGGTTATTGTGTCCCAGATAAAATAGGCGTATTCGGTTTCGTTGCCATAAACATCGTATTGTCTTTCTGTTTTGCAGTTGTTGTTCCACTGGTTGGTTATTTGGTCTCGTTTATACGTGATTTCCAGGGTCAGATTGCCGGATTCATCATAGGTAAATTCCTCTTTGTCTGTTTCCAAACACTTCCCGGTGGTCTGATCCCAATTGTAAAAAACACTTGAAGTGATTTCTCCCTTGTCATTGTAAGTAATCTCTTCTTTCCAGTCTGCTATCCACTGGGTTTCTTCATCATCCCAATGATAAATAGCAGATAATGTTTGATTTCCATTTTCATCGTATTGGTATTCATTCTTTTCATACGGTACCATTGGCTGGTCAGATTCATGCCGGAGAGAACGAATGCACTGAATTCTATTCCCGTTGGAGTCGTAGGTGTATACCATCTTCCCGCTGAGCATCCATTGACTGGTTTCAGAATCCCAGTTATACTGAAATATACTGTCAGGACCCTGGCTTTCAGTAACCGAAAGGGTAGACTCAGGAAAAATTTCTTTATCAAATTTCGTAGTCCATTTTTGTGCAAAAAGTGAAAGGGACAAAAAGAGACTCATCACAAAAAGAAGAAAGGCTCGTTTCATCGATAGGGGATAAAAGAGCTTGGTTGTATGTTTCATTGGTTTATAATAAGTTATATTGCTTCAGGTCTTTAGGGTACCTTGATCATTTGCTTTGATCCTGGATCATAATTATGTTCGCTTCAACCATGGTAACCGGAAGCAAAAGTACATATTTTGTTTCTATCTGTTGTCATTAAGCGAACATTATTTTGTTTTCATATTCCTGAGCATTCCACCGGAAGAGGCGATGATTAACCAAAGCATCGCAGGTAAATTGCAACTAGATAAAACATTGAATTTGATTGGTTTATACGTATGCTTTTTGTGATATTTCGTGATTTCGTGCATGAAGGGCGAAATACCCTCTCCCCAATAACTTTTGGATGCTACATGGATAGTCAACTGCAAGGATTTTCGATATTTATCAGATTCAAAGACATTGTAAATTTATAAGGTATTCCCGATCCCGATAGCTATCGGAATAATCATCACCCTGGGTGTAAATATTAACCATGCTCGTTTTATACGATTATTATTGTTTATTTTATCGGTATTTTTTGCCTGCTAGATTGCTTGGCTTTGCTGACTGCACTTTCGTGAATCGGCTGCTTCGGAGCAATAAGCCAGGTAAAAGCAACGCATACAGGGTTTTCGAACGGAATTCCCTTTTTGTTTGGCAGAAAGGTATTTGAGTTTTTTAAAAATGAACTAATATCATAGTATGAAGCCACTATATAACCAGGACATAAACGAACTAATTGCATTATTTAAAACCAATCTCCATGTAGGTCTCACCCCGGAAGCAGCCAAGCAGAGGTTGAAAGAGTATGGGTATAATAAGCTTAAGTCCAAGGCAAAGAAGAGCCTTTTTCAGATGTTTCTGATCCAGTTTAAGAGTTTTATGATTTTCATACTGCTCATTGCTGCAGCGATATCCGGAGTCATTGGAGTTTTGGAAGGTGAAGGATTGCTGGATACCTACATTATATTGGGTATTCTGGTTTTGAATGCTTTGGTGGGGGTATATCAGGAGCACAAGGCAGAGGTTTCCCTGGAAGCATTAAAGAGTTTATCTGCCCCTGAAACGAAGGTTTTACGGGATGGGATCCTTGCAATGATTCCGACTCGTGAATTGGTCCCCGGAGACCTGGTCACTCTTGAAACCGGAGATGTTGTCCCTGCGGATTTACGCCTGGTAGAAGCCGTTAATCTAAAGATTCAGGAATCGGCTCTGACCGGAGAATCGGTAGCAGCAGCCAAACAATCCGGGGCTTTGAAAGATACGGACATCCCTCTGGGGGACCGGATGAATATGGCTTTTTCGGGAGGCATAGTGACCTATGGTCGTGGACGGGGGATTGTAGTTGCCACGGGTATGCAGACGGAAGTGGGGAAAATAGCCGATATGCTACAGCAAACCGTCGATACAGAAACCCCTATGAGCATCCGTCTCAAAAAACTCGGTAAAATACTCGGGATTGCTGCCCTGATCATCTGCGCCGTGATTTTTTTGGTGGGAGTTTTGTATGGAAACTCCGTGGCAGATATGTTCATGACGGCTGTCAGTCTGGCTGTGGCTGCTATTCCGGAAGGACTCCCGGCAGTCTCTACCGTTGTTCTGGCCGTGGGTGTACAACGCATGGTGAAAAGAAATGCCATCATTCGCACCCTTCCCGCAGTGGAAACCCTGGGAAGCGCTACCATCATCTGTTCTGATAAAACCGGTACCCTGACTCAAAACAGAATGACCGTAGTAGAATTATTCGTAAATCTTCGAAGTGAGAAGATCCACAAAGAGAATACAGAAAAGCCCATTCCGGAGGAGATCGGGAAATTGTTGTCTGTAGCCGTTCTGTGTACGGATGCGCGAATCAGTACCCAGGAGAACGGCAAGACTGAGTTGATAGGGGATCCTACGGAAACAGCCCTCCTGGATGTTGGGATTTTATATGGAATAAAAAAACAGAAACTGGAAGAAGAGTATCCCAGGGTGGGTGAGATTCCTTTTGATTCCGGGCGGAAACGAATGGCAACAATAAACAGGTTGAATGACAACAGGGTGAGAGTTCATGTGAAAGGAGGCATGGAAGAAGTGCTGGAAAGGTGTACTAAAATCGCTGTGAACGGAAGCATCCGGGTTTTAACATCTGCAGATAAACAACAAATCAGAGCGGCCAATGAATCCATGGCCAATTCAGCCCTGCGGATTCTGGCTATGGCTTTTACGGATCTGTCTGAAATACCGGAACCCGTGGAGGTGGAAACCCTCGAAAGGGATCTTGTTTTTGCCGGATTATGCGGAATGATGGATCCACCCCGCCCGGAAGCCATGGAAGCGGTTGCTAAATGCAACAGCGCCGGCATTCATCCGGTGATGATCACCGGCGACCATAAAAATACCGCCATAGCGATTGCCCGGAAAACAGGAATCTTCAGAGAAGGAGATCAGGCCATTACCGGAACAGAGCTCGAAAAACTCACCGAAGAGGAATTCCAGAATAATGTAACCCGGTATTCGGTATATGCACGGGTAGCTCCTGAACATAAAGTGCGCATTGTTCAGGCCTGGCAGAAAAAAAAGGAAATCGTGGCTATGACGGGAGACGGTGTAAACGATGCACCAGCCCTTAAACAGGCCGACATCGGAGCGGCTATGGGTAGTACCGGAACCGATGTGGCAAAGGGAGCAGCCGACATGATTCTGACCGATGATAACTTCGCAACCATCGTGGCTGCCGTAGAAGAAGGAAGAAGAATCTATGACAACATCCTGAAGGCTATCCAGTTTCTCCTGTCAACAAACATTGGAGAGATATTTCTTCTTCTTGTCACGGCAGTATTCAATCTGGGCACACCTCTTTTACCCATTCATATTTTATGGGTAAATCTGGTCACCGACAGTCTTCCGGCTCTTGCCTTAAGCGTCGATCCTGCTGAGGCGGATATCATGAAACGAAAGCCCCGGAGAACGAACAAAGGCTTTATGACCCGGGGCATGATATGGCGAATGATGTACCAGGGAATCATGCTTGGGGCCATTCCTCTTGTGGCCTACATCACCGGACTTCGTAACGGGGGTGAAACCATGGGCCAGACCATGGCCTTTGCATCCCTCATCTTTGCCCAACTTGTGCATGTACGGAATGTTCATTCCGTACAAAGATCCTCGTGGAGGACCCATCCCTTGAAGAATATTCCCCTGATGGTTGCTGTATTCGTTTCTTCCGGACTGGCACTGCTGGTTCTCCTGATAGCCCCTGTCAGAGAAACCTTTCATTTTAGTCCCCTCGAAAGAAACAACTGGCTGATAATTGGCTTGTTATCTCTCATTCCTTTGCTGGTCGTCGAGATCTTTAAGCTGCTAAAGATCAACGGTACAAAAGACGAAATAAGTAGCCACAGTTGATAAGAAAATGCTACCTTTGTTTTCACCTTTGCAAAAAACCATCCGCCAAAAATAGTCCGGCCTGTGAATCAATGATGCGTACTGAAATTCATTATTCTTGGAAAATAAAAACATGGATAGGGAAAAACACATGATCAATCTGAAAATAACTGAAAACGGAAAAAGCAAATGCATTGTAACACAATCCGGAGAAAGCTTATTAACGATTCTGCAAAAAAATGATTATTCGGTGTATGCCCCCTGCGGGGGAAAAGGAACATGCGGGAAATGCCTGGTGCAGGTAAAAACCCGAGGGTATGTAACAGCGTGCACCTATTATCCCGAAAGAAATGCAGAAATAATCCTTCCGGGAGAAGTGGAAACCACCGTATTGACCAGTCAGAGTGACTACCTGGAAGATCTTCCCCTGGATATCGAACCTACCGGGTTTGAAACAGAAAATCCGTATGGAGTGGCCATTGATATGGGAACAACCACGGTTGTTTTGTATTTTCTGGATATGCGTACAGGAATCATCAGGAAAGTAAGTACGTTTATCAATCCGCAAAACACCTATGGGGGGGATGTG
>CAYPAW010000009.1:0-3638 GCA_964408795.1 uncultured Mariniphaga sp.
TGTTATGATGGGGGCGCCCGTGTTTTTGAGTTTACCAACCGGGGAGACTTTGCCACCCTGGTTTTTGCTGCTTTGAATCAGTGGTCTGTGAAGGAATTACCCGACATGATGCTTGGTGTAGGATCCGTGCTGGACGAAGCTACCACAGCCATGTACATTGCCCTGGGAGCCAATTTCGTGGTTTCTCCCATCCTGGATGAGGGAATGGCCAAAGCATGCAACAAACGAAAAATAGCCTGGAGCCCCGGATGTGGCTCAGTAACCGAGATATCAAAAGCCCATGAATGGGGAGCGGATATCGTAAAGGTTTTTCCCGGTTCGGAAGTGGGAGGCCCCGGCTTTGTAAAAGCGGTTCTTGGACCCATGCCATGGACCGATATAATGCCTACAGGAGGGGTTGAACCTACGGAAGAAAATCTTCGCGCATGGTTTCAGGCCGGCGCTGCCTGCGTGGGAATGGGTTCCCGGTTGTTCCCAAAAGAGATCCTCCAAACGGAGGACTATGCGATGATTAGCCAAAAGGTTCAGGAGGTGCTGACGTTCATTAAAAAGATCAGAAACAATGAAGAATAAATGGTTGCTCGTAACCCTGATAGGAGGAATAGGTCTCCTGGGGGCATGTAAAAATATCCAATCCCATAAAACGCTGAAATTGGCCCATAGTCTGGATCCTTCCCACCCCGTACACAAAGGAATGGTTTTTATGGCAGAACAGGTTGCTGAAAAATCAGGAGGTAAACTCACCATCGACATATATCCCAGCGAACAGTTAGGTTCAGAACAGCAATGCGTAGAACTTCTGCAGATCGGAAGCCTGGCAATCACCAAAGTTTCATCGGCTGTCATGGAAAGTTTTACACCTGAATTCAGGGTTCTGGGAATGCCTTATATTTTCAGATCGAAAGAGCATGCTTTTAATGTATTTGATGGGGAAATCGGACAGAATTTATTGTTGGGAACCGAAAAATACTGGATCCGGGGCCTCTGCTTTTACGATGCCGGATTTCGCAGTTTTTATACCCTTGATAAACCGATTGAAAAACCTGAGGATCTCAAAGGAATGAAAATCCGGGTGATGAAAAGCATTACGGCCGTAGAGATGATCAAATCCCTGGGCGGTTCTCCCACACCCATCTCCTGGGGTGAACTGTATACAGCCCTGCAAAGCGGTGTCGTGGATGGTGCCGAAAATAATCCACCCAGTTTGTATACATCCCATCACTATGAGGTATGCAAATACTATTCCCTGGATGAACACACCTGTATTCCCGATGTTCTGATCATTAGCACAAAAATATGGGATACGCTGTCTCCCGACGAACAGGAGTGGTTAATGGAGGCTGTGAAAGAATCGGTTCCCGTGCAGCGGAAATACTGGCAGGAAGCGGTGGAAGAATCACTCGAAGAGGTTCAGAAAGCCGGTGTGAAAATTAACTATCCGGATAAATCGCTTTTTGCTGAAAAAGTGGGTGCTTTTTATGAAATGTATGAGGACGATGAATTGCTGGCTCCTTTGATACAAAAAATCAGGGCAATGAAATAACAACGGAAGAAACAAAATCGTGGATTTAAAATGTATGGAAGTGAAACTACGTAAACGAATTGACAGAATTTTAGAAATCCTGCTGATAGGCTTGATGAGTCTGTTGGTGGTGGATGTGTTGTGGCAGGTTTTCAGCCGCTATGTCCTGGCTTCACCCAGTTCCTTTACCGATGAACTGGCAGGCTTTCTCCTTATATGGGTTGGGTTACTAGGCTCTGCCTATGTAGCCGGGAAAAATGAACACCTGGCGATCGACCTGATGTTACAGAAACAAAAAGGAGCCGGGAAGAAACGGCTTCAGCTGATTATCAATGGTGTGGTTGGGATCTTTGCACTTTTTGTGATGTGCTTCGGAGGGGTATGGTTGGTCTATACACGGTTTAACCTTGAGGTGTACTCAGCAGCGCTTGGGTTGCCCCTGGGGTATGTTTATTTGATCCTTCCTCTGAGTGGGGTACTGATCATTTATTATATGGTTGATAATTCATTGCAAATTAAATAAGGGTATTATGGAGTTTTTAGGTGTACTTGTTTTGGTCGTAAGTTTTGTTTTCTTGCTGGCCATTGGTGTTCCGATTGCCTTTAGTATTGGCATTTCCGGTATTCTAACCATGCTGGTAACCATAATGCCTCTTCCGGCAGCCACTACGTATGCACAGCGGATGGCTACCGGGCTGGATAGTTTTACGCTTTTAGCCATCCCGTTTTTTATTCTTGCCGGGAACATTATGAACAAAGGGGGGATTGCCATCCGGCTGATTGATTTTGCCCGTGTTTTGGTTGGTCGCTGGTCTGCCGGACTGGCCTTTGTGAATGTCATTGCCAATATGCTTTTTGGTGCTATCTCCGGATCAGCAGCTGCCTCAGCATCTGCGATTGGGAGTATCATGGCCCCTGAAATGGAAAAAGAAGGGTATGACAAAAATTTTAGTGCAGCCGTGAATATAACCTCCGCCACTACCGGGTTATCCATACCTCCCAGCAATGTGCTCATCGTTTATTCGCTGGCCAGTGGAGGGGTTTCCATTACGGCTCTTTTCCTGGCCGGCTATATTCCAGGGATTCTGACCGGCTTGTCTATCATGTTGATGGCCGTTATGATGCTGGCATACAAAGCGTCCGGAGCAAAAGGAGTTCTTAAGAATATAGCGGTTACGGGTTCGGTTGTTCTGGCAGTGACCCTGGTGGTGCTGGGATTTATCAAAGTGAATCAGGTGTTTTCTTCCCGGATTTCTTCCCTAATTTACGGGGGTGTAGCCATTGTTTTTTTGGTGTGGCTGATCTTCTTTTCGGTTCGACATAAACGGGGTCTCTGGATCGTACTCAAGAAATTTATGAAAGCTCTGCCGAGCCTGATGATGCTGGTAGTGGTGATTGGGGGAATCGTGGCCGGCTATTTTACAGCTACAGAGGCTTCGGCTATTGCCGTTTTGTATGCCCTGATCCTCGCTTTTATTTACAAAGAAATGAAGCTGAACGATCTTCCGGGAGTCATCCTCCGTTCTGTGAAGACCACCGCTTTTGTCATGCTTTTGATTGCAACCTGCATTGGTTTGTCGTGGATCATGGCCTACGAAAATATCCCCCAGAATGTGAGTGCAGCCCTCCTTTCGATCAGTGATAATAAGTTTGTTATCTTATTGATAATTAATCTGATCCTTTTGTTTGTGGGAGTTTTCATGGATATGACACCTGCCGTGTTGATTTTTACGCCGATTTTCCTTCCTATTGTTACAAATCTTGGCCTGGACCCGGTACAATTCGGGATTATCATGGTGATGAATTTAAGTGTGGGATTGGGAACTCCACCCGTAGGTTCTCTCTTGTTTATTGGATGCAGTGTCAGCAATGTAAAAATTGAAACCGTTATAAAACCCCTGTTGCCCATGTTTGTAGCCATGATCGTCTGTCTGATGCTGGTGACCTATATTCCGGAAATTTCTTTATGGATTCCGGAACTCTTTGGTTTTTAACCTGGACTATTCATAAATTTTAAAAAAATATGAATAAAGCTCAGGTTAACCCCGACTTAGATGAAGTTAAACGTTGGAAGAAAGTTTTACTGAATCTTAGTCGCTGTCGGAGACAGGAATAA
>CAYPAW010000010.1:0-10289 GCA_964408795.1 uncultured Mariniphaga sp.
ATGTAACATTTTAATCATACGAAACGAACATGTACTTTCTAATCAAAAGTTCGCCAAAGGCAATGATTAAAAGAAGTTCATGTGAGAGCGAAGCGGTTCCATACGTTCTCAAATTTAGGATTAAGTTATGGGACGAATTATAAATTTGAAACATATGAAGTATTCCATTGAAAAAACAACAAATTACTCATTTGAGGAAGCAGTAGAACGGGTAACGGAAGAACTGAAAAAAGAAGGATTCGGGGTATTGACCGAGATTGATGTTCAGGCTACCCTTAAATTGAAGCTGGATGTGGATTTTGAAAAATACAAGATCCTGGGAGCCTGCAATCCTTCCTATGCTTACAAAGCGCTGCAAGCAGACAACAAAATCGGGACGATGCTTCCCTGCAATATCATTGTTCGCGAACAAGCCCCAGGACGCGTTGAGGTGGCGGCAGTGCATCCCATTGCTTCGATGATGGCTGTTGAGAATCCCTCCATTAAAGGGATCGCCTCGGAAATAACAAAAAAAATGGAACAGGTAATTGCACACGTTTAAACATGGCACATTCGCTTGGTCATCCACAAGGACATGCAGTTTCCGGAAGGCACAGCAAAGCTTTTGCTATAGGCATTGGATTAAACATCGCCTTTGTAGTTATTGAAATCATCTATGGGTTAATAGCCAACTCTTCTGTCTTACTGGCCGATGCAGGACACAACGCCAGTGATAATTTGAGTCTGATATTTGTATAAACTGCCACCTGACCGGTAAACAGTGGATGGATCCCGTAGCGAGCCTCATCATAGTAACCATTATCGTATGGTGAACCTGGCGCTTGTTTACCGATGCACTCGATTTAGCCCTCGATGCGGTACCTAAACATAGTCCTATCGCAAAAGTACCTTATTTCCTGCTCAAAATAAGTCCGGTTTATTTTTCCAAGAACAAGTGTTCATCTAATTTTATTCGTATCTTATCGTTATTTTTAAAGCAAAATAATCGGCATGGCAGAAATACGGTACCAACCCATCGGCATGATTCATACCCCCTATGAAAGCACAAAAAATATCCCCATTCAGCCGTCTGCTGCCAAAGGAATAAAAGGATATGCAGAATTGGATCCGAAGTTTGTCAGGGGACTGAAAGATCTGGATGGTTTTTCCCATATCATTTTGGTTTATCATTTCCACCTCTCAGTAGGCTTCCATCTGGAAGTACGGCCTTTTCTGGACGAAAACAAGCGCGGGGTTTTTGCTACCCGGGCCCCCAAAAGACCAAACAACATCGGAATCTCCATTGTGAAAATCATTGGAATAGAAAAAAATATCCTCCATTTTGAAAATGCAGATATGGTCAACAATACGCCTTTGCTTGATATCAAACCATATATTCCGGATATGAACCCGAACGACACAGTAAAAACTGGATGGCTCACAGAAGTTCAGCACAAAATGTCGTATCATAAATCAGACGGACGATTCGACAACGATATGTAGCGCCCCCGGGAAATGAAAAAAAACAGACCCATGCAATCAATAATAATCGTTGCTTCTATAAATAATTTAAATTAATTCTAAATAATTTGCATAATAGAAATAATCTGATTAATTTTATTTTAAATTAAAGGAACAGGAGGGATGTAAGATGGATGAAATGCTAAATGTTTTCGATGATTCCAATTGGATAGAAGCGTGTGAATATCCAAAAGGTACTCTGGAGAAGGTACTGCATGAGGAGCAAGGCATCAAAACCGTATTGTTAAAACTTTCCAAAGGATTTTACATGAACCCTCACTCCCATATTACTGCAGAACAGCACTTTATTCTGAAGGGGGAATACATCAGTGAGGGGAAAGTATATCCCGAGGGAACCTTTCAGAGTTTTCAAGCGCATGAGACCCACGGACCTTTTGAATCCAGGAAGGGTGCTTTGGTCCTCGTAATTTGGTATTCTCATTGACCGGCTCATCACAAGTCACTAAATAAACACATTTAAAACAGGAGGTAAATTATGGCTTTACTAATTAATGAAGAATGTATTTCATGTGGAGTATGTATCCCGGAATGCCCGAATGAAGCAATTTCTGAAGGACCTGATATTTACGTTATTGATCCGGATAAATGCACAGAATGTGTCGGGTTCTTTGATGAACCGCAATGTGTGAATGTTTGCCCTGTTGATGCGATCATTCCGGATCCGGAACATCAGGAGAGCCAGGAAGAATTGCTTGCAAAAAAGAAACGTATTCATGGGGAATAAAACATCTTCAGATCACTATGAACAAGGATTATTTAACAACGATTAAACAAAATGTAGCCGACATACAGTCATTCCTTCCGCAGGGAGTTCTGCTGGTTGCTGCTGCAAAGACGCGATCACCAGATGAAGTCAAAGCAGCCATCGATGCAGGCATTAAAGTGCTTGGTTATAATTATATACAGGAAGCTGAACGAATCTATAAAACGGTTAGGACCCCGGTACAATGGCATATGATTGGCCATCTGCAGCGTAACAAAGCAAAAAAAGCCGTTCAAATGTTCGACATGATCGAAACCATTGATTCTTTCAGGCTGGCTAAAGAAGTAAACAAGCAATGTGCTTCGGAAGGAAAAATAATGCCTGTATTGATTGAGATTAACAGTGGTGAAGAATCAAATAAAACCGGCGTCTTGCCAGAAAATGTGGAACAACTGATCCTGCAAATACACCATTTTCCGAATCTCAGAATTCAGGGAATAATGACCATGGGACCCCGTTTTGGAAATCCGGAAAATGCAAGGCCTTATTTCAAGATCACAAAACAGCTTTTTGAACAAATAAAAGAAAAACAAATACCGGATGTAGAAATGCGCTTTCTCTCGATGGGAATGAGCAATACGTATAAAATAGCCATCGAAGAAGGAGCCAACATTGTGCGTATCGGAACCCAATTATTTGGGGAAAGAAACCGGTAAGTGATTTCGTAAATATGATGAATAGTAAGGATTTGACAGCCTCTGTCAAAAAGCTTCAAAAGGAAAGAAATGCCATCATTCTGGCACATGTATATCAGCGTGGGGAGATTCAGGATATTGCTGATTTTGTGGGGGACTCACTGGATTTAAGCCGGAAGGCCGTAAGTACCAATGCAGATGTAATTGTTTTTTGCGGGGTTCAGTTTATGGCCGAAACGGCTGCCATCTTAAATCCCCAAAAAACCATTCTCCTACCCTATAAACAAGCCGGGTGTGGATTGGCCGATATGGCTACCGGTAAACAGGTAATGGAAATAAAAAAACAGCATTCCGATGTCCAAATTGTCAGTTATGTGAACAGCTCAGCCGATGTAAAAGCGGTATCTGATATCTGTTGCACTTCAGCCAATGCGATTGACGTAGTTAATGCATTGTCGGGCAATAAAATATTCTTCATTCCCGATAAAAATTTAGGCTCTTATGTAGCAGAACAAACCCGGAAAAAAATCCTTTTATGGGATGGCTATTGTTACGTCCACGAAAACATTCGGGCCAGCAAACTGGAAGAACTGAAGCATATCCATCCGGATGCGAAAATTATCGTGCATCCGGAATGCACGGATGAAGTCAGACATATGGCTGATTTTACAGGCAGTACGTCACAAATGTCCATATTCGTAAAAAAATCTTCTCATAAAGAATTTATTGTTGGCACGGAAGATAATTTTGTTTATCGTCTGAAATCGGATAACCCGGATAAACGGTTCTATAAAGTAAATACCTTGTGTGAAGGGATGAATACCATCACCCTGGAAAGGGTCAGAAATGCACTGGAGAATATGGAATTCATTGTTACCGTTCCCACGGATATCAGGGAAAAAGCAAAAAAGGCCCTGGATAAAATGTTGACCATTTAATGAAAAAAAGACCTAACCCCGAACGATATAAAAATGTATAAATCTCATACCGCATGCATATTGAAGTTTCCAGGAAAGAATACACCAAACTGAAAGATTGGTTTACCGGCTATGTACACTCTTTTTACAGTGATGATCCGGAGATTCAACAAAATATTACATTAAAAGAAGACCATACCTACCGGGTATGCAGGGAAATAGAAACCATCGGGAGAGAACTGGGATTAAAGGGGGATTCCTTGCGGTTAGCAGAAATAATTGCTTTGTTGCATGATATTGGCCGTTTTGAACAATTCACGCGTTACCGGACCTTCAAGGATGGAAAATCGGAAAATCATGCGGACCTGGGGGTGAAAATTCTCGAACGAGAAAAGATTCTTGATTCTCTGGATTATACGAACCAGCATATTGTATTGCAATCAATCCGGTATCACAACCGGCCTTCCCTGCCCCGTATGGAAACAGAAACCTGCCAGTTTTATTCCCGATTGATTCGTGATGCAGACAAGCTGGATATCTGGAAGGTCGTTACCGATTATTATCACCGCACAGACAAACAAAAAAATGGAGCTATTGAGCTTGATTTACCCGATACACCCGGTTTTTCCGATAAGGTACTTCAGGATCTGATGCACAAAAGAATTGTGCAATTCAACCACATGAGAAACCTGAACGATTTTAAACTGCTTCAGATAGGATGGGTTTTTGATATCTATTTTCAGCCTACCTTAAAAATCCTCTGTGAAAGACATTACCTTGAACGGATCCGGGAGGTTCTTCCGGCATCGGAAAAGATCAACGAAGTGTTTAAGGTGGTTCAGGAACATGTGAGCACCTTTCGGCCTTACACATAGGGTGAAAAATGATCCGGATTTACCAGTTCACGGTATTTAATGACGATTTTTTTAAAATCTTCCCAGGTGGGCCGTTTTAAGGAAGGATCGCGCAGCAGAGCAGCGGGATGATACACGGGCATAGCCAGTCGGCCCTGTACATTGATCCAGGAACCCCGAAGCCGGGTAATCCGGTATTCCTGTCCTGCCATATGCTTCAACGCAGTAGCTCCCAGAAGAATCAGAATCCCTGGATCGACCAATTCGATTTGACGGATGAGCCAGGGCATGCATATTTCAGCTTCCCGGGGTGTGGGAACCCTATTATTGGGAGGCCGGCATTTTATAATGTTACCGATGAAAACATGCTCCTCCCGGGTAAACCCGCAGGCCGCCAGTATCTTGTCCAGCAACTGTCCCGATCGGCCCACAAAAGGCCTTCCCTGCAGATCTTCATCCCTGCCCGGAGCTTCCCCGATGATGAAAATCTCCGCATAGGGATTCCCTTCACCTACCACCACATGATGACGTGTTTCCGCCAATGCACATTTCCGGCATTGAAGAATCTCCTGGCGGAGTGCTGACATTTCAGAATCCATTGCAATGGGTTTTAGATCGCGTACAAATCTTTCCGGTTGTTATATGATCTCATAGCTACTCACCGGCATGGGAAAATGCAACCGGTTTAATATTCTCTCAAGCAAAATACCCTGGTTCGGGTCGTAATCATAGCCATAGGTTGCTCTTACCCCGTAGGATATGAAATGAACCGAACGGTCGAGGGCTATCGGCAAACTGTCGCCCTGCAGCAATGCTCCGGTTAACACGCTGGTAAAACAATCGCCGGTACCGGGAAAATCCGCAGGAATATAATCAATAGGTACTTTCCAGAAACGGGAGCCATTGCGGTTATAGGCCATTACGGAATAGGTATTTCGTAAGGTGGAATCAGGAACACCTGTGATGACTACAATTCCGGGACCAGTATCCGACAACTGAAGCATCTGTTTTTTGATCTCGTCTTCCTTCAGGTTCGGATCATAGGGCTGATCCAACAACAGGGATACTTCGGTTAAATTGGGGGTAATCACATGAGCTACCTGAATTAATGACTTCATTTGGGTGATCATCTGCTGATCTGTGGTCCGGTAGGTCGTTCCATTGTCTCCAAGTACAGGATCAATCACAACCAGCTGGTTTTCCCGGGCAAAGGAACGGATCAGATCCTGCACAATGTCGATCTGTCGATGGGATCCCAGAAAACCACTGTATATAGCATCAAAAGAAATGTTTATTTCTTTCCAATGTTCCAGAATGGGCGTCATATGATCCGTAAGATCCACAAAATGAAAACCCTCATACCGGCTGTGAGAGGATAAAACAGCCGTAGGCAGGGAACATACCTTGATCCCCATTGCTGAGAGAATAGGAATGACAACGGACAGAGAGGTTCTGCCACAGCCGGAAAGGTCATGAATGGCAGCAACTTGCTTTACGGGTACCTGTGATAACATGATCGGTTTATTTGTTTTTATTTTTTCCCTTATTGATTCGATACGTGCGGCCCGTATCAATAAAAGTCTGAATATTTTCAAACGGGATTTCCTGGGGAAGATCACAGCCGGTACTCAGAATAAAATTCTCGCAGGAATCCATGGATTTCAACAAATCAAAGACTTCTTCTTTGACCTCCTCCGGATTCCCGTTAAGGATGATTCCGGTAGGATCAATATTTCCCATCAATATGGTTTGATTTTTTACTCTTTTTGCCACTTCAGGGAGGGATACGCCTATTTTGGGTGAATCCAGGCTGATGGCATCGACCTGGGAATCGACCATCTTTTCAATCAGGTGCATCGTATTTCCACAGGTATGATAGATAATGGCTACATCGGTATACCGGTAGCTGTTCACAATATGCCTGACAAAGTTGGATGAAAACTTTTGAAATTC
The DNA here is from genome assembly GCA_964408795.1 of uncultured Mariniphaga sp. Classification (GTDB taxonomy): domain Bacteria; phylum Bacteroidota; class Bacteroidia; order Bacteroidales; family Prolixibacteraceae; genus JABMQB01. The sequence goes on from CAYPAW010000010.1 coordinate 6,644, forward strand.
CTCCGGTCCCAGCATGACAGCAGAGGGTTCCAACACACATATAACCTGGGCTCCGGCTCCTGTGAGCAGCCGGATATATTCCTGTATGCGTTCTACGGTAAATTCACATAATTCCAATAACCTCTCCGGTTCCATGATAGCAGCCAGAGCAGCTATATCGGCTCCCATAATTAAACTGGCCAGAGAATATGGGCCGGTAACGTAGGCCCCTTTCAGAATGTTTTCCGAAAAATTCAAACACAACAACCGGATGGTTTCAACATATCCCAGCAAACGCGTGTCATAGGTAATGTTTATTTGTTTTTGCATTTTCAGTTCCGCATTGTCAAAATGATCCTTAACAACGGTGGGTGTGTCGTGTTTAGGAAATACGGTATGCCGGCCTAAGGCATTTGCTTCGACCGACAAATCCATGAGGGGGAAGATAATATCCGGATGAAACCTGTTTATAAGCGATTGAATAACTTTGTAATGTTCCCCGTAATTTTGCTGAGCCAGTTTTATTGTACTGTTTACCAAGCGAATTCCCGGAAATCCCATGAGAGGACTGATCAATCGCCGGTTGTTTTGAAAGGCTTCCTTTGTTTTTTTTACCAATGTTTTTAGCATACTTGTTTCCCAGATGAATATTTTTATTCCAACCAGGGATCCATATTCAGATTGGTCGAACTAAACAGATCCAGGTTTTGGTATTCGATTATTTTTTTTATTTGTTCCATCATCAAGACCGCTTTTGTATTCTTGGTGTCCGCTTTTATGATCTGTTGCAGATAATTTAGCGCTTCTCCATATTTCTGTTCGCTGATCAGTTTGCCGGCTATCTGCACAAAATCATTCTTTCCGTCATCGATCTTCATGGAATATTTGTTTCAACTGTTTATGAATACTACAAAAAGCTACTTCTCCTCAAAGCAGATTATTTTTTAAATTTTCTCAGGTAATAGGCATGTCCGCCATAATGCAATTTATCCAGTACGTTTTCATTCAGCATTGCCACCAACAGGGATTGATTCTCTCCTGTTTTACGCAGTAATTCCATAACGGCATCCTCCCGCATGGGATGCACCGCTGTAATGCTTAAAATATCGTCTCTAAAATTTCCGGTAGACGAAAAGGCATTTCCTTCGTAACCGGTCAATAGTTCCACCCTGGGAATCTGTTTTCTGAAAATATGATAAGCTTCTGTAACAGCGGTTTCACTGGCCGGGCGTACTTCCTCGTAAGCCGGCGGCCGGGTGGGAATGGAAAGATAGGCTGTATGGGGATGCAATGTCCTTAGGATGGCGGCCGTATTTGTCATTTCCTGTACCGAATCGTTGATTCCCTGTATTAGCATGGTTTCGGTTACCAGTTTCCCGGTAAATACTTCCGCAAATTCTTGTATTCCCGTTAATATATCGCCCAGAGATAAATGTTTATGGGGTTTGTTTATTTTTTTCCATGTTTCCGGATAAAAGGTGTCGGCTTTAACCGATACAAAATCCGCTTTTAGCAGGTCTTCCTGAACATCCGGCCAGGGCATCAGGGATGCATTGGTAATCACGGCAACAGGAATATTAAACGGTTTTAACCCGTCGATCAGTTTTCCCAGATGAACATCCAGGGTGGGTTCACCATCCGGCACGATGGTAATATAATCAGGAGCATTTTGATTCTTCCGGATGGCATGCAACAGTTCACCCACCTCATTGATGAGTTCCCGGGGATCATAAAATTCCTGTCTTTTAACCTGCATTTTTATGGCTTTACCGACCTGGCAATAAATGCAGGAATAGGTGCATATTTTATACGGTATATTGTTTATTCCCAGGCTCTGTCCAAGTCGGCGTGAGGGCACCGGTCCAAATACTCTTCGTTCCATATTACTTCTTTTTTGCTTGTATTACTACAAAACTACCTTTCCCATATCCGTTTTCCGGATGTTGTATGGCTGTGATATCTTCCAGGGTTCCAAAAACCGTCTGGCGGATTTTGGTAATCGTAAAATCATGGTTCGTCAGCAGATCAATAATATCGTCTGTACCGAAGAAAGTGGCATCCCGGTAAAAGAGGCTCTCTTCTTTATGCCTTAAATAGTGTTTCCCAACCGGGCTGTTTTTATCTACAAAACCAGTAATTACGGTTCCTCCCGGTTTCAGAATACGGTTTATTTCGTGGTATGTTTGCATCGCATCGTCAACAAAACAAATGGTTGTCACCATCAGGGCAAAATCGAAACTTTCCGCCTCATAAGGAAGATTCTCAGCAATACCCTCAATGGCATGCAACCCTCTTTCAGCTGCTTTTTTTCGCATTTCTATGGATGGATCACAGCCTTCGGAAATCCCCAAAGGGGAAGCAAACAGACCGCTTCCAATACCAATTTCAACTCCTTTCCCAGCTGCAGGGATTACCTCCCGGATAGCTTCCAATTCCGAAAGATATACAAAATGGTTGGCATCAAACCAATCTTCGTATTCAGGAAGATGGGTATCAAAAGGTTTTGTTCTTGCCATAATGTTGTATTTTAGGAAAAATTCATGTTCAATGCAAATTCCATTGCAAATTCATCCCGAAGAGATAATTCGATATAACGGGATTTTTTCACAATCGCCTCAGTTTTCAGTTTGAAATAATTGGATTTAGTATATTGAAGTGCTCCTATTCCTGCACTGTTTCCCACTGCATATATTTTGTCTTTTAATTCATGAGGAAGCAATCCGATGGTTAATGCCGATTGAATGTTGATATAATTCCCAAACCCACCGGCAATAAACAATGCTTCGATGGAGTCAAACGAGAGCTTTGCCTCATCAAGGAGTATTTTAATGCCTGAATAGACGGCAGATTTGGCTAATTGTATTTCACGGATATCCTGTTGTGTTATGCGGATGTTATTTTTTTCATGAATGACAAAATCTTCTTTCAGGAGTCCTGTTTCATCGATTGCCTTGTTCTGCACCAGATAACTCACAATATCGACAAGTCCGGATCCGCAAATTCCCATTGGTCGGATGTTTCCTATCACCTTGTACTGTTTTTTGTTCTTAAAGATATGAATCGCTCCGGATACAGCGCTCATGCCACATGAAATATTGGCTCCTTCGAAAGCGGGACCTGCAGCAGTGGCACATGTAAGAATTTCGTCGCCTTTGACCAGAGCTATTTCTCCGTTGGTGCCAATATCCAGAAACAAATAGTTACGGTAAGGAACGTTTAAAGCAGCTAATCCGGCGACAATATCGGCACCTACGTAGGCCGACAGGCAGGGAAGAGTTTCGATATGTGCATGGGCGTTCACTTTGAACTCAGTCTGTTCTCCCATTCGGATCTGTTTATCTGTAAATTTCGGAACAAAAGGAGCTAACGCAAGAGAAACCGGATCTTCACCCAAGAGAATATGCAACATGGTGGTATTGCCCACAAAAACCAGTCTTTCGATATTCCGGCTGGTACAGGCTACTTCTTTGGCATAATCTTCGAGTGCACGGTTCATGGCTTTGATAAACGCCTGTTGCAATTCCCTCCGTCCGCTTTGGTGTTCCTGGCAATAACCGATCCTGGTTATCACATCCCCCCCATAGGTGTTTTGCGGATTGATAAACGTACTTACTTTCCTGATGATTCCTGTACGCATATCCAGAAAATACAAAACAACCGTGGTTGT
>CAYPAW010000011.1:0-77144 GCA_964408795.1 uncultured Mariniphaga sp.
ACATGAACTTCTTTTAATCATTGCCTTTGGCGAACTTTTGATTAAAAAAGTTCATGTTCGTTTCATATTTTTTAAAATTTATGAATAGCTCAGGTTAAAGGTTCCGTAAACAAAATGGATTCCATCTTTTAGGAGCGATGGAATCCAAAAAACCCAGGGTTCAAATACCGTGATTCATTTTATCCCTTTACAAATTGCATCAGAATAAGATTTTTAAAGCAAGATCCAACGTTCGATTGTTTTACACCAGGCCCTGCGCCATCATGGCGTTGGCTACTTTCACGAATCCTCCGATATTGGCGCCTTTCACATAATTTACATCTCCTTTTTCATCTCTGCCATACTGAATGCACATTTGGTGGATATTTTTCATGATGGCATGCAATTTGGCATCTACTTCGTCGCGGGTCCAGGATATTCGCATGCTGTTCTGGGCCATTTCGAGACCTGATACAGCCACACCACCGGCGTTGGCTGCTTTTCCCGGGGCATAGAGGATTTTTGCTTTCAGAAAAGCATGTTCGGCCTCATAGGTAGAGGGCATATTGGCTCCTTCAGCCACCACAAAGCATCCGTTTTTCAGCAAGGTTTCTGCTTCGCTTCCACTGATTTCGTTCTGGGTAGCGCACGGAAGGGCTACATCGCAGGGGATATGCCAGGGACGCTGGTTTTCATAATACGGCACGTCGTATTTTTCGGCGTATTCTCTGATTCTGCCCCGGTAAATATTCTTCAACAGTTTGACGTACTCCAGTTTATCATAGTCGATGCCATCGGGATCGTAAACGGTACCGTTTGAATCGGATAAACTCACCGGTTTGCCTCCCATATCGAGTACTTTTTCCACGGCATACTGCGCAACGTTTCCCGATCCGGAAAGGATTACGGTTTTTCCCCGGATGCTATCGCCCCGGGTTTTCAGCATTTCTTCAGCGAAGTAAACCGTTCCGTATCCTGTAGCTTCCGGGCGGATCAGGGACCCCCCCCATCCGGTACCTTTGCCGGTTAAGACCCCGGTGAATTCATTGCGCAACCTTTTGTACTGGCCAAACAGAAAACCGATCTCCCGACCGCCCACACCAATATCCCCTGCCGGGATGTCGGTATCGGGTCCTATATGACGTGCCAACTCGGTCATGAAACTCTGACAAAACTTCATTACTTCATTGTCGGATTTGCCTTTCGGATCAAAATCGGAACCTCCTTTTCCGCCTCCCATAGGTAACGTGGTCAGACTGTTTTTCAGGACCTGTTCAAAAGCCAGAAATTTAAAAATGCTTAAATTGACCGTAGGATGAAACCGTAAGCCTCCTTTGTAGGGACCTATGGCACTGTTCATCTCAATACGGTAACCCCGGTTGATCTGGATATTGCCTGCATCATCGGTCCAGGGAACCCGGAATTGAATGATCCGCTCAGGTTCCACCATACGCTCCAGGATTTTGGTTTGAAGGTATCGCGGATTGGCAAGTAAAAATACGGAGAGGGTTTCCACTACCTCCAGAACCGCCTGATGAAATTCCGGTTCTCCGGGATTCTTCGCCTGTACATAGGCCATAAAATCTTCGGTAAATCGTTTTGGATCTTTACTATTCATGTACAATCATTTTTGTGGTTATTAATGGCTTTTGTTATTTCCTGGAATCCTTATCCGAATACCTTTCGGATAACAGAAATGGATAATTTGAACAAATGTATGATAAATTCGCTTTTTTGATTAGAAATTATAGTTATTCGGCAAAAAATTTAACATTTTAATACTTTTAAATGCTTTTTATATCGAATTTACCTTTTCGTTTGCTTCGGCCTGCGGTTCGGGAGTGGTTTGATTCCCTTTTTCTCCGGATCGAAATCCAACAGGAGATGAAACCACCGTTTTTTTAAATGCCAGGCTGTTTCCCGGGGGCATTTATTTTTCCCGGTTATAGAAAAGTCCGGGTTTGTATATTCGTCAAAATACCTAACTTTGCGCCTTTAAAAATCAGGATGAATCCATCACAGCAGGTTACCATGGAATACAAATTTGACCAGATTGAACCGAAATGGCAACGGTACTGGGAGAAAAAGAAAACCTTTAAAACGGAAGATGATTTTTCGAAGCCCAAATATTATGCATTGGATATGTTTCCCTATCCATCGGGAGCCGGTTTGCATGTAGGACATCCGGAGGGGTATACCGCTACGGATATTGTAAGCCGCTACAAACGGATGAAGGGTTTTAATGTGCTTCACCCGATGGGGTATGATGCCTTTGGACTACCGGCAGAGCAATATGCGATGCAGACCGGGACTCATCCGGCGGTGACTACCGGGAAGAATTGTGATACCTTCCGGCGGCAGATTAAATCGCTGGGGTTGAGTTACGACTGGGATCGTGAAATCAATACTACTGATCCGGATTATTTCAAATGGACCCAATGGATTTTCACCAAACTGTACAACACCTGGTTTGATAAGGAACAGCATAAGGGAAGGCCTGTGAGTGAATTAATTCTCCCGGAAGAGATCCGGAAAGCAGGCAAAAAAGCGGTCCGGGAGTATGTCGATGCCCGAAGGCTGGCGTATTATGATGATGCCCAGGTGTGGTGGTGCGATCGTTGTAAGATTGTATGTGCCAATGAAGAGGTGATGACCGATGGATCGCACGAGAAGTGCGGCAGCAAGGTGAGAAAAAAGAAATTGAAACAATGGTTGCTCAGGATCCCCCACTATGCCGAACGTTTGCTGGAAGGTCTGGAGGACCTGGACTGGCCTACGGGCATTAAGGATATGCAGAAAAACTGGATTGGCAAATCGACCGGGGCTGAGGTGGATTTTACCATCGAGGGGATGGAGGAGAAACTGCGCGTCTATACCACGCGTCCCGATACCTTGTTTGGAGCTACCTATATGGTGATCGCTCCGGAACATGCGTTGGCAGAGGCCATAACAACCGAAGCCAAAAGGAGTGCGGTGAAAGCATACCGGAAATCGGCCGCTTTGAAATCGGACCTCGAACGTACCGATCTGGCCAAGGAAAAAACCGGGGTTTTCACGGGGCGCTATGCCATCAACCCGGTGAACAACCAACGCATTCCGATCTGGATTGCCGATTATGTGCTCATGGGGTATGGAACCGGCGCCATTATGGCGGTACCGGCTCATGATACCCGTGATTTTGAATTTGCCGAGACTTTTTCTCTTCCTATCGTGTGCATTCTTGATCCGGTGAGGGAATCCCCGGAAACCAGAGAACGGGTGATCGCCGGGAAAGAGTGCTGGACAGGCGATGGGGAATACATCCATTCGTCCGGGGCAGAAACCGGACTGGATATAAACGGAATGAATCAGGATGAAGGCATTCAAACAGTTACTGCCTGGCTTGAAAAGCATAACCTGGGGAATTTTTCGGTCAACTATAAAATGCGTGACTGGCTATTCAGCCGGCAGCGATACTGGGGTGAACCTTTTCCGGTGATCCATTGGGAAGATGGGGATGTAACAATCCTGGATGAAAAAGATCTGCCCCTTGAGCTTCCGGAACTGGATGAATATACCCCGGGGGATAGCGGTGAATCTCCCCTGGCCCGCGCAACCGATTGGTTGCATGTAACGGATGCGAAAGGGAGAAAAGGAATTCGTGAAACCAACACAATGCCTCAATGGGCCGGATCTTGCTGGTACTATCTGCGTTTTACCGATCCGCACAACACCCGTCAGATTGTTGATCCGGCCAGGGAAAAATACTGGATGCCCGTCGATCTATATATCGGAGGAGCCGAGCATGCCGTGCTGCACCTCCTGTACTCCCGATTCTGGCATAAAGTTCTCTTTGACCTGGGGGTGGTTTCTACCGATGAACCCTACCGGAAACTCTTTAATCAGGGAATGATTCTGGCGTTTGCCTATGAAACCGCTTCCGGAGCGAAGGTTGCTTCCGACCAGGTGGAGGAAAAGGAGGGAAAATTTTTCCACAAGGAAACCGGTGAAGAACTCACGCAGATTGTGGCCAAAATGTCGAAATCGTTGAAGAATGTCATTAATCCGGACGATGTGATCAAGCGTTATGGCGCCGATTCCCTCCGTTTATACGAGATGTTTATGGGACCCCTTGAAGAGCGGAAACCATGGACCGAAACCGGGGTCAAAGGAGTGTTTAATTTCTTAAATCGGGTATACCGGTTTTTTGCCGACCCGAAAAATATGGTGGACGGAACAGAAGATAAGGAGGTATTGAAAGGATTGCATCAGACCATCCGGAAGGTGGAATCGGATATTGAAAATCTGAAATTCAATACCGCAATATCCGCCTTGATGGTTTTCAATAACATGGCCATCAAAAAGGGGAAAATCACAAAATCTTCTGCCGAAATATTTGCCCGGATCCTGTCGCCCTTTGCTCCCCATCTGGGAGAAGAATTGTGGTCGCTTTATGGAAATCCGGATACCCTGACTTATGAACCCTGGCCTGAAACGGATGAATCCCTTTTAAAAGAGGATTCCTTTGAATATCCGGTATCCTTCAATGGGAAAATGCGGTTTAAAATAGAACTTCCGGTTGGAATTTCACAAATGGAGGTTGAAAAAAGAATCATGGACCATGAAAGATCGGAAAAATGGCTTCAGGGAAAACCGCCAAGGAAAGTGATCTTTGTGCCGGAAAAAATTATCAATGTAGTTGTATAATAGCGGGAAGAGAAATCTTCGATACACCCGGTTTCAAAAAAAGGGATAGGATACCGGACAGTGAGAATTTGCTGTTTTACTACATCAGGTGTTATCTGAAGCGATTCATCGGGTTAGGAACTTGTTTGTTTTGTTTTTATTCATGCTTTTTTGAACGGAACAAGTTCTACAGCCGATGGAAATTGAGCATGCATGAATTACGCTATATATCAGATATACAAATTCTTAAGTTAATTTTAATCCCATGAATGTATCAATATGAAGGAAAAAATACCAGGCATCATCCGGGACTATGTGATCATCACCCTGGGATTGCTGCTCTTTTCCGTTTCGTGGACCCTGTTTCTTTTACCGGCTGAAATTACCGGAGGAGGCATCAGCGGTTTGGGTGCTACCATGTATTATGCGTATAAAATTCCGATAGGAGTCACCTATTTTGTTGTGAATATTGTTTTGGTGCTCATTGCCTTGAAGGTTCTGGGTGCCAGCTTCGGGATCAAAACCCTTTACAGCATGGCAATGATCAGTATTTTTTTAACCATTTCCCAGGAAGTTTTCAACGAGCCGGTCATCGACGATATGTTTCTGTCGGCAGTCCTGGGGGGCATCCTGGGAGGCATCGGACTGGGTATTGTTTTTTCACGGGGAGGAAGCACAGGCGGGACCGACATCATTGCTTTGATCATCAATAAATACCGGAATATCAGTCCGGGGCGGGTCATCCTTTACTGCGATGTACTCATCATTGCAACCTCGTATATTGTTTTTCATTCTCTGGAGAAGTTGGTGTATGGGTATGTCTCGATGTGGGTTTTTTCCTATGCACTGGATGCATTCCTGACCGGTGTGAACCGATCTGCACAGATGTTTATTTTTTCTGCCCGCTACCGTGAGATTGCAGATGTAATTGCGAAGCAAGCCGGCCGGGGCGTGACGGTAATAGACGGTACCGGGTGGTACTCGAAAGATACGATTAAGGTGGTTATTTCCGTTGTTAAAAAACGCGAAACCAGCATGATCTTCCGTGAAATCAAAGAGATTGACCCGGAAGCTTTTATTACTATGGGCAGCGTTATGGGAGTCTATGGAAAAGGATTCGAAAAGATTAAATTGTAAAACAACCGGCAAATAAGAATCATACGATGCATAAAAAATATCTGGCTGAGATCATTTTTCTTATGGCTGCACTCTTTATATTTATCGGAATTCTGAACCTCCGGGATCCGGATCAACCGGTAATGGATGCTGAAACGATTCCGGAACCGGAGATGCTTCCTGTTCCTGTACTGAAATTCGGATTGCCTGTGGATTCATTTGTTGTTTCCGAAGGAGTGGTGATGAAAAATCAGAATCTGAGCCACCTGCTGACCAACTACGGAGTTTCACTGGGAACCATTGATCAGCTGGCCCGGTTAATACGCGATACTTTCGATGTGCGAAAAATCAAAACAGGACAGAAATATTATGTGTTACGCTCGTCCGATTCTCTGATGGTTCCAGAATATTTTGTGTATGAATGTTCCTCGACCCAGTATGTGGTATTCACCCTGAAGGATAGCCTGTATGCATACAATGGCAAAAAAGAAGTACATGCTCAAATAAGAAAAGGAGCCGGGAGAATTGAAACCTCCCTGTGGGATGCCATGAACGAGCAAAACCTGAGTCCGGTACTGGCTCTTTCCATGTCGGATATTTATCAATGGACCATTGATTTCTATGGAATTCAAAAGGGAGATCAGTTCCGAATTATCTACGAAGAAGAATACGTAGAGGAACTTCCCGTGGGCATTGGAAAAATTCATGCGATTCAGTTCAACCATATGGGGCAGGATTATTTTGCCTTTCGTTTTACCCAGGGCGACAAGCCGGATTATTTTGATGAGGAGGGGAAGAATCTCCGGAAGGCTTTTCTGAAGGCTCCCTTGCGTTTTTCACGCATCAGCTCACGGTTTTCTTACAGCCGGATGCATCCGGTTTTACGGTATCGCCGGCCCCATTTGGGGATTGATTATGCCGCCCCCCGGGGTACTCCGGTTCAAAGCATCGGAGATGGGATGGTAACCGAAAAGGCGTATCAGCAGGGTGGCGGGGGGTATTACCTTAAGATAAAACACAATTCCGTATACACAACAACCTATATGCATCTTTCAGGATATGCCGGGGGAATTGCGGTTGGGACCCGGGTGAAACAAGGAGATGTGATCGGCTATGTTGGTTCCTCCGGACTGGCCACCGGACCCCACCTCGATTTTCGTATCTCAAAAAACGGACATCCGGTGAACCCCCTGAAAGTGGAAGCACCTCCGGGGGATTCGATCCGCATAGAAAATCTGAACGATTATCTCCTTCTGAAGGACTCCCTGATGCATGAACTGCAACAAATCGAATGGGAGGAGGTTGAGAAGTAAAGAACCAAGAGCCAGGAGCCAGGAACCAGGAGAAGTGAAAAGGTGGAATAAAAAAAAGGCCCCTCCCCGAATGGGAGCAGCCTTTTCTAACTTACTCAGAACGGCCTTATTTTTTCCAGAGATGTTGCATTTCTTCCAGCGTTTTCCCTTTGGTTTCGGGAACCATTTTCCATACGAAGATGAGGGAAAGAACACTCATGGCTCCATAGAAATAGTAGGCTCCACCGGTACTGAATTCCATCATGGCCGGGTAGGTAGATGATATGAAGTAGTTGGCAGCCCATTGGGCAGCTACTGCCACCGCCACGGCCTTTCCCCGGATTTTGTTGGGAAATATTTCCGAGATCAGCACCCAGGTTATCGGTCCCCACGACATCATGAAGGAGGCCGTATAGATGATGATAAAAATTAAGGTACTGATACCGATAATCTTGCAAAAAGCCAGGGTTCCGATTGCGAACATTCCGATGGCCATTCCTGCAGAGCCTATCATCAGCAAGGGTTTCCTTCCCCAGTTGTCAACCGTGAGGATAGCGAGTACGGTAAAAATAACATTTACGAGTCCCATGATTACTGTTTGCATCATGGAAGCATCCTTGCCGGCACCCATGCTTTCAAAGATGCGGGGTGCATAGTAAAGGGCGACATTGATTCCAACAAATTGCTGGAATATGGAAAGCAAAACACCAATCAGAATGATTATTTTGCCATAGGAAAAAAGTTTCCCTGAGGATCTTTCGATGGTTGCTTTGATTTCGCGTAAGATCATTTTTGCCTCTTCGGCGCCGTTGATGCGGGTCAATATCCCCAGGGCTTTTTGATCCTTATGGTTCAGAGCCAGATAACGGGGTGTTTCCGGGACGAAGAACAGAAGCAATCCGAACAAACCTGCTGGAATGGCCTCTGAAGTAAACATTCTTCTCCAGCCGATGGCATTGATCCATTCGAGGGGTTTGCCATTGGCTATGCCCCAGTTTACGAAGTAAACCACGAGCATTCCGAAGATTATGGCAAACTGGTTCAGAGATACCAGCCGTCCCCGGATATCAGCAGGAGCGATTTCGCCGATATACATCGGACAAACGGCAGAGGCCAATCCAACTCCAACGCCCCCCATGATCCGGTAAAAATTGAACACATAGAGGAGACCCATGGTGGGTTCTCCTTTCGTAAAAAACAGAAATTCCGGATTCCCCGAACCAAGGGCTGATAAAAAGAACAAAATGGCTGCGATGAAAAGTGTTTTCCTACGGCCGAATTTTGAGGATAAAAGACCCGAAAGAACCGCTCCAAGGATGCATCCGATCAGAGCACTTGAGATGGTAGCTCCATGAACAAACGTGTTTAACCCCAATCCGTTGATCAGGTATTCCTGAATCGATTTTTCCGCACCTGAGATCACGGCGGTATCGTATCCGAAGAGCAGTCCTCCAAGGGTAGCGACCAGTGTAATGCCAACAATGTAAACGGAATTGCGTTCTTTCATTTTAGATAAACCAGTTTATTAACTGCTCGAGCAGTTCCTGCTTGCCGCTGATTTGTTTGGGCTCTCCAACCTCTTTGGCCAGGGCATAGAGGTTTTCCAGGGATAATTTCCCGGTTTCAAAATCAGCACCTTTTCCCTTGTCGAAGGAGGCGTACCGGTTTTTCCGCATGTTCAGGTATTCCGATTCCTGTAGGATGCGGTCTGCGATGCAGAGTCCACGGGCAAAAACATCCATTCCCGAAACATGGGCGATAAAGATATCTTCCAGGTCGGTTGAATTTCTGCGTGTTTTGGCATCGAAATTAATTCCTCCGTTTGTGAATCCTCCGGCCTGCATTATTTCCAGCATGGCTTCGGTAATTTCATAAATATTGGTTGGGAATTCATCGGTATCCCAGCCATTCTGGTAGTCGCCTTTATTGGCATCGATGGAGCCCAGCAGTCCGGCATCTGCAGCCATGCGCAGGTCATGGGCAAAGGTATGGCCGGCCAGGGTGGCATGATTCACTTCAATGTTCAGCTTAAAGTCTTTGTCCAGGTCGTTGGCTCTCAGAAATCCGATGACGGTTTGTGCATCGTAGTCGTATTGATGTTTGGTTGGTTCCATGGGTTTGGGTTCAATCAGGAAGGTACCGGTAAATCCTTGTTTTCGTCCGTAATCGCGGGCCATACGGAGGAACTGTCCCATGTGATCCAATTCCCTTTTGGTGTCGGTATTGTGCAGGCTCATGTAGCCTTCGCGTCCGCCCCAAAAGACATAATTGGAGCCGCCCAGAGCCAGGGTTGCATCCATGGCATTTTTAATCTGAACCGCAACATTGGCTACCACCGAAAAGTCGGGATTCGTAGCGGCTCCGTTCATATAGCGCGGATCGGAAAATACATTGGCTGTACCCCAGAGTAGTTGAACGCCCGAAGCTTCCTGTTTGGCTTTGGCGATCTCCACCATCTTGGCAAGGCGTTTCTCGATTTCAAAAACACTCCCGTCACCGGCTATATCCACGTCGTGGAAACAGTAATAGGGAATCCCCATTTTGGTAATAAACTCAAATGCGGCATCCATTCTTTCTTTGGCTGCATCCAGTTTGTCGTTGGACGTATCCCAGGGAAATATTTTGGTTCCCGGGCCAAAAGGATCCCCTCCGGTGCCACAGAATGTATGCCAGTAAGCTACCGCAAAACGGAGATGTTCCTTCAGGGTTTTTCCAGCTACTACTTTGTTTTCATCGTACCACTTGAAAGCAAGTGGATTTCTTGAATCCGGGCCTTCGAATTTTATCTTGCTGATTCCCGGAAAATACTCTTTGTTTCCTTTTAATACATTCATGATTTGTAATTTAAGTCTAAAATAATTGGTTTGTATTTCAATTTTTATTTTGCTCTGTTTTGCTTTTCTAATCAGCTTCTTTTGCTGAATCTACTTGGATCACCCCGGGATGGTCAAGCCATTCTTTGGACAAGGTGATTCCGTATTTTTCAGCTGCTTTGGAATTGATCAGCACATCGGTTTTGCTTACAAATTCAAACGGGATGGTGGCCGGATCGCTGCCCTTGAATATTTTGTCAGCGAGTCTCGCAGCATCTATTCCGGCCTGAATATAATTACGGGAGATTACCAAAACGGCTCCTTTATCGGCCTGGTCGCTCACAAAGCCAAAAATTGGAATGTTTTGTTCCGAAGCGGTTTTGGCTATTCCACTGAAAGCAGCCGAAGTAAGGTTGTCAATAATCTGACAGATGACCTCCGGTTTATTCCCTGCCAATGCCAGGGTGGCATCGATAATCTCAGAGGTTGCATTGACAGGAACGGTGATCAGATCGATACCCGCTGCCTGGGCATATTTTTTCAGGTCATTCATGTTGTTTACCGAGTTAACCTCCCCGGGAGAGAAAAGAGTGCCGATTTTTTTGACATCCGGCAGAATGTTCTTCAACCATTTAATCATTCCTTCGTAGTCACCCAGTGTAGATATTCCGGTAAGGTTCGCCTGGTGTTCGGTAAAACTGGATCCTGCGCCGGCTGCAACCGGATCCGCAACAACTGTGAAAACAACCGGTATGTTTTTGATCTTTTTCGCCACCACTTGCAGGGTGGGGGTGGAGGTGACAAAAATCAAATCAGGACGGTCATTCCATACTCCGTCCACAATCAGATTTAAGGTTGCTATATCCCCCTGAGCATTTTTTTCTTTCAGGGTAAAATCTTTCCCAACCGTGTACCCCATTTGTTCCATGCCTTTCAGAATGCCTTCATGGGATAATTCAGAAAGAGGAGAATCATTGTATTGAATCAAAACCAGGTTCAATTTATCCGGGTCTTCCTGAGAAGATTTTTTGTTGCTGCAGGAAAAAAGGAATCCACCCAGGATTCCCATAAGAAGCAAAAAAACAAGATTGCTACGCAATGTCTTCATACGGTTAATTTTTAGGTTTGTATTTTGATTAATACCTGCTTTTCGGCCATCCGGGAATGCGTTTCATGATAGGTTAATGATTCAGGACTTTATTCAGGTGTTTCAGCCAGTTGGCGTAGGCTGCTTCGAATTCGGCTTTTTTTGCCAGCCGGGGTTCCACGGTATCCAGTTTTTTCAGGTTTGCAAAGGCTTCGCCCGGGGAAGAATAATACCCCGATCCGATACCGGCCCCGCGTGCGGCTCCTATGGATCCATCGGTATTGTATAATTCGATAACTGCACCGGTAATTCCGGCAAGGGTCTCTCTGAAAACCGGGCTCAGAAACATGTTGGCTTTTCCGGCACGGATCACGGTGGCTTCAATTCCGATCTCTTTCATGATATCCATTCCGTATTTAAAAGAGAAAACAATGCCTTCCTGGGCAGCCCTGAACAGATGGGCGTTGGAATGCACATTGAAATTGAGACCGGCGATATAGGCCCCCGGATTGGTATTCCCGAGAACTCTTTCCGCCCCATTTCCAAACGGGAGAACCGTGATTCCGGCAGATCCTGTTTCAACGGTTGCAGCGAGGCGGTTCATATCGTCATACGACAGCGTATTTCCGGTATTTTTTTTCAACCAGGAATTGAGAATTCCGGTTCCGTTGATGCACAACAAAACCCCTAACCGGTTTTGCTTGCTGGTATGGTTTACATGAGCAAAGGTGTTTACCCGTGAAAAAGAATCGTATTTTATTTCGTCACTGACCCCGTATACTACGCCGGATGTACCGGCTGTTGTGGCGATCTCTCCCGGATTCAGCACATTCAGTGACAAGGCATTGTTGGGCTGGTCACCGGCACGGTAACTGATTTCGGTACCGGGCTTAAGACCCAGCTCTTTGGCGGCTGTTTCACTGATCTCACCCTGAATGCCAAAGGTTGGCACAAGTTCGGGAATGAGACGATCCTCTATTCCGTAATGATCCATAAGGAGGGAAGCTACCCTGTTTTCTTTAAAATTCCACAGGATTCCTTCCGAAAGGCCACTGATGGTGGTTTTGATCTCACCGCTCATTTTCATGGCGATGTAATCTCCGGGAAGCATGATCTTATGAATCTTTTCATACACCTGAGGTTCATTCTCCCGGACCCACTTTAATTTGGATGCCGTAAAATTACCCGGAGAATTAAGGAGGTTAGCCAGACAGAGCTTTTCGCCGATCTTTCGGAAGGCATTTTCGCCGATTTCGGTTGCCCGGCTGTCGCACCATATAATGGATGGACGCAATACCCGCTGATCCTTGTCGACTACGACCAATCCATGCATCTGATAAGAAATGCCCACCGCCTGAATGCGGTTTGCTTCTACCCCTGACTTTCTGAGAACATCGCCCAGGGCAAGCTTGAGGTTTTCCCACCAGCGTTCCGGTTCCTGTTCAGCCCATCCGGCTTTCCGGGCTGTAATTTCCATCTCCTGTTCCGGGTAGTACGCGGTGGCGACACAAACCCCGCTGACTCCGTCCAGTAAGGAAGCTTTTACCGATGAACTTCCAACATCAAATCCCAGTAAATACATATCGAAGGTATATGGTTAATGTGATATAAACTGTTCTGTTCTGTTATGTTCTCAAAAATAGGATTTCAATCAGGTTTTTCAAAATCAAATAAGATGTTATATAACATCTTATAAGGAGGATCTTATTTTCAATGTCGTGGGAATGATGGATTTGATTTCTTTGCCTGAATTGACAAATTCAGCCGCTTTTTGTCCCATTAATTCGAAATCAGTGGATATGACGCTGATTCCGTTTTCCACATATTTTTTCATGGGTGTTTCGTTGTATGAGATTACCCCAACGTCTTTTCCCGGTTTCAGGTTTTTTTTGTGGCATTGATCGAGGAACAGGGCCAGTGTACGGTCGCTGACCAGGAAATAAAGATCGCCTTTTTCAATCCGGAAGTCTGCCTGTTCATAAATAATTTTACAGGGAATGGATTTTTCGTTGCAGAACTTTTTGAAATAGGCAATGGATTCTTTGGGGTGGTAGGTGAAAGAAGGGTAGTAATAAATGAAACGTTGGTATTTCCTGATTTTTTGGATGCTTTGAGCGAGGCAATGATACACCGGTTTTCCGAAGTCCTGTGCTACATAGGAATGTTCAGGCAGGGAATGGATCTTCCAGTCGATAACCAGCAACTGTTCGGTGGGTATTTTGCTAATTATTTCCGGAACACGTTCATGATCGAAGTTCATAACGACATATCGGGTGTATTTTCCTACTGCATCATTGATTATGGTTTCAAACACCCGGATGTTGTAGTGATGAAAGTTCAGATCCAGGTTTATCTCTTTGGAAAGATATTTTCTGAAAGCCCCGTACAAGACCTCCTTGTAGGCTTTGAAGGTATCGAGAAAGAGAAAAACCCGGGTAATTTTTTTGGCGACGAAATAGCCTCTGTTGGGTACTGATTCCACGATTCCACGTTGTTTCAGCTCAGCATATGCTTTGAAGACCGTATCGCGTGAGAGATGGCTCTCCTTCATCAGTTGGCTGACAGAAGGGAGCATCTCTCCCACGGCCAGTTCGTTTCGGCTGATGGAGTCAATAAGGGCGTCCACCAGCTGTTGGTATTTTAAGACATTGGAATTGTTATCAATCGTAAATTTAATCGCGGCCATTTGTACAATTACAGATTTTTGGTCATTTAGGAATCCAAGGCTGGTTTGTGTTTTTTTAAATGTTAAATACTGTTATTTTTTTTGCCTGGTTGCAATACGTAACGGTAGTTTGCGTTAAATAAAAAAGGATATGGAGAAACCTTATCATAGTGGTTAAGTTTGGTCAGCATTATATTTCCTACAATTTCTCCATTATCCTTTTTTTATTGCTAAGGTACAACAATATCTCTTTTTATTTTCTTTCCGGATAGATTTTTATTCAGATCAGAATTTAATATTTTTACGGCAAAAAACCGATGATTCGCGAATTGATTATAAAAAACCGCAGTTACCGGCGTTTTGATTCTTCCGTAAAGATTGACAGCCGAACGTTGGAGCGATGGATTGAGTTAGCGCGGTTTTCATCTTCGGCGCGCAATGTCCAGCCATTGAAGTACATTGTTTGCACCTCGGAGGAGATCACCGGGAAGATATTTCCCTGTTTGGAGTGGGCTGGTTACCTCACCCATTGGGAGGGTCCTGAAGAGGGAGAGCGGCCGGTGGCGTATATTGTTATGCTTCATGACAGGAACATTTCGGATGCCCGTTTTTGCGATGACGGAATTGCCGCCCAGAGCATTTTGCTCGGGGCGGTGGATGAGGGCTTCGGAGGATGCATCATTGGATCAATCGATAAAAGCAAACTGGCAACAATCCTCGATCTGGAAAGCGGCCTGGAAATACTATGGGTTCTTGCCCTGGGAAAACCAGCCGAGAAAGTAATCCTCGAAGAGGTTCAAAATGATCGTATTGAGTATTGGAGAGACCATCAGGGGGTGCATCATGTACCCAAAAGATCCCTGGACGAGCTGATCCTGAAAAGTCTGTGATAGAAAGATACTGCCTGTGCGGTCGTTTTGTGTTGTCATCAAAAAATAAGTGGAATCGTATGAAACAATTCACGATCCCGTTGGCTATAGGGACGAAACGGTTCTTCCGATCCCGAGTACATTGGGATCGCGGATTCCTTAACAAACAAACAATTGAAATCACATGAAAAAAATGCTTCCAGTGGTTATCCCGGTAATAGCTCTGTTCTTCATTGTGGCGGGATGCAACCAGACAAAAAAGAAAAAAACAGATGAACCCAACCCGGAGCAAATTCTTGCGGCAACCGATACATTTCATCTGGTTGACAAAAAAGAGGAAATTTTGAAAAAGATTACTCAACTGCATGAATCACCCGACATTGTACCTTTGATCAATGAGGCAGGGGCTTCGTACATAATGGATCTTACGGTCCCAATAGAGAATACAGAAAGATTACTGACCCGTGATAAGCTGAGTTTTTTCTGGGGTATGCTTGTGTTTGATCTGATCTACGCAAAAGTTTACAACCGTCAGGACCGGTTGGCTGAAGTAGCCGACCTGGAATACCGGTTTAAAATGGATCTGGGACTGGAAGAAGAACTGAAAAAGGCCGAAAGATACAATGAAAGGATCCAACAGAACAAAGACAATCCCGATTCGCTGAATATCCTTTTTGAAGAAGCGACAGAAACCTGGATGAACGATATGTCATCCGATCATTTCAATGTACTTGTGTATTCTTGTGTCGGGAACAATGTAGAAGCCCTGTATATTCTGAGCCAGCTTACCCTATTGGCCAGCGACAATACAGACCTGTTGCACCTGGTCAATCAACATCGGGCATCTCTGTCGGAATTTTTTTCTTTGATCGGATTAATTGCAGAGGATCAAAACATTCAACCCTACTATGAAAACCTGGCTCGTATTGCCAGCCTTTTTCAGGTCCATGAGGAAATTACGGAAGCTGAACTGGAAGAAATTGCTTTGTTGGCGGAAGAGGTCCGGAACGACATGATCCGTTAAGGTTCAGGAAACAAGTATTTTTTGCATGAACACAACATTTTTTCTTCCCTGAGGGGTTTGGAGCCATTCTTTTTTTATTCCGGATACTTTGAAACCCAGGTTTTCAAAGAGTTTCAGGCTGATAGTATTTTCTTCCGCAACATTGGCATACAGCTGGTAGAGTCCGATAACATGCAATCCATACTGGAAAATGGCCCGGATGGCATCGGAGGCATAGCCTTTACGCCGGTTTTCCGTTTCATGAATCAGGATTCCGATGCCTGCCCTTTGGTGATAGGGATCAAAATCAAACAGGTCTATCATACCAACGGGTTTGTTATCGAGGGTTTGAATGATCAGCCGCAGTTGTTTGGAAGCATAGATATCGGTGGTTGATTCCTGAATATACCGGGCCAGGAGATGCCGCGAAAACGGGGCTTTGGTATTGCTGACTTCCCATACAGAAGTGGTGTTTTCCCATTCGTACAACAGGTCAAGATCTTCCGGTTCCAGAGGACGAAGGCTGATTTTTCCGTAGTGTAAATAATTTCCCATTCCGGAATTGTTTTTTCCCCGAAGATAGGTTTTTTCTTAATTTATTCCGGGGTCTCTTTTCTGGAAATGAAAGCCAGATTTTTCACCAGGATCTCCAGATCGTTCAGAATGCTGTAGTCCTTGGCATAATTCAGATTGAGTCGTATTTTTTTTGCCTCATCCAGTTTCAGGTCTTTGAAAAGGTCCGAAGGATACAGAATGCCAGGTTTTAGGGTAGGTAAATCATCGTGGGTATGGGTTCCTGGCACATATCCGACCCAGGATTTTTTCCCGGTAAGGACGCTGAAGATATTCCGGAACAAGGATCTCCGGCTTTTAAAGAACCCCAAAAGAAGAGGGGACAGGATCAGAACAAGCAGGCTTCCTGTGAAATCCAGAGTCCGTTTCAGTCGTTGGTTCTTTTTCCTGGAAATGGCATTCACATTGAGCACATAGAAATCTCCTGAAGTGTGTACCGAGTTGCTTCCAATGATGCTGATGCTTTCGGGAGGCGCTATTTTATAGTCAATTTCCAGTTTTGACAAATCGAGCATAGCCCGGATGATTTTTCCTGAACTGAGGTCTTCGGCACAAAATATCAGTTCATTGATTCGGTTGATCCGGATAATATCCTCCAGTTGGCTGATGTCTCCGATGTCATCTTTTCCTGCATCGGATTCATCAATGGAGATGGTTCCGATTATTTCACTGGTTATCCGGGTTTCTTCCAGGAGGTTTCTGACCCGCTTTGCTTCGTCGGGGTGCCCTACTATGGCTATTCGTTTCGGTATTTTCAGATCGAGTTTAAGATCCCGGACAGGCAACCGGCTGAGCAGGATCCTTGAGAGAGGCAGGACAAGAATGGCCCAGAGGGAACCCAAAAGGATCAAGGCCCGTGAAAACCGGTATTCTTCATCAATCAGTGAGTAGGCCAGCAAAATGGCTATGGTTCCCCAGAAGAGTCCCCGGATTACGGCAAACAGCCGGACCGGTTTTTTATACCCTCCCGAAGAAAGAACGCCTCCCAGCCAGAAAAGAATATAAACCGGAACCACATAATGCAGAAATTCCGGAGGGTAATAACCCGGTTCATAATTCATTTTTTCCCATACAGGAACGATCAATACAAAACCGGTAAAAATCAGTAAAACATCCAGAAGCGGAAGGTAAATGCGGGAAAAAAACCGGCTGAAAAGGGCCATAAGGGCACGCAGGTAAATAGCCATATGAATCAACAAAGAAAAGACTTTCGCCTGGCCTTTCGAAAAATGCTTTTGAGCAAAAATGATCATGGCATTGTAAAACATCCGTACATAGTTCACCGATCCTTTCTTTGTGCTCTCGCCTTTGTAATGGATGATGGTGGTCTCCGGATAATAGTAGTTTTTATAACCTGCCTGGAGCATTCGGCAGGAAAGGTCGATGTCTTCTCCATACATAAAAAAGGTTTCATCCAGCAGTCCCGTTTTTTCCAATGCCGATCTGCGTAAAAGCATAAAAGCACCTGCCAAAACATCTACTTCATGGATTTCATCTTTATCCAGGTAGGAGAGATGGTACCGGCCAAACCGTTTTGATCGCGGAAACAACCGGGAGATCCCGAAAATTTTATAAAAAGCAACCCAGGGAGAGGGCAATCCCCGTTTGGATTCGGGAAGGAAATTTCCTTTCCCGTCGATCATCTTGACCCCCAGGGCTCCGGCAATCGGAGTTTTATCCATGAAAGCCAGGACCTTTCTGAATGTATCTTCCTCCACTACGGTATCGGGATTTAAGAGCAGGATGTATTCTCCTCGGGAGATGCGTATGGCCTGATTGTTGGCAATCGAGAATCCGTAATTTTTTTTATTCCCGATCAGGATTACACCAGGAAACTTCTCTTTGACCAGGTTGTTTGATCCGTCCACGGAATGGTTGTCTACCACAATCACTTCAGCTGGGATATGCTGAAGGGCTACCTGAACAGCGTGAAGGCATTGTTCGAGGAAGTATTTTACATTGTAGCTGACAATAACTACCGAAAGCTTCATACGGATCCGATTATTTTCCCAGGGTATTTTCGTAAGCAACCCGGTTTACCAGTGAACGGCCCAGGGTCAATTCATCGGTATATTCCAGGTCATCCCCAATGGCTACACCGCGTGCCAGGGTTGATATATTTATTTTTCTGTTTTTTAATTTCCTGAAGATATAAAAATTCGTTGTATCGCCTTCCATGGTGGTACTCAAGGCCAGGATTATTTCTGCAATATCCTCTTTTTCTGTTCGTTCGATCAGGGAGTCGATTTCCAGATCGGAAGGTCCTATTCCATCCATCGGGGATATGAGTCCTCCCAATACATGATACAGTCCGTTATACTGAAGGGTATTTTCAATGGCCATTACATCCCGGATGTTTTCAACTACGCAAACAACCGACCTGTTTCGGGAGGGATCCGAACAGATATGGCATATCTCACTATCCGATAGGTTGTGGCATATTTTGCAATGCTTAATCTCCCGTTTGAGTTGAATCAGACTTTTTCCAAAAGCTTCCACCTCTTCCCGTTCCTGTCTCAGTAGGTGCAACACCAGTCGTAATGCGCTTTTCCGGCCAATACCCGGAAGCTTGGCAAATTCGTTAACGGCATTCTCCAGCAGTTGTGACGGGTATTTTTCTGTATTCATCCGATTTAATTTACCCCGTAAAATGAACGGGAAATTGCAGATAATCGTGCCGGCAACCCCTTTTATTTTATTTAACCCGAACAATTCATGATTTATTCCTGTCTCCTACAGCGACTAAGATTCAATAAAACTTTCTTCCAACGTTTAACTTCATCTAAGTCGGGGTTAACCTGAGCTTTATTCATATTTTTAAAATGTATGAATAGCTCAGGTTAAAACAGGGAAGCGACTTTTTCTTTTACCTCTTCGCTGTCCGGGTTAATACTAAAGATCCGTTCCGGTTTCAGGTAGTGAAGTTTTTTCTCTTGTCGGAAGAGGTTTTCGCCACCCCCGGTGATGTTCAACAGGATCAGTGCATTTTTATCGACCGATTGATTTTTTACAGCCTGGATCAGGGTTGCGGTTGCCACGCCGGCTGCCGGGTAGATATCGATTCCTTCGGTCTCTTCGAAAAGGCTAACTGCTTCACGGGCTTCCCGGTTGGTTGCTGACAATACATCGCCGTTGGTATCCGATAAAGCGTCGAACAACCCGCCAAAAACGGAATAGGGAGGTTTCCGGTTGGACAGTACTTTGCAGTCGATTTCTTCCACCTGCTGCCGGATGGTTTGTTCATCCATGGGCAGGAGGGTTCTTGAACGGGCCCTCCAGGCATCCTGCAAGGGCTTGAAAGGATAATTCTGCGATACCAGGAGTTTCATTTTATGGGATCCGAATCTTCCGTCTTCAAGGAACCGCAGGTTGGCTTCCCAGGCTGAAATGGCACCCGTGCCACTGCCGACAGCCTGAAAATAGTATGCAGGGATCTGCCCGATGGTGGTTACCGCCGATAATACGGTGGTGCCCATGCCATCGCGACGTGCTACATTTTTGGCTCCTCCCTCGGCCAGGAATCCATCGATGCCGGCCACAATATTCGACAGGTGAATGGCATCGAAGTAATCGCTGCCTGATTGGCTGCAGATGAGTTTGACACATGGATCCGGTTCTTCTTCAAACCACAAGGTGTCGATATAATCTTCCGGAACGCATAATAGCAAAGGTATTTTGTTGTCGGAGCAAACCTGGGCAAACGATCGGGAGGTATTGCCTGCTGAGGCTACGACCAGGGTTTTATCCATGCCTTGAGCCATTCGGGCACAGACCGAGTAGGCTTCTGTTTCTTTAAACGAACAGGTTTTCATGAACGCGTTTTTTTCAGGCCAGTAGCCGCTGAAGGTAATCCACAGATTGGATAATCCAAGTTTCCGGGCCAGTCCTTTGCTTTTATAGGTTACCGGAGCGGATGAGCCTTCCAGCATCCGGTTTATCGGTAGCCAATCTGCAAATTTGTACAATCCATACGAGTTGTCTTTTACTTCGATCTGTTTCTTTTCATAGATCGACCGGATCAAGGTTGGTTCTTTTTCATTAAGCGGCTCAAGTTGCCATCCGGCATCTTCAAATAGGACGCCTGTTTTTACCGATTGTAGTTTATAGGGGGTTTTATATGCCTGGATTGCCATGTTTAAAGATACTTTTTGATTCAGATGACCACAAAAATAATAAAATTGAAACAAGGAGTATCTTTTGGTTTTTAAATATAAAAAAAACCCGGTCAAAAACCGGGTTTCAGGAAGTACCTAGGATACTTTATCTGCTTTTTCCATTGCCTGAGCATCTATAACCGCTATGGCAGCCATATTAACGATTTCACTCACGGAACACTCCATCTGCATAATGTGGATCGGTTTGTTCATTCCCAGCAGGATGGGGCCCAGGGCTTTGGCAGTACCAATTTCCTGAAGTACTTTGTAAAGAATATTCCCGGAACTAAGATTCGGGAAGATCAGCACATTGGCATCGAGGTTTCCCAGTTTGTTGAAGGGATATTTTTTCATCCGCAATTCTCCGTTTAACGCGTAGTTAGCCTGCATCTCTCCGTCGACGAGCAGTTCCGGATGGTTTTGATGCAGGATATCCACGGCTGTTCGGGCCCTGATAGGGCTTCCTTTTCCTTTGAATGCCCCGAAATTGGAGTAGCTGAGAATGGCTACCCGTGGTTCCAGGTTGAATTTTCTCACCTCGTTGGCAACCAGCAGGGTCGTGTCGGCAAGGGTCTCGGGACTGGGATCCGAATTCACCGTGGTGTCCGCCAGAAACAGCGGCCCTTTTTTCGTTAGCATGATATACATTCCGGCAATATGATTGAACCGTTGATTGGTACCCACCACATGAATGGCAGGGCGAATGATGTCGGCATATTTACGCGAAAATCCGGTCACAAAGGCATCGGCTTCACCGGTTTCCACCATCATCGAGCCATAGTAATCGCGGTTGTACATTTTCTCCAGCGCTTCATCGAAGGTCATTCCCTTGCGTGCCCGTTTGTCATACAGAATTTTAGCCAGTTTTTCCATTTTCTTTTTTGGGATATCCCGGATAAGGTCAATGATGGGAACGTCAGGCAATACAAGCTGGTTTTTCTTTATCACTTCTTCCATCTCTTTCCGGTCTCCCAGAAGAATCGGTTTGGCAATGTTATGTTTACACACAAACTGAGCAGCTTTCAGTACTTTAAGGTTATTTCCGTCGGCAAAGACCACCCGTTTCGGGTCTTGCATGGCTTTATTGCGGATGGCCATGATCAGCTTATTGTCCAGGCCCAGCCGGTTGTTCAGTTCCCGTTCGTAGGCTTTCCAGTCGGAAATCGGTTTTCTGGCGACCCCGCTTTTCATGGCTGCTTTGGCTACTGCCGGGGAGACCACCGAGATTAACCGGGGATCCAACGGTTTAGGGATAATGTAATCCCTGCCAAAAACGATACTCTCGAGGTTATAGGCTTTGTTGACAATTTCGGGAACATACTCTTTGGCAAGGCTTGCAATGGCATGAGCCGCAGCAATTTTCATTTCTTCATTTATGGTAGTGGCTCCTACATCGAGAGCACCCCGGAAGATAAAGGGAAATCCCAGGACGTTGTTTACCTGGTTCGGATAATCACTTCGTCCGGTAGCCATGATGATATCTTTCCGGGTGCTGACTGCTTCTTCATAGGAAATCTCCGGGACCGGGTTGGCCATGGCAAACACGATGGGATTGTCTGCCATTGTCAGGAGCATCTCGCGGGTGAGAACTCCCGGTGCTGAAACCCCCAGAAAAACATCTGCTCCCCGGATGCCTTCTTCTTTGGTATGAATATCCTTGTCGGTAGCAAACGCTTTATTTCCTGTGGTCAGGTCCTGACGGTCTTTGGTAAGGATTCCATTGATGTCATACAGAATAACATTGTCCGGATTGACGCCCAGGCTGACAAACATTTTTGTGCAGGCACATCCGGCAGCCCCGGCACCACTGACAAACAGTTTGATATCATGAATATCTTTGCCAACCAGCTCCAGACAGTTTAACAAAGCTGCTCCCGTGATGATGGCGGTCCCGTGCTGATCATCATGGAACACCGGAATATCCAGAACCGCTTTCAGTTTATCTTCAATTTCAAAACACTCCGGAGCTTTGATATCTTCCAGGTTAATGGCCCCAAAGGTAGGAGCTATCGCCTTGACTATTTCGATAAACTTCCCGGGATCTTTTTCATCGATTTCAATATCAAACACGTCGATATCGGCAAATATTTTAAACAGCACTCCTTTCCCTTCCATGACCGGTTTCCCGGCAAGGGGCCCGATGTCACCCAATCCGAGTACGGCCGTACCGTTGGAAATTACGGCTACCAGGTTTCCTTTGGTGGTATACTTATACACCAGGGATTTATCTTCTTTGATTTTCAGACAGGGTTGGGCTACCCCCGGCGTGTAAGCCAGTGAAAGATCGTACTGTGTGTGGTGCGGTTTGGTAGGGACTACCTCGATTTTCCCGGGTCTCCCTGAACTGTGATACGCAAGGGCATCTTCCATCAAGATTTTTGGCATAGATTCATGGATTGGTAATAGGCGAAATATAAAAAAAATACGCTCCGGAAAGCAGGATTTTCATCAGTTTCGATATAGTTGTGGAACATAAATTAATCCGGTATGGGTATTTTTATTCCTGCAGGTATACCCTTTTTACCCGTTGTGAAATGCCGGTGAAGATTTCATAGGGTATGGTCCCGGTCTTTGCTGCCAGTTCGGTAACCGGAATATGGGGACCCAGGAGTTCTGCTTCGTCACCGGCCTTCACATCCATACCGGTTATATCCAGCATACACATATCCATGCAGATGTTCCCGATGATTGGCACATAGGTATTTTTTACCCAGGCTCTTCCGGTTCCGTTTCCCAGTCTTCTTGCCAGGCCATCGGCATAGCCGATCGGGATTACAGCAATCGTTGAGGGCCGGGTTACCCTTCCTTGTCTGCCGTAACCAATGCTTTCATTCTGTTTAACCTCTTTAACCTGTGAAACCGTGGTTTTCAAAGTGCTGATATTTTTAAGGGGTATCCGGGTGGCGCTGATTCCGTACAATCCAATGCCAAGACGAACCATGTCGTATTGATACTGACTGAAACGTTCGATGCCTGCTGAATTCAGAATATGCCTCAGGATGGGGTAATCAAATGCATCAAGAAAAATGGAACTGAGAAGATCAAACCTCCTAAGCTGCTCTTCCGTGAATGAATCCAGCTCCGGATCATCGCTTCCTGCCAGGTGTGAGAATACCGAATGTATTTTCAGGGTTCCGGTTTTTTTTATAAAGGTGGCCATCTCTTTTGCCTCTTTTTTGGTTTTAAACCCCAGGCGGTTCATTCCGGTATCGATCTTAATATGCACAGGAAAATCAAGCCATGCATTTGCACGGGCAGCCTGACTGAATCCGGTTAGGAGCTCCCGGGAGTACAAATTGGGTTCCAGTTTAAAATCCAGCATAGTCTGAAAGCTATGTACTTCAGGGTTCATCACTACAATCGGAACGCTGATGCCTGCATTTCGTAGTTCCACTCCTTCATCGGTTACCGCTACCGCAAGGGCATCGATGCCATGGAATTCCAGTAAGCGGGCAATCTCAGTGATTCCGCTTCCGTACGAAAAAGCTTTCACCATGGCCATCAGTCTGGTACCGGGGTGAAGCAGGGAACGGAAAGTATTCAGGTTATCCACCAACGCATTCATGTCGATTTCCAAAACCGTCTGGTGGGCTTTTTCCTGCAACACTTCGGAGATTCTCTCAAAGTGGAAATCCCGGGCTCCTTTGATAAGAATGGCTGCATGATTCCAGTCTGCAAAGGAACTACTGCGCAGGAAAGATTCTGTATCCCGGAAAAAGGCATCCCGGGGGTCAAAGATTCCGGAAACCGAATGAAGATCCGGTCCGATGCCGACCACTTTGAAAACACCGGCCTGTTTGGCCATATCCCGGACTGTAGCATACAATTCAGAAGGGCCGATCCCCGATTGTTTGATGTCTGAAAGAATCAGAATCTTCCGGAAATGTTTCTTAGAGGCTTGGTTTTTAAGCGATGTTAGGGCTATGGAGAGGGCATTGATGTCGGAGTTGTAAGAATCGTTGATCAGAATGCAATGGTTTTTGCCCTTTTTTATTTCCAACCGCATGGCTATGGCAGTCAACCGGCTGAAATGCTGAAGAACTTTTTTTAGGGGAACATCCAGGGCATACATCGCGGAAAAACAGTGACAGGCATTCTCCAGGGAAGAGACATCTGTAAAGGGAATAGAAAATGCATATTCCGTTTCCCTCAGGGAGGCTGTTATACGGGTGGGATTTCCTGTTGCAGCCGAAAACCGGATCAGGGCTGGTTTGTGCTTCAACGACCAGTTTATTTTTTCTACTCCATGCTTTTCACAGAAGGTTTCTGCCTCGGAGGAGGTTTCCCCCTGGTCGGCACAAAAAACCAGTTTTTTAGATTTCCGGAAAAGAAGAAGCTTCTCCCGGGTTTTTTGCTTCAGGGAAGTGAAATTCTCCTGATGGGCTGAGCCTATATTGGTCAGAATACCCACATCCGGACGGAGGATCTCTTCCAGTTTTTCCATTTCTCCGGGTTTGGAGATTCCGGCTTCAAAGAGGGCCAGGTTGTGGTTTTCTTGCAGAAGCCATACCGACAAAGGAACTCCGATCTGTGAATTATAACTTTTCGGGCTTCGGATCACTGCATAGTCTTCGCGCAGCAGTTCATAGAGCCATTCCTTCACAACGGTTTTCCCGTTGCTTCCGGTGATACCCACTACCGGGCCGGTCCATTTCCTTCTTTGGAAAGCAGCCAGCTTTTGGAGGGCGTGGAGGGTATTTTCAACGTTAAGAACCGCTGTTTTTTCCGTGATTCCCGGCAGGGAGGGCCACCGGGAAATCACCACGCCTGTAATGCCTTTTTTCAGGAGTTCTTCCAGGTAACGATGCCCGTCGTTCCGGGTACCCGACAAAGCAAAGAACAGGGTTTCTTTTCCTTCGGCAACCGTACGGCTGTCGGTAGACAGATATCGTATGGGAACTCCCGGATGGGGATTCGAGAGGATCTCTCCCTGAATAATTTGTGCAATTTGTTCCATGGAAAAAAGGGACATATTCAGAACGCTTTGAGGTAACAGCTGCGACACAGGGGTTCATAGTTGTCTTTTTCCCCCAGGAGAATGATTTTTTCCGCTGGATTGGTCCGGTGAGAAAACTGGGCAATGTTTCCGCACCGTACACAGATGGCATGTACCTTGGTCACATAATCGGCTATGGCCATCAGGTTGGGCATCGGACCAAAAGGTTTTCCTTTGAAGTCCATATCCAAACCTGCAACGATCACCCGGATTCCTAAATTGGCCAGGGTCACGGCTACGTCGGGCAGTCCTTTATCAAAAAACTGGGCTTCATCAATTCCCACAACATCCACATCCCCTGCAAGAAGCAAGATATTGGCAGAATTATCAACCGGCGTGGAACGAATGGTATTCTCATCGTGTGAAACAATTTCTTCTTCGGAATAGCGGACATCCATGCGCGGTTTGAAAATTTCCACCGTTTGCCGGGCAATCCGTGCACGCCTGAGCCTTCTTAGCAGTTCTTCGGTTTTTCCTGAAAACATGGATCCGGCGATCACCTCAACAAATCCGACTTTTTTATTCCCTTTGACATCTCTTTCTATAAACATTCTGCGTTATACTTGCGTAATAAATTACTATTTTTACAAAAATAGGGATAACCAGAGAATAATTACGAAGGTTTATGATGGAAATTAAAAAACTAATCAACATTGTAGTAAACGATATGCATGAGCTGGAAAAACTCATTGCAGAGCTCAGAGAGGGGGATGGATTCAATCCTCTTGAGTTGGAAATTTTACAGTCCAAAGCAGGCGGAATAAAGCAATTGCTGGATATTCTGAAAGGAAGAATGGAGGAACGTTTCACACCGGGGAACAGGCAAACCAGGGATCAGGATTTACCCACTGAAAAGCCGCAGGAAAAAGAGGAGGAAAAGGCAAAACCGTTTTCTCCGGAGGTTGAAACTCCCGGAACAGAAGACCGCACAAAGAGGCCCGGGGATTCCTCTGGTTTTTCGGAGACGGAGAGCACCCACGGGCATGAAACCCCGGCACCGGAAACATCCCGGGAGGAGAGCGATACCATGGAACTTCAGGAACCCGAAGAGGAGGAGAAGAACGGTAAAGTTTTGGGGGAAAAATTCATCACCGGAAAATCGGTAAACGAAATGATATCCGGAAGCGGAAAAATGGAATACAAATTGTCCGACAGGCCGGTTAACAGCATCCGGGCATCCATAGGCATAAACGATCGGTTTTTATTTACCCGGGAGCTGTTTGAAGGCAATCCGGAAAGGTATACAGAGGCTGTAACCAAACTGGACAGTCTCCGGAATTTGAATGAAGCCGTGGCTTATCTGCGTGAAAACTTTACGTGGAAAAAGAATGAAACCAGTTTAAAGTTCATTGACCTGGTAAAACGACGTTTTCTGAATGACTAATTCCGGCCGATTATACCTGGTTCCTACCCCCATAGGAAATCTGGAGGATATGACCCTTCGGGGAATTCGTATTTTGCGTGAGGTGGATATGATCCTGGCCGAAGATACCCGTACCTCTTCCAGGCTGCTGAAACATTATGCGATCAGCAACCGCTTGATCCCCCATCATATGTTTAATGAGCATCAGGCGGTTTCAGGAATTGTCCGCATATTGAAAGAAGGGAAAAGCGCAGCGCTAATTACGGATGCCGGGACCCCCGGAATATCGGATCCCGGCTTTCTGTTGGTCAGGAAATGCATCGAAGAACAGATCCAGGTGGAATGTTTACCGGGAGCGACAGCTCTTATTCCGGCGCTTGTAATATCGGGATTGCCGGCTGAAAAATTTGTTTTTGAAGGATTCCTGCCCCCGAAAAAAGGGAGGCAGAAGAACCTGACAACCCTGGCAAGTGAAACCCGGACCATGGTGTTTTATGAGTCTCCTCACCGTCTGCTCCGGACCCTGGAGCAAATGGCAACCCATTTCGGAAGCGAACGGGCCTGTTGTGTGTGCCGCGAAATATCCAAAATACATGAAGAATGCTACCGGGGAACTTTACAGGCTGCTTTCAACCACTTTGGCGAAAAACCCGTGAAAGGCGAAATGGTGGTGGTAGTGGCAGGAAACAAAGGATCCAACGCGGTATCCTGAAGAATTTTATCGGGCAACCAGTTTGCTCAAATACTTCCTTTTACCCCAGGAATTCATACGTTTAAAATTTATAATTCGCCCCATAACTTCATCCTAAATTTGAGAACGTATGGAACCGCTTCGCTTTCACATGAACTTCTTTTAATCATTGCCTTTGGCGAACTTTTGATTAAAAAAGTTCATGTTCGTTTCATATTATTTGTTTAGATTTACTTCCTGAGAAAAAATACAGTTTATACTTTAATTGAAACAACTTGATGCTTCCAAAGCGGTTCCTGCGATTTTCTGTATGGTTTATTTTGATTTTTCTTTCCGGGAAATTGGCAGCCCAGTTTGATATTGCAGGATATGTCAGGGATGCAGAAACCGGGGAATCTCTGGTGGGGGTGAACATTATTGTAAAAGGAACTTCTTTCGGAACCGCTTCCAACCGGAACGGGAATTTTTATTTAAAAGCCAGTGTGGGCATTCCCTGTAAGCTTCAGATTTCCATGATTGGGTATGAAACAAAGGAGATCCCGGTTGATAAAAGAGAAGTAAGGGGCATGGAAATTCCCCTGACACCAAAAGCCTTTATGAGTGAAGAGATCATTGTCAGGGCAAAAGAGATTGAGGTGGAGGAAAAAACGTTTCATGAGGAGGTGTCTGTGGAGATGATGGATGTTTTAAGTATTCGGGAAAGCCCTGCTGCCAATTACTATGAAGCCATAAGAAACCTGAAGGGGGTTGATGTGGTGATGCAGAGCATGCAGTTTGTATCCATCAATGCCCGGGGTTTTAATTCCACAGAAAACACCCGTTTTGTTCAGATGGTGGATGGTATGGACAACCAGGCTCCGGGCATGAATTTTCCGATCGGGAACATTGCCGGATTGAGTGAGCTGGATGTCGAGTCCATTGAGTTTATTCCCGGGCCTGCGGAGACCCAGTATGGCGGCAATGCACTGAACGGTATATTGTTGATGAAAAGCAAAGATCCTTTTAAATACACCGGAGTGAGTGCCTATATAAAACCCGGAGCCAGTGACATTGAGGCCGGGAGCGATTATCCTTTTCAGTTTTCGGGAAAGGCGCAGGTGGAAGGAGGGATCCGGATTGCAAAAGTATTTTCCGACCGGCTGGCATTGAAGATCAACGCTTCGTACATAGGAGGGACTGATTGGTATGCCGATGATACGACCAATATCCGCCCCGGGAATATCAAGTGGGAACCCGATCCGGGACATGACGCCATCAATAAATACGGAGATGAAATTATTGCAGATCTTCCGGTGGGAGACCGGGGGGCAAACATCATTGTATCGCGAACCGGATATAAGGACAAGGAACTGGTTGATAATCATTCAGAGAATTTTAAAGCCAGTGGCTCCTTGCACTATAAATTGCGTGATGGCATTACCGCTGTCTTACATGGCAATTTTGGTACAGCAACAACGGTTTACACCGGCGATAACCGGATTTCTCTTTCGGGGTTTAAAATCTGGCAGGCGAAAGCTGAGGTGACAGGGGGGCATTTTATGATCCGGGGATATTCCACTTTCCAGCACTCCGGAGATTCCTATGATGCGAAATTCCTTGCCGTTCACCTGAACCAATATGCTCGTTCCGATGAGAATTGGTTTCACGATTATTACCATGCTTTCAGCGGAGGATTTCGCCGGTTTGGGGTTCCCTCTGCTGATCACAGAGAGGCAAGGAAATTTGCCGACAGGTACCGGCTGAATTATGGAACGGAAGCGTTTCAAAAGGTTAAAGAAGAATTGATCAACAATACCGATTTCAGAAAGGGTGCCGGTATAAAAAACAATTCGGCACTGCATCACCTGGAAGGATCCTTAGACCTGGATCAATATACGGGGAAAACCAGTATCCGGATCGGGGGGAGTTTCCGGTTTTATGACCTTGCATCCGAAGGATCCATATTTCCCGATACCCTGGGGAATGCCATTACCTTTTATGAAGCCGGAGGATTCATGGATATTTCAAGGACATTTTTCGGAGAGGCATTGCTTTTAAAAGCATCTGCCCGTTTTGATAAGCCCGAACAATCGGAATGGGTTATCTCACCCCGGGTTTATGCCCTGTATTCCCTGGATGAAACACGAAACATCCGGGTTGCAGTTCTGACAGGCTTTCGAACGCCCGGAGTGAAGGAATTATTTATCAATAAAGACCTAGGAACCGCCCGGTATCTCGGAGGACTGGAACCGGTTTACCGTTCGTATGATTTGGTTGAAAACAGCATTTACCTCGATCAGGTCAATGCATTCAATGCGGCTGTGGAGGCGGATATAAACAAGCAATACGGACCGGATCAGGCGCGCCTGAAGAACCTGGAGATCCTGGAATCGGGGATCGTAAAAGAAGAAGACCTGCAATCCATAAAACCCGAACAGGTCTTTTCTTTTGAAGTGGGCTATAAATCAAGAATAAAAAAAGCCTTTTATTTTGATGCGGTATATTATTATTCCACCTACCGTCGTTTTATCGGGATCACCAAAATGGTAAAACCCCGGACAAGCCCGGCGGTTAACTTGTTGGTTGCTTCCACCCAGGTAAGCAATTCCACCCAACATGATGTCTATTATCTGAATGTAAATTCCAGGCAACCGGTTTCTGTTCAGGGGCTGGCAACCGGCTTTAAATGGCTTATGCCCCTGGGATCCATCCTTTCCGGAAACATTACCGTTTCGGATATCCGTACCTCCATTGACGATCCGGTATCCCCCGGCTTTAATACTCCCCGTTTCAAATCAAATTTGTCGCTGGCTAACCGGAGAATGGACCGGATGGAAAACAATACGGGATTCCGGAATATCGGATTCATGGTCACCTGGAGGTACCAAAGCCGGTTCTTTTGGGAAAGTGCTTTTGGGGATGGCTGGGTCGAACCGGTCAGTACCTTTGATGTTCAGTTCTCTATTCATGTTAAAAAACCGGAATCGGTGGTGAAACTGGGGGCTGCCAACTTTTTTAATAACGAATATACCTATTCATTTGGCGGAGCTAACGTTGGCGTTTTGTATTATGTCTCCTATATTGTGGATTCAATTTTCTGATCTGGAATAAAATGCTGAAAAAAGGAATTAAAATATGGATGCTTGGGATGGTGGTCGGTTCGTGTGCATACGAATTTCCCGCGGATGAAATCAGTAACCGGTACACCCTGGGACCATTGTGTATGGACAAATATATTGCCATCGGAGATGACTTTTCAGCAGGATACATGGACGGAGCGCTTTACAGTGAGGGACAGGAAGCATCCATTCCCATGCTCATTGCCGGACAGATAAACAAGGTGTCTCCGGTGATATTTAACCAACCTGACATTCATTCGGAAAACGGACGAAACTATTATGTTCCATCCAACGGTGAAATGGATATAAAAGGCAAATGGATCTATTCGTACAGAATGAGGAATACACCGGAACCCGATCGGGTGTTAACCATGGGAGAAGCTATCGCCCCGTTTAACGGGGATAAATCCGAATTAAACAATTTTGCCATACCTTTTCTGAAAGTTCCGCAATTATTCTGCAAAGGGCTGGCAGAGAATCCCTATTATGAACGAATTGAGGAAAATCCGGGACACACGGTACCGGCGGAGGATATCCTTCTTCGTCGACCCACTTTTTTTTATGTCTGGTTGGGTATGAATGACGTGATCAACTATGCCATCAACGGGGCTTCCTCCGAGGAAGAGGGTATCTTTTCAGAACCCGGACTAACCCCGGTGGATGCTTTTGAAGGGTATTTTAATCAGATGATGGAGGGTTTGTTGCAGAACAACCAATCCAAAGGAGTCGTCGGAAATATTATCTCCATCCGGGATTTTCCCTATTTTTATCAGTATCCACACAATTTTTTGTTATTGAAAAACAGTGAGATTGCGCTGGCCAAAGGAGTCCTTGATATTAACAGGTTCAATCAGGGCATTCTTTCGTATAATCAGTCGGCAGCCGAACAAGACAAACGTCCGTTACTGGGATTTGAAGACAACGGGAGTACCCTTTATCCGCAACGAGTAATCGTCGTGGATAATGCCTTGCCCGATGCATGGTACAAGGACGGTTCTCCCATTCCGAAATACCGGAGATTGGTGGAAGGGGAAATGGCGTTGTTCACTATAACACCTGAAATGGTTACCCTGGGGTATGGCTGGAAATATCCGGTGACGGATAAATACTATTTATCGTTGGAACAGATGGAAGAGATTGAGAAGATCACAGCTGAATACAACCGGATCATCGAAAAGAAAGTGCAGGCGTATCCTGACAGGCTTGCACTGGCTGATGTGGCTTCAGCCGTTCATGAAATAGCAGAAACAGCAAAATTCGATGGCTGGCACCAGGTAAAAAATGATACCGTTTATTATGCCGATGGAATTCCCATAGAAGGAACCCTTGGCTTAAACAGTATATTCTCTTTGGATGCAATTCACTTTAACAAAAGAGGAAACGCTTTTCTGGCCAATGTGTTTATCGAATCATTAAACCATTCCTTTTCATGCATTATTCCCTTGGTTTGCATGAATGATTTTGCCGGTAATGTATATTCAACAAGTTATTGAAATGGTTTTCCTAACCGAACGAAAAAAGAGGGCCGTTTTTTCAGAAGCATGCACAATTCGATTGTTTTTTTGCTATTTTGAATGCCGGTGGTTATTTTTTTTTCAGTCGATTTGTAAATGTTAATATTTTTTAACATTTTTAGCTAATAATTAAGGGTTAATAAAAAGAGATTTTGGGCATCTCGTAAAGGATAAGATAGTTAACTAATTGATACTGTTTAATTTTCTAACTTAAAACTATTTCTATGAAAAGAATCATGCTATTGATTGCAATTGGCTTTTTTATAGGAGGGCAATTGCTTTATGCACAAACCAGGGAGATCTCGGGCAAAGTGACCAGTTCCGAAGACGGGACGTCGATTCCGGGAGCTTCTGTGGTTGTTGTTGGGACAACATTGGGAACGGTAACCGATGTGGATGGAGCATTTTCCCTGGTTATTCCGGAGGAGACCCAGACATTGATGGTGTCGTTTGTTGGGATGAGAACCCAGGAAGTTCCGATCGGATCTCAGACAACGTTTGACATTGTTTTGGTTCCCGACATTTTCGGACTGGATGAGGTGGTGGTTGCGGGTGTTGCATCCGGAACACCGCGGAAAAAACTATCCATCTCCGTAGGAAAAGTAGGTGAGGAGGAACTGAAACAGGTTCCGGCTTCTTCGGCTGCCGGTGCCCTGCAGGGGAAAGTTTCCGGGGTTACCATTGTCAAAGCAAACGGTAATCCGGGATCTGCTGCTTCCATCCGTTTACGAGGAGCAACGGCTATACGTGGTGGTCAGGGACCTTTGATCATTATCGACGGAGTGATGCTGGAAGGAACCCTTCAGGATGTCAATGTGGATGATATTGCTTCCATGGAAGTGGTCAAAGGAGCAGCTGCTTCTGCGCTGTACGGTTCCCGTGCAGGCAACGGCGTTATCGTGATTACGACCAAAAGAGGGGAAGGACTTGCTGCCGGACAAACCATTGTTACTGTACGAAATGAATATGGACAATCCGGTCTCGCCAATGAGTTCCCGGTATCCACCCACCACTTCTACAAACTGGCCGATGACTGGACCTCGGAAAACCGGTATACCAAATACCTGGGAGTAGTAATGTACGGCGACAATCCGGATACCGATACCGATCCGGCTCTCATCGGAACCCTGCTTTCCGGAGGACGTTTAGGAGCAGATGACCATTATATGGATAATCCGTTCGGAGTGGTGTATGACCATCTGAATGACTTCTATTCAGGAGGGAATTTTTATACCAATTACGTTTCAGTAGCCTCCAATATGAATCGAACCCGTTTTATGGTTTCATTTGAAAACTCGCATCAGGAAGGGATTATCTTTGGTGTCAGTGGGTATAAACGGAGAAACTTCAGGCTCAATGTAGACCACAGGTTTTCTGAAAAATTCTCCTTTACGTCAAGCAACCTGATCATCAAAGCCAATACCGATAACAGCAGCATCGACTTTTTCTCACTGATGCAGTTGCAACCAGACATGGATTTACATGGCAAGAACCCGGATGGTACGGATTACCGCTTACGGGTCGACCAGTTCGGAACAACCATCAATCCGCTCTATCCAATTGCCAATATTGACAATACCAGCGACCGCAACCGTATCCTGAGTAGTTACGGATTTACCTATAATCCACTGAGCTGGCTCTCACTGGAAGGACAATACAGTTTTGAAAAACAGGACAACTACGGTCACCATATGCAACCCAAAGGGTATTTGACCCTGGATACGTATGAAACAGGAGGTACGAACGGGTATCTGAGCAAAAGTGCCTCTCAGCAGATGGCTCAGGTGTTTCAATTAACGGCCAATTTCAACAAACAATTTGGCGACTGGACCACCAAAGCCAAAGTGAGCTACCTCTATGAAGACAATCACTGGGAATCGTTTGGAACCTACGGATATACTTTTTCGGTAGATGGGATTCCCCAGTTTAATGTAATGGACCAGGCAACTGCCGGGAATTATTCCAGCGAAGGAGATATCCGGGCAGAGAATATTTTCGGGATCCTGGATTTGGATTATAAATCAAAATATATCGGATCCTTTCTGTATCGTTACGACGGAGCCAGCCAGTTTGGTGAAAACGAACGGTGGAATCCCTATTTCAGGGCATCCGGTGCGTATCGTATTACCGAAGATTTCCCGATCAACGGGATCGATGAGCTAAAGATCCGTGCTGCATACGGTACTGCAGGAAACCGTCCGCCCTGGACTGCTCAGTATGAAACCTTCAATATCTCCGGGGGTACTCCGGTGAAAAATCAGCTCGGGAACAAAAATTTAAAGCCTTCAAAAATTATTGAACAGGAAATCGGTTTGAATATGGAGTTTCTGAAAAAATTTGAATTTGAATTTGTCTATTCCAAAACCGATGCCAAGGATCAGCACTGGCCGGTTCCGCTTCCTGCTTCCCAGGGGTATAAAACCCAATGGCAGAATATGGGGACTCTAACCTCAACCGTGTTTGAAGCAACATTGGGTGCACGGATTATTGAACAGCGGGATCTGGTGTGGAAAATGAACCTGACCTTTGACCGGGTACGCCAGGAGATCACCCAGCTGGATGTAGCTCCCTTTACGACAGGTGCCAGAGGCAATGCCGGTGACCCGGGCGCTTTCTATATCGAGGAAGGGGCCATCTTCGGCGCAATGTTCGGTGAATATTTCCTTCGCTCAATGGATGAAATGAAAGAACAGCTGGCCTTGCTGGGAGAGACCACCTATGCCGGAAAAACCATTGATGACTTTACCCAGAACAGCGATGGCTACATTATTCCTATGGGCACCGAAGGGACTTACAAGGAAGTGCCCGTGAAAAAACTCGATGAAAACGGAGTGCCTGAGACCGTACAAGTGGGCGATGGAAACCCCGATTTCCACATGGGAATAGCCAATACCATTACCTGGAAAGGCATCAACCTTTACCTGCTTCTCGACTGGAAACAGGGAGGAGATATCTACAGCCTGACCAACCAGTGGATGTACCGCGATAACCGTGCAGAAGCGATGGACCAGTACGGAAAACCGGAAAACCATAAAAAAACGTATGATTATTACAAAGCGCTTTACAACGTAAATACCTATAATAATCATTTTGTGGAAGATGGAACCTACCTTAAAATAAGGGAGCTTTCGCTCTATTACAATGTAAGTGGAAATTTACTTAACAAAGTATTGGGTGGATTTATCAAAGAGTTTAAGATCGGAGTGATGGGGCGTAACCTATATACCTTCACCAACTATTCCGGTTACGATCCGGAGGTGGGTAGTACAGAAGGAGATGGAGACAACACCATACAGGCCTGGGATGAATTTGCCTATCCGAATTTCAGGACATTAACCGGATCCATCGAGTTTAAATTTTAATGGTAAAAAATGAACAATATGAAAACAAAATTGAATAAACTGGCTTTTGCCTTAATCTTAACGATGGGGTTGCTCACTTTCGGGTGTGCCGACCTGGTGGTAGAAAATTTAAACGAGCCTGATTCATCGAAAGCCCTGGCCAATCCGGATGATTTAACAAGTCTGGCCGGTGGAGCATTCCGTACCTTGCACAATGCCATGCAGGAATACGACGGGCCTGCCTTGTCGATGGTTGTCATGGCTGACCAGGGAACTTGTTCCTGGGGAAATGCCGCGATGAATGATCTTTCCCATGAACCGCGCACCGATACCCGGATGGTGAATAGCCTTACGTATGCCTATTTCCCGATCATTCGGGTTTTCTGGGAAGACAGCTATGCTTCCATTTCGGCAGTAAACGATGTGTTGCGAGCCATTGAGGAAAAAGGAATTCAGATGGGTGAAGGGGGTGCCGATACCGAAATGGTTCGGGCATGGTCCTACTTTGTCAGCGGGGTGGCTCATGGCTATCTGGGGCTGACGTATGACCAGGGGAACCTGATTAAATGGGATACCGACCTGGAAACCCTGGAACTCACACCCTGGCAAACCTTGATCGACGGATCCCTGGAATTGCTCGACCAGGCAATCAGCATTGCCAATGGCAATTCATTTGAAATACCTGCCAAATGGCTGGGCGGTGAATCCTATACCAATGCCGAGTTATCGCAGTTGGCCAGTACCTATGCAGCCCGCATCCTGACTTACAGCTCACGAAACAAAGCACACAACGAAGGGATTGACTGGAATAAAGTACTGAGTTATGCCAGCAACGGCATTCAGAAACCCCTGAAGCCTGAATTAGGTGATAACTATGATTTCTATGATATGTACCTGGTGTACCAGCGCTATCCCGGATGGGGTCGTGTGGACCACCGGATCATCAATTTGATGGATCCCGATTATCCGAGCCGCTGGCCCATGGACGCAAGTGGTTCTTGGACCACAGCGGACGGACAAGATCCCGGCCAGGCAGAATCGGATGATGCAAGACTGCTCTCTGATTTTGGCTACCTGCCTGAAAATGCGTTCTCGGCCGATAGAGGATACTACCACTGGTCACATTACCGCTATAAGCGGTACGATGATGTGTTTACCAGCGTCTGGTATGGAAGCAAGCCCAAATCTTCGATGCTGGTTTGGGAAAATGAAATGCTGAAAGCAGAAGCGATGGTGCGTACAGGAAATGTGGCCGGCGCCGTATCCATACTGAATGACCCGAACGGATCACGTAAACTGAGAGGTCAATTGCCCGATGTAACGGCAACCAGCGCACCCGATGTGCTCTGGACCATATTCTACGAAAGAGATGTAGACCTGATGGACAGTGGTATGGGTATTGGTTTCTTCGACATGAGAAGAAGGGATATGCTGCAGCGGGGAACCATCCTCCATTACCCGGTTCCCATGACGGAACTTGAAATTATCCAGGCACCCATTTATACCATCGGCGGAACCGAACCGGATGGTGAAAATGTATCGAACGGAAGCTGGACCGGACGGGATGGACTTACCTCTCCTCCATCAAATTAATAAACCTAAAAAACGAGAACAAATGAGAAATAAAGTATTTTATACCATAGTATTGGGGTTGGTGGTTTCCTTGTTCAATTCATGTGAAACTCCTCCGATCGAAGCAGCACAGGAGGCTTACGATTACAATAAAATTCAACCCAAAGTGTTAGGCATGACCGGTCCCTCATTGGTGATACAAACCTTTACAGGGGTGTTTACGGTGAATTATGATCGCGGTGGATCTACCTGGAACTGGAGTGCAGAAAATGCTACGGTTGAAAGTGTTAGCGAAGATACACGGGTGGCTACCTTCCGGTTCAACGAATTCCCGGATGATGGTACGGCCACCGTCATTGTAACCGAGACCACTATGGGTGGAGTTACATCGGAACCCGTAAGTAAGGAAGTCACCGTGCAGAAATATTGTCCCCTGGTTAACGGTGTGGCCGACCTCGCAGGTCACTGGACCGGTACCGGTACAGACGGTTATCCGGCTGATATAACAACCGTAGTAAGCGGATCGGACCTCGAAGTATCCGGGGTGAGCGAAGACTTTATTCAGGATTGGTGGGGAGAAAAGATCCTCGAAGGGGGTTCATTCAAGATGACCGTGAACGAGGATGGAACACTCAAAATCCCAAGACAGTATATTTATACAACGGAATGGGATGGTGCCCCGTATCGCTATGAAATTGAGGGATCCGGAACCTGGGACAATTGCGGGGCGACTCCTGCCATGATCATTGAATACGATATCTATTACGAAGGGGATAGCGACGGACTGGGAGCTACCTACGGTCCGGGATATTTCGATGGAATCACCTTTTTTACTGTGTCCATTCAGATGGATTAAAATAGCGTAATCAAAGCAAAGTAAAAAAAGCCGGCGGACTTGTTCCCCGGCTTTTTTTATATCTTCGCGCCATGATGGAAAAACCAGGTACGGGCATGAAAAAATATCAAACCCTGTTCTTCGACCTTGACAATACCCTGTGGGATTTCGATAAAAATTCCAGGAGAGCCTTATTCACCGCGTATAAAACCTGGAAGATCGGTGATTCCGGGACCGGCTTTTCTGCTTTTTATGGTTCGTATGCTAGCAACAACGCCCGGATGTGGGAAAAGTACAGGAACAAGGAAATTTCCAAACAGGAATTGATCCGCAAACGATTTGAATTAACCTTCCTCGATAGCAACGTCAGTCATGTGGATCCCCTGGAATTTAATGAAACCTACCTCAACGATATGCCGGAACACACCATTCTTATCGAAGGAGCCCGGGATCTGCTCGATTACCTCCGTTCGAAACATTATTCCCTTCACATGATTACCAACGGCTTCAAAGAAGTACAGCTTAAAAAACTGGAGAAATCAAAGCTTTCAGAATATTTTGGAAAGGTCATTGTTTCTGAAACCCTTAAAGCTCCTAAACCGGATGAAACCATTTTCGAGTATGCACTGAAATCCACCAATGCAAAGAAAAGCCACAGCCTGATGGTCGGCGACTCCTGGGAGGTCGATATCGTAGGAGCCATGAAAGCCGGCATAGACCAGGTTCATTATGTCAGAAACGGAGGGCTGACCTTTAATCCGGAAGAACGCAATTTGGTGGTTCAGTATAAAACAAAAACCTTCCGGATCGACGCATTGAACCAATTGAAAGAGGTTCTGTAATGGATAGGCCTGATAATGCCCTCAACTGAATTCTTTAACAGATCAATCCATGGTTACAGTTCTTCTGATGTATTTTTTATGTTACAATCGGTTTATATATGCAGTTTTTTAACTTCCATAATTATTTTATAACTCATATTTTTTTATAAATTTGTCTTTCTTTAATTGAAATTTTAAACAATAAAGTAAAAAAAATGGAACTTTAATTTTTATGCTATTTTATAATTTAAAATTATTTCTATGAAAAAGATTACGTTATTCTTATCGCTTTTTCTATTCATGGGGATCTTTGTTGCACTGGGTCAGACGAGGCAGATTACCGGAACGGTTACCTCGTCGGAAGACGATGTGCCAATTCCCGGTGTTTCAGTGGCTGTCAAAGGGACAACCCTTGGAACGGTTACCGACATGGATGGAGAATTTGCATTGCAGGTTCCGGAGGATGCCAGAACGCTGGTAGTTAGTTTTGTGGGTATGAAGACCCGGGAGATTGAGCTGGGTTCAACCACGACCTACAATGTGGCTCTGGAACCGGATGTTTTGGGTATTGATGAAGTGGTTGTCACTGCACTCGGCATCAGCCGTGAGAAAAAATCGCTGGGGTATGCCGTGCAGGATGTAAAAAGCGATGAACTGGTAAAAGCTGCTGCACCGAATGTTATTTCTTCCTTGGCCGGAAAAGTAGCCGGTGTACAGATCAACCAGATCGGAGGCCAGATTGGTGCTTCCTCGCGAATTGTCATCCGGGGGAACAGTTCCTTTGGCGACAACCAACCGCTGATCGTAGTAGATGGTATCCCGGTTTCAAATGATACCAAAAATCAAAACGATGTGGACTATGGAAGCGGGCTGTACGATATCAACCCACAGGATATTGAGTCTATATCTGTCCTGAAAGGGGGAGCTGCAGCTGCTTTGTATGGTATGCGGGCCGGTCATGGCGTGATCCTGATTTCAACCAAATCAGGCTCCGGAAAAGCCAAAGGAGTTACGGTGGATTACAACGGAAACTTTAACTTTGACCAGGTCCATTCAATCCAGAGATGGCAGAACAAATACGGGCAAGGCTATCTTGGAAGTGAATACTACTGGAAACATTACAGCGATGCCTGGGGCATTGATGGGACCTATCAGGAATATGCCCAGGGGGATTATCATCCGGGGATTGGTTTTTCCTACCTCGATGGACTTGGAAATGGCGTGAATGATGGGATGGACGAAAGCTGGGGTCCAAGGCTTGATATCGGTCTTAAACTTCCTCAGTTTACCAGCCCGGTTGCAGCCGATGGAACACGAACCCCCACCGACTGGGTTTCACACCCGGATAATGTGAAGAATTTCTATGAGTTGGGACATACCACCAACCACAATATTGCCGTAACTTCGGTTACCGACAATTCACGTACGCGGTTGTCTTTTGGTGTCCGGGATCAATTGGGGGTTCTTCCAAATACCGACCTGGCCCGTTACTCTGCAGCGGTTAATTCGTATATGCGAATGAGTCAACTTATCGAAATTGACCTTTCTATGAATTATACCCGCACCGAAAGCGATAACCTTCCGGTAACGGAATACAACGCCAGTAACCCGATGCAGTCATTTGGCCAGTGGTTTGGCCGTCAGGTGGATATGCAAGCCCTGAAAGAACACTGGCAGGAAAAACTGCCCACCGGAATGCCGTACAACTGGAATAGCAACTACCACAACAACCCCTACTGGAGTATGAATAAAAATACCAATTCCTATCAGCGGGACCGGATATTTGGAAAAACTTCTTTGTTCATTGAACCTACGGATTTCCTGAAAGTGGAAGGTCGTCTGGGATTTGATTTTTATAACACCAAGACCCGACCCATTCTCACGTACGGATCGAATGAAACCCTGTTGGATGCATCCACCGCATCTTTTGAAGGAGGGTGGTTCCGTCTCAATCAGCAGAAAAATACCGAGCTGAATGCCGATCTCATTGCCTATTTTGAAAAGACTTTCGGGGATATTTCTGTAAATCTTCTTGCCGGGGCCAACTACCGGAATTTACGCTGGGAAGCTTCCACCATTGGGGCCAATGCCTTAACGGTT
This sequence comes from uncultured Mariniphaga sp., assembly GCA_964408795.1. Lineage (GTDB taxonomy): Bacteria > Bacteroidota > Bacteroidia > Bacteroidales > Prolixibacteraceae > JABMQB01. The sequence continues at coordinate 40,548 of CAYPAW010000011.1, forward strand.
CCGGATTTATTTACCGTTTCCAATGCCAAAGGTAGCGCCGTAAATTCCATGGATCACACCTGGATCCGGAGCAACAGCGTTTATGGATCCGGGTCCATTGGGTATGATAACTGGATATTCCTTGATGCCAGTGTTCGCAACGACTGGTCATCGACCATTGCCGATGCCTTTTTCTATCCGGCTTTCAGTTTAAGTGTATTGCCGTTCGATGCCTTTGATTTTGAATCGGACATTTTCTCATATTTGAAACTTCGGGGAGGCTGGTCGAAAGTTGGATCCGCCACCGGCGCTTACCGTACCGATCCCTATTTTTCTGCAGGAACTTATACCATTAATGGGGTAACTCAGTATAACCAATCCACAGAATTCCCGCCGGCAGCTCTTCAACCCGAAGAGGTGGTAACAACGGAATTCGGTTTGGAAGCCAATTTCCTGAACAACAGGCTGGGACTGGATGTTGCGCTCTACGACAAAACAACGACCAACCAGATCATGAGTGTGGCTATTTCCAAAGCTACCGGCTACAATACCACGCTGGTTAACGCCGGTGAAATCAACAACAAAGGAGTTGAAGTGCAACTGAGAGGTTCCATCCTAAAATCCAACAATGGATTCAACTGGGATATCATTTTGAACTGGGCAAAAGACAAGAGCGAAATCGTAGAACTTTATACCGATCCCGTTACCGGGGATGAGCTTGAATCGTACAACCTGGGGAGCCAGTGGGGTACTTATGTGCAGGCCCGCCCGGGAGAACCCTGGGGGGTTATTTACGGAACAGGAATGCTTCGTAGGGAATCGGATGATGCGATTATTGTAGGTTCCAACGGACGCCCCATGTTGGAATCAAACATAAAGCTGGGCGATGTTAATACCGATTGGATTGGCGGCATCCGGAATGAATTTTCCTATAAAAACCTGAGCTTCGGATTCCTGATTGACATCCGTCAAGGGGGCGATATCTTCAGTGTATCTCAGATGTTCGGTGCTTATTCGGGTATGCTTGAGTTTACTGCACTGGATGACCACCGTGAAAACGGTATCGTTTTAGGCCAGAATTACATGGAAGACGAAACCTTTGTGAAAGTAGTCACAGAAAATGCAGACGACATTCAAAATTCAGAATTTGCTGAAAATGATATTACAACATCCGCTCAGGGATTCTTTGAATCGTTCTACAGCAACCGTGAATTATCCGTCTACGATGGTTCATACGGAAAATTGCGCGAAGCCCATGTAACCTATACATTGCCCAAAAACCTGTTTGGTACAACAGGTTTTGTTAAGGGAGGTTCTGTTGGATTGGTTGGAAACAACCTGGCCATTTTGTGGCGTCATAAATCCAATATTTCAGGGCTTGATCCGGAAAACACCACGGGAAGCGGAAACGGAAGCGTTGGATTGGAATCAACCTCTTTCCCGCCATACCGTAGTTTTGGGATTAAATTAAATCTTACATTTTAACGATTAATATTGAATGATTATGAAAAGATATATTGGAAAACTATTCGCATTTACTTTTCTTACAATCTTTCTGATGGTAGGTTGTACAGATGAGTTTGGTGAGATCAATACGGATCCCGATCGTGCCAAAGATGCACCTGCAACAAACGTTCTGGCTTTTCTTTTACGGTATCATTCCGATACTTTTTACGATGCCTGGAACAACATGAACGAACCTGAAACATACGGGGGGCACCTTGCAAAGATTCAATACATTGATGAAGCCCGCTACAATTTCCGTCCGGGGGTGGTTGAAAGCAAATGGTATTACACCTATATTCAACTGAACAATGTAAAAGAAATCAAGAAAAAAGCACTGGCTGAGGAAGCCAACAATCTCCTGGGAGTTGCCAAAGTGATGGAAGCCTATATTTTCCAGATTGCAACGGATACCTGGAGGGATGTTCCTTTTACTGATGCCCTTAAGATGGCTGATGGTGTGCTTCTCCCTGGCTATGACAAACAGGAAGATATATACCCTGCGTTGCTGGATACTTTGGAAGAAGCAAATACCTTAATGGCTTCCGGAATTGATAACCTCGGAGAAGGGGATGTACTATTTAATGGTGATGTCATGAAATGGCGCAAATTTGCCAATTCACTGCGGTTGCGTCTTGCGATGCGCATTTCAGGTGTGGATGCAGGCCTGGCTAAGAGCACCGTTGAATCCATTATGGGCAATCTGAACCAGAACCCGATTATGGAAAGCAATGCTGACAATGCCTTTTTCTGGTATCCGGGGGCCAATCCCTATGAAGAACCCTGGTACGAGGATTCAAAAACCCGTGATGACCACGGCATGAGCGATATTCTGATCAATGCCATGAAAGAGCGCAACGATCCCCGTTTGGCTGTCTATGCAAAACCAGCTGCCGACGACGGTGAATACCGCGGATTTACCATTGGAGCAACCGCCCAGCCCAACCTGGCAACGGTTTCGCGTATCGGCGATCGGTTTCGGTATGATCCCAAGGGATTCGCACCCTACATGCGCTATGCAGAAACCATGTTCCATGTGGCTGAAGCAGCCCTCAAGGGATACAATGTGGGCATGACAGCTGAGGAAGCTTATACCAAAGCAGTAACCGCTTCCCTCGAAGAAAACGGAATTGCTCAGGTGGATATAGATGCTTACCTGGCAGGTGCCGCAGCTTTTGACGGAACCCTGGAACAGATTTACTGGCAGGAATGGATCGCCCTCTTCAAACAGGGAATGGAAGCCTGGTCGCTGTACCGCCGTACCGGTGTGCCTACTACCCATTATGTGGCTCCCGGTTCTGCCTATACCGGCCACAACAGTCCCCCGTTCAGGTATCCGTATCCACAAAACGAACTTACCCTGAATGGAGCCAATTGTACCCCATTTGCCAATGAGGTCAATGATGATTTCTGGGGAAAACAAATGTGGTGGGATACACGTTCCGGTGTAAACTAATCGCATAAACCCAACAAAAAAAGAGACCCTGGTTACATGATGTAGCCAGGGTTTCTGATTTTTACTGAGCCGCGACAGCTTGCCGGATATTCAAGAGAGTATACGATTTGCTGTCAAAAGAATAGTGTGGTATAATCTTTGTTCCGGAACATTGTCGTACATTTATCAGAAACTTCTAATACCATAAACATGAAAATCTTATTTAGCTTACCATTGGGATTGTTATTATGTTTTGCGTCGATGCATGGCTCCGGACAACAGAACTACCGGAAGATCATTCATGCATTTATTGATGATTACAAAATGGAAAAACTGACGATCGGTCAACCGGAACATTACCGGGATGTACAAGGGTCTCCCTATCTTTCTGAAGATTTTATTTCCGGGGTTGTTCAGATGAAAGACGGGAATCGTTATCAGGGGCCCCTGCGCTATGACGCCTATGCAGGACAAATGGAATTCCGTACCGATGAGGGAACAGTGTATGCCATTGCTCATCCGGAAACAATAGAAACCATCGCCGTGGAGAAAGATACCTTTCTTTATTTTCCGGATGAAAAGGATCCCGCGAAGGGAAACTATTATCAGCTTATCACAGGAGGAGACTACTCATTGCTCATGAAACACCGTACGATCCTGAAAAATCCGGAACCGGCCAGGCCCTACAGGGATGCTACTCCGGCTCAATTTGTCCCCCAGAAGGGGGAATATTTCCTGTATCACACACAAACCGGACTGGTTCCCGTCAGAAACAACCGGGAAGTTAAAAAGTTTGCCGAATCCATGAATGAAACCGTGCAGGCCTTTCTTAAGAAAAACAGAATCAAAACCGATGAGCTGGAGGATATGATTCAATTCACAAAATACCTGAATGCAGCCATCCACTAAAAGTTCGTGGATGCGATCAGGTTTTTCTTTTTTTCTTTTTGGCTGCCGGAAACAGGACATTGTTCAGAATTAACCGGTAGCCGGGGGAATTGGGGTATAAATTCAAATCGGTGGGGGGATCACCAACCAGGTGACGGTAATCTTCCGGGTCGTGACCTCCGTAAAAGGTAAAAAACCCTTTGCCCCGTTCGCCATGGATATACCGGGCTTCATGGGCCGCCTCATTTTCCCCCATGATCAATACATTGGATTTAATCAGGTTTTTGTTGAAGGCCGTTGTTTGTCCCATGAATCCCCGAATGATCCGGGTGTGATTCTGACACAACATGGTAGGGATGGGATCCCATTTGGCGGAAAATTCAAACAGGGTAAAAAAATCACTCTCCTGGCCAACCTTCCGGGTCTGTGTAACGTCAATATTGGAGAATTCGTATTCATAGGGACTTTCAACCAGGGTAAAACCGGTAAAGGCAAATGTTTGTTCGTAATCCAGTTTTTCGTTCATGTCGGGATCGGCAGGATCCCCGTCGAACATCGGAGCGCAGATATCCACATTTTCTGCAGCCAGCGCAATGTCATAGGTGTCGGTAGCGGCACACATGGCAAACAGAAATCCTCCGTTCAAAACATAGTTTTTTATTTCACGGCAAATGACATATTTCATTTCGGATACCTTCAGGAATCCCAGCTTCTGAGCCAGGTCGGTATTGATTTTTACATCCTGCTGGTACCAGGGAGCCGCCTGGTAGGTCCTCCAGAATTTTCCATATTGGCCGGTAAAATCTTCATGGTGAAGATGGAGCCAGTCGTATTCGGGTAATTCTCCTGCCAGGATCTCTTCATCGTAGAGGATATCGTAGGGAATTTCTGCGTAGGTAAGAACCAGGGTAACGGCATCATCCCAGGGTTGCTTGTTGGGGGGGGAGTAGACCGCTATTTTGGGGGCTTTGTTCATGCTGACTGCATCCTGGTTTTGGTCCGGTTGGGCAATGGTTTGCAACAGGGCCGATGTCTGGGCGTCTGAAAGAACCTCGAAAGAGATCCCCCGGATAACGCATTCATTCTCAACGACCGGACTGTGCTGCATCAGAAAACTTCCCCCCCGGTAGTTCAACAACCACTTCACTTCCATTCCCTGCTCCAGCACCCAGTAGGTAATGCCGTAAGACTTCAGGTGGTTCTTCTGGTTTTCATCCATGGGGACCAATAACTGAACACCCCGTGAGGAGAAAAAAGAGAAAATGCATAAAAGAAGGACTATGATTTTGTGTTTCATTGGTTTTCATTTTTTTTACACAGGGTATCACAGTGTTCTTCACCGTGTTTCACAATGTAATCTTTTTTTCTGTGTTCTTCTGTTCATCTTCTGAGTTGCCTGATGAAACTTTCCGTTCCTGGATCTTTCTAGAAAGGTGCAACAGAGGAGTTACTATTCCGGCTGTCCATGTTTTCATTTTCGGACAGACCGGCATGGATGGTTTCATCGTCATTCATTTTGGAACTAAACGTTTGTTCCACATCGTCGGATATGGTTGTATCCATATCGGTAAATTTTGCCAGGCTTTTTCGGAAGGAAAGAAAGACTTCTCCGGTAGTTCCATTGCGGTGTTTGGCTATGATCAGTTCGGCCACTCCGATCAGCGAATTTCCCGATTCATCTTCGGTAATTTTGTAGTATTCGGGACGATGAATGAAAGTAACGATATCGGCATCCTGTTCGATGGCTCCCGATTCACGGAGATCAGACAGTTGGGGTCTTTTCCCTTCGCGTGATTCCACCGAGCGGTTCAATTGAGACAGGGCAATGATGGGTACATCCAGTTCTTTGGCTATTGCTTTCAAAGAGCGGGAGATGGTGCTGACTTCCTGTTCACGGCTTGCTCTGATATCGACCCCTGCGGTCATAAGCTGCAGGTAGTCGACAATAATTACCTGAACATCGTGTTGCATTTTCAGTCTGCGGCATTTAGCCCGGAGTTCAAAAATGGAAAGGGCAGGGGTATCATCAATGAAAAGCGGAGCCTGGTCAAGCTGGCTTATTTTTCGGTGCAAATGTTCCCATTCCCAATCTTCGAGGCGTCCGTTTTTGATTTTTTGGGGAGGCAGTTCGGTTTCGGAAGCAATGAGTCGGTTAATCAGCTGTATCGATGACATTTCAAGGGAGAAGATCGCTACCGGTCGGTTGTGTTCAACAGCCATATTCCGGGCCATGGATAATACAAGGGCTGTTTTCCCCATCGAAGGCCTCCCGGCAATAATGATAAGGTCGGTTTTTTGCCATCCCGAAGTGATCCTGTCCAGGCCGGTGAATCCCGAAGGAACACCGCTCAATCCGTCTTTGCGGTGTCGTGCCATTTCAATCTGGTCTATGGCTTCTTTTAAAATTGGCCGGATGGGACGGGTTTCCTTTTTAATATTGCCTTCAGCCACCTTGAAAAGAGCCGTCTCCGAAAAGTCGATAAGATCATCCACATCCATGGTTTCATCGTACGATTTCGCCTGGATTTCCGAAGCAATGCGAATGAGTTCCCGTTGAATGTATTTCTGGGCAATAATCCGGGAGTGAAATTCTATGTGGGCCGCTGAGGCAACCCGCCGGGTAAGCTGGGTTATGTAAGCCGCACCTCCTATTTCATCCAGCTGTTTCCGGTTTTTTAACTCCTGGGTGACCATCAGAAGATCCACGGGTTTCTCATGGGTAGACAGATGTTTGATCGCCTCAAAAATTTTCTGGTTTTCTTCTTTGTAAAAGCTGGCCGTATCAATGATATCGGCTACGGTGACATAGGCATCTCTTTCCAGCATAAGCGCTCCCAAAACCGCTTCTTCCACTTCCAAAGCCTGGGGCGGTAATTTCCCATATTGCGCGTTTAGTTCTTCAAACGAAATCCTGGTCGGGCTGGTTTTTTTATTTCCTGCCATTTGCTTGTTTTTTTCTGTTTCTCCCGGAGGGGATTTTTACGGCATAAATGTCTGAACAAAATCCAAAATACAATAGTACAAAAATGAGAAGGTTTACAATAATTGTCAACCCGGTTTATCCACAAATGTTAATTAGTTCTGACAAGTCCGTCTTCAATGATCTCCGACAATATTTCTGTAAGGGATCCTCCCATGGCTTTTATTTGCTGAGGGATAAAACTGGTTTCCGTCATGCCCGGTGTGGTGTTTATTTCCAGGAAATAGAAATCTTCACCATGGAGGATATAATCGACTCTGACAATTCCCGAGCAGTTGCAGAGATCATAAATATTGGAACTCAGTTCCTGGCATTTTTTCGACTGCTTTTCTGGCAGCCTGGCCGGTGTAATTTCGTCCGTGGCTCCTACCGTATATTTTGCTTCGAAATCAAAAAATTCATTTTTCGGCAGTACTTCAGTAACCGGGAAGATGTATTCTTTGTTCCGGAGTTTTACCAATCCACAGGTAAATTCCGTGCCTTCAATGAATTCTTCAATGATCACTTCCTGGCTTTCTTCAAAAGCTTTCAGAATCGCAGGTTCCATGCATTCCTCTGAGGCCACTTTGGAGATTCCGAAACTGGAGCCCCCGGCATTGGGCTTGACAAACACCGGCAACGACAGGGTTTGTACGATCTTCCCGGGATCTATTTTATTGCCTTTCCTGATCTTTACAGACCGGGCTATGGGAATGGCAAAGTTCTTCAGGTAATGATTGCAATACCATTTGTTAAATGTTAAGGATGACGAATGTACATTGCTGGTTGAGTAAGGGATGTGGAGCAAATCAAAATATCCCTGAAGAATGCCATCTTCGCCGGGGGTTCCATGAATGGTTATGTAGGCATAATCAAAATGGATTTTTTCACCCCGGAAGCGAAAGCTGAAATCGGATTTATCGATACCGGCAATGGTTTTCTCTCCTTGCTTAACGATCCAGTTTTTCCCTTCAATCCAAACCAACCATGGAGTGAATTTTTGGGTATCCAATGCATTGAAAATGTTTTCCCCGCTTTTTGAGGAAATCACGATTTCCGAGGAGTTCCCTCCGGCTACTACAGCTATATTGGGCTTCATTCGTCTAATTTATTGTTTTTTTTCTCATACCCGTAGTGGTTCCCACAATTTTCCCTTTTTTAAGGGGACCTGCCTGACGGCCAGCCAGGGGTATCAAAAGGGTTCTTCTCTTGTATTTTCCCCTTTTGCGGGGAGAGGAGTACGTTCCACTCTCCACACCGACTTTCTTATCGATGCGCAATATAATTTTTCCATTTTGCAATTACGGTTTTCATGTCTTCCGGCAATTCCGAATCGAAGATCATTTTTTCACCTGTTGCCGGGTGAGTAAATCCCAATGTTTTGGCATGCAAAGCCTGACGGGGAATGATTTTAAAGCAGTTTCGCACAAACTGGTTGTATTTGGTGAATGTTGTTCCCCAGAGGATTTGGTCTCCCCCGTAACTGGCATCATTAAAAACAGGATGCCCGAGGTATTTCATGTGTACCCTGATTTGATGGGTTCTGCCGGTTTCAAGCTGGCATTCCACGAGGGTCACGTAGCCCAGTTCCTCGATGATCTGAAAATGGGTTGTGGCATTTTTCCCATGTTCTCCTTCGGGAAATACTTTATAGATCTGTCTGTTCGAGGGATTGCGTCCTATATTTCCGGTTATGGTTCCCGTTTTTTCTTTGAGGATTCCCCAAACCAGGGCCTGATATTTTCGTTGGATTGTTTTGCGGTAGAACTGGGATGCAAGTTTGTTTTTTGCTTTTTCGTTTTTTGCGATCACCAGCAAACCCGATGTATCTTTGTCGATGCGATGGACCAGTCCCGGTCTGGAGTCCTTGGAGTGAAACATGGGCAGATCGTGATAGTAATGGGCGAGGGCGTTGACCAGAGTGCCGGTATAGTTTCCGTGTCCGGGATGTACCACGAGTCCGGCCGGTTTATCGATTACCGCCAGGTGCTCGTCTTCAAAAAGAATAGAGAGGGGGATCTCTTCCGGGAGTATTTCTGTTTCCCGGGGCGGAAAATCCAGGAAGATCTGAATGTCATCTCCGGGTTTCACTTTGTAATTGGACTTGACCGGGATTGTGTTTACCCGGATGTTTCCTGCCTCGGCAGCAGCCTGAATCTTACTCCGGGAGGCATTCTCAAGGCGATTGGAAAGGTACTTGTCAATCCGCAGGAGCGATTGTCCCAAATCTACTTTCAAATGGTAATGTTCCCATTCTCTTTTATCATCCGTTTTTTCAACATGAACATCTTTTTCCTGCATCACAGAAAGGGTATTTAATATAGTATAGAGATCCACGTCCCTTGGGCGTGGTAATGTATTTTTTGTTTTGCTTGTCGTTGAATGGAGTCATCGGTTGAAAGTCCGGAGTCCGGAGTCCGGAAACGGAAGACGGAAGATCGGAGATCGAAGTAAAGAACACTTCGGACTTCGGGCGAAAGGGCATACAACGTAACGTATTGATTGTCATAATTCTGTGATTTGCTTTCAGAATCCTTCTCCTGGAAGAGGGTTTTTAATTTTCAATGGCTTGCATGATTTTTTCTTCATCCGTGGTTACCCATATATCTACTGAGGTACCCAGTTCGGTATCGGGAGACAAGCGGGGATTTGGACGTTGCCTCCATATCCGGGCATTCAGGGAATCTTCAGAAGTGGTAACCGAAGCATCATAGAGGATTACGCCCATATTCAACAGGACATCGGCAAGAATCAGTCTGGCATCTTCCCGGGTTAGGCCGATCAGATCCGGAACGGCAGTTTTATGGTTACCGCTAACTTTTCCGATTTCCAGGTCAATTCGGGAGCCTTTGGCCAGGATTTCTCCCCCAAAGATCTCTGTAGAATCATGAAAGACCCTTAGAACCAGGTCGTTGTACTCGGAAGGTTTATGGGTGATGTTTCCGGGAAGCAATCCCCGGTTTTCCATGAGAACGAGCGCCTGTCGGAACGATATATCCCGTAACCTGGGTAGTATGACCTGCTCGGGGGCTCTTGCGTTGATCGTTAAAAGAAGTGTCCTTCCTTTCTTTACCTGAAAACCCGGCTCGGGAACCTGGTCGATTACCGTGCCAGGGTCCTGGGAATGCAAATAGACAGAATCGATAATCCGGTAGCGGAGATGCATATCCCGGGTCTTTTCCAACACCTCTTTTTCGGTCATTCCAATCAGATCAGGCACCGGAAATTTCTGTCCATGAAGGGTGTAGCTTCTCAGTCCGATCATCGTTGCCGTGACCAGCAATAGAATCACAGCCCCTGCAGCAATGATCTGCAACAGAAAAACACGGCTCCCAAGAAATTTTATCAGACTCATTGTTTTTGATTCACTATGCTATAAAAACAAAAATAAGTGAAATTTAGTATTAGACGGGCATTTTTATGTGTTTTTCCTTTTCAAACCGGGAACTTCAGAATTACAGAAACCGGATTAGTAGGTTTCCAGGGTATGGTACAGGGAATCCCTTAAGACAGGTTGTCGTTTTTCCTCTTTGATCATTTGGATCAGTTCCCGGGAGGAAGCATGGGGATTTTGTTCTCCGGAGCCAGCCATGGAATAGATACGTGTGGTGTCCTGGATGGTTCCATCCAGATCGTCAACGCCAAAGGAAAGCGATATACGGGCAGCCTGTTTCCCGATCATGGGCCAGTAGGCTTTCAGATGAGCTATGTTGTCAAGAAAAATACGGGCTACCGAATAGTTCTTCAGATCTTCAATGAGCGAGGTCTCCCGGGTATGTGAATAACGGTTGTTTCCTTTTTTGAATTTCAGGGGAATGAAAGCCTGGAACCCCTGGGTCTGATCCTGAAGTTTCCGCAACCGGTTCATGTGGTCGATTCGGTGTTCGTAGGTTTCCTTCAGGCCGTATAATAGGGTGGCATTGGATGGAATCCCCATTTTATGGGCTTCTTCGTGTATCTTTAGCCATGTTGCCGAAGAGGTTTTATCGGGGCATATTTTGGCGCGTAGGGTTGGATCGAATATCTCGGCGCCTCCTCCCGGCATCGAATCAAGGCCTGATGCTTTCAGTATCTGAAGACCCTGAGAAAAATCTACTCCTGCTTGTTGGCACATCTGGTCGATTTCAACCGCTGTAAATGCTTTAATGTGCAGTTGGGGTGCCTTTTTCCGGATGGCTTTTAACAGACCGGCATAAAAAAAAAGGTCCCGGTCAGGATGAACACCCCCCACAATATGTACTTCCGAAACCCCTTCCGTACGATGCGTTTTAACGATTTCAAGCATCTCCTCGATGCTGTATTCCCAGGCTCCTTTTTGTCCGGGATTTCTGCGAAAAGAACAAAACCGGCAATGGTTGATACATATATTGGTTGGCTCAATGTGAAAATTCCGGTTAAAAAATACATAATCCCCGGTAATTTTTTCCTTGACAGCGGTTGCCAGCATGCCCAGAAGGGCCAGATTATCGCAGGTATATAGCTTTAGTCCTTCTTCGGAAGTAATTCTTTCCCCTTCAAGGACCTTTTCGCTTAGGGTACGTATCTCCGGATTGACCTTCAAGTGGGCGACCATGTCCGGAATGTATTTTTTCATATGCCGGATTCTGCTTTCAATCTGTATAAACACAGAAAGGTAAAGAAATAATTCTCTACCTTTCTGACTACCAGTCTGATAAATATTTATCTCTTATGTTTCGGTTCGTCCGAAACCGTCAGTTTCTTTCTTCCTTTGGAACGTCTTGCTTTGATCACTTTTCTTCCGTTAGCGGTAGACATTCTTTCCCTGAAGCCATGTTTGTTTTTCCTTTTTCTGTTCGATGGTTGAAATGTTCGTTTCATCCGTATGAATTTTCTGGTCTGTTATCGTTCTGAATTTCGGAATGCAAAAATAGCCCTTTTTTTTATTCTTCCAAAACTATCGGGTATTAAGTATCATTCTTTCGAAGGAAATGGGATTCAATCCGATGCCTTGATTTTTCTTTCGCGTTCACATCCGTGAATAGGGAAGGGAGGGGAACCCTTTTCCAATCCTTTGGATTGGAAGCAAATAGGTAGCGAAGCAAACGCATTGCGGTATCTCTATGGATTATACACCCGAGGTGTTACTTATTGGGTGTTTTAGGTTTCATAACGGAAATATTTTCTCAACAAAGAAAAAAATCGTTATTTTTACCTCTTGTAATTTGTTTACGAGATTTTTTAAATTGAAAATATTTAATAAAAAACGGGAAGTATGAAACGTTTTCTGCAGGTATATTTGATTCTGGTATTCATTTCAGGAATATCCATGGCACAGGTGAGGCCAAAAATTGTTTTTGATCACTTGAAGCATGATTTTGGAACTTTTAAGGAGGAGGCTGGCATGCAAACTACGACATTTGCATTTACCAACAAAGGGGAGATTCCGTTGATTCTGAATGATGTACGGGCATCCTGTGGATGTACAATTCCTGAATGGACGCGTGAGCCGATAGCCCCCGGGCAGAATGGAGCCATCAAGGTAAGCTACAATCCAAAAAACAGACCGGGCAGTTTTCAAAAATCGATTACCGTGCAATCGAATGCGGAAACTTCGGTAGTACGGCTTGAAATATCGGGTGTAGTGGAACCCCGTGAACGATCGTTGGCTGAACTCTACCCCCGAAAAATTGGGGATCTCAGGGTTAAATTGAGTACGTTATCGTTTTCAAACATTAAAAGCAATGAAACGGAAACAAGATCCATGGAACTGGTGAATGATACCAATGAACCCATTACGGTGGATTTCAAGCGTGTTCCGCAGCATTTACAGGTTAAACTGTCATCCAACCAGGTTCCTCCTCAGGGGAAAACGATCCTGACCGTCACATACAATGCCCAGGCAAAAAACACATTTGGGTATGAAACGGATCGGATTTACTTGACCATGAATGGATCGGATGACTACCGGAATTCCATCGGAATCAGTGCCAATATTGTGGAGGATTTTTCCACCCTTACCCAGGAGGAACTGGCCAATGCTCCGGTGGCAGAATTTAATGCAACCAATCATGACTTTGGGACCATACGTCAGGGGGAAAAAGTGGATTACTCCTTTCAGTTAACCAACAAAGGGAAAAGGGAGTTGATCATCCGTACCATCCGTGCATCCTGTGGTTGCACAGCTGTTACTCCCTCGAAGCAGGTGATTCCCCCGGGGGAAAGTGTTCCGGTGAAAGTGGAATTTGATTCCAGGGGCAGAAGAGGCCGTCAGAACAAAACCATAACCATCATTACCAACGACCCCAAAAGTCCGTCGAACATTCTCCGGATCTCTTCGAATGTGGAAACGGAAAGTTAACGAAAGGGGTTGCAGCCTCCAGGGCATTGCATTCCTGTGCGTCGTGCCTTCCGGTGCCTTAAGCGGAACCGTTACGGATTGATCAACCGTTGTAATATCTTCTGTGTGTGGGGAAATAAGGATTTACATCTTCGATCTTTTTGATCGGAACAAATCGATTGGAATGCAACCCTTCTTTGCTGTTTCTATGGTTTCGCTCCGTGGTAGTTAAAAAAAAATGTTCTTATCGGGCTGGTTATGGAAAAGAAGAATCAGGAACATGTGGAAAATGATCCGGCCTACAAAGGATTGTCGGTCAAAAGGGGTATTTCAAAACCTGAATCGGTCAACAACGAGTCTGTGAACAGATTTCTGGGCAAAAAGCGTAAGCTCCTCTCTGTTGATGAATATGTGGAAGGGATCTTTGAAGGCAATATTCCGGTTTTGAGTAAAGCTGTCACTTTGGTAGAAAGTGTTAAGCCGGCCCATCAGGAGGTTGCTCAGGAGATTATAAAACGCTGTCTTCCCCGGGCAGGGAATTCATTTCGGGTAGGAATTACCGGTGTTCCCGGAGTGGGGAAGAGTACCTTTATTGAATCCTTAGGCAAGGTTATTACCTCCCAGAACAGAAAGCTGGCTGTGCTGGCTGTGGATCCCAGCAGTCAACGAAGCAAAGGGAGCATTCTTGGGGATAAAACACGAATGGAAGAACTGGCTGGCGATCCCCTGGCGTATATCCGGCCCAGTCCATCGGCCGGATCCCTCGGAGGTGTCGCCCGAAAAACCCGGGAAACAATTGTTTTGTGCGAAGCAGCAGGATTCTCAACGATTTTTATTGAAACAGTAGGGGTCGGTCAAAGTGAAACAGCCGTGCATTCCATGACGGATTTTTTTCTTCTGCTCATGTTAGCCGGCGCCGGCGATGAATTGCAGGGAATCAAACGGGGTATCATGGAAATGGCCGATGCCATAGCCATTAACAAAGCCGATGGAAATAACCTGGATAAAGCCGAACTGGCAAAAAATCAATTCCGGAACGCATTGCACCTGTTCCCGAAAAAAGAGTCGGAATGGGAACCCCGGGTAGTTACTTGCTCAGCGCTGAAAAATCAGGGCCTCAGAGAAATCTGGGAAACGATTGAAGCCTACCGGAAGCAAATGATGCAAAACGGGTATTTCTTGAAAAACCGGAATAACCAATCCCGATACTGGATGATCGAAACCATCAATGAACAAATAAAAAACCGGTTTTACAACCATCCTGAAATACAAAAGCTTCAACGGGAATATGAGCGGAAAGTACAACTTGCGGAAATAACTTCTTTTGCAGCTGCCCATGAATTGATAGCTTATTATCAATCCCTGAAGGATTAAATCATTGACCGGTGCCGGTTTTTTCAGCCCTTTCAGCCGGTGGGGGAGGAACCCTGGATACACGCGGTTCCATGGGCCATTTTGACTCTTCCAGATCATCAACTGTTCAGGCCACTACTCCGAAACCCCGGTTCCCGGTATTATCCATTCTTTTTTTACGGACCAACGAAGACCTTAAACGGATTCCTTCGAGGCCTGCCTGTTTCCCGGCGTTTTATTGTTTCCCAACCGGAAAATGAAATAGGTCATTCCTGCCAGGGAGAAAAGAAAAGGGATCCACGGAAATACCGTCGGGCGTACGGCAACCACCTTCTTTGCCTCATCGAATAAAGCAGCGATAGCATCGCTCATAAACGCATACAAGGCGAGTGAAATCGCAACGATCAGGATGCTCCAATCGACCAGGCGAAGCCGGATCTTCCTGTTCTGTCCGGATCGAACAACAGCAAGGATCCCGCCTGCAATCATAAGTGCAGCAATCAGTACCGGAGAAAGAACCGGTCCCCACCAGGGGAGCGGAACCAGAAACAAAATATCCCATTCGAGCAACGATGCCGGCCAATCAATAAAAACATGAAGCCAGACATAATAGAAAATGTCCCAGATTCCGAAGGCAATGCATGCATAACCCATTCTTTCCTGATTGTTTTTACCGGTTAGAAATCCCAGGGCTGCCAACATGATGAGGGTGGCTAACTCCCTGCCTATTTCAACTTTCGTGTATGGATCTACTTCCAAAACAAGATCCCGGATGATATCGTGAATGCCATAAATCTCCCGTAAATAAACAACCACGGCCGATTCCATCCAGGCCATGGCTATCGCAAAGATTGTTGTGGCTAAAATACGAATCAGTACCTGTTTCATTTTTTACCAAAAGATAAAAAAAAATTGGTGTCAGCGCAAGAAAGAAAATTCTTGAAGCAGACTATTTTCGTGGTAAGTCGGGATATTATTCCTTCCGTTAGCCATCAGACCCGGAAAACTGTTTGGAAAAAAAACCGCTGCGTTGGCAACGGGGTAACACTCTTAATAAACAAAACTACTTCCTCCCAGGAACTCCCGCAAAATGGAAGTGGGAGGTATTTCTGCATCTTCAATGGGTTTGAAATAGGAGAGGAATTTCAGCATTCTCATGGCTTCACGGTATTCCGGCTGGTTTTCGTTGACAGCTTCCAGCAGGGGTTCGGCATATTTTTTTAATACGGCCAGTTCATAAATGGTGGCTGAGTTGAACATGATATCGGCATTTTCCTGGTAGGGGAAAATATTTTTTTCTTCGCCTTTTTTCACAGACGGCCAACGCCGGATGGTTTCAGAAGCGGGATAACTCCGGTATTTGCTGTCTCTGACCATTCTCCGGAGCAGCCGGTTATCGGCTGTGGAAATATGGTTTTGTTCGTCAAAGGAAATCTGGGTGAGTGCAGAGATGAATACTTTATAGATCTCCTTGTTGTTTGGTTCATTTAGGAGCCTGGGGTTCATTCCATGGATTCCTTCAATGATCAGGATATCGTTTTTTTGTAAACGGATTTTTTGTCCGCTGGGGTTTCGTCTTCCCAGGGCGAAGTTGAATTCCGGAATTTCCACTTCTTTTCCTTCCAATAATTCCTTTAATTGGTGATTGAAGAAAGGAACATCGATGGCTTCCAGGGTTTCAAAATCGTATTCTCCGGTTTTGTCCACCGGTGTTTTATCCCTGTCGACAAAATAATTATCCAGGGAAATCTGATAGGGGTGCAATCCGTTTACCGCCAATTGAATGGAAAGTCTTTTGCTGAATGTGGTTTTCCCTGAAGCGGAAGGACCGGCTACCAGAACCATTCGTATTTTTCCGGTTTTTGCTGTAATTCGATTGGCTATTTCGGCTACTTTTTTTTCATGAAGCGCTTCCGAGATCTTCAGGATGGTTCCACTCTGTCCTTTCATGGTGTATTCGTTCAGGTTTCCGACTGTGGATACATTCAGAATTTCCGCCCAGTCTTTGTGTTCCTGATAGATTTCAAAAAGTTTGTTTTGTTTGACAAATTTGTACAATTTATCGGGCTTTCCAAGTTTCGGGACCCGTAACAGAATACCGTCAAAATAGGTAGACAGGTCGAACAATCCTACGTAACCGGTTGAAGGGAGCAAATGTCCGTAGTAGTAATTGGCAAAACCATTCAGCAGATAAATATTGGTATAAATTCTGCCCACTTGTTCCATCAGTTTGGCTTTTTCTTCCAGTTTTTCCTTCTGATAAATCTGGATCACTTCATCGGTCGGCATTTCTTTTTTTATAAAAGGCAGGTCCTGGTTTATGTATTCCTGCATTTTAGCCTTCAGTACGGAGGCATCTTCCGAGGTAATTTTCCTGTTGAGATTTTCCAGTTCACAATAATATCCGTTGGCTATTCCGTGTTGGATCTTCAGGATGACTTCGGGGAAGACTTCCTTTGCTGCAGCAAACAGAATAAAAAACAGCGATCGGACAATCATCCGCTGTCCGTCGACATGCGAAAGGTCAATGAATTGGATGGTTTTGGGTTTTACAATACCAAAGGACATTTCGGCCAGTTTGTTGTTTACAATGGCCCCGCAGATTTTGTACTTCTGTTTTATTTTCAGATCATCGGCAATTTCCTTCAGGGTGGTCCCCAGGGGATACGTATGTTGGGAAGATGTGTTAATGCAATAAATATCAATGTTCTTCATTCGTTCAAATTGTTTGTTTATTAAGGTAACTCATGGAACTCGCACAAAATTGAATCATCCATCTGTGTAAAATAGAGGCAAAGGTTTTGTGCTCGTTTCATTCGTTTGAATTCATAATCATATACGGATTTCGTGTCATTAAAATGGTTGATTCAATGGTAGGTGTGTTAAAAACAATGTTCTGATTGTTGTATTCATGAAAACATATTATTCATTTCTGACCGGATGGCTGTCAGACAAGGTTAGTTCTTCTTTCAGAAACGCTGCGGTATAGGAATTTTTGTATTGAATGATTTCTTCAGGAGTACCCTGGCAAAGAATGGATCCTCCTTCTTTGCCTCCCCCGGGTCCCAGGTCGATAATATAATCGGCCACTTTGATTACATCCAGGTTGTGTTCGATAATGATTACGGTATTTCCTTTATGTACCAGTTTTTTGAGCACTTCAAGCAAAACCCGGATATCTTCGAAATGAAGACCTGTTGTGGGTTCATCAAGGATATACAGGGTTTTTCCGGTATCGCGTTTTGCCAGTTCTGCAGCCAGTTTGACGCGTTGTGATTCACCCCCCGAAAGGATTGTGGAGGATTGCCCCAGGGTCAGGTAACCCAGTCCTACATCCCTGAGGGTTCCAAGCTTCTGCAGAATAGAGGGGATATTTTCAAAGAATTCCACTCCCTGATTGATGGTCATGTTGAGCACATCGCTGATGGATTTTCCTTTGAAGCGTATTTCCAGGGTTTCCCGGTTGTAGCGTTTTCCGTTGCATTTATCGCAATGCACATATACATCGGGAAGGAAATTCATTTCAATGAGTTTTAATCCGCCCCCTTTGCATTCTTCACAACGACCTCCTTTTACGTTAAAAGAGAATCTTCCGGGTTTATAGCCCCTGATTTTTGCTTCCGGGACCTGGGCAAAGAGGTTTCGTATATCCGTGAAGACGCCGGTATAGGTAACCGGATTGGATCTTGGGGTACGTCCCAGGGGAGACTGGTCTACCTGGACTACTTTGTCAATGTTCTCAAGGCCGGCAATCCCGGCATAGGAAAGAGGATCTTTCAGCGATTTATAGAAATGCTGGCTCAGGACAGGTTGCAGGGTTTCATTGATGAGGGTTGATTTTCCGCTTCCGGAAACCCCGGTTACGCAAACCAGTCTTCCCAATGGAATAGAGAGGTCGATATTTTTGAGGTTGTTGCCGGTACATCCTTTGAGCATCAGCCATTTTCCGTTTCCCTGAGCGCGCATCTCCGGAACCGGGATTCGTCGTTTTCCGTTCAGGTAATCGGCCGTGAGGCTTTTTGATTGCAACAGGACCTCGGGGGGTCCGGCAGCGACCACTTTGCCTCCGTGTCTTCCGGCACCCGGTCCCAGATCTATAATATGGTCGGCATGGAGCATGGTGTCCTTATCGTGTTCTACAACAATCACTGAGTTTCCGTGGTCCCGGAGTTCCTGAAGCGCATGGAGCAGTTTCCGGTTATCCCGGTGATGAAGTCCAATGCTGGGTTCATCCAGAATGTATAAAACATTGACCAGTTGAGAACCTATCTGTGTTGCCAGGCGGATGCGCTGGGATTCCCCTCCGGAAAGCGATTGGGCCGGGCGGTCCAGGGAAAGATAGTTCAACCCTACATTCACCATGAACCCCAGTCTTTTACGGATCTCCCGGATCACTTCCCCGCCAATGAGCCGTTGTTTATCCGAGATGCGCTGTTCCAGTCCTTCAAACCAGGCAGCTAATTCATCGAGGTCTAAACGAGACAGTTCGGCAATATTTTTCCCATCAATCCGGAACCATAGCGATTCCTTCTTCAGGCGTGAGCCGTTGCATTCCGGGCAGGTTTTGGTTCTTACAAACTGATTGGCCCACTTACGGGCTGTTCGGGAGGAATTTTCTTCGAGCTGGCTGTTAATATATTTGATGACTCCCTCATAGGTCAGGAAATAATTCAGGTTATTTCCCAGCGGGGAATTCTTAATCCGGATTCGTTCCTGGGTTCCATACAAAACCGCGTTTAAGGCTTCGTCATCCAATGCTTTAACAGGAGTTTTCAGGGTAAACCCATATCGATCCCCCAGGGCTTCTATTTGCCAGAATATCAGCGAGTTCTTATGATGTCCCAGGGGTACGATCCCTCCGTTGGCAATGCTTTTTGACGGATCCGGGATAATTTTTTCAATATCCATTTCAGAAACCATTCCCAATCCGTTGCATCGGGGGCAGGCACCCTGGGGTGAGTTGAAAGAAAAGGTGTGGGGCGCTGGTTCATTGTAGGAAATGCCGGTTGTGGGACACATTAAGAGCCGGCTGTAGTAACGGGTATGGCCGGTGTCATGGTCGGAAACCATCATCATTCCATGTCCGTGGTGCATAGCTGTCTGAACGGTTTCCTTCAGCCTCTTTGTGTCGGTTTCCTTCACGGCCAGTTTATCGATGACCATTTCGATGAAATGGTTCTTGTAGCGGTCTACCTGGTGCCCGTGTTTGATTTCCGCTATTTCTCCATCGATCCGGGCGTAGAGAAATCCCTTTCGCCTGATTTGTTCGAACAACTCCCGGTAATGTCCTTTTCTGCCTTTTACGACCGGTGAAAGAATATAAATGCGTTTTTCGGCAAACTCTTTTTTTATCAGACCGATGATCTGTTCATCGGTATATTTGACCATTTTTTCCCCCGTGTGGAACGAATAGGCTTCTGCCGCCCTGGCAAAGAACAAACGAAGGAAATCGTAAATTTCCGTTACTGTGCCCACTGTGGAGCGGGGATTCCGGGAAGTGATTTTCTGTTCAATGGAAATGACAGGACTCAGTCCGGTAATCTTATCTACATCGGGGCGTTCCATGTTTCCGATGTAGGAGCGGGCGTAGGCCGAGAAGGTTTCCATATACCGGCGCTGGCCCTCTGCATAGAGGGTATCAAACGCCAGGGATGATTTCCCGGAACCACTTAATCCGGTGATCACGGTGAGTTTATTCCGGGGAATCTCTACGAAGATGTTCTGCAGGTTATGAACCCGGGCACCCTGGACAAAAATTTGTCCTTCCTTAGGATGTGCTTCCTCCCGGTGCTTTTTCTCTATTTGTGTTTCCAACATTTATTCGTGGTTTGAAACAGCACTTCTTCCCCGCGCATGGGCTGGTGGTATTCGGATGATGTATTTTTTTCCGGATGGGTTGGTGAGGTAATTTTCCCGGAGCCAGGGATTGAACATCTTCAGGATTTTATAGTTGGTACCCTGTTCAAGGGCAAAATCGGCAAAATGTTCTACCGGTCCGCGTATTTCGATTTCAGTGGTCGGGATGATGGGGTATTTTTCGTTTTCAGGAAGGAAAAATCCGTAGGCTTCCGGATTTTCCATCACCAGTTTCAGGGCCAGGATCCTGAACAGGTATCTTTCTGTTTCCTCTCCCAGGAGCATATCGAAATAATGATTGTTTTTTTGTCGTTCGATCTGTTTCACGATGAAGCTTCTTCCGGCATTGTAAGCTGCAGCCGCCATAGACCAGCTGCCGAATTTCTCATGGGCATTTTTGAGGTAGTCACAGGCAGCAACCGTTGATTTTTCAACGTGATACCGTTCGTCTACTTCGCGGGACACTTCCAGTCCGTATTCCCTGGCCGTAGAGCTTAAAAACTGCCACATCCCCACTGCTCCGGCCGGAGATACGGCCTTGGGATCCAGGTTGCTCTCCGCAACAGCCAGGTATTTAAAATCCCCGGGTAGTCCTTTTTCTTTCAGGATCGGCTCGATAACAGAAAAATAGCGGGGTGCCAGTTTCATCAACCGGATGGTCTGTGAATGAAAATACCCGTTGACCAGCAATTCCCTCTCCAGGCTCTCCCGGATATCAAAATAATGCAACGGAACTACTTCCCCTGCAAAAGTTAATGTATCCGGGATGACCACTCCTTTGTGCATGGGAGAATAAGGTATAACCTCCTTCTCCGGTTCTTCTGTGCGGGCATTCGGATGAAAACTGAATAGCAAAACAATCCCCAGGGCTGTGGCCAATAAGGCAATGTTCCAGACTCTTTTTCTTTGCATTGGTGACAGGTTCTTTAAGAGAACAAAAATAAGGTTTTTTAGGGGATAAGGAATAAAAGACCCCGGTAAAACTACCAGACTGATATTCGAAAAAAAATGGACCGGAGGATCAATGATCCGGATTTAATGCAATTTCTCCTCTTCACATGCAGGAAGGAACACAGAAAAAAAAATATCCCAGATCATTTTCTTGTCTTTCACCCTTCTACATTCTGTTCACGAAGCGTATGGGTATAATAAAACAGGAGGTTAAAAGGGACCGATATCCACCGGTCCCTTTTTTTTGAATAAGCCATTACCCATTTCAGAGCAACTTAATTTTGTTTTGTTATGAATCCGTTTTTTTACGGTTCGTATCATAGATGCAATGAATGGCTGGAAGGTTGCGTAGAAAAAAAAATCAGGGAGTAATCCCGGCATTCTCAATAAGACGAAAGGCCAGAACCAATTCAGGGATATCCAATGTATACAACCGGTTTTTTCGTAAAATCTTCCTCACCTGTTTTTTATTGTTTTTGTACAGGTGAAGAAAGGATTTTCGAATAGGAGGAAATTTCTCCAGCCCCGATTCAACCGAGTATCGATAAAAAGCAGTCGTTAATACGAGTCTGGAATCCTTTAATATCCCTTGCGGGTCTTTGTAAATACCGGTTTTTTTTGATTTGCTTTGATAAAAAGCGAGCAAGGTTACCTCTCCCTGGTACAAAACATGAAAAAACTGGGTTCCCATATGAGGGATCCCGGTTTCGATTTTAACAAATTTTTGATCTCCTGTAATTTGTGAAGAAACTA
Source organism: uncultured Mariniphaga sp. (assembly GCA_964408795.1). Taxonomy (GTDB): domain Bacteria; phylum Bacteroidota; class Bacteroidia; order Bacteroidales; family Prolixibacteraceae; genus JABMQB01. The sequence continues at coordinate 62,523 of CAYPAW010000011.1, forward strand.
CAAATTCTCTGACCATAAACTTATCAATCGTAAACAGGGAACCGGTATGGGTATTGTAACAGACCAGTTCATTGAGGAGTGCATTGTAGCGGGCCGGAATGTTCTCCCGGGTTTCACCGTTTTCAAGGAATATCGTGGTGGGAAGAAATTCGTAATGGTAAAAATGCGGTCCGTTGGTATTGAATTTCAAATAGTATTTTTTTCCTGAGAGCTTTTCTCCTTGAATGTTTGACCGGGAAGTAATTCCCTGCCAGGGATACCGGGTTATCTGGCCGGAACCATACATGGAGGCGGTCATGAACAACAGAATAAAAAGGGAGAGTCGTGCAGTTTTCATAAATGCTTTGCCTATTTACTATCCATCTGTGGAATTTATTCCACGGTCTGTTCCGCCGGAAACAGGGGCAACAGGATTTCGAATTTTCGTATGGATAAGGTTGTATTCATATTTTCTATTTAACGGTGAATGAACAGGATGCGGTTTGGGCGGTTCCGTCACACATCACCGCGGTTAGCACCGTTTCAAATTCCCCTTTCAGGTCAGAACCTGTAAAGGATATTTTCTGCTCTTTCTGCGGATTATTCAGTCGCTTCCACATCAGGGTTCTTCTAAAATCGGGGATATGGGAAGGATGCTCCTTTTCATCGGAGGTATTCCGACAGGGTAGCTGGACCGTTTCAAAATCGAACCGGTACAAGTCAGACTGGTTTTTTACCCAGGAGATATCCTCCTGGTTTGAATATACAGCGATCACTCCGTTAAAAACCATATCTCCAAAGACCCGTTCTTCGGATACAATGTCAATTCGTTCAATTCTTTCTGAATTCAGTTCAGCCAGTAAGCGGGTATTGAAAACCGGTATTCCGTCCAGGAGTTTGAAAGGTTCCGATTGAAAAAAGTTCCATTGATCCCGGTTTATCAGTTTTAAAATGAGGGTGTCTTTTTTTTCCCGGAATCTGGATGCCGACAAAAGTTCTTTGGATATTTCACTGAAACTGGACAGTGTGATATAATCCCGGGTAAATACGGTGGTTGTCGGTTTTCCGTAAAAAGGGTGTTTATACCGGTACGGTTTGATGAAAATGCGTTCCGGGAGCAATGGGATCGGGAAGAAATATCGCTCATAGCGGCTGATTTTTACCAAATTTTCAAGAAAGGTTTTTTGGTCTGGGGTAAGTTCCTTGCGGGTTAATTTCAGGTCGTTGCCGGTATGGATATAATGGGGGAAAAGTTCAATGCGGCAGGGTTGATTATTCCGGGTAACAGCTTGAATAACCAGATCAGCCAATCCTTTTGCCTCTCTGAGGTAAAAATGAAAGGTGCCGTCAAAATGGGAGTAATAATAGTCAAACCAGGGAATGGAATCCGAAACAGAGGCCATGACAACAGCCCCCGGTACCGGGTGTGAAGTTTTCGCATCCAGCACCCTTCCGGAGAGGGTAATTCCTTTTTCTTCAAGAATATATTCCCGGTTTGTTTGTTTTTGCCGGATGGGAACAAATGTCAGTTGGGTATTCATTTTTTCAGTCAGGGGATCAGCAAGCCGGGTTGTCAGCATCAGGTCGTCTATACGGGACAACCAGGAGTCAGGAATCGTTAATTCCAGGGTTATGGTTTCGCCGGGGCGGTACACTGGTTGATCTGTTTTTACCCCGAAAATACCCGGTATGGATTGTTCTTCATTCAGGCCGTGTTCCCGGGGGAGCTCCATATCCCGGATATTTTCGGCAAACCGGTTGTAAACGACCAGAAGGCGCCTGGCAATGGATGCCTCCTCGAAATTTTCCTGGAAGTTCGTAAAGGCTTTGAGCACATAGATCCCCGTTGAAAGGGAATCGGGAATCGTCAGGTATCCGTCTCCCTTTCGGGAGTCGGTCCGGATAATGGCTTTTGCAATGTGGTTTCCCCCGGGTCCGTCCAACTGAATATGGAGGATCTTGCTGTATCTATTCTCTTGTGATGAATGCAGATACGTCATGAACCAGAGAGTATCACCGGAAACACAGGAATTCCGGTCCGTCGTAAAAAAAACCCGCTCCACAGGTTGGTTCTGAGCCGTCAGCGTATAAACAGCCGTTAAAAGAAGGATCCCTATTCCTGTTTTTATACCACAACGTCTCATTCCGTTCAATTTATTTTTTTTCTGTTGTAAATTCCTTTTCCTCTGAGAATCAGTACCTCCAAAAGTCAGGCGGATAGACTGACTGAATCCCGGAGGTTGGAATGGGATAAAAGGTGTCCATTTTTTCCAGTCTGAAATGGTTTTCTTTGTCCAGCAATTTTAAAAAATACCGGTGTTCACGATAGTTTTGAATTTCGAAATTTCCCAAAATAACCTTCCGGTTGTTTGTACGGCATTTGATATTCCCGAAGGCCTGTGAATACATGGGAGCGAACATTTTTCCTTCCGACTCCAGTTGTTTATTCAGTTCCGTATAAAACTGATAGGCGGAAACCGGAATACTGTATTGATGGATGATATAAATCCAGCCTCTTTCGCGTTCGTTGGTAGCCCAGTTTAGCAACCGTGAAAACTCTGCCGTTATAAATTCCAGCGGGTGTTTATGAATGGTGGTTTCAGCCGCATATTTTGCAGGGCCGGCTACATTAAACCCTCCATCGGGATAAAAGGATTTCCAGACATATTTCGAGACCGTTACCGAAGTACCCATCACGGTATCAAAGGGGAATGTCGACATCCTTATTTTACGGCCATAGAACCGGTAATAGGAAGGCGTAGTTGGGGAGGTAATATCGGCATAAAACTGGATTCCATCCTGTGATTCGATGGTTTTAATTCCATTTTTATCGTAGTTTATTCTATTTTTTGACATCGCTTCTGCATAGACTGTATCGATATACGGAATTTCGGGTACATCTACATAGGGAGACTCATACGTTTCCCCGTCATACACGATCTGCAGTTTGTAGCTTCTTCCGGAATGGATGGGTTGATTCAGGTCGTATTTCCCATTTTCTGAATGCGTAAAGGGCAGCTTCTCATTCTGGTCATCGATTAAGCAGACCGAAGCAAATAAAACAGGAGGATAAATTTCCGCATCATAAAATCCTACCGTTCGGTATATGTGTATTGAATGGTTTGCTGAGGAGGCGTTTATCCGGGCTTCCACAACCGGATAATGGTTTTTCACATCCAGATCAGCAACATATACATCCTCGCATCCGGTGAGGATTGCCAGGAGAATGAATCCACTAACAGTTCGTTTTTTTTGTTTCATGTTAAAACCTGAAATTATAGGTTAAGGTAGGTACCGGAATGCCAATAACCGATAGCTTGTACAGTGAATACCGGTTGTAATTATTTCCTGCCGAGGGTTTTCCTTTTTTGTAATAGACAGAATAGGGATTATTTCTTCCATATACGTTGTATACAGATAGGGTCCAGCTTCCTTTCCATGACCGTTTTCGTTTCAAATTTTCATCCAGGGTGAGGGATACATCCAACCGGTGATAAGGAGGCATTCGGTATTTGTTTCTGTCGGAATAATAGATCAGGTTTTGTCCGGCATAAACATATTTGACTTCCGGAAGGGTTACCGGTCTTCCGGAGATGAAAACAAAATTCCCGGAGAAGCTCCATCTGCGGCTGAGGTGATAGGTAGCCGTAACCGACATATCGTGGGGTTTGTCGTATATGGAGGGGTACCTTGTTCCGTTGTTGATTTTTTCCTCATCAAAAAAACCGTCTGTTTTCCGGAACGTTCTGGAGTACATATAATTGATCATTCCGGTAAGTCTTCCCTCCGGTTTGCTGGCTGAAAACTCAATGCCGTAGGCATATCCTTCCGAAGGAATCAGTTCGGTTTCCAGGTGTTGGTTCATGATGATTTCGGCTCCGTTTTTATACTCAATCAGGTTTTTCAGTTTTTTATAATAGACCTCGGATGTGAACTGTATTCTTTTTGAAAGCGGACTGTTGGTAATTCCCAGGGCGATCTGGTCGCTGATCAGGGGAGGCAGGTGATAATCGCTTATTTTCCATGTTTCCACAGGAGAAGCTACGGCGTTGTTGCTGATCTGGCTGATATACTGACGGGTTCTCTGGTAGCTCATTTTCAGTTCGTAGCCATTATTCATCTGATACGTAAGGGCTATCCGGGGTTCGAATCCTCCGTATTTCCGGGTCACTTGATTGTTTTTGAAAACCAGGGAATCCACAACCGATTCCGGACTTTTGGGAAGTGCCTCGTCGTACAGAAAAACGGTTCCGGGTCCCAGGTTTAAAAATCCGCTGTATCGAAGTCCTATGCTTGCGATCATGGCAGGAGCGATCTGCATTTCATCGGAAAGGTATACAGCCGATTCGATCATCTTTTCCGGGTCGAGGATTTGAGAGGCTATTACCGTTGGTTGGGCAGCCGGCAGCACCTCTCCGGGTTGTAACCGGCAGGTGAGGAAACGAATGCCGCTGTTAATGCTGTGGTTTTCAAAGAAATGCCAGTTGAGGTGGTATTGCCCTGCGTAATATTCCAGGTGGTTATCTAAAAAGTACGATTCAAACGAATTGTTGTTTACCAGGTCGGTCAACCTCGATGCATAGCGACTGTAGGTGAGGTTCAGCTCCCCGAGGAGGGTTTCATCCATCCGGGTATGCAACATCAGATTGGCCAGCAGATTGCCGTATTCCATGATGGTTTGGGTGCTTGTGCTGAATTCATCGTGGCTCAGATAAGCCATCAGGCTGATTTTGTTATGCCGATCAACGGTGTAGGTAGCCTTGGCACTCACATCATAAAAATGGGTAACACTCTCCTGAATCTCCGTGTCGGGAATTTTCCTGAGAATCCAATTGGAATAGGAAGTTCTTCCTCCAACCAGAAAGGTTGCTTTTTTGTTTTTTGTCAGGGGACCATCAACCGTCAAGCGGGAGTTTAACAGTCCCATGCCTCCGGAAAGGGATACCGCCTCTTTGTTGCCCTCTTTAAGGTTCACCTCCATGACCGAAGCGATTCGTTCGCCCAGCCGCGCCGGCATTCCGCCTTTATACAAGCTTACATCCTCAATGACATCCGGATTCAACATGGAAAAAAAACCAAACAGGTGAGACGGATTAAAAACCGGAGCATGATCAACCAGGATTAGGTTCTGGTCGGTATTGCCTCCGCGGACATTCAATCCCGGGGCCAGTTCTCCGATGGCCTGTACCCCTGTCATCATCGACAGACTTTTGATAACATCCGATTCCCCCATCAGGGAAGGCAGTTCTTTGAGGAGTCTGGAATCCACCCGAACCATGCTCATCTGGGTCCGGGAGCCGTTCAATCCTTCGCCGGTAACGGTCACTTCTTCAATGCTGTGAGACTCTTCAAATAATTCAAGTTCGATTTCTCCCGACTCAATCAACCGGATTCGCCAGGTATTTTGTTCATATCCCATGTAGGAGAGTTGCAGGGTATGTTCTCCGGTAGGCAATTCCAGGGAAAAATGTCCTTCTGCATCGGTGGAGGTGCCTTTTTCCAGTTTGTCGACATAAAGAACGGCTCCAATCAGGGGTTCCCCATTTTTCCCGTCCACGATTTTCCCACTCAGGATAGCCGTTCGATAGCGGCCAATGTTCAACGGATCTCCGATGATCTGCAGAAATTCGTTTTTAGAAATCTTCTCAACCCGATGCAACTGCTCTGCAGGGAAGAGTACAATGGCATCATCCTGAAAAAATTCAAACGCCAATCCGGTTTCCCGTAAGGTACGGGTTAGTGCCTGAAAAAGAGGAACTTCATCGAAATACTGGTCTATGATGATATTTTCAATCCAGCGGCTTTGATAGAAAAATTTCAGTCCGTGTTGTGCCTCCAGGGAATCAATCCATTCAGAGAGCGGTTGATGAGTATACCGTCCGCTGATCTTCAGGCTCCCAATCCCTTGTGCATTGGATTCATAAGCAAAAGATGACAGAACAATGAAGATAAGTATCTGCCAGTAAACCGGTTTTTCAATTCTTTGGGACAAAAGATTTTCTATTTAGTTCGGTTGTTGTTGAAGTCATGAAAATATAAAAAGTTTCCTTACAACGGGTGCAAAGAATGGGATTAAACGTTTATCCGGGTTCATTTCATGGAGGAGCAGGGAAATCATCGTTAGAAATGATAATGAATCCCTGTGTATAGTCCAATCCGGTAAGGGTGGTAATTCACGGCTTTGTTTTGGTTCATGGAATTCAGGAAATAATTGATTCTGGGTTCCATGGAAAGCGAAAGTTTTTTTCCCAGGGCATAGTCCACTGCCAGGCCCACGGTTCCGGAATAATTCAGGGTTGATATATCGGCTGTCTGACCTACATATTCCTTGTCAGGACCTTCCCCGATATACACTTTGTTTCCCACGACCCAGTTGGCACTGAAGCCGCCTACCAGGTCCAGGTCCAGGGTTTTATCGATGAGTGTATATTTAAGCAAAAACGGAATTTCCACGAAATCAAATACCTGATGAAATTCGCTGTTTGTCAATAATGCATTGGAGAATTCGCTTTGGGTGTCCAGGTTTGCCGATAATTCAGCATTGGCGGGGGTGCCTGAGAATTCAATGACTCCTGCAGAACTGTTCATCAGCATCTTCCCCTGTTTTATGTCAACCGGAGTATTGAAGTAATCAGCCGCCATGGATGACAGAGCATAGACCGTTTCGTAATGCCTGGAGGAGTACTGTATGGAGTTTCCTGATTTCTGTCCGTTTTGTGCATAATAAACACCGCTTTCCACACTTAATCGACGGGAAGCTTTAAAGGTTACCGATATTCCCCCGTTGAAGTCGGCTGTACCTTCGCTATTTGAATAGGTCATGTTTTTGCTGTATTCAGCGGTATGGCTTGCATTCTGTGATGAGTAGCCCGGGGCCAACCGTAAGCCCACGTCCCATTGATCTTTATTGGAATGCGAGGCTGTGAGGGTGGTCTGGTTCATGGCCCATATTTCCTGATCCATTTCCGACAGGTTTTGTTTTTTAGTGCGTTTTTTTTCCTTCCGGAGCAGTGGGGTGGTCACCGGAGGTGTTTTTATTGAGGGTTTGACCGGTTGAACGAAGAAAATTCGTTCCCTGGTTTTGTGGAGGTATGTTGTTTGAAGGGGCGTGCGGGCTTCTGTAAGTAGTGCTCGTTGATCCCTGCTCCCGGTTTTGCTTTCAGCGGGGGTATCGGTTTCAGCCAATGGATTCACTGAAAGACCGGCTTCGGATCGGATTGCTTTTGTTTCTTGCTTTTTTTCCCGGCTTTCAGGTTCCCTGACCGGAGGAAGCATTTCTTTCGTTTCGTTCTCAGCCAATCGGAGGTTCGATTCCGGAGCATCATACAGCATCCATCCGGCTACCAGAGCCAATACAATAACGGCAGCTGCAGCGATTGCTCGCATCAGAACAATGCGCTGTTTCCGTTTCCTGTTTCTGAGCCCTGTCCGGATATTTTCCAGCATCCCGGGAGAAGGCGATACCGTGTAGCCTTCCAGTTTGTCGCGGAAAATGTGATCTATAGGTTGTTCATTTCCTTTCATGATTCATATCACTTGATTTTTTTCACTCTTCCCGTAATGTTCTGCTATTTTACGTTTTAAAAAGTTCCTGGCTCGTGCCAGGTTTGATTTTGATGTGCCGGTACTGATTCCCAACTCCTTGCTTATTTCCTGATGGCTCATTTCTTCAAATACATACAGGTTAAAGACCATACGGTAACGCGGGCTTAATTGCTGAACCAGCAATAGAAGCTCCCGGGCAGTGATCTCATCAATGATGGATTCGGACAGAACCTGCCCCTCATACTGTCCGATATTTTCTACCGGGTAAAGTCTTTTTTGTTTCCGGTATTTTTCAAGAGACACATTGACCATGATCCTGCGGATCCATCCTTCGAAAGAACCTTCGTGCCTGAATTTTTTAATGTTGGTAAAAACCTTGACAAAAGCCTCCTGGAGATTGTCTTCGGCTTCGGTACGATCTTTGGCATACCGGAGACACACCCCAAACATTTTCGGTGCAAACAACCTGTATACTGTTTCCTGTGCCTTTGGATCACCGGATGCACAATCGTTAATAATTTTTTTCAGGTCTTCCAAGTCTGACTCTGCTAATGGATGTAAAACAGCAAGGATCAAAATAATCTCACCGGCAAATGTAAGGATCCTTCCTTATTATAATGGCTTATTCTTTGATGTTTTATCTCACCGGCAACGAACCATCCACTTCTTTCGTTTAATCATTCACGGGATTAGATGGTATCTTTTCAAAAAAGGTTGCGTAGGATAAAAAAGACGCAACCCTTTGGCATGAAAGATCGTCTACAAAAGGATCCATGGAATAATCGAAAGAGATGAAATCGTTGCTATAAATATAGAATAATCATGAAATCAATTGTTTGTACTCTGGTCGTACTTTTTCTGCTATTTTTTTCAGGGTGTCATTTATTGGATGATCCACCCGGGGAAGCATTGAATCTAACGGCCAAGGCCGGTGCATTGATTGAAGCGGACAATGTTTTCGGCTTTGAGCTTTTTCAGAAGGTTGTGGCATATGAAACCGAACAGGATAACATCATGGTTTCCCCCCTGAGTGTTTCCCTGGCGTTGGCTATGACATACAACGGAGCTGAAGGAGAAACGAAAACAGCCATGGAAGAGACACTGAAGTTGTATGGACTGACGACCGAAGATATCAATACATCCTACAAGAGCCTTATGGCTGCTTTGAAATCGATGGATGAGAAAGTCCTTTTGGAAATGGCAAACGCCATTTTCTACCGGGATGATTTTGTGGTGGAACCGGATTTTGTTACAGTGAATCAGACATACTACGATGCGGAAGTCAACCCGCTTGACTTTGGCAAACCGGAAGCGGTGGATCAGATCAATGGATGGGTTGCGGATAAAACCCACGATAAAATTACCACCATTATTGAACGGATAACAAGAGACCAGGTTATGTTTCTCCTGAATGCGGTTTGGTTCAAAGGAATATGGGCCAAAGAGTTTAATCCTGAGAACACCGTACGAAACCCGTTCTACCGGGAGGATGGCACAGAAACAACAGCCGACATGATGTGCCGTTTCGATACCTTGGACTATATGGCCAATGACCTGTTCAAAGCCATTAAAATGCCGTACGGGAAGGGAAATTATGCCATGGTTGTTTTTTTGCCTGAGCCCGGCAGGTCGGTGGATGAACTGGTGGCCCGCCTCGATAAGGAGAACTGGGAAAGCTGGATGAAAGAGTTTCAGGAAACCGAAAGAGTAGAGATTCGTTTCCCGAAGTTTAATTTCAAATACAAAATCAGGTTAAACGATGTCCTGTCGGATATGGGCATGGGAATTGCCTTTGGCGGAGGAGCCGATTTCAGCGGGATCAACAAGCGGGGCGGACTCTTTATTGGCTTTGTGGATCATAAAACATTTATTGATGTGAAGGAAGAGGGCACCGAAGCGGCGGCCGTAACCATCGTCTCCATAGAACGATATTCAACAGTACCTCCACACACTCAGTTTTATGTGGAACGACCGTTTCTTTTTGCTGTTACCGAAAAAGATACCGGAGCCATCTTATTTATAGGAAAAGTAACCAATCCAGAATACCATTAAACACGAAAAATCATGAAACGAATGATCACTTTAACGCTGGCCTTTTTAGTATTTGTCCTGGGATCCTGCAATCTCTGGGATAACAAATCAAGGAATATTCCCGAAATTGAACTGGATGAAAAGTCTACGCAGCTGGTACAAGCCGGCAACGAGTTCGGACTGGAGCTTTTTCAACGGATTGCTTCGGGAGAGGAAGAAAACGTCATGATTTCGCCGCTGAGCATCTCTGTGGCACTCGCTATGGCCTATAACGGGGCCGACGGAGATACCCGCGCCGAAATGGAACAAACCCTGAAAGTGGCCGGGCTTACTACCGAACAAATCAACGATTCCTATGCATATCTGATCGATGCTTTGCAGTCATTGGATGAAGATGTGGTCTTCGAACTGGCCAATGCCATCTTCTACGAGCAATCCTTCCCGGTGAAAGATGAATTTACGGATGTCAACAAAGAGGTTTACGACGCCGAAGTTGCAGGTGTAGACTTCTCATCGCCCGCTGCATTGGAAGCGATTAACGGCTGGGTGTCGGACAAAACCCACAAAAAAATACCAAAAATACTGGATGTGCTCAATCCGCTAGACCGACTGGTTTTACTCAATGCCGTATATTTTAACGGGATCTGGAAAACCCGGTTTGACGAGGAAGGGACCCATGATCTTCCCTTTACCCGAGGCGACGGTTCCGTTACGGAAGTGCCCATGATGAACAAGGAGGATGATGTGGCATACACCTCAACCAGCCTTTTCCGTGCCATCCGGATGCCTTACGGCAACGGGCAGTACAGCATGGTTGTTTTTCTGCCGGAACAAGGATTCGATCCCGATGACATCATCGATGCATGTACCCCTGCAGAATGGAAAGCCTGGATGAATAGTTTCCAGGAAGATACCCCGTTGAATATCACCATGCCCCGCTTTAAGTACCGGTATGAACTTGAACTCAAAGATGTGTTGAAAGAGATGGGCATGGTAGAAGCATTTTCTGACAAGGAAGCTGATTTTTCAAAAATATCGGATGTTTTCCTCTACATAAGTCGGATATTGCACAAGACCTACATCGATGTGAACGAAAACGGTACGGAAGCGGCTGCAGTCACAGCCGTCGTTTTTACCACCACTTCGGCCGGAGGAGGAGGCGTGCCGGCTTTTACCGTGGATAGGCCGTTTGTCTATGCCATTACGGAAAAAGATACCGGTACCATCCTGTTTATGGGGAAAGTGGTGGATCCGGTATATGAAGATTGATCTTTTTTGCCTTATAGCAGAAACGGGGCAGAAACAATCCGGGTTTTCAGCCCGACGAACAAATTTCAGGAGTGAACGAACTGAAGTTTGCCTCTCACAAAGAAAAAAAACCGGCTTCGTAAAAAAAGCCGGTTTTTTTGTGGGGAGGTAGAATAGCCTAAAATATGGAATACCCTAATCCAATGGCAAATACTAAGTTATCTTTATCGTATGTTTCGGTATATCCGCCGGGGAATGATTTGGTATCATCTTGATAGATTGTATAAAGCGCTCCGGCATCCAATGTAAGAGCATCGGTAATTTTCCATTCAAAACCGAGTCCTCCGGTTGTGGATGAATTGCTGAAGCTGAAATCGGCCTGGTACTGTTCGCTGACGCCTGTTTGAGAGATGGATCCCCCGATGCTTATTGCGAATGCATCGGTAAGATTGTATTGAAGACCCAGCGCCAGGTCGTAGGAATTCTTGTCGATGGTACGTTCTTCTCCATACACATTCTTGCCCCAATCAATTCCTTTGTCGAAATATTCCGTAAAAGAGAGCTGAGCGGTCAAAGCATCCGAGAAATTGTATCCGACACCCACTGCCAGGAGCCCCGGGAGGTCGCTGTGGACTTCTTCCCCGTCGGGAAACATTCCCATGTCATCCACGGTGGTTTCATTGGTAAGTTTCAGGGAAGTTTTGTGTTCATATTTGATTCCGATATTCAGGTTTTCAAAAGGAGTGATGTTCACGCCCACGATCGGGGTAATACCAGCGCCTGTTTGTTTCACTTCCACTTCTTTATCGCCCAGCATGGCAGCTGTTCCGGCCAGGGTGGCTGCCTGGGTTTTCAGGTTAGCGGATTGCAGGGAGTAATTTTCAGCAGCACTTGAAAAGGCAGACTGAGCTCCTGCAATATTGATCGCAGCAATTTCTTCGGAGGATAAACCGATTACCTGAAGACCGCCTTCAATTTGTGCCCTGGTAGCAGCGTCGATGTATCCTGCGCCTGCAACCTGAGCCAGCGTTAACGAACCGGCACCCAGATCAATCAGGGGTTGCAGGTTGTCGGCAGTGCCTCCCAGTTGTTGAGCAGCATCGGCAGCCTGATCACCCAGGGAGGAAGCCGTACTGGAAACACCGTTTAAAAAGGTTTGGGCATTTATATTGTTTCCGTTAACCGCCAATTCAATGTTTTTTATGTATCCACTGTAGGTGTTGGAAGAGGGAAGATAACGAGCTCCTCCGAAAATGGAGAAAATATCCCCAATACCATAGGTTATGCCTCCCTGAATTCCCCAAAAAATGGAAGTTCCTTCAAAAGAAATGTCAACCCCATACCCTCCAACATTGTGTCCCAGGGCGGAGAGTCCGGAAAGACTGGGGACCAGTGAACTGATTGTTTTCTCAAAGGAAGGAAGCCCTTCGTCGTAGGTGGCTCCTCCTCCTCCTCCAACCGGGCCAACCATCAGAGAAACTGCCAGTTTGTTCTTTTTCCATGCTGCATAGACATCTGGAAACAAAGGCGCAGTGATCTTACCCTCATAGGCAGCATCGTTTAAATAAGAAAACCCACTGGTAATGCTGCGGGTTTGAAAAATAGTCTGATTATGAAGGGCAAAATGAAACCCATCATCCAGCATAACTACTCCCGCCGGGTTGAAATAAACAGCATCTAATTGAGTCGATGCATTGCGCGAAAGCATGCGGACAAATTGCGCACTTTGGTTGGTGTTGGTTAAGATACCCCCGGCAATTGCTGAAGAAACAAGCATTAGAATTGCCGCAAACAGTGTTAGTTTTTTCATTTTAGTCTATTTTAGTTTGTAATAAAATTGGTCTGTTTAAGCGAAGCAAATTTATAATTAATAATTAATCAACAAAACATTCCTGCTGATTTTCAGTGTTTTTGAAATATTGGAATGGATTAATCTTTTTTTCGAATTTTAAAGAATGAGCGGTTCCATGAAAAATTGTTGTCAGTTATCAGTTCCCGATAGGAAATCGGGACTCCGCTTCGCTTCGTGTCAGTTGCTTTGGCCTCCGAAGCTTTAGCGAAGGAGGTGTTGCTGGTTGCTGGTTACTGGTTTGACCTTCTATTTCCCCTTTTTCAAAGGGGGACAAACCTATATGGCTTCGGTCTCCAGGTTCCTGGAGACTCGTAACTCGTAACTCGAAACTCGAAACTCGTAACTCGCAACTCATTGATATCAGATATGGATCACTTCATCGTATGCTGCTGCGGCTGCTTCCATTACGGCTTCGCTCATAGTGGGGTGGGGATGAATGGTTTTTATGAGTTCCTGGCCGGTAATTTCGAGTTTTTTCGCAACGACCATTTCGGCAATCATTTCGGTTACATTCCCCCCGATCATATGGGCTCCCAGCAGTTCGCCGTATTTGGCATCGAAGACCAGTTTTACGAATCCGTCATTATGACCGGCTGCACTGGCTTTCCCGCTTGCTGTGTAGGGGAATTTTCCGATTTTCACTTCGTATCCGGCTTCTTTGGCTTTTTCTTCGGTCATTCCTACGGAAGATATTTCCGGGATGGTATAGGTGCATGCCGGGATATTCCCGTAATCCAGGGGTTCGGGATTCAGCCCGGCAATCTTTTCCACACAGGCAATTCCTTCGGCTGAAGCTACATGTGCCAGAGCCGGGGTATTGATAATATCGCCAATGGCATAAATTCCCTTCACATTGGTACGGTAATATTCATCGACTTTAATGTGTCTTTTTTCCATTTCAATTCCCACCTCTTCGATTCCGATATTTTCTGTATTGGGAAGGATCCCAATGGCTGAAAAAACGACTTCTGCCTCTACAACCTGTTCTCCTTTTGGTGTTTTAATGGTTACTTTGCACGTTTCTCCCGAGGTATCTACTTTTTCGACCGATGAACCGGTCAGTACCTTCATTTTCATTTTTTTGAACGATCGTTCCAGTTGTTTTGACACCTCTCCATCTTCGAGAGGGACTACATTGGGCAGGAGTTCCACGAGGGTAACCTGGGTTCCCAGGGACTGATAGAACCAGGCGAATTCGCTGCCAATGGCTCCTGATCCGACAACCACCATGGATTTGGGTTGTTTCTCCAGGGTCATGGCTTTCCGGTAGCCGATAATTTTTTTCCCGTCCTGTTTCAGGTTGGGGAGTTCACGCGAGCGGGCTCCGGTTGCAAGAATAATGTGTTTGGCAGACACTGTTTTTTTCTCCCCTGCGTCAGTGGTTACCTCCACTTTATGGTCCCCTACCAACCGGCCGGTTCCAAAGATCGTTTCAATCTTATTTTTTTTAAACAGATACTGAACGCCCTTGCTCATTTTACCGGCAATGCCGCGGCTGCGTTTGACCATTGACGGAAGATCCGGTTTTACATTGCCTGAAACGGTTACTCCGTAATCGCTGGCATGAAGGGCCACTTCGTAAGCCTGCGCGCTTTTCAGCAAAGCCTTGGTTGGAATACATCCCCAGTTGAGGCATATGCCACCGAGGTTTTCTTTCTCCAGTACAACGGTTTTCATGCCCAATTGTGAAGCCCTGATCGCTGCTACGTATCCGCCCGGGCCACTACCCATAACGATTAAGTCAAAATCCATACTATTTTTTTGATTATCAATTTGTATTTTTAGTATAACATCATTTCTCCCGAAAGGGTTTAATGCAAAAGTAAATTAAAATTTCACGATACCATCCTGCTGTTTATCCCTTAACCCGAATAATTCATGAATTATTCCTGTCTCCGACAGCGACTAAGATTCAGTAAAACTTTCTTCCAACGTTTAACTTCATCTAAGTCGGGGTTAACCTGAGC
>CAYPAW010000012.1:0-3529 GCA_964408795.1 uncultured Mariniphaga sp.
GTTCATTACCGGGGCAATGATCCCTGGGGAATCCTTACGGAGGGTGCGGAAGTTACAAAAGCCATGCCGCTGGGTGATATAATGACCTTACCGGCAACCGGTTCTGAGATGAATGGCAATGCGGTGATCTCCCGTAAATCTACCCGGGAAAAACTTTCGTTCAGTTCACCGGAAGTAATGCCGCAGTTTTCGATCCTCGATCCGGAAACGGTCTTTTCGCTTCCCGACAGACAGATTTCCAATGGTGTGGTGGATGCTTTTGTTCACGTAATGGAGCAATACCTCACCTTCCCGGTAAATTCGCCTATCCAGGACCGGTTTGCTGAAAGCATCCTGAAAACATTAACGGAAGAAGGTCCCAAAATACTGGCCGACCGTAAGGACTATGATGCCTCAGCCAACCTTATGTGGAGTGCCACCATGGCCCTGAACGGATTGATTGGCGTGGGCGTACCCCAGGACTGGGCTACCCATGCCATTGGTCATGAACTTACGGCCTTCCATGGAATCGACCACGCACAAACCCTGGCTGTGGTGCTACCCGGAATGATGAACATTCGCAGAAAACAGAAAAAAGATAAAATTCTTCAGTATGGCGAACGGATCTGGAATATTACCGAAGGAAACGTGGATGAAAGAATAGATAAAACCATTGCCAAAACCGTTTCGTTTTTCGAGTCAATGGGGATTCCCACCCGGCTGCCCGATTACAAGGTCCCGGCTGAAACCATCGCAAAAATTAGCGACCGGTTTGCTTTCCGGGGAAATAAAATCGGTGAACAGGGGGATTTGGGCCCTAAAGAAATTACACGCATTCTCCAGGACCGCCTGTAAGCTGCGAATGAGTAAAAAACAACGGTTAGACCGGGGCGTTTATTTTTCCGGGAGCCAGACTTTCATGCGGTTGGCTCCGCGGTTGTTCCAGACATAATAAGGGATGGCGGTAAAATGCTCATTTTCTGTTGGTCCGGAAGCCTTGATCACCTCCACTCCCGCCAGCAATTCAGGATGATACTCACAAGAGAATAGGGTATTTCCCGTGACGGTTAATTCATGAATGTGCGGATTGTCGGTTTCTTCCACGCAATACACCACCGGACCCCGTTCCAATGCCACCTTGCCTCTGTTGTCTGCTACCTGTTCGTGGGCTTTTACTTTCCGGACTTCCATGGGCAAGGATACAAGAATTTCATCTCCGGGAGACCATGTCCGGGTCAATACCGCATACCCTTTCTCTTCGCTAAACGCTGTTTTTTCTCCATTGATAGCCAGTTCCGGTTTATTCTCTGAAGGGTTGGTATACCGGTACAGATCACCCGGCAGGGGTTTATTCACCGACCATCCGGGGATCCTGACCTTAACCGTGAAAAGAGCTTTTTTCCGGGGGGACACCAGGATTCTTACATCACCAGACCAGGGATAGTCGGTTTTTTGCTGCACGACAACCAATGCATTCTCCAGTTTTGTTTCGGTTTGGCTTTCCACAAAAAGGTTTACGTACAAAACATGCTCCTGTCTGGCATAGATATATCCTGGTACCGAAGGCATAAACCGGCACATGTTGGTAGGGCAACAGGAACAATCAAACCAGGGTTCCCGTGTTAAGCTTCCACCGCTGTTGAAGCGGTACTCCATATCGCACTCCAGGGGATTCGGATAAAAGAAGGTCGTTCCTTCCAAAGACACGCCTGAGATCACCCCATTGTAAAGGGTCCTTTCAAGTACATCCATGTATTTTGCATCACCGTGAAGAAGGAACAGCCGATAATTCCAGTAAACATTGGCAATGGCAGCACATGTTTCATTGTAAGCGGTCAGATTCGGTAGTTCATAATTGTCTCCAAAAGCTTCTCCGTCATGGCGTGCCCCTATGCCCCCGGTGAGATAGATTTTTTTTGTGACTACATTGTTCCAGATCGTATTGACCGCCTTTTGATAGGCATCGTCATTGTATAAGGCCGCAATATCAGTCATTCCGGCATACATATAGACTGCACGCACAGCATGTCCCACGGCTTCTTCCTGTTGAGTTACCGGTTTGTGATCCTGGTTGTAGGGACCCCAGATTTCCCGTCGGGTACTGTCACCCCGGGCATCCAGGAAAAAACGTGCCAACGCAAGATATTCGGGTTTTTGGGTTATCAGATACAATTTGATAAGTCCGGTTTCCACAATCTGATGACCGGGAACCTCCACTTTTTTCCCAGGCCCGAAAACAGAAACAAGCAAATCAGCATTCCGAAGGGCGATATCCAGAAAATTCCTTTTGCCGGTAGCCCGGAAATGAGCTGCGGCAGCTTCAAACAGATGACCGCTGTTATAAAGTTCGTGACTGCAATCGAGGTGTTCCCACCGGCTCCCTCCCGGACACCACCAGGCCGGAGATTTTGTCGTATCAATGGTTTTATAGGTCGTCAGGTAACCATCCTCCTCCTGACCAATGGCAATCAGGTCAATGACCGAATCCACATAGGCATCCAGATCCGGATCCGGAAAGGTCGTCAATGAGTATGAAGCACCCTCAATGATCTTGTATACATCGGTATCATCAAAAGGCATCTCCCCTTTCACTCCTCCCTCCATATGACCTCCGGCAATCAGAAAATTATCCATCCGCCCCATCTCTTCACATTTTCTAAACGAGGCAGGAATCGTAGCCGTACGGTTGGTTTCAATTTTAGGCAGCCAGAAATGATCCGTAATCTGCACTTCATTGAAAGGAATCGTCGAAACAGGATAATCAACCTCCTGTATCCGGGCCTCTCTTTTACCGGTTGAACAACCGGAAGAGAGCAACAGGCATAAACTAAAGAAAAGATAACCGTGTTTCATAGAATTATATGTGTTAATTTTTTTGAACTTCTGCAATATGCAGGGTTGCTTCAGCCAGTGTACCAGTCCATATTTCCTTATGGTTTGCTTTCACATAGCGGAGTAATTTCCGATGGGCTGGTAAAGAAACATTTAAATCGTGTTCTCCCCCTACTCCATGAAACAAAAAAACCAGCAATGAACCATTTTCCAAAGCCTTTTTCACCAGTTCAATGAGCTGTATTCCGTTTTCTCCATTGATCATAAAACTATTCATATTTTCAAGATCAATAGTGTTAATATCATTCATAGCTGAATATACGCCTCGTGCAGCAATAAATTCATTTTTCAGTTTTGAATAAAAAAGTTCTCCCTCAACTTCCCGGTCGCCACAGGTATAGGCAAATGTTCTTACATTTTTTCCGTCCACTGCCTCAAGCAAGGTATTGGCCACTTTTATCTCATCCACAATTTGTTGCAGGCTGTAATTACTTAGATCATGATCTTTGGAGACCCATTCCCTACCGGGTTTATTTCCCACACAGGGATGAAACAGGGTATGGTTTCCCAGTTCGTGTCCTTTGCGGGCCGCCATGCGCCACTCACTGAGACGTTCAGCAAAAGACAGGGAATTCCCGGGTATATAAAAGGTCCCCTTCAGTCCGAGCGAATCAAGCAGGGGAATGGCGTTGTCGAGGTGAACATTCAGGCCGTCGTC
>CAYPAW010000013.1:0-9009 GCA_964408795.1 uncultured Mariniphaga sp.
TCATATGATTAAAGTGTTAAATTTCTAAGGTATCATATGGAACTCGCATAGCTTTAATCATCATCTTAAGTGTAAATATTTTACATGCTCGTTTCATAACAGTATATATATAACAGGTGAGCAAGATAATGCTGAATACGGCAATCATGATTCAAAGCTTTTTGTGGCAAAATTCAGCTTGGAGGGAGGTGATCTTTTAAGTTATACTACCATAGCAAAAAGTAACGCTTACCCCGAGTCACGTTATTTAAACAATGGAGATTTTGAAAAAGTAAGCGTTTCCCGATCAGATTATGATTACGAATACGATGAAGGGAGAGGCAAAGTAGTATGCGCCCCTGAAGAGAGTTGCTATTTCACCATCAATATTGAAGATATGAAAGATACGATAATCTTTGGTTCGCCTGTCATTAAGCAACAGGTAAAAAACTCAAGCTTTGGCCTTTACCCCAACCCGGCAAAAGGAATTGTATATATCAAATATACCCCTAATCAAACTGTAACCTCAGCACGCATATTGAACCTTGCAGGGCAAACAGTTTTTTATTCGAAAAAAACAGAAAACAATAAACTGAATATTGATTTCTTAACCAGCGGGATCTACCTGATCAGGATTGAGTTTTCTGATAACAGCCGAGCGATACAAAAACTTATTGTTAAAAATTAGTGAGGTTTGGAACGGGTGTTAAACATGCTAAACATTTTTAAAGGACTTGGGGTCTGCTGATTTTCTTGAAACGCAAACATAATACCTTGGTTGTAAAGAAAATCCTTAAAATTGAATTCCCCTGTGGGATCCCGATAGCCATCGGGAGGGATGAATTATTTTGATTAAATGGTTAAAAACGTTTTCCCGTTTACCAGATCAAATCCATTTCATCGAGCAGATAACCGGCTCCGGCGAATGTATCGATGATAAACAGGGCATAACGGATATCGAGGATGATATTACGGCAGCGTTCCGGGTCGAACATGATATCGCTCATGGTGCCTTCCCAGCAGCGATCAAAATTCACTCCGATCAGGTGTCCTTCCGCATTGATCACCGGACTTCCGGAGTTCCCGCCTGTTGTGTGATTCGAAGCAAGAAAACAAACCGGCACCTCACCATTCACCGCATAAGGCCCGAAATCTTTCGTTGCATAGATCTCTTTTAATTTATCCGGTACCTGGTAATCATAAATCTCCGGATTTTCTTTTTCCATAATCCCTTCCAGAGTCGTATAATAGGTATACTTCACCCCGTCACGGGGTTCATAGCCTTCCACCTTCCCGTAAGCTACCCGCAGCGTCAGGTTGGCATCGGCATACAGCGATTCCCCCTCTTTCATTTTCATGATCCCTGCCATATAGGTTTTCATGGCTTCACTGATCTCCTCTTCCAGGCTGTCAACCACAGGGCCTATGGCGGTTTCATAAAAATCCCTCAAAGGCAGGTACAATTCCATCAGGGGATCTTTCCTGAGTCTTTCAATTTTATTCATTTTTCCCGAAGTCAGAAGGGCTTTCAGTTTTAAAGTATCAGCAAGAATGGACTTCTGATATACTTTCCGGATCAGTTTTTCACGGTCGTACTTTTCGATCACCTGACGCACCGGCCCGGGAATAAATCGATTATCCAGGTTGGTAACCAGTTCCGGCAACAAAGCAGCAAACAGATTTTGATCCACAGCCGGATCCACATTCTTCCATGTATGAAGGATGGATTCTGTTGCTCCTGCTATCCTGTTTGTTGTATCCTCTTCCCTGTCGTTTTCAATAAAAGTAAGCAGACTGCCAATTGGTGCGGCCACAGAAAATATATCAGGCCCCCGCATGACAACTTCCGAATAGTAATCGGCAACTTGAATATATTCGGAATACAAGCTGTAATCGGCTTCAAAATTTTCAAATACCTCCCGGTAGGTGTTTTCCCAGGTTCCGTTTTCCATTGCCCATTTTTTGAAATCCGCTTCAAAGGCTTTTTTTCTGGCCACCGCATCCAGTCGGTTCAGTCCTTTGATTTCACCCTGCCATCGTTTCCAGGAATTGCTGATACCGTTCACCTTGGCAGTATATTGAATCCGGACCTTCGGATCTTTTTCCATGGCTTCGTAAATGATATCGAGTTTTTTATCGCGGATGCCGATCCGGTCCGGATTTCGCTGGTTCAGGATTAGCTCTACCGCATGCGAAGGGATGTACTGCTGTGTGCTTCCAGGAAAACCAAAAACCAGGGTAAAATCTCCAGGTTGGATTCCTTTTAGGGAGATCGGGAAATATTTTTTTGGACGATAGGGTACATTCTCCTCTGAATAGGACGCCGGTTCGTTGTTTTCATCGGCATAGATACGGAAGAGGGCAAAATCACCCGTATGCCGGGGCCACATCCAGTTATCGGTATCCCCACCAAATTTTCCTATGGAGGATGGAGGAGCCCCTACCAAACGAATATCCCGGAATACCTTATAGACATACAAGAAGTACTGATTGCCATAAAACAACGGTATCACCGAAGTTGCATATTTCTCCTCACAGGAGGCTTCTTTGCTGATTTCCCGGATGTTCGACTCAATAAGTGCTTCTCTTTCTTCCGCCGTGGAACACGCTTCAGTGCCTTCCAAGACTTTTTCCGTTACATCTTCCATGGATTCCATAATACGCACCGAAAGCCTTTCATTTGGAAGTTCTTGGCTGCAATCCTGAGCCCAAAATCCGTCGGTAAGGTAATCGTGCTCCACTGTACTGTGCGACTGAATACTTCCCAATCCACAATGGTAATTGGTGATCAACAATCCCTCTTCTGAGATAATCTCCCCCGTACAGCCACCTCCGAACAACACAACCGCATCCTTCATACTCGAATGATTGATATCAAAAATATCCCGGGCAGTAAGCTTAAAACCCATCTGTTGCATCTCTTCAATGTTGTATTTCTCCAGTAGAATCGGAATCCACATCCCTTCTTTGGCAAACAACCCTAAAGAAACCCCAAAAATCAGCAAGGTCAGTACGATAAATTTTTTCATGTAATTACAATATGTTTCATTTCAAAGGTATTCTCGATGTACATCGGGATAATTGTTCATTTTCCCGGTATTCTTCTCAACGAATCAGATCATGCCAAAGATACAAAACAGCGAAAAGGGAACATAAAAAAAAACCCGGAATTTGATCCGGGTTTAGAGGTATAAGTGCATTTAACCTGAGCTATTCATGAATCATTCGGGTTAAAAAGATCTTTCTTCTTTATTTGTAAACCTCCTCTTCCGATTGGTATCCTTCAGAAATAACGGTCAGTTTCAGGTTCTCCTTATTCACAATTACAGCATCGTGGAGGACAGCCGGAACGAGCATTTCGCCGTTGCTCACGGTTTGGAGTGTATTTTCATATTCTTCGCCATTTGCCATGCGAAGGGCAATCTCAGCCGTTGTGGCCGCCATTTTCTCGATGGGTTTGTATACGGTCATTGTTTGAGTCCCTTTAACGATTTCCTGGAGATTCCTGAGGTCGGCATCCATGCCGGCTACCAGAATTTCCCTGTCAATGTTGTTATCGTTCAGGGCTTTTAAAACCCCCATGGCAATGGCATCATTACCGGCAATAATGGCATTCACCTTTTCGGGTAATTCCAGGATACGCAGGGTATGGGTGTATCCTTCCTCTTCGGACCAGGAATTGGTAAATTCATTGTATATCAATTGAATGTCACCTCTTTCAATCAGAGGTTGCAGAACATTCAACTGGCCCAGATAGAGGAACTGGCTGTTGTGATCGTTTTGAGCCCCTCCGATCAATGCATAGTTGCCCACTGGTTTGATGGTGGTTAAATACCCGGCCTGTAATTCACCGATTTTCACGTTGTCGGTAGATACATAATAATCCAGCCGGCTGTTCAGAATCAGCCTGTCATATGAGATCACTTTCACCTTCCTTTCCCTGGCAGCCGCCACAATGTCTGATGCGGCAAATTGATCCACCGGAACAACAATCAGAATATCTACTCCTTCAGCCAACAATTTCCTGGCCTGATCCAATTGTTTACCGGCATTGTTTCCGGCCACTTCAACCCGTAGAGTTCCTCCCAGTTCCATGACTTTTTCCCTCAGAAAGTCACGATCGTTTTCCCACCGTTCTTTATCCAGGGAATGCAACAAAAAACCTACCTTTACAGGCTCATCATCGGTACATCCCATTCCAATAAAAAGGACAAGGAAAACACATACAATGAAAATTTTAGCATTTTGCATAATCCGTTTATTTTGATAGTTAGAATTAGGCAGGATATGTGCTTTTTTGTTGCTTTTACGGGTTACGGAAATATTTGTTCTTATTTGCTGAATAATTTTATACGGAAGGAAAAATCAGAAATGTTTGATTTCATGGTACAATTTCTGAACCGGCAGGCCCATCACGTTGTAAAACGACCCTTCAATGCGGGAGATCCCGATGAAACCGATCCACTCCTGGATGCCATACGCACCTGCCTTATCATAAGGTTGATACCGGTCGATGTACCAATGGATCTCTTCCGGCGTCAGGGAGGTAAAATAAACATTGGATACGGCATAGAACGATTTCTGTTTTTTTTCCGATGTCAGGCATACACCGGTTACTACCTGGTGTTTTGTGTTGCTGAGCAAAGAGAGCATAGCAACGGCCTCCTTCTTATTTTCCGGTTTACCCAGCACCCTGTTGTTATGCCATACAATGGTATCTGCTGTAATCAACAGATCGTTTTCTTTTAAGGATCCGCTTATCGGACTGGCTTTGCGTTCAGCCAGAAATACCGGGATCTCTTCCATACGAAGTCCTGGCGGATAGGTTTCATCCACTTCGACGGAATGGATCGTAAAATCAAAACCCAGTTGTTTTAGCAGTTGTTGCCGGCGGGGCGATTGGGAAGCGAGGATCATATGGTATTTCTTCATCCGGTTCATCAGCCTGAGCGAAGGTAAAAGGTATCGGAATCCAGCCATTTTCCCTGAACCTTAAGCACCTGTTCAATTACTTCACGCACACACCCTTTGCCTCCTTTTTTTGCGGATATGTATTTTGCCATTTCCCGGATTTCCGGAACCGCATCACGCGGACAGGCCGGTATACCGACAACTTTCATAACCTCAAGATCAACCAGGTCATCCCCCATGAAAAGAAGGGTTCCGGGATCGACCCGGGTCGTGCGGATAAAATCCTGAAGGCATTGCATCTTATCATTGATATTGTCGTAATACCAGGAAACGCCCAGGTTACGGTATCTCTGCCGTACACGTACCGAACAACCCCCTGTCATGATAGCTATCCCATAGCCTCTTCGCAGGGCTACCCGGATGGCATATCCGTCTTTTACATTGGCTGTACGCATCGGCTCCCCCTCTGGATCCAACGGAGTGGTTTCCATGGATAAAACACCATCCACATCGAAAATAAAGGTCTTCACCCTCTTGAATTCTTCCTTGTTAAATGCCATGAATCTCTTTTTGATGAAAAGCAAAAATACTTTCAGAAATCGACTTATACAAACCGGCCAATTGTTCATTCCCGGATAATGCCTCCAGGTGTTTGTCAATAATCAACCTGTCGTAACGTACAGCCGGTCCGGTTTGTGCTTCAGCAGGCGAAATACGTTGAATCTTTTCTGTGGTTTCTTTTATCAATGGAATAAGAACCTCAAAATCCAATCCGTTCTTTTTCAGGAGGGATTCGGATAAAGCATATAAATGATTCACAAAATTACAGGAAAAAACAGCAGCGATATGCACGATTTTCCGTTCTTCGGAATTGGCTTTCATGACCTTCTCCGACAGCTTCCGGGCGATAGAATCTATCCGATTCAGGTTGTCTTCTGTATTGGCTTCAATGAACAGGGGAATCTCAGAAAAATTGATGCGACGGCGCTTTGAAAACGTCTGAAGCGGATATAGTACCCCTCTGTTTTCCGAAAAATCTTCCAGCACCCTCAAAGGCAGGCTCCCGGAACAATGAATTACCAGACGGTTTCCGAAATCGATGGAAGAAAGCACTTCAGAAACGGCATCGTCTTTTAAAGCAACGATATAAAAGTCACTCTCCCGCATTACCCGGTCCGGATTGTTGGTCCAGGAGGCATTCAGTTTGCGGGCCAGTCGTTGTGCCGACTCGCGGGTACGGCTGTAAACCTGTCGTATCGCATACCCTTTTCTGCGAAGTTCTGTTCCCAAAGAGGTAGCCAGATTCCCTGCACCCAATAATACAATTGAAAGGCTCATAATGAAAATTTTTTAACCTACTCCCAGAAAAAGCCATTGGGGTATTCAAAACCGTTTCCTCCGTAACCTGTTGGGTTCCGATCCAAAGGATCGGGGTATGAAATCCACTGTCTTCCCGTTTAACCAAACAGTCACAAAAAGGAATTCAAAAATAGTGAGCCTTTTTGATTGTATCAAACAAACGAAGGATTAAGCAGTAGCGTTGGTTAATCTTTTATGAACCTCTTCCCAATTCACCACATTCCAGAAAGCATCCACATAATCGGCTCTTTTATTCTGATAATTCAGGTAGTAGGCATGTTCCCATACATCAAGGGTGAGCAAAGGAGTGCCTCTTTCAGGGACCAGATCCATGAGCGGATTATCCTGGTTCGGTGTGGAAGAGACAAAAAGGTTCCCTTTCGGAGACAATACAAGCCATGCCCACCCGCTTCCGAAATGGGTTTTGGCTGCATTACCAAAAATCTCTTTGAATGCATCCAGGGATCCAAAATTCTCTTCCAGGGCTTTCTTCAACCTTTCCGGAACAAGCCCCTGAGAGGGTGTCAGGTTTTCCCAGAACAGGGTGTGATTATAAAAACCCCCTCCATTGTTGCGGATGCTTTCGCTGTATTTGCTTATGGATGAAAAAACCTCAGGCATAGACATGTTGATTGCATCGGTGCCTTCAGCAGCAGCCATAAACTTCGTAAAATAGCCCCGGTGGTGTTTGTCGTAATGAAGCTCCATGGTACGGGCATCTATATACGGCTCAAGAGCATTGTACGCAAAACCCAACTCCGGAAAGACATGGCTTTCAAAAGTCCCCTTGCCGGAAGCACAGGCTCCTACCCCTATAAAAGGAGCTGCCAATACCGAAGTGCCTACAAGACTTACAAAATTTCTGCGTTTCATCGGACTGTTTTATTTTATGATTTGATTCTGTAAAAAGTAACAAATCAATCCCTAAAAAGTTTCATCCCGGATCAGATAACACCCTAAGTTTCCCGTTTATTGTCTCTTAAAGAAAGATACGTAATCCCATCGGAACCCAGAAAAAAACAGTAGAAAAAAACAAAAAAGGAACTGCCCATATGCGATTCAAAATTGGAATCGGCAAAATTGGCTACAACCATGAAAAGAAGAAAAATCAAAAACAATGGATCACGATACCGCTTTGTGCGAATTACCGGGTAAACCAGCAAAAACAAAATAGCTAAAAATCCTATGATTCCGAATTTGACCAGATAATTCAAGTATTGATTGTGCGAAGATGCATAATACTGTTCCTGAAGAGATGAATTCATCGCCTTGTAGGCATCATAGAAGGCCTGTTTCCAGTTTCCCGTTCCCACACCGATCCAGGGATGATCCTTGATAATGTGCAAAGCTGCCTTTGAGAATTCGATCCGCTGTGAAAGGGATTGATTGTTTACATAGCCCAGATGGGTATATACATAAAATTCCCATACCGATTTGTAGACACGGGGATACAACGACCATTTCTTTTTACTGAAAAGGCAATTGCTCACTCCGTTCCGGATGTTTTCCATCTCCTGGTCAGACAAAGCATGGATCCCTTCTGCATCTTTTTTCAATCCCCGGGATGTTAAATAACGAATCAGGGTGCTACTAACCCGGTATCCGTTCTGATCCAGCGAATCATACTTTAATGCCGACCGTTTGTTCCACTCTTCCCTCATTTCCGGTTCACATACATTAAGATAGACGAAATTCCCGTTTTCGATCATCCGGTTCTCCGGATCATGAAAATAGGGATTTCCCTTTTGGGTCTTTTCAGGAAGCGTTGCAGGATCTACTTCCTCCGGAAAATAGAAAGGATAGGCAATCCGCATCACATACACAACCGGGAATAAAACCAATCCGAGGATAAACAGGAGCAATACGATCCGTAGGTTCTTTTTAAGCCTGGACAGCCATAAAAAAAGAACCAACAAAAAAGCAGCAAAAAAAGAAACCAGTCCGGTTAATGATTGTTGTAAAAACAAAAAAACAAGCAACAGGAGCGATGCAAAAAATAAACCCAGAACTGCTTTCCGGTCTATCGTCCGAAAATTTTGAACCCCAAGAAGGGTAAGAAACCAGATCGAGAGAATTAATTGAAAGCTAAACCGGATATGGGTAATCAGACTGGCATTATGGATCGACAGAGCTTGCGACTCTCCCTTCAACATCCAGTTGATCAGAGCATAGAAAGAGGCTAAAAACACGGAGCCACTAAAAAAGAGAAGGACATGGCGTTTTTGTTTGGATGAAATCTCTTTGCCTGCAAAAAAAGCAAGAGGTAAAACAACAAAAAACAGGGCTTTTCTGAGATCGTATAAAACCATCTCTCCCTGCCCGGTTATGCAGGCACTCAGTACATAGATCAGAAAAACAGCCGGTAAAAGAAGCAGCAATTTCCGTTTCTTACCTCTTTTTATTTTAACGGTCCATGGATCTTCAATCCATGCGGTTATTAGAAGGATTCCTCCCGATGCAGATACCAGAAATTCGGAAAGGGGCAGGCAACAAACAAACAAGATCAGGGCCAGGTAGAAAAAATTCCCTTTCCCTTTTTGAAAGGAGCGTTTCTGCATATAGACCTTTTTTTAGGAAACGGCCCTACATGAAGGATTATTGCCGGGTCAGGGAAAAAAGGTTTTTTGTTTTTTCATCAAAAAAAGAAAGGCCGGTGCCCTACGGCATCGGCCTTCTATAAGGTTGGCGGCGGCCTACTCTCCCACATTGCTGCAGTACCATCGGCGCTGACGGGCTTAACTTCTCTGTTCGGTATGGGAA
>CAYPAW010000014.1:0-5451 GCA_964408795.1 uncultured Mariniphaga sp.
CGCAAATCGTCTCCATCAGGAACGTATGGGTTGCCGGATGAACGGTGAGATCCAGGGTCACTACCGAATCGCACCCGTAACGGTTGACCAGCGTATCCGTATAGATCCCGGCAGTGCAATAAAAGGTGCCTTGCATCCCGAAACAGGTACCTTCACAGACCGACGCACAAATCAGGGTATCAGACATGGGTAACACCGTTAGGTCTAACGTCACAATCGAATCAAAACCATATTGATTGGTTAACACGGTTTCATAGATCCCGGATTGGGTAAGGAAATCACCGTTAAAGAAAACAGAATCGCCCTGGCAGATCTCTTCGCTGATCCAGGTAGTACTTTCCTGTTCCCGGGTATATTTTGGTAAATCAAAGGCATAGGCATTGTCGTTTTCATCTTCTTCCGGAATCCCATTCCGATAGTCGATCATGTATCCGATGGAATAGGTTCCCCCGGGAAGGTCAGGTAAAGCCTGTGCAACATCAATAACAGTACTTTCATTGCTTGTTTCCCCGGGATGTAAAACACCCACAAAATCGTAATCCATAAGATAATCAGCCGGTGTAATGAAAGGATCGGATGACAGAAAATACCCTACGCGGCAAGCATCTGCTGTGGAGTTTCCGTTGTTTTGTACCCGCAGGCTGATTTCGATCACATCGCCCGTAACAGATAAAGTATTGTAAGCATCCACAAACGTCAGGTTTGGTGTGGCTTCATAGACAACCTGCTCCCCGGTATATACAGCACTGTTATCTGCTTCCGATTTCTCTTCAACGATATTCTGGTAATCAATGATAAAACCCAGGTAATAATTCCCGTCCGGAAGATCGGTTAAGGTACTGACATCCAGATTCAGGGTATGATTTATCGAAGCCCCTTGTGCAAGGCCTGAAACATAATCGCTGCCAACAAGATGGTCGGTAGTGGTTATTGTCTGATTTAATGATAAGTAGTATCCAATCCTGAAGACCCCCGCATCCGTGTCTCCGGTATTCCGTACCTGGAGGCCAATTTCGACATAGGTCCCGTCAACGACAAAGTGATTCATGGCTGGATCATAGGTCAGGTTGGGCAATGGATCCGGAGCATCTGCCGAAGAGAGCGTAAAACGGGCCGTTGAACCATCCATGCGAATATCCGAAACCGAGATGCCCGTATATTTCCCATCGTAGGTTTGTGCATCGGGGGAAGAGAGATCATTAAACAGGGTATTGTGCGAGGATCCCGGAAAGATATCCCCTGCATCGCCCCGGTTCCCGATATTATCCAGGTCATTCTTCCCGTCTGCTTCCTCCATGTCGACCAGCTTCAGGTCTTCGTTATCGTTATCAGACCGGTCGGTATTCACATGAAAGATGGCCATTCCTGAGCCCGGCAGATAGGCGTTAAACCCTGTTCGATACATGTTTTCCAGCAAAAAGTACTCATTGGAATTTTGTGTTACTATTTTATAAACCTCTGTGGAAGTTGCCGAAGGGTTGAGTGCATAATCACCATAAAAGGCGTCGGTTACGGGCCAGGGTATCACGGTTGGGGAAACCCAGTTCAGTTCTTCCCGGCACCATGCCGACATCATAGCCGGTGTTTTCTCCTGGTTTAACCACAAACCACTTGCCATCAGACACCATTCCCCCAGGCCCTCGGAGGATCCATCGGTATCATACAAATCAGGCAATCCAAGGGCATGCCCGAATTCATGACAGAACACACCAATTCCTACCATTCCGTAAGACCTTGTTTCGGGCTGTATCAAATAACTGTTGATCCGCACCCCATCATAGTACCGGTCGTACATATACCCCAGGCTCCAGCTGTGCGACCAGATATATTCCGTACGGGAACCCTCCTCAGCTCCGGGCCCTGAATGAACCACAAGCAGATTATCCACGGTTCCATCGTTGTCGTTATCATAAACCGAAAAATTCACACCGGCTGCTTCGGCTGCATCAATCGCTTCACCAACTAATTCGCGCGCCCTGTTGTCGCCTTCATCCTCCCCGTAATACACATAACTATGTTCCGCAGTATACCAGCCAACCACATCAATGGCTAATTCCAGTTTATGACCGGAACAGACATAGTAATAATCCCTGAAAGAACCGGTACCCCCGTAGTCCGACTGGTTCATAAGGTTGTAAAAAGATCCGGAAGAATAGGTTGAATTCAGATCCGGATATTTAATCAACACCATCAACAGTTTTTGCTGCCCCTGGGAAGGAAAAGCCTTTAGCATACCGGACGACTTCAATGGCTCTTCATCCGGAACAGAGACCAGGGGAGTGATCCGCCGGGGAAGCGTTGAAAGAAAAACCTTCTCATTCGTTCGTCTTTCTTCGGGATTCCGGGCTTTGTATCCGGATGGAATTAATTCCCCCCGTTCATCGATTTGCGCGTATTCATAATATCCCTGCGTATTTTTTATCAGGGTATAGCCATCTTCCGTTTGGGGAAAATGCATCCATTCATCTCCTCCTGCATAGATCGTAAGCTTTAATCCGTCAGGCTGGGTTATTACCACCGGATAAGGAGAGGCCGGCACAGGCAAGTATTGGGCATAACAGCCAATGCCTACCAGACAAAAGGCGATCAATAAAAAATGTTTCATACGGTATATCACGCATAAAGTAACACATTTTTTATGAGTTTAGACACACTTGGTGTTTTCATAATGCGCACAAAACAGGCATTCGATAAAAATGGATGGAGGGTAGTTGACGGTTCCCGATAGGAAATCGGGACTTCGCTTCGCTTCGTGTCCGTTGACGGTTTGACCGATGACTTGTAGCTTAAAACTCGTGATCCCTTCGGGTCTCCATGAACCGGTTGACAGGAGAAAACACGAAGTCCGCAAAGAAGTTACAATCAACAGAATAATTCTTTGCGGACTTTGTGAAAACGTTGCATACTTTTTGGTTACATATTTTGTCTAACCGTTTCTTTTCGTATGGCCCGTTGTGTGGTTTCTTATCGGGTTCTCCTTTAATCAGTATTCACCTGATCCAGTCCGCGTTTTGCCAGGAGTGGCTCAATGGAGGGTTCTTTCCCGCGGAATTTCAGATAGACATTCATCCCCTCATCGGAGCCACATTGTGCGAGCAATTCCCGAAAGCGGGCTGCCACTTCCGGATGGAAAAGATTGCCGGTTTCCTTAAAGGCATTAAAAGCATCGGTATCGAGTACAGCGGCCCATAGATATACATAATAACCGGCTGAATAACCGCCAGAGAAGATATGCGAAAAATACGTACTCCGGTAGCGCGGCAAGTATTCAGGGATCAGTCCGATCCGGTCCATCGATTGCTTTTCAAATGCTCGAATATCCTCAATCACAGGATTTTTCACGGTATGGTAATCCATATCGAGCAAAGCAGCCGCTGTATACTCTCCGGTAATAAAACCCTGGTTGAAATGGCCGCTCCGGACAATTTTTTCAATCAAAGCATCCGGTATCGGTTCTCCGGTTTCATAATGCCGGGCATAGACTTTCATCACTTCCGGCTCCGCACACCAGTTTTCCATAATCTGTGAGGGAAGCTCTACGAAATCCCGCGGTACTCTGCCGGCTGTTCGCTGATACGGACCATCGGTGAATAATCCGTGCAGGGCATGCCCAAACTCATGAAAAAAGGTCGACACTTCATCAAAACTCAACAGAGGCGGAGTATCTCCTGCCGGCCGGGTAAAGTTCATCACAATGGAACCAATCTCAGAAATCCGCTCTCCCTCTTTGTACGATGAATTCCGGAAACTGGTTGACCAGGCTCCGACCCTTTTGCCATCCCGGGGATGGAAATCCATGTACAGAACACCAAGATGGGATCCGTCGGCCTCCTGAACCTCATAGGGAACAGCCTCCTCATGGTAGGTAGGCAGATCTTCGCGGGGAATGAATTGAATGCCATAAAGCTGATCTGCTACATAGAATATTCCTTTTTTGACATTCTCCAGGCTGAAATAAGGTTTCAAAGATGCCTCGTCAAGGTCGTATTTCTCTTTTCTGAGTTTTTCTGCATAGTACCACCAATCCCACGATTGAA
Source organism: uncultured Mariniphaga sp. (assembly GCA_964408795.1). Lineage (GTDB taxonomy): Bacteria > Bacteroidota > Bacteroidia > Bacteroidales > Prolixibacteraceae > JABMQB01. The sequence goes on from CAYPAW010000014.1 coordinate 4,038, forward strand.
GCTTGAAATCACCCCCTTCACGATCAATGATCGCCTGCATCTCGTTTGCATCTTTTTTGGATATTTCAAGGGCCGGCTTCCAGATTTTCAAAAGGAAATCATAGACTGCTTCCGGGGTTTTCGCCATATTCACATCGATGATGTACTCCGCATGGTTATCAAATCCCAGCAATTCGGCCCTTTCATCGCGGTATTGAACGATCTTTTTGATAATCTCCTTGTTATCATGCTCGTTGTCGTTATCGCCCCGCATGAAATATCCGCGGTACAGTTTTTCGCGCAGGACCCGGTTGTCGGCATACTGAAGAAAAGGAATCATGCTGGGTTTTGCCAGCGTGAAAACCCATTTGCCGGGTTCCCCGACATTGTGGGCTTCCCCGGCTGCCCGGATGATCACATCCTCAGGAAGACCCGCCAAATCCTCCTTATTGTCAATAACCAGTTTGAAGTTTTTGTTCGTTTCAGCCAGTACATTTTCTCCAAACTGCAAACTGAGTTGGGAAAGCTCTTCATTCAGAACCCTCAACCTCTCCTGGTCTTCAGAAGAAAGATTGGCTCCATTGCGAACAAAATCCTGGTAATACTTCTCCGTAACCCGGATCTGCTGATCATCCAAATCCAGGTCATTCCGCTTCTTATAGACTGATTTTACCTTTTCAAAAAGCTGGGGATTCATCATGATATTGTCCCGGTGCTTGGTGATCTTCGGAGAAATCTCCCTGGCCAGAGCCTGCATGCGATCGTTCGTATTGGCCGAATTCAACGGGCCAAATACCCCCGATACTTTATTCAGCAATTCCCCGGACTGGTCCATCGCCAGAATCGTGTTCTCAAAATTCGGTTCTTCACGGTTTTCAACAATGGCCTCAATCTCCGCTTCATGCTGTCTGATGCCTTCTTCAATGGCCGGAAGATAATGATCTTCCGTTATTTGTTCAAAGGGCGGTACCCCAAAGGGAGTGTTCCACTCCGGTAAAAAAGGATTCTCCATATCTTCTGTTTTTTTCGACAAGTCCTTGCAGCCTGTAACCGCAAGTCCCAAAACAATTAATAACATAAGTAACTTATTCATAATATTTTAAAATTAATAAAGTTTTGGGGGAAAGATACTAATTTTTACCCAAACCCCCTAGGATAATTAACGCCAATTAAAAATCAACTTTCTTTCAATAAACCTTACAAAAAGAACAAGGAATCAACCCCTCTCCCCGACCCCCTTGAGGTTTGTTGGTTTCCATTTACGGGAATATTGTCCCATTGCGGGACGTTTTTGCCTGGACTGTATTTTGCTTATTCGCTGACTATCTGCCTGTTCCACTTTTATGGCACGCCCTTTGCACTCTAAAAGGCATGAACAGTCAATCGAAATCAATAACCAAAAAAATAAACAAAATGAAAAGGTCAGTTTTACTCA
>CAYPAW010000015.1:0-28971 GCA_964408795.1 uncultured Mariniphaga sp.
CGAATAATTCATGAATTATTCCTGTCTCCGACAGCGACTAAGATTCAGTAAAACTTTCTTCCAACGTTTAACTTCATCTAAGTCGGGGTTAACCTGAGCTTTATTCATATTTTAAAATTTATGAATAGCTCAGGTTAGAGTAAGATTGCGTAATTTGCAGGGAAATTCGTAAAACCAATGGTATGTATGGAAGAATGAAAAATGACCTCCGCGAAACCCTGGAGGAATTAAAACAACAAGGGTTGTATAAGCATGAACGGATAATTACTTCTCCACAAAGTTCCGAAATTGAGGTGTCAACAGGAGAAAAGGTACTTAATTTCTGTGCCAACAATTATCTGGGCCTGGCGAACCATCCGGACGTGGTAAAAGCAGCACAGGATGCTATGAAAGAGTGGGGATTTGGCCTCTCTTCGGTACGTTTTATTTGCGGGACGCAGCAAATTCACAGAGAACTGGAAGAAAAAATCTCAGAATTTTTGGGAACGGAGGATTCCCTTCTTTACTGTGCCTGTTTTGATGCCAATGCAGGGGTTTTTGAGCCTCTTCTGGATGAGGAAAGTGCCATTATTTCTGATGCCTTGAATCATGCATCCATCATTGATGGGGTACGTCTTTGCAAAGCCCAACGGTTCCGGTATATACATTCCGATATGGAGGATCTTGAAAAATGCCTCAGGGATGCGCAGAATGCCAAATACCGGATAGTGGTTACTGACGGTGTTTTTTCCATGGATGGAGATATCGCCAACCTGCCGGGGATTGTTGATTTGGCAGAGAAATACGATGCCCTGGTCATGGTCGATGATTCCCATGCTACAGGGTATATAGGCCAAACAGGCCGTGGTACAGCAGAACATTACGGATTAATGGGTAAGATCGATTTGATCACCACCACATTTGGGAAAGCCATGGGGGGCGGAAACGGGGGTTGTACTTCGGGAAGAAAAGAAATAATTGAGTTTCTGAGGCAGCGCTCACGGCCCTATTTATTTTCCAATACTCTGGCACCGGCCACGGTGGGGGCAACCCTGAAAGTACTCGAAATGCTTTCATCATCCGATAACCTGCCTGCTAAAACCATGGCCAACGCCACCCGTTTTCGTGCCGACATGGAGAAAGCCGGTTTTGATTTGGTGAAGGGAAACACAGCCATTGTCCCTGTAATGGTGTATGATGAACCGTTGGCCATTCAATTTGCCGATGAACTCCTCCAAGAAGGTATCTACGTAATCGGGTTCTGCTACCCGGTGGTTCCCAAAGGAAAAGCCCGCATCAGGGTTCAACTTTCAGCCGCCCACACCGACGAGCAGATCGAAAAAGCAGTGAATGCATTTACAAAAGTCGGAAAAGAACTGGGGATCCTCTGAATAAGATTCTCCTCCCCTTCATTCAGCAGACGAATCGTTCATGAAAAGCAGGTTTCTTTTCAGCCGGGTAAAGCCGGTTCTTTGTACCGGGGAGTTTCTGAACAGTTCGTCGAACCGGGTACGGGTTAATGTATGCCACTCCTCTTTTTTCAGGGATAAAAGCTCCGGGTTGGGTTTAAAAGCAGGCTCCCTGTGGGGTGTTAATTTCCGGTTCCAGGGACATACATCCTGGCAGATATCGCAGCCGAATACCCGGTTTTCAAATTTTCCTTTCAAGGATGGATCCAGGTTGCCTTTCACCTCGATGGTTTGATAGGAAATGCATTTCCGGGCATCGACCATCCGACCGGCTGTAATGGCTTTGGTTGGGCAGGCATCGATGCAACGGGTGCAGGTACCGCAGTGGTCAGCAACCACCTCAGGATGGTCATAAGGCAGTTCAGCATCCACGATCAGTTCCCCGATAAAAACAAAGCTTCCGTGTTCAACCGTGATCAGATTGCTGTTTTTTCCGATCCATCCCAGTCCGGCCCTCCGGGCCCAGGCTCTTTCGAGTACCGGTGCCGAATCAACAAAAACCCGCCCGTGACAAGGCGTGATCTCTCTATGTATGAAGGCAAGCAACTTCCTGAGTTTTTCTTTTAAAACAATGTGATAGTCGGTTCCGTAGGCATATTTCGAGAGAACCGGTGCATTTGCCTGCGATTGCATTTTTTCCGGGTAATAATTATGAAGCACAACAAGGATCGTTTTTGCTCCTTTTACGAGAAGTGCCGGATTGAGGCGTTTGTCTTTGTTCCGGACCATGTACCCCATCTCTCCGTGCATCCCCTGGGCTAACCAGAATTCAAAGTGGATCTGCTCTTCATCCAGCGAAGAAACAGGCAAAAGAGCACATCCGGAAAACCCCAGTTCATAGGCTCTGGTTTTAATGGTGTGTGCTATATCCTTTCTCTCTGCCATGGTGGAAAAGCAAAGATAAGAAAGTTCCGCTTTTGGATTATGGACTGGTACGCACAATATTAAAAGAATCCTAATTCCATTCGGGCTTCTTCACTCATCATCGATTTGTCCCAGGGGGGATCAAAAGTCAGGTCTACCGTTACCTCTTTTACGCCCTCAATTTTAGCTGCCCGGGCAACTTCATTGACCAGGATATCAGCCACCGGACAGCCCGGAGCCGTAAGCGTCATAACAATACGGGCATGGTCCTTTTCATCAATGTGTACATTGTAGATCAGGCCCAGATCATATATATTGACCGGGATTTCCGGGTCATAAACCTTCTTCAGATTCTGAATGATCCGATCTGTTCGTTTATCCATCTTCTATCCTTCCTTTTTCGAGATCTTGCTATAAGCAACAGCGTACAACCTGATTTGTTTGATCATTGCCACCAAACCGTTTGAACGAGTTGGTGACAGGTGCTGAGTAAGCCCGATCTCATCGATGAAAAACAGTTCGTTCTCCAACAGTTCCTGAGGAGTACGTCCTGAAACAACCCGGAGCAACAAGGCAACCAATCCCTTGAAAATAACGGCATCACTCTCCCCCCGGAAATATAGTTTTCCCTCCTTGAATTCGGATACCAGCCATACCCTCGATTGGCATCCTTTGATCAGGTGTTTTTCTGTTTTTTCATGAGGATGGATGCTTTTCAGTTCATTTCCCAGTTCAATCAGATACTGGTATTTATCCATCCAGTCTTCAAAAACCGAAAACTCCTCAATGATTTCCTGTTGTATCGCTTTTAGGGTCATCTTTTGATCTTTAAATCCCCTGCAAAGGTTGTATTTTTTTGCTTTCAGACAAGGATATTCATGAATATTCCTGTTCCTCTGGAAACAGGGAAAGAAATCTTATGCGATGCATCCTTCTTTGTATTTGTTACGTAAACAAAATGAAACGGGTATGATATTTTTAACACGCAAAGCGTATGATTCATCCCGATAGCTATCGGGATGCGCGTTACATATGATCCCTTTGAAAATAAACAATTATAATCGTATGAAACGAACATGAACTTTTTTAATCAGAAGTTCGCCAAAGGCAATGATTAAAAGAAGTTCATGTGAGAGCGAAGCAGTTCCATACGTTCTCAATTTTAGGATTAAGTTATGGGACGAATTATAAATTTTAAACGTATGAAAACGGGTAAATCAAATAAATCCTTTTATCTTTCATCAGGTGGTTTATAAGGAGTAAATGGTTGATTCAGGTATCAACCGGATGATATGCCGTTGGGGGATAAAAATAGAAATGGAATCCGGTTTTTTGGCTTCTGCAAAAAAAGAGTTATACTTGTTCTTACGACGTTGTTATTGATTGAAACATGAATCCAGGCACGAATATTATACAACGTATCATCCTTCCATCCAAGGATTTATCACAACTTGTTAAGCATTATTTATTTTTGAAAAGCCCTTCTAAAAAAGAGCCTTTTTCCGACAAATTTATCCCCGATGGATATATGGCCATTGTCATTCATTTCACGGGGAAGTTTTATGCTTTTATCGATGACAAATACAGACAATTGCCCAGGACCTTTATGGTTCCTCCTCTATGCTATTCCCTGACAATCAAAGTGGAGCCCCCAGGTGAATCCATGATTGTTATTCTAAAAACAACCGTATTTTCCCGGCTTTTCAACGTGGATCTTGTAACCCTTCGCCGCACACTTTATAAACCGGCTACGGAGATTGTCAGTGAACGGGTCTGGGAAGCCCTGAATGCTGTAGCCTCAGACGACGAAAAGGTCAGTATCTTCGAATCGTACCTAAAGAATCAAGCAGACATTTCATCCTATGTGCCGGATAAAATTGATCTGCTCTTCGAAAAAATCCATGAAAGCCGTGGGGAACGAATGATGCTTCAAAATCTTGTCAAAGAAATAGGCATTCATCCCCGGACCTTCAGGCGGCAGTTTCTGCTTCGCACCGGGATGAATGCCCAAACCTTATCCCATGTGGTACGTTTCAATTATTTATGGACGCTTTTTTTGAAGACGAGGATTTCCGATTATCAATCGATGGTGTTCCAGGGGAGTTACTTCGATCAAGCCCATATGATCAGGGATTTTAAACGCTTTGTTGGCGAGTCCCCCAGGAAATTTTTTGGCCGGGATCAGGATATTATGCGGTTCATATCCGGGAAACAGGAAGATGAAGGCTTCCATGGATCGGATGATTCGGAATAAATCCTTGTTTTTACCTGCCGGATTCCTGTTTTTGTGTCCGTTTTATACAATTTTTTGATCTCCCAAATTATTACATTTACATCAAAATAAATTAAACTGTCCTATGATGAAAAGTTACCTGCACCGATGGATTGGCGGTTTGCTGATCATGTCTTCCCTGGCATTTTTCCCGGCTTATGGTTTCCGGGAAATGGGAAAAAACAAAATTCCTGAAAAAATGAACCGAGCAGAAGAGGTTTTTAAAGAAGAAAACAGGGAGAATCCTCCTGAGAAAGCATTCCTCATTGCGACTCCTCAGGTACAAATTCAAACCCGGTCAAAATTTGATTTTATTCCAGGGGAGAAAATTATTTTTTACGACGATTTTTCCCAGGATCCGGTAGGCGAATTTCCGGCCAAATGGAATACAAACAACAGTGGCGAAGTGGTAACCCTGGAAGGAATTCCGGGCAAATGGTTTAAATTACCGGGCGAGGGGGGGGATTATTATCCCGAATTGAACCTTACGTTTCCGGAAAATATTACCATTGAGTTTGATCTGATTTTTACGGAAGAAACGGAGCTTCTGGTTTCGTTCTACAGTCAGGAAGTTTTTGAGTTGGCAGGGGGTTACGTTCCCGGAGAAGCAGGGGTTGAGGTTTTTATAGCCTGTGGTTCTGAGCACCGGTTTTCAAATTATATTGCCGATGAAAGCCGGCAGGGTATGGAAATCGATTCCGAGAGCAACAAAGCTCCTCTTGCCATTGGCCAGCAAGCCCATATTTCTGTATGGATTCAGAAAACCCGCTTCCGAATGTATATCGATGACCAAAAGATTTTTGATATGCCAAAAGGAGTGTTTGACGGATACGGTTACAACCACATACGATTGAATTCAATGTATGCCATAACGGATGTTCTCATTGGATCAATGCGCATCGCAGTGGGCGCTCAGGATACCAGAAATCAGCTGATCACCGAAGGCAAGTTGGTTACCCGGGGGATTCTCTTCGACAGTGATTCCGATCAAATTAAATCCGAATCGTATGCCTGCATAAAAGAGATTGCTACCGTTCTGCAAGAGAATCCTGAGGTTTCGGTTACCATTGTTGGGCATACCGACAGCGATGGTGACGAAGCACACAATCTCGACCTTTCAAAACGAAGGGCTCTGGCTGTGAAAAATTACCTGGTTCATGAATTCTCCATCGAAGCCTCGCGCATGCAAACCGATGGCAAAGGGGAAATCCAACCCGTCGAAAGCAATGCTACACCCGAAGGAAAAGCCTCCAACCGAAGGGTGGAGTTTATCAAATCATGAAGCCGTGGAACAATAAAACAAGATCAATCCCGGGAACATGAAACATGAAATGTTGCTGATAACCGCTTGTTCTCTTACGCTGACTGCTATCGAATCGTAACGCAACTTTTTTTTTGGATCACGCCAATGCCGATTGTTTTGTTACTGAACATATTGCTTTCCTTATTTCTCCTGAAAAGAGGAGACCCGGAAGCTTCCACGATTAATTATCAGTCTGAGTTTGGGACCAACTGGCTGAAAGCAGAGCTTCTCTTAGAAAAGAACGAGGAATTTCTCATAGCACGTTCCGAGAATTCCGGGATTCCTTACAGAGAGGTGGTTTCCATTGTTTTTCCTGAACTGATCCGGTATTCAGCGCTCCGCAACCAAATTGAGATAACCTTGCTGAAAACCTTGTATGTTTATAAAGGACCAGCCTATGCCGACTTTTCGGTTGGTGTTTTTCAAATGAAACCTTCGTTTGCTGAAAAAGTCAGAGAAGAAGTGAACGCTTCAGGCGACAGGAGCCTTATGGCGTTTTTCCCCGGGGAGGAATTCTTGCCCGGAGAACCCGATTCCAGAAGAAGGCTGATCTCGGAGTTGGAAACCCCTTGCAGTCAGTTTCGTTACCTGCTTGCGTTCTATATACTGTGCGAGAAAAAATTCAACCTGACTGAAACCGTGGAGATTCCTGATAAAATAAGGCTTTATGCAGCTGCCTATAATTGCGGGTTTTTCAACTCGGAAGAATATATCAGAGCTAAAATGGATGAAAAATCCTTTACGCTAGCTCTAACCAAAAGGGGACCTTTTTATTCATATTCGGATATTGCTGCTTTTTATTATGAAACGAGCACGGTTAATATTTACACTCAAGGCTATGATTAAAGCTATGCGAGTTCTCCCGATCCCGATGGCTATCGGGATCGGGAATACCGTATAAATTTAACACTTTGATCCTAGGAAACGAACATGATCTTTTTTAATCAAAAGTTCGCCAAAGGCAATGATTTAAAAAAGTTCATGTGAGAGCGAAGCGGTTCCATACGTTCTTAAATTTAGGATGAAGTTATGGGACGAATTATAATTTTTAAACGTATGAAACAACCTTTTAGTCAATACACCAGGTCCTGTTTTATGGGGACCGGATAAAAACAGAAATGATATGAGAATAAAATTATGGATCTTTTTATTACCCTTCAGCCTGACCTTTCTGGCAGAGGCACAGATTAGCAATACCTGGAATAAGCTGAAAAGTAACGTTTTCGGTGAAGAGACCGAAACACAGGATCAGAATCTGACAGAATGCAACTGTGAAGATGCGGTGACCGTTTTTCGGTTTTCAGGAAATTTGCAGTTTAACTACCTCGAAACCGATATCTGCCTCGAGGAGGATGGCTCGGCTCTTTTAACAGATAGAAATACCTACCAGTATTATATTTCAAGGAACGGAAAGGTTACAGGACCCTATGAAGAATTCGATCCTGAAGTGACCCGGTTTCGTTGCCTGGGGATCATGGATTACCATTCCTATCCTGAATACATCAGTAAAAAAGAGGGGAAATGGATTATTACCTTCGAAGGAAAACAGTATGGACCCTATGCCGAAATCAATGAGTTTCTGGTTTCTCTTTCAAAAAAGAAGTTTGTAGCTATCGTGATCAGGGATAATTATATGGCGGGGATCGACATGGAAGAATTGGAGGAAAAAATGAAAAATGCTACACAGGAGGAACAAATGAAAATGGCTATGGAATTGAGTGAAAAAATGCAGAATCAAATGGAATTGGAAGGGGAAATGGATTTGATGCCAAGATTTGTTACCAATGTGGAAGGAGTGGACTACGATCCTATGGCGGGATCCCTGTTTTATGCCAACATGAAATACGATGACATCTGTTTTGTTGAGTACAATAAAATTACCGGACTGAAAGGCAACACCCTTCTTGAGATGGACGAGGATTTTTATATCGGCGGTGAGAATTTCTGGATCAACAAGGATAACAGCCGGTATGCCTGGTTCGATTACGGAACGCTTTATTTCAGCGACGGAAAAAAATGCGATCATGTTTTTTCACCCTCCCTGGTTATGGAAGGCAATACAGAATATATCCGTTACATGTTTTATTCGCCTGATGAGGATGCTGTAAAAATGTGCAGAATCCTCTTCTGAGAAATGGGTCTATTCTGCCGGTTTAGATGAAACAGTGCCGGATGCAGACCCAGGTATACATGATTCTAATTAGTCACTCAACTGAATCTGTTCAGGGGGAACAGAAAGGGTCGGTTTGCTTGGACTATTCCTTATTTTTTTTGCTGCTCGTAAGGGAATGTAAAATATATTTTACATTTTTGTTAGCCAATTAATTATCAGCCAACCGAATTTTGAAAAATATTCAGGATATTGTGAACAGCTTCCATGCAGTTTCTCTCGCCGAAAGCGGGGAAGTAAAACTCATGAACCGTGTTGACCGTAAATATTGGTTCCCGGTTTCCGATATTCCTGAGATTCTGAAAATGGCTAAGGATGAGTATGATATCCTGGAGATCAAAAACCAGCGTATTATGGAATATGAAACAACCTATTTCGATACCAGGGATGATCAAATGTATCGTTCCCACCATAACCAAAAACTCAACCGTTATAAAATCAGAAAACGAAGGTATCTGGCAACCGAGAAAAAATTTCTGGAGATCAAATTGAAAAACAATAAAAAAAGAATGATCAAGGAAAGAATCGAGAGTGCAGGCACTGCGGACACCTTTACCCTGGAAGAATCAGCTTTTCTTTTGCAGAAATCACCATTTGAAGGATCCCGCCTTTTTCCTGCACTGGAGAATCGTTTTAGCCGCATTACCTTAATTCATAAAGAGAAAACCGACCGCTGTACGCTTGATTTTAATCTGAAGTTTCAAAACCCATTGGGAACGATAACCCTGAAAAATATGGCTGTTGCCGAAATTAAAAGAAGCAGGAACAAACAGTCGTCACCACTGCTGAATATCCTGCGTAAGAAAAGAATAAGACAACGGGGTTTGTCAAAATACTGTACCGGAAGAGCGATCCTGGAACCGGGATTGAAACAGAACGCTTTTAAGCAACGATTGCGGTTTGTTACAATGAATGCTGAATAAAATATTTTTAAAGTCCATACAATGATTTTTCTATTTTATACGGGAATAAGTTTAGCCAAACTAAATGCTTTATCTGAATTGGGTATCCGGTTTGGATTCAATCTGATTGCTACATTTATTATCGTTGTTTTGCTGTATGCCAGAAACAGCAGACGAAAAGATTTTTATTTCAGTTACTTTGCTATCAGCATTGCCGTTTTTCTATTGTGTTACCTGCTCGAAAGTGTAAAGCTGGAATTGGGTTTCGCCCTGGGCCTTTTTGCTATTTTCGGAATCATCCGATACCGTACCGATCCTATTCCGGCTAAAGAAATGACGTATCTGTTCGTGATTATTGCCGTTTCCGTAATCAATGCGGTCTCAAAATCTCAAATAACGTATCTGGAGTTGATCTTTGTTAATATCCTTTTGGTAGGAGCCCTCTGGGGACTTGAAAAAATATTGAGGCTAAAACAGGAAGGTTCCCTGTTGGTGACCTATGAAAAAATTGAAAACATCCATAAAAACAACGATAAGGATTTGTTGGAAGATCTGAAAAAACGAACCGGGATTGTCATTAAACGGTATGAAATTGAAAAGGTGGATCTCCTGCGGGATGTGGCAATCATTAAAATATATTTCGATATCAATGGGGAATCAAAAACGACCAAAAAAAGATGAATAAACGATGCATTTTGTTTTTTCTGATCCTGTTGAGTTTTTTGCAGGTTCATGCAAAGACAAAACGGTTTGGAACCTGGATTGAAGCGAAATTCTCAAAAGATATCTTCAAAAAACTGGAATTCACCCTGGCCCCTGAAGTTCGTTTGCAGGATGATTTTACGGTGGATGAATACTTAATGGACGGGGATTTAACCTTTAAGCCGGTAGATTTTTTGCGTCTGTCTGCTGCATACCGGTATTTGATCAATGTGAAGAAAAGCGAAAATGAACATTATCATCGCTTTGCTTTAGATGCCATGGGGAAAAAAGAATGGAAACGGCTGGAGGGTTCTCTGAGGTTTCGTTTAACCAATTATCCGGAGTTTGAGGCAAATAACAACGACAAGAATGAATATCTGCGCTACCGGTTGAAATTTGAGTATGATATCAGAAAGTGCAAATTACGGCCTTTTACAAGCTATGAGTTGTTTTATCTGCTGGCTGACAAAGCGTTGACGAAAAGTCGTTTTGATATTGAGGGCAGTTACAAGATCTCAGACAACAGCCGGCTGGGACTTTATTACAGGCTGGAGACCCATTTCGACGGTGAGGATGCCATTCATATCCTAGGCATTGCATATGATCTGGATTTCTGAACGGGGCAGAAACAGCAATCCAGGTTTTCTCCTCCTGATCCTGAAGGCTCTGCCTGAAGCCTATTTTTTTATCTCCGCATAATACCGGTAAAACAGCGGTATGGTTCGGATTCCATTGAAGAACTGTTCGAGCGGGAAGTTCTCATTGGGTGAATGGATGGCGTCTTCTTCCAGTCCAAATCCCATGAGCACCGATTTTATGCCGAGTACCTCTTCAAAGGTTGAAATGATAGGGATACTCCCTCCTGAACGTACGGGTACCGGCCTTTTCCCATACACATCGGTAAAGGCTTTCTCGGCAGCCTGGTATTCCGGAAGATCAATGGGGCATACATAGCCCTGCCCGCCATGGAGCGGAGTAACGTTCACTGTCACTGTCTTGGGAGCAATCGACAGGAAATAATCGGCAAATAACCGGTTTATCTTCCGGTGGTCCTGGTTGGGTACCAAACGGCAGGATACCTTGGCATATGCTTTTGAAGGGATAACCGTTTTGGCTCCCTCCCCGGTGTATCCCCCCCAGATGCCACATACATCAAAGGATGGACGGATTCCGGTACGTTCCGTCGTGGAAAACCCTTTTTCACCGGTAAGTTCTTCCACGTGAATCGCTTTTTTATAGACATCCTCACGGAAAGGAGCTTGGGCCAGCAGGGCTCGTTCTTCCGGGGAAACATTCAGAACATCATCGTAGAATCCCGGGATGGTTATCTTCCCCTCGCTGTTTATAAGCTGGCTGATCATATCGCATAAAACATTCACCGGATTGGCTACAGCACCTCCAAAGAGGCCCGAATGAAGATCCCGTGAAGGACCGGTAAGTTCTACCTGCCAGTAAGCCAGTCCTCGTAACCCGGTGGTAATGGAAGGAGTATCCGGAGCGAACATAGCAGTATCTGAAACCAGAATCACATCGGCTTTCAGCATCTCTTTGTTCTCGGCACACCATTTTCCCAGACTGGGCGATCCGATTTCCTCCTCACCTTCAATCATAAATTTTACATTGCACGGAAGGGTTCCGGTTTGAACCATCAATTCGAACGCTTTCGCGTGCATCATCCCTTGTCCTTTGTCGTCATCGGCACCACGACCCCAAATTCTGCCATCCCTGATCTCCGGTTCAAAAGGATCCGATTTCCATTGTTCAACAGGATCTATGGGCATTACATCCATATGGGCGTAGACCAGAACGGTGGGTAAAGAGAGGTCAATCATCTTCTCCCCGTAGGTTACCGGATTTCCGTCAGTTTGAAAAATTACCGCCTTGTCAGCTCCGGAATCCAACAGTACTTGCTTCCAGTATTCCGCTGCTTTCTGCATATCAGAATGATGCTCCGATTGAGAACTAATGGAAGGAATCCGGATGAGACCAAAAAGCTCGTCCAGGAAACGGTCTTTGTTTTTTTCAATGTAGCGATTGATATTTTCCATTGTTGGTTATTTTACTCTCATGGATTCATTTTTAGTCGACAATCTTTTTAAATTCCGCGTGGTTGAAGTAACGGGCAAATTCCTGGTCTACTTGTGCTTTGGTTTTCAGATCAGGATTTATCCTGACTGCATTTGCGAGGCTTTCAAAGAGGAGATTGTCTTTAGCGGTACGTGCTCCTATGACGGCTTTCAGGTATTCTTTACGGAAACATTCCGGATGGTTGATTTGTTCAAGGTCCTTTAATGCCCCGTTGTTATCACCGTTCAATATTTTTGTCAGTGCGGTATTTACATCGGCATCTTCCCTGAAATACCGTATCGCTTTGTCATAGTCTGCCTTTTTCACACTCACCAGGCCCAGGTTGTAATTAACGGCCTTTCCGGCACCTGCAGCGGCTCCGAAGAGTTCCTCGGCTTTTTGGATATTGCCATTGGCGAAAGCCACTACACCCAGGTTGTTTTTTATGATGGGTTCATCATTTTTCAGCTGTTCTGCCTTTTCAAATAACGGAACGGCCTCTTCAAATTGACGTTGCAAAACCAGCACCGTTCCGGCATTGTTCGGGCCTCTCCAGTCTTGCGGGTAAGTTTGGATAAACGACCGGTAGATAGCCAGTTTTTCGTCCAGGTCCTCTGTCAGAGTTGCTGCATAGAGGAGTTCAGCCGGATTCAGGGTGGAGGGATCGGAGGCGGCAAGCGAGGTTATTTCGTCGTCGGTTTTTCCGATCAGGTCTACCCGGGTGGTAATTTTTGCTCTTCGTAGACGGGGAAGGATCTCTTCGGCTACAGCGGAAAATGCTGAAGAGAGATTCCGGATTTCCCGTTCCCTGACTTCCGGATCGTTGTACATAGAAAGAACACGCAATATCAACTCTTTGTCCTGAATATTGGAGTGCTCCATCAATTCTTTGAATCCTTCCCAGTCTTCCGGGGTATACCTGGCTTTAATTCCGGTTTCCACACCGGCTTTTTCCAACGCTTCGGTAAAATAACCAGTGGATGTTTTTTGACGGGCAGAAGCCAGATTCGTATTTAAGTCAACGGCTCCATCGGGGGATGCGTAGGCTGTGATCTCCACGCCTTTTAAGTCTTTCCGGTTATCGGAAGCGGCTTTTTTTGTATATTCCTCCAAAGAAACAACATCTTCATCGGAGATTTCTTCCTTTCTCAGGTTGGAACGGTTGATCAGGTAGTGGATGTCAGCCATCAGTTCATCCGGTATGATGCGCTGAAATTCGTCTAGATAGGGATCGTATTTCCCCGTGGTGTTCTCTTCCCTGAAAACGCCAAGGAGGGGCTTTGGTTTGATCACCAGCAATTCACTGGTAGCAATCACTCCATCGGCAATCTTTATAGGCTCAAAATCAACGGATTTTTTCCCTTTGGAAGCTGTGATCTGTAAAATCAGATCGGAGGATGCCATTTCTTCTTTATAGGTTGTTGATTCTTTTTGGCTGAAATTGCCTCCGTTTGAAAAGCTGATCACTTTGTGGTTTGCTTCAACTTTTTCACCCTGTAGCATGACCGGTTCAAAATCGGTTTCTCCTCCTTCGTGTTGCAACACCGGTGTGGCAACCAGGGTTGCTTTTTTATTGAAATATTTAGACGGAAATCTTCCGTCCAAAACCATATCTACTTTACCAGCATGTGCTTCCAGCACTTCCGGAGTAACATGAAACCGGATCTCACTGGCATTTTTTTTCATTTTTTGTAATCCGGCACAACCGGATAACAGGAAAACACCTGCGCAAAAAATAACCAGGGATGGTACGTTGAATCGTTTCATAATCGTATTTTTAAATAATTGTGTTAATAGTACGATTGCAAAAATAGAAAAAGCTTTCAGTTAAAATAATGATCAAAGGGATAAAACATCAAAGTTTTGCATGATGCAACCCGGGTTGGTAGGTTTTGTTAAAAATCACTTGTTTTAATTTGTTGTATTGGGTTGTGTCATGAATGAAATCCAGATTGTTCGTATCTATGATAAGAACCGGAAAATCTTTGGTGTATTTCAGGTAATTAATGTAGCCGTTTTTAATGCTTTCCAGATAGGATGGCTCCATGTCGCGTTCATAATCACGCCCTCTGACTTCAATGTTCTTCAGTAAGGTTTCCGTATCTGAGTGAAGATAAACATACAGGTCGGGTTTAGGCATGGATTCAAAAATAATGTCAAAAATTCGTCTGAACAGGTTATACTCATCTTTCTTTAAGGTGTTCCTGGCAAAGATGGCCGATTTGGTAAAGTAGTAATCCGAAATGAGAAAATCGTAAAATAGGTCGAAATTCAGGATCTCTTTTTTTATCTGACTATACCGGTCAGCGAGGAACGTTAATTCAAGGGGAAAGGAGTACCTGTCCCGGTTTTGATAGAATTTTGGCAGAAACGGATTGTCGGCAAACTGTTCGAGAACCAGTTTGGCATTGTACTCTTTGCTCAATGCGGAAGCCAGTGAAGTTTTCCCCGCTCCAATGTTCCCTTCAATAACCAGAAAATGCATATTCATAGTCTCAAATCAGATTTCAGGAATAACCGGTTTCCGAAGCGTAAAAGTACAATTTTTATTCGTGAAACCAGATTTCAGGAATGAAGAGCATGGATTCCGATACGCTCAGCTTTCGGGATCCATGCATTTAACCTGTCGGATGAGCAGGCTGGTACTCCGGCATTGGTAAAAAATCCTTCCTTAAGGGTTCCTTGTAAGCTTACTGTGCGGGAAACCAGGATTGCATTTACCATGCGGTCAATCCTTATTCCCGGGACAGGATCCCGGCGATCCAAGGCAGGGTATATTGTCTTTCTGCGGGTGGGCTACGGGTTAATTATGGTCCCTGCGGGGATTCCGGTATTTGTTTTGTCTGTCGTCCCTTCGGGATCCATCCCTGCGATCCCGGGGTCCATTGCGGCGGTTATCATGGCGTCCTTCATTGTGGGATCTTGGTTGACGCTCCGTATAATTATCCGGTTTTGGTAAAAGAACTTTTCTGGAGAGTTTAAATTTCCCGGTTTTTTCATCTACCCCAATCAGCTTCACTTCAATTTCCTGTCCTACCCTCAACACGCTTTCCGGTGATTCAACCCTTTTCCAGTCAATCTCCGAAACATGCAATAAGGCTTCTTTTCCAGGAAGAATCTCTACGAATGCTCCAAAAGAAACCAGAGATTTTACCTTTCCGTTATAGATTTCCCCCACTTCGGGAATGGCAATAATGGCTTTAATTTTTTCCTTGGCTGCCTCAATATTCTCCACTCCTGGAGCAGATATTTCCACATAACCCAGATCGTCTATTTCTTCAATGACAATTTCGGTATTTGTATCCTCCTGGATTTGTTGAATTACTTTTCCTCCCGGGCCGATAATCGCACCGATCATATCTTTGGGAACTTTGATTGTTTCGATACGTGGCACGTTCGGTTTAAAATCAGCACGGGGTTCCGGAATGATCTCGAGTATTTTTTCCAGAATAGAAAGCCTGCCTTTTTTTGCCTGCTGTAAGGCTTCGGCAAGGACCTCATAGGGCAATCCGTCAATTTTAATATCCATTTGGGTTGCGGTAATTCCCTCAGCCGTTCCGGTTACTTTGAAATCCATATCACCCAGGTGGTCCTCATCCCCCAGGATATCGGAAAGGATGGCATATTTGTCGGAATCTTTATCCATAATAAGTCCCATGGCGATTCCGGAGACAGGTTTTTTAATTTTGGTTCCTGAGTCCATTAATCCCATGGTACCCGCACATACCGTAGCCATCGATGAGGAGCCGTTGGATTCAAGAATATCCGAAACAATCCGGATGATATAAGGAAATTCATCCGGAAGCATTTTTTTGAGCGCTCTGTGGGCAAGATTTCCGTGTCCGATCTCACGACGGCTCAATCCACGTGGAGTTCTGGGTTCCCCAACACAAAAAGGTGGAAAATTATAATGCAGGAGAAATTTTTCTTTTCCCTGAACGGTTACGTTGTCAATGATTTTTTCATCCATTTTGGTTCCCAGCGTTATGGACGTCAGGGATTGGGTCTCCCCACGGGTGAAAATCGCCGAACCATGGGCTCCCGGAAGATAGTCAACTTCTCCCCAGATGGGGCGGATCTCATCGGTTTTTCGACCATCCAGCCGTATTTTCTCGTCCAGGATCATACGCCGCATGGCTTCCCCCTCTACGTTGTGGAAATATTTCTTGATGAGTTTTTCGTGTTGTTCCGGATCCATGGTGTCGTTTCCGGCATTTTCCTCCAAATAGTTTGCAATGTATTCATCCCGTGCAGACTCAAACATTTTTGCCCTTTCCTGTTTGGAAGCAATTTGTTTTTTTGAAATGGAATAGCAGGTGTCATACAAGTCGGCTCTGACTTTTTCCCTTAGCTTTTCATCATGGGTTTCATGGTGATAGGTACGTTTTGTTATTCCCAGTTCGGCGATCAGTTCTTCCTGTACCCTGCAATGTTTTTTGATTTCTTCGTGACCAAATCTAATGGCCTCCAGCATATCTTCTTCCGACACTTCATCCATTTCGCCTTCCACCATCATGATGTTTTTGAAGGAGGCACCGACGATGAGGTCGAGGTCTGCTTCTTCCAACTGTTTATAGGTTGGATAAATCACAAGTTTTCCGTTTACGCGTCCGACGCGGACTTCGGAAATGGGGGTTTCAATGGGAACATCGGAGACTGCCAGAGCTGCTGATGCAGCAAGTCCTGCCAGTGCATCAGGCAGGTTTTCATTGCCGGCTGAGATAAGAGAGATCATAACTGCCGTTTCGGCATGATAATCTTCCGGGAAAAGAGGCCGTAAAGCGCGATCCACCAGCCTGGAAACCAGGACCTCATCATCGGAAGGACGGGCTTCTCTTTTCATGAATCCCCCCGGAAAACGGCCTGCCGCCGAAAATTTCTCCCGGTAATCCACCGATAAAGGCATGAAATCAACATCTTCATTTGCTTCCTGAGCAGAAACTACCGTAGCCAGGAGCATGGTGTCACCCATTCTGACAACAACCGATCCATCTGCCTGCCTGGCCAATCTACCCGTCTCAATGGTGATCTTACGACCATCGGCCATCTCGATTGTCTTAATTGTAGCATTTACCATAATGTTTTTAATATAATTCGTTAATTGTAATAAATGGGTGGTGAGGATTTTTTATGTAATGTACATAAAAGGAAAGGCAATTCCAAAGATTGCCTTTCCTTTTTTATTATTTGCGAACGCCAAGTTCTTTGATAATGGACCGGTACCGTTCTATGTCCTTGTTTTTTAGGTAGTCAAGGAGATTTCTCCTTTTCCCTACCAGTTTAATCAGGGCCCGTCGTGTACTGTGATCTTTTTTATTCGTTTTCAGGTGTTCTGTTAAATGATTAATCCTGAACGTGAAAAGAGCTATCTGTCCTTCTGTGGAACCGGTATCGGTTGCACTTTTACCAAATTTGGTAAAGAACTCCTTTTTCTTCTCCGTAGTTAAATACATGGTTTCTTATTTACTGGTTATACAATCTTTACGCCGCAGCATCGCGTTCAATAACAACGGCTTAAAATTATTTGTGCTTCTGTTAAGCCCGGCAAAAATAAAGAAAAAAGTTTGAAATACCATTATTGAGTCCTCTCTGAAAAGAGTTCATTGCCCATAAAATGAAAAACACAAACACTGAATCAATCCTTAACAATTGAATTTCAGGGCTATATAAATCTTCAGGAGGATGTAAATTTTTGGCAATTTCTTTTTTTATTTTTTGAGGGGGCTTCCCGAAGTATTAAATGCCACTGAAATCCACATCGTTGAAAAGAATGGAAGGGGTAAGCCATGAGGAATGGGTATTTACGTCGTTTCCCATTTCTACTACATTCATCCACAGGGTTTTCATGTTCCCGGTAATATTCATTTCTGCAATGGGTTTGACAATGATTCCCTTTTCAATCAGAAATCCTTCGATTCCATACGAGTAATCTCCGGTGGATCCGTTGCAGTTTCCGCCGTTAAAACCGGTTACCAGGATGCCTTTATCCAGTGAAGCGATCAGTTGGTCCAGGTTTTTTTGCCCTGTTTCAAAAACCAGGTTGGAGGTTCCTCCGGAGGTCGGTTTCCTATCCAGTTTTTTCCCGTAGTAGGTGTCGATGAAATAGGTTTTCAGCACTCCTTTGTCGAAAACCACCCGTTTTTTGGTTGCCAGTCCTTCGTTATCAAACAAACGGGAACCTCTGCCTGAAACAATAAATGGATCGTCGGTCAGGGTTACCTTTTCTGAGGCGACTTTTTCTCCCAGTTGATCCATGAGGAACGATTGTTTTTGTTGTATGGAGGATCCGTTGAGTGCTGATATCATAGGATTCAGCAGGTTTGCAGCAGATCTGTTTTCAACAATCATAGGCAGCCGGGCGGATTCAATTTTTGCCTGTCCCAGTTTGTCCAGGGCTCTTTGTAAGGCTTTTCCCCCGATTCCGGATTTTTTCAATTGAGTGTAAAAAACTGCATTTTCACTCCAGTAGGATTCTGGTCGTGCTTTTTCTCCTTTCACCGATACCGAAGCAGATAATCCGTAATAGGTATTGTCTGTATCGCCTTCAAATCCGTTGCTGGTAACCATAACCCGGCCGCTCCGGTCGTCGTAATAATTGGCTGTTACGGAAATAATCCGGTTGTCTTTTCCATAAGCCTCGCTTTCCACCTGCAAGGCATCGTCAATTTTTGTCTGTGGATCGATGTTTTCAAAACCTTCATCCGTGGTTTTCAGGTCGGGGCCTTCTCCCTGGTAGTACAATTCCGGATCAGGAAGCGACCGGTATTCATCTTCCGAAAGGTACCGGGTGGCAGCTATGGCTTCTTCAATGAATTTTACCAATTCATCCTTAATCAACCGGTTGGTTGAATGGGATGAATATTTGTTGTCCACATAAAGACGGATGGTCATTCCGTTTTGGTTGGATTGTTCCAGTCTGTCAATCTTTTGTTCCCTGATTTCAATGCTGTTGCTTCGGTTATCGGAAATAACAACGCTGGCTTGTTGTGCACCACTCTTTACTGCATGTTCCATTGCCCATCGGGCAAGCGAATATTTTTCTTCTTTCGTCATTTCTTTTTGATTTTACGATTCACATCCTCATTATACATTGGATCCGCCGACGGTTAACTTTTTTACCAGGACCGTTGGAAGGCCGAGTGTGACAGGCACCGATTGCCCGTCTTTGCCGCAGGTCCATGTTCCGTTGTCAGCTTTAAAATCATCGGCTGCCATAAGGATATCAGCAAGTGCCTGGGGTCCGTTTCCGATGATGTTGATATCTTTAATGGGTTTTGTCAGCTTGCCTTTTTCGATGAGATATCCGGATTTCACAAAAAAGGTAAAATCCCCGGCCCCGATTTGAACCTGTCCGTTGGTGAAGTTATCTACATAAACGCCGTAATCCACTTCCGCGATAATCTCTTCTTTTTTGTGGGGGCCGGGTTCCATGTAGGTAGACCGCATGCGTGGAATCGGAACATACCGGAACGATTCCCTGCGCCCGTTGCCGGTTGGTTCAACCTGATAATAATCGGCGCTGATCTTGTCATGGATATAGCTGTTCAGAATTCCCTCTTTGACCAGGTAGGTCTTTTTCACCTCATTTCCTTCATCGTCAATATTCAGGGCCCCCCGGTCATAAGGAAGGGTTCCGTCATCGATGATATTGATGAAGTCCCCGGCAACTTTTTTATGCAGTTTATCGCTGAATATGGAAGTCCCTTTGCGGTTGAAATCCGCTTCGAAGGTATGGCCTATGGCTTCATGGAGCAAAATTCCGGAACCTCCTGCACCCAGGACCACCGGCATCTCACCGGCTTTGGGCTTGCCCGCCTCAAAAAGGATGTTGGTTTTGTCTATGGCTTCCTGAGCCACCTCATCAATCAGGGCATCGCTCATGTATTCAAATCCCTTGCGATACGACCTCGCTGAGTAGGCATTCTCAATATGGCCGTCTTTCTCCATGACACAGACGGCTCCGAATCGCATCATCGGCCGGTAATCATATGTTATTTTCCCCTCTGAATTGTAAAACAATACCGTAGATGATTCATCCCCCAGAAAGGCATTTACTTTAATGACCTTCTTGTCGAGACTGAATACTTTGTCATTGACTTTTTGAACAAAAGGTACTTTGTCTTTTACCGATACATCATTCCACCGGCGTGAGATCCGGTAATAATCAGCCGGTGTTTTTTCAACCATCTCATGTGTGTTGAACTGCCGTGAACTGTTTGCAATGCTGGCCGCCATATGTGCAGCATTCAACATCGCATCCATGGAAATTTCTTCGGAATAGGCGTAACCGGTCTGATCTCCTTTTAATACCCGGATGCCAACACCATAATCAATATTCGAAAACGCCTGATTTACCTTCCCGTCTTCCAATCCCAGGTTGTTGGTAATTTTATGCTCAAAAAAGAGATCGGCATAATGCCCCCCCCTGGACAGAGCTGCTGAAATGACCTTCTGCAGATTTTCGGCAGTTACCTGGAAATAGTTTAAATAATCATTCACATTTGGAGATATTGATGTGTTACGGCACGACTGTATAAACGGTGGTATGATCATGCTCCCGGCGACAGCCGTACTCCCCATTTTAATAAAACTACGCCTGTTAACAATCATATTAAAATCGGTTAAAGATTAAAAAAAATCCGGACATACTGTTTGTACTTAACGATCCATGTAAAAAAACAGTATACAAAACGAACGAAAATTACACTTTTCCTTTTAATTCCAACCCATGAATTTGTTTCTTTTTTCCCTCACTGTGGATTGGCCCGGGTGAATGAGCAGGAATCAAAACCCAACAGGCTTCAGAGCCACATCCTTTTCCCTTCTTTGGCTCTGCCCCGGAATCGTATTTTCAACCGGTTTGCTCCAATCAAATATTAAGAGAATCAGAGGGGGTGTTTTGAAATAATAATAAAAAAGAACCATAGTACTACGAAAAAATAGAGGGATAGAACAAAAGAATATATATTATTATCTTATAAGGGCTATAATTTATGGGGTTAATTTATAAAAAAAGGTTTTTAATATTAAAATATTCTTAATTTTGTGATGTCTTTTAAAAAGAAAGGATTCTGATAGGGGGGGAACCATTACCTTCACGGCAGACGTAACAGGGATTTTATGCAAAAGAGGGAACCGCAATATCAATTAAAATATTCAAATTCAAAAAAATGGCACAATTCAGATTCAATGCACTCAATGAAGTGTTAAAACAAGGTCCCCGCGAGGTTATCAGGGAAAGGAACCTGGTCTCCGAGTATTTTGGGATGAAGGTTTTTAATAAGGAAAAGATGAAAGCATATCTTTCCGGTGAAGCATACAAAGCGGTGGTGGAAGCGATAGAGAAGGGAACCACCATAGACCGGAAGATAGCGGCTCAGGTGGCTCAGGGGATGAAGGCCTGGGCTATAGATAACGGAGCGACCCATTACACTCATTGGTTTCATCCTCTCACCGAAGGGACGGCTGAAAAACACGATGCCTTTATCGTTCAAGGACCGGACGGAAGAATTATCGAGTCGTTCTCAGGGGATTTGCTGGCACAGCAGGAACCGGATGCTTCATCGTTTCCCAGCGGAGGTATTCGTCAAACTTTCGAAGCCCGTGGTTATACGGCATGGGATCCTTCTTCTCCGGCTTTTATTAGCGAAACAACCCTTACCATTCCAACGGTATTCATTTCGTATACCGGGGATGCACTCGATTTTAAAACACCGCTGTTGCGTGCATTAAGCGCCGTGGATGAAGCAGCTACCGTTGTATGTCAGTATTTTGATAAAAAGGTTACTTCGGTGAAAGCCAATTTGGGTTGGGAACAGGAATATTTTCTGATTGATGAAGCCCTGTTCATGGCTCGTCCCGATATGGTCTTAACGGGCCGTACCCTGATGGGGCACGCTTCTTCCAAGGACCAGCAGCTTGATGACCACTATTTTTCTTCCATTCCTACCCGGGTTAACCGGTTCATGGAGGATGTCGAAAATGAAGCCTATAAATTGGGAATTCCCGTTAAAACAAGGCACAATGAGGTTGCCCCCAACCAATTTGAGCTGGCTCCCATCTTTGAAGAGGCAAACCTGGCAAACGACCACAATCAGTTGATCATGGATATCATGCAGAAAATAGCCCGAAGGCATAAATTCCGGATTCTCTATCATGAGAAACCTTTTGCAGGAATCAATGGATCCGGGAAACACAACAACTGGTCGCTCGAAACCAACCGGGGAGTTAATCTTTACAAGCCGGGAAAGAATCCCAAAGCGAATCTTCAGTTTCTTACCTTTGTAATCAATACTCTGAAAGCCGTTTATGATTACCAGGATTTATTGAGGGCAAGTATATATAATACAGGCAATCAGTACCGTTTGGGAGCCAATGAAGCTCCTCCATCCATTATTTCAGTCTTCCTGGGTACCGAAGTAACCAAGATGCTTGATCTCATGGAAGAGGCCGTTGTGGACCGGAAAATGACCCCCGGGGAAAAAACAGCCCTGAAATTAAACATCGGACGCATTCCGGAAATCATTCTGGATAGTACCGACCGAAACCGTACTTCTCCCTTTGCGTTTACCGGAAACCGCTTTGAGTTCAGGGCCGTCGGATCATCCGCCAACAACGCTTCAGCCATGATCGTACTGAATGCTGTAGTCGCCAGTCAGCTGAAAAAGTTTAAAAAACAGGTCGATGCCCTTATTGCCAAAGGAACAAAAAAAGATGAAGCAATTTTTCAGATGCTGAAAGAGCTTATCATCGATTCAAAACCCATCCGTTTCAATGGCGATGGGTATAGCGCAAACTGGATTAAAGAAGCGGCCAAACGGGGCCTGACCAATGTCAACAATGTTCCGGAAGCTCTCGCTTCTTATTTTCGCCCTGAATCGAAAAAACTGTTTGAGGAACTGGGTATTTTTAATGCCTCGGAACTCAAAGGAAGAGTGGATGTGGAATATGAAAAGTTCGTGAAGAAAATACAAATCGAAGCCCGGGTATTGGGCGATCTGGCTATCAATCACATTGTACCTACAGCCATACGGTATCAGTCATTGCTGCTCGACAATGTGAAAAAACTGAAAGAGATCTTCCAGGCGGAGGAATTTGAATCCCTGGCACGGAACAGAATCGGATTAATTAAGGAAATTAACGGACATATTTCTGCTATTAAAGCAAAAAGACTGGAAATGATCGAAGCCCGGAAAAAAGCAAATAAAATAGAAAACATCGTCAAAAAAGCCGAAGCGTATAATATGAAGGTGAGACCCTTTCTCGATGAGGTACGAATACATATCGATAAGCTGGAACTTATTGTGGATGATGAATTGTGGCCCCTTCCCAAATACCGGGAATTATTGTTTGTCCGATAAAATGAGTCATTCTTGTATTGAAAAGGGTACCGGAAAGTACCCTTTTTTTATACTATTCCTTTCCCCGTTTCGTTATTACCTAAAAATTTGAAATTTGTTACATCCGGGGTGTTTGCGAAGGAATGGCTATAATCTGAAAAATAACTCTATTTTTACTTTTCATTTTTCAGAGAGGACTATGGGTAGGGTAAAAACAGGATTGCTTGTTGTTTTGGCAGGTCTTTTGGCATCGTGCAGTGCAACCCGTTTTGGAAAAATTGCCGCTGATTCCAGGGATATCGGTGAATATTATAAGGCGATTGAGAATTACCGGAAAGCGTACCGGAAAGAGAAGAAAGACCGTGACCTAAGGACTGAGTATGCCTACCAGCTGGCGGAATGTTACCGGTACATCGGGGAGTACGATCGTGCCGCTCTTTATTACCGGAATGCCATCCGGAGAAATTATCCGCTGATGGAAAGCTATCTGTGGTATGCCGAAATGTTACGGGCTACCCAGGAATATGAGGATGCTCAGGAGAGTTTTCGCATGTATCTTGATTCGGTCCCGGATAGTGAGATCGCTTTAAAAGGGTTGGAGGCCATTGAAAAAACCCGCTATTGGCAGGAAAATCCAACCCGGCACATCGTAACCCGTATTAAAGAACTGAATTCCAGTGAAAGCGATTATTGTCCGGTTTTTGTCGCAGGCCGCGACAATGAAATCATTTTTACATCCACACGGAAGGCTTCTACCGGTAAGAAAAAAAGCATGATCACCGGTCAGAAATATGCTGACCTTTACCGTTCCCGTTTTGAGATCCAACGACAAAAATGGGACAAACCCAATCTGATCGATCAAAACCTGGTGATTAACACCGGAGATGAAGAAGGAGCTTCAAGTCTGACTGCAAATGGGAGTAAAATGTTCTTTACCCGGTGCCGGTATGACAAAACACAAGACCTGGGATCTGAAATCTATTCTTCATCCCAGTCGAAAGGTTCATGGTCAAACCCGGTGAAAGTGAATGTGTTGGGAGACAGTATGGTCGTTGCTCATCCGGCCTTATCGGAAGATGAATCGGTATTGTATTTTGTTTCTGACATGCCTGGCGGTATGGGAGGCAAAGATATCTGGATGGCCGATCAGGGAGGAGAGAACTTCTCAAATCCCCGTAATCTGGGACCGGAAATAAATACCCCGGGCGACGAGATGTTTCCGTATGTCAGAGGCAATGATGAACTCTATTTTTCTTCCAATTACCATCTTGGAATGGGGGGATTTGATATCTTCAAAGCCGTACGGGAAGAAGGGGGTTCCTGGACTGTTGAAAACATGGGTTCTCCCATCAATTCCCCCGGGGATGATTTCGGAATCGCTTTTGTTCAGGGGGAGAATAAAGGAATGCTGTCCTCCAACCGAAAAGGGTCCAGAGGCGATGACCTCTATTCTTTTTTGCTGCCTCCGAAAGTCTTTGAAGTCACAGGCCAGGTCTTCGATAAGGAAACAGGAAACCCCATAAACAATGCCTCGGTAAGAATAATCGGTACCGACGGAACAAACCTTAAAATTCGCGCTCAGGGTGGGAAATTCCATCAGAACCTGAGTTCGGAAACAGAATATGTCTTTGCTGCTTTCGAGGAAGGCTATTTAAATGACAAAGCCCGGGAATCAACCATCGGACTCGAAGACAGTAAGGAGTTTGTCGTTGATCTTTACCTGACCCCTACCGATGCTCCGATTCGGATTCAAAACATTCATTACGAATTCAATTCTGCTGAGTTGTTACCGGAATCTATCGTTGCTCTGGATACCTTAATTGAGATCCTGGAAGTCAATCCCACCATTGTCATTGAACTGATGTCGCATACTGACCATATTGGCAGCGATGCGTTTAACTTCGAGTTATCCCAGCGACGGGCTCAGAGTGTTGTGGATTACCTGATATCCAAAGGAATTCACCCAGAGCGCCTGGTAGCCAAAGGCTATGGTGAAACATGGCCCAAACAGGTTACCCGTTCCCTGGCCCGGGAAGTCCCCTTCCTCAAACGGGGAGACCTTCTTACCGAAGAGTTTATCGAAAACCTCGCTGAGGAATCCCAGAAAGAGATAGCAAGAGCCATCAACCGGAGAACCGAGTTCAAGGTGCTTTCAACAGACTTCCATGAGCAGATTGAAGAGTAGAAAACCTGAAAATACGATGAAATGTGGAAAGGAGTCATCGATAACCGCTTGAATCCTAAATTCTCCCTAATTTTTTGAGCCGAAGAATCGTGGATTAGGAATGAATCAGTTTGTTGCCTATATGACAATGCAAACATCTTTTGGAATCACAGTACGCATTTTTTAACTGAAGCAAAGCCTGTGTATCAAATGCCGATCGGGTAGTTATACCGAGCTGTTCCCAGTGAGCAATAACCGAATTTCTTTCCGGCGGCAACTGTTCCAGAAAATCAAGCGCACGATCTTTCAGGACGGGTTTCATCAGGGTGTCGCCATAAACAAATAGAAAAGGAACAACAACATTGATTATCAATGTGTTTATAGATGTACTTCCCAAGTCTTTTTTCCTCTTTTTGGATTTTTTGTTAAACCGATAATGGGTATCCCAGTATTTCGAAGCAGTTACCTGAAACAGAGCCTGCAATTTTTCAAGCGATTCTATCTCAAGAATTTTTGAAAACAGGGATTCGGAATGATGGATTAAGGCTGCGAATTGCGCGATCCGCAGG
This sequence comes from uncultured Mariniphaga sp., assembly GCA_964408795.1. Classification (GTDB taxonomy): domain Bacteria; phylum Bacteroidota; class Bacteroidia; order Bacteroidales; family Prolixibacteraceae; genus JABMQB01. The sequence goes on from CAYPAW010000015.1 coordinate 25,801, forward strand.
GAGGGGAAGTTCCCCGGACGTAAACGCATGAATTTCCAGAGGTGACTTTCAATTCCTTTTAACTGATATTTTCTGTAAAGGTATGAATACTCTTCCCTGAGTTGCAAATAGTAGGGGTCGCCCAGCAGCTGTTCATTCAGTAATCCTGCATTTCCGAACAACAGAGCTTCCGTTCGAAAGAGATCGGATTTATGCTTTGCCAGAATATGCAAGGGCAACGATCTGGATAGCAACTCAAAAGGAACATTGTTTTTTTTAAATCCGAACATCCTCGCCAGAAACTGGTAAAATGTTTCGTTCCAGTTGGTTTTGTTCTCTTTCAGGCGTTGATGAATGGCTTCCGTTTTGCTTTCCAGTCTTTCAATCATAAGGCGGTGGTACCCTAGTTTCATGGCAAAAAGATCCATCTTATGAAACTGTTCTTCACAGGCGATCCATGTTTTTGAAGCCAGCAACTGTTGGTAATTCTTTTCCATTCTTTCAGAATAATGCATCTCCAGGGTAGGAATCTCGTTATGTCCGGAGGTATATACCGGTTTGTCGTATTGGCTAACCACGTGCAGGATCACATTGTCATATGCTTTGTCTTTGTCGTGGTTGTGGGTATACCAATCCGATGATTGTTTGTGGATCTCAACATTGCCTATCCATAGGGTGTGGTTGATTCTTATCCGTGCATTGAAAAAATCGGGACCTGAATCCCGGTTTTTTCTGCCCGGATCGATTACTTCCAGAGATTCATGGTTTACAGTAGTGAGTGTATGGGTATAAAACAATTTGTTTTCCCAGATATAATGCAGGAATTCTTCGGGTTGGGTGGTTGGGCGATACATTTTTATTTTTGAGGTAAGGTAATCAAAAAATATGGATAAATCAATAATCTGCCTCTTTTCTTACGGATTTCGTTTGGTTCCTTAAAATATAACAGGTTGGTTGTCAGTTAACAATCAATTTTCGTGTATGGGTAAAATTTTCAACTCTGATTTGAAGGAAATACAATCCCGGTGCAGCATCCAGTTGTATTTGGGCCGAATTGAAATGGGGTGTATGGTTTAGTCGGATCTTTTTTCCGTCGGGAGCTATTGCCTGTATTTCTTTTATTTCCTGTAATCCCTGGATGGTAAAGGTTCCGTTTGTAACCGGATTCGGGAAAACCGTGATCTGTGTATCATAGTTCCGGAATTGTTCTGAAAGGGCCGATTCCTGATTGTATAGTGTGACTCTGAAGTAGGCTCTTTTGCGTGAGCCGTCCACGGCTTCGGCTACAACATTTACGGTTCCGTTTTTCTGGGCAGTCAGCAGTCCTTCTGCATTAATGGTCGCGAATCCTTCTTCGACAACTCCCCATTGAATTCCCGGGAATGTAACATTTTCAGGCGATAGTGTGGCTATCAACTGAAGGGTTCCGTTGGGAACTTCTATGCTAGCGTCTCCATTCTCGGAGGTGATGACTATGGAGCTCACTTCTACAAATGTTCCGTTCACATAGGCACGCAACCATTGTAAGGCAGGCCTTTCCTTTCCATCGGTCTGGATAAGATAAGCCTTCTGACTGGTTCTCCACATTCCAGGACGGTACCCCCACAGGGTAATGCCCTGCACCGATGGATGGTTCCAGAAAACCGGGAATATCTGTCGGTATTGGACCAGTTGATCCTGGTCTGTAGGTCCGTCAATATCAAGCTCGGTAACATAAATGGGGAGTCCGGTAGCTGCCAGTTTATTGAGGTTTGCCGTAAGAGTAGCTGGTGAGGTGTTCAGGGAAAAAGCATGAGCCTGCACCCCGATGGCGTCAATCAACGAATCTTTTCTTAATAATTCAATGATTTCCAGGTATCGGTTGGTGTTTTCAGGGCTGTTGACAATGTTGTATTCATTAAGGGCAAGCCTGGTATCCGGGAATGCGTTTCTGGCATATCTGAATGCTTTCAAAACCCAGTCCCACCCTGTTTCTCCACTGCCTCCCAATGCATCACAGTAATTGCCTCCGCCGTTTCCTGACTGATTGGGAGGATCATGCAACGGCTCATTGACCACTTCAATCCAATCGATGTCCGGATATCGTGCTGCCACCGCCTCAAACCATTCCTGTATCTCTTCCCTTTTTTCTGTGAGTGACAGGTTTTCAATCCACGAGGGTTGTTGGTTGCCCCAGACGAGAACATGCATTCGGAAAGGCATGTTGTGATCTTTGGCAGCCCTGTAGGCTGCATCCAGATTCGCCCAACTCATATTGTCCCTGTATTTTTCAACACTTCCCCATTTGCCTGCATTCTCAGGGGTCACCTGGTTCCAGTATTTTGTAAATCCCGGCCATTGAGAAGGGCTGTATATATTCCCAATGAATTTCGATTGCCCAAAGGCTATGGGTTCTTCGGCATCCGAAAGCATAGTCGGACCCGCATCATCCTGACCCGCTAAGAAGAGCGATGATATAAGAAGCGTAAAAACGAACAGAAGAATATGTGATTTTTGTTTCATGCAGTTGGTTCCTGTTTTATCAATGCCAAAAATAAAGAATTGAACGGAGATACCAAATACAGGAATGCACGTTTCAAGAGGTTGTTTTGAGTTGCACTGAGCAAGTTTAACTGGTCCGTTTGCCCGGCTGAGGAAAATCCATCATCCAGGATACATCCTGTCAGCGTGTGATTCAGAAGTTATTTCTTGCTTGTTTACTGAAAATGTTCAGTGCATTAATAACTTTTGGTAACCAAAAATACATATTCCCCTTCCTGACTGGATCCGGATGTTGCTTTAAGAATGTAGATCCCGGATGAATGCCCGGAGAGATCAATCCGGACCGCAGCGGATGTATTGTATTCTTTGGTATATATCTTTTCTCCCAAGACTGTATAAACTGAAATCTCAGAAAGGATGCTGTGAGTGTCTTGTGGTTCCACGGTAAGGATCCCTTGGGTGGGATTCGGATAAATTCGGAATCTTCCCTGTTCGGATATGGTTGTATAGCTGCTGGTACGGTTCTGCACCCGCACGTTAACCGAATCAGGAACCGACAAAGCCACTCCATCGTTTATAGAAAGACTGAAAATGAAGGTTGTATCAAGGGTGACTTCGGGAGCGGTAAAGGAGGGTTCAACAGCGGTTTCATCGCTGAGGGTGATCCCTTCCGGGGCGGTCCACCGGTAGGTAAGGGGATCGTCATCCGGG
>CAYPAW010000016.1:0-4553 GCA_964408795.1 uncultured Mariniphaga sp.
AGGCCTCATAGGAGGCAGTTTCGGCCTTGGGCTTTTTCTTTTCAAAAAAAGGACTCATCTTGGTTCTGTAATCCTTGGCCGTGCCTCTTGCAATCTCAACATACTTTTCTACTCTTTGAAATTCCGGGGAGTTTCTTATCTCTTCTGCCTTGTAGTAGGTCACATCAGCAGTCTGGCTTGCCCAGGCCTTATTCGCATGCAGAATCCCGTTTTTCTGAAGAACACTCAGGTCTTTGTATGCATCACCCAGTTTTGAATGGATAACATTCTCCCATGAGTGGGGGGGACTTTGACCTGTCTCAGCAAAGTATGCCCTTTCCCATGCCTCCTGTGCCTCCGCGTGCCAGGCCTCTATTGAAGTGGGTTTCCCGTTTTTCTGAGGTGGGATTGGCTTCTCGTCTGGCCCCAACTTTGGTTTTCTTCCGGCATCGTAGTCCATATTCACAGTCTTGGTTCCGAGCAAATCCTCTCCGCTTACCTGCTCACCCCTTGCCTGCCGCTCACGGGCCCTCTGAAGTTCAGCCGGATCGGGCCTGTTTCTTATAGGCTCCAGCTCCTCCTTACTTCATCCTCTCTGGTCCATCTCTTGCTGGAATCTTTTCTCCACCCTTTGATGCACTCTGTCCATCGAATTGCTGTAGCGCTTGATTAAATCCAGATTCTCAGGGTTCTTCTGCAGTGTTTTCATCATAATTTTAGCATATGGAGAGCTGTGGATACTGGCTGAACGTGCGTCAAGTTCTGTGAGTATCTTCTTGATCTCGGAAGGAGGGGCTCCTGACTTTCTGGCCAGCTCAAGTTTTTCGTATGTCTTCCTGTAAGAGTCTACTTTGACACGAGCATCAGATACCTGTTGACGGTAAACGGCAATTTCATCTGCAGACAGAGGCCGGTTAAAATCGTCAGCACTCTTTACACCGGACCTGATCCGGACGTTTGCGCATATATCGTTTGCGGAATAAGAATAATAGTTATGATAACTATCAGAGCTTGTCGGATTCTCTTCATGGCTGGTTATAAATTTAGAGACTCTAAAATATTAAAAAATTGTTTCATAAGTCAAAAAATCCAGCTATTAAGAAGGAATTTTTCCACTGTATTAGCGCGCAATAAATTTTAGTTTTATATCGGTGCTCCCCAGATCCCAATGAATTGGGAGAAGTTGTAACCTGATATGTGAGAGTTTGATCTAAAATTCCACCATCTTGAACTATTGATGAGCCAATTGAATCAAACACATTCTAAATATTATTGGGACATTTATAGGAAATTTGAGACTGTTTAGTGGACTTCTTATATGAGGCATACTCTGCTAAGTAAGCAACTAATACTCAATGATGACGCAATTGACGCAATTATTACGCTATTAATTCAATGAATGAGCCAGCACCTTTTAGCCCCGATGCTTTCAATATCCCTAATTCCGGCAGAGAAAGGCAAAAGCATGATAGCAGTAAATATCAGTCCACTTATTTTTTTTGGCGATGATGTTTCATAAACGACATGGGATTATAGAAAATCCGGTCTCTAAGTTGTGCCTGACGGTTTAGCCGCCATTTTTCAATGTAAGTAAGTACTTTGTGCAGTACATCAAAATACAGTGCAACCATGAGTAAAAAAGTAAAAACCCAGATAACGAGAATATTAAACAACATTGTATCAATTTTCACATTTCCGATGTATTTATACGCACTGTAAAAATGGGCCGTACCGTTTTTATTAACCGGCTTTCGGTAAATTGGCTCGTCGCCTTGGTAAATCCGGTTATTGGTGATGTAAATTTTATTTGCTGAATATTTATCCCTGGTTATTTCTTCCAGCTTATCGTTTGTGTGGCGATCTTTAAAATTTTCCAGTTTTTCCGGATCATTGTTGAAAAGGGAAAGTACCTGCATATATTTTTTCTCCCGCGCATTGTTGGCTCTGTTGTACTCTTCTTTGTATTGTTCAGCTGAGTAATTTAGATAATCTGAAAGAATTGAAATTGCATTTTGGTTAAACATGTTTGTACCGACTTGTTCAATTGCCAAAATCACGGAATCGCTGTAAGGGGGTATTTCGGCTATTAAATCGTTGAAAGAATTATCAAGCAGCGGTACCACTGATGCTGCTCTCTCCTGTTGATTATTTTTTTTGAATGACTGATAAGAAACCAAATATTTTTCCAATTCGGGTACTAAATAAAAAGCCTTAAACCCGAACTCATTTTTTCTCACTTCTTCTTCAAAAAGATGTTTCCTGTAATCATTATTTTTGTAAAGGTTCACCGCCAGTGCTTCATAAGCCCACCGGGAAGTCATTGCATCTCCTATTAGCGGTGTTTTTTCGTAACTGTTCAGCGAATTGTGCATTTTATTAAAATCGATGATTACACCACTAAGCAACAATTGCGGAATCAGCAACAACGGAATTAAAATGTATATGGCAACAACAGAGTTCAGCCCGGCAGATAAGTTTAACCCCAGTAAATTGGCAAAACATGCTGTTGTAAAAAGAATAGCCCATGTAGAAAAAGTAACATCCTTTATTTCGAGCATGTAGTTGCTGATTAGGACAAACGAAAGCACCTGGATAGCAGAGAGGGAGAAAAGGATAATTATTTTTGAAGTGAGGTATGCTCCCCGGCTCAAGTTTAAGAATTCTTCGCGCATTCTTATTTTTCGGTCTTTGAAGATTTCTTCTGCGCTGATACTTAATCCAATAAAAAGGGCGACAACAATACTCATGAAAAGAAACGCAGGTATATTGTCGTTATACCTGATTAAATATTCGACAGTGTTGCTGTATTTTGAAAAGAATCCAAGCAAAATTGCCAAAACCGGTGCTTCGAGCAGAGCGATAGTCAAATATTGCCGATTGGCCTTTTTAGTTGCAAAATCTCGTTTTACAAATAATTTAAGCTGTTTTAACCACTTCGGAATTTTAAACTGAATCTCCGGTAGATCCTGTTGGATATTGGGGTTGAGTTTCATGAAATTCACTACACGGGGCTCAACCTTTTCCTTATACCTTTGGTACCACTCTTCGGGTGTAATTTTTCGACGGCGGATGTTTTTGCCGAACGGATCGACCATCCGCGTTTGGATAATCCGCAGTGGTTGTTCCGTTTGCACATTACCGCAAGCAAGGCATTCGCTTTCATCCGGATTAATGTAATTTGCTTCGTTTTTAAAATAAGTGACGGCTTCCATAGGATTGCCAAAAAACACAACCCTGCCTCCTTTGTCCATCACAATCATCCGGTCGAAAAGTTTGTAAATATCGCTGGATGGCTGATGGATGTTGGCAAAAACAAGTTTCCCCTTCAAGCATTGTCGTTTTAAAAGGTACATTACTTTTTCCGAATCAGCCGATGACAGGCCGGAGGTTGGTTCATCCACAAATAAAATTGATGGTTCGCGCATCAATTCAAGTGCAATGTTCAGGCGTTTTCGCTGCCCCCCGCTTAGTATTTTTTTTAAAGGGCTGCCAACTACCAGGTCCCTTGCTTCAACCAGATCGAAATCGTGTAGCGTTTGTTCCATTTTCTCCCTGATTTGTTCTTCATCCATATTTCCAAAGCAGAAACGCGCATTGTATTTAAGATTTTCATAAACAGTAAGTTCTTCAAGAAGTAAATCAACCTGAGGAACATAACCAATAATACCGTTAAGAAATTCTTTATTTTTGAGATTGTGAATGTCGTATCCATTGATAACAATTCGTCCTTTGTGGGGTTTTAGTTTCCCGTTTAGAACATTTAGCAACGTTGTTTTTCCTACTCCGCTTCCTCCGAGAATACCAACCAAATCGCCCGAACGTTCTTGGAAATTCAAAGGGTGTAACCCGTAATTTTTTCGGCTGAAACGGTATTCCACATCTTCAGCATTTAATACGATTTTTGGTTTTCCCAGTTTCTGAATAAACCTCGTCATAATACTGCTGTAATAAATCGGAATAATCCTGGAAGTTCTTAATATTCCTCCGGGAGGGAACACGTACAATCTGTCCTGAACCAGACGATGCCCGTTAAGGTACATGTTCCTTGGACCCCAATATTTAAAAAACAGCGAATTTATGCTACTTACACGGATAATCTCTAGTTCAACTTTTTGATTTTCACGGTAAAGGTGTTTGATTTGTTTATCAGGATACTCTTTATTTCCATTAACTACAAACAGGTTACTTTTTTCTTTTACAGCATGAATGGATTCAAGAAAAAATCTGGTGAGGTCTTTATACTCTCGCGATTTTATTTTTACCCCTTTTGCAACTATGTCAACTATTTCTTTGTCATAAGTACTGGTGCCTCCATCTTTATAAATGAAATTTAAAAGTTGAACGACAATCATAAACCGTGTTCCCAAATCGAATTGATCGACAATTCCCTTGCAAATTTTTTTGATGTACTTTTTATTGATGAATTTTTCTCCGCTTCCTTCTTCTTCATAAAGTAGCCCTTTATTCTCAATATGATAATAGTGAACAAAGTTATGGTACAAAGCCATGTACTTTTCAACCTGCTCACGGCTGAAATTTTCTTCCAGATAAGAACTCACAGAATGTGAGGCATG
>CAYPAW010000017.1:0-2961 GCA_964408795.1 uncultured Mariniphaga sp.
ACAATCACCTTGGTATTTTGTGACTCAGCCAGTGATGTAGTTGCTTCAATGCCTCGTTGCAAAAGAATCTGATCCGTCAGACTGGCATTGATGATCCGGTTGTAATTAGCGATTCCTTCGGCTTCAATGCGGCGTCTTTCGGCCTCTGACTCCTCGCGCTGGAGACGAAACTGATAGGCCAACGCTTCCTGCTCGGTGCCAAGCTTTAACTCAATCGCCTGCTTGATCTGATCCGGAAGGTTGATGGAACGGATTAGCAAAGCCCGCATGTCAATGAAATTCTGTCCCAAAACATTCCGGGTCTCGGTAATAATCGACTGTTCCACATCACTCCGCTTGGTCGAATAGATTTCCTCAGCCGTATACCGCCCGGCAACCTGCCGTACCGAAGAACGTACCTCCGGGATCACCAGCACATTGATGAAATTTGCTCCAAACTGATCATGCAGGTACCCCACCTTGTCAAACAACGGATTGAATCGCACGGTAACATCCATATTGATCGACAACCCGTTTTTATCCAGCACATCCATGGTCTCCTCGCGCTGCTGTTCCCTGACGTTGTACACAAACATCTGGTTCCAGGGCGCGATAATATGAAACCCTACACCGTAAATGTTTTCTTTATCCAAACCCGATGTGTAAGGCCGGAAAAGCACGCCCCGTTCTCCCGGGTCAATGACCAGAAACATCCTGCCTCCAAAGATCAGCAATATAAACAGGACGATCACACCAATCACGATATACGTTACCTTAAAATTCTTTTTCATTTTTTCTCCATTTTTATATTATTAAAGCATTAAAATAACAAAATAATAGTATAATACACTATTACCCGGTTAATTTCCAACAATTATTATTATTATGTTGTCAAGTTATTACACTGATCTGAATCAATAAATCTACGGAATAAAGCCAAACATATCAACAACCATTAAAAAATTATTTTGTTAACTGTTCATATTTAAAGCCCCTAATAAGATGACTGATAGCTCTTTTTTCATAATTTTGTTCTTTACACTGAGACGAACAACGATGATTTCAGAATCGGAATTGATGATCAACAACGATGGAAGCATCTTCCATCTGCACCTTGTTCCGGACCAGCTGGCCCGCAAAATCATTCTGGTTGGTGATCCGGCAAGGGTAGACCTGGTGCTTTCGCACTTTTCCACGGTGGAGTTCAAAATCCGGAACCGGGAATTCTATGCCGCCACAGGAACCTGCAACCATACAAGAATTACGGTGCTCTCCTCTGGCATCGGAACGGATAACATCGACATTGTGATGAATGAACTGGATGCACTGGCCAATGTAGACTTCACAACCCGGACGGCCAGGAGGAAGCTTACCTTCCTGGAGATCATGCGGATTGGCACCTCCGGAGGCATCCAGCCAGACCTGCCGCTTAACTCTTTCGTAGTTTCGGAAAAAGCAGTCGGTTTCGACGGACTGGTGCGCTTTTATGCCGGAAGAGAACAAGCGTGTGACCTCGAATTTGAACAACAAATCATCCATACTCCGGGGTGGGATCCCGCATTGCCCCCACCCTATGTCGTGGATGCCGCGCCCCAACTGCTCGCAAAATTCAACACCCCCGAATTCACCCGTGGCGTAACCCTCACCGCACCAGGATTCTATGGTCCCCAGGGTCGACAGATCCGGATACCCCTGAAAGACCCTCAGATGAATGACACATTCAGAAACTTCCGTTATAAAAATTACCGGTTCACCAACTACGAAATGGAGAGCTCCGCAATCTACGGCCTCTCCCGGTTGCTCGGACATCAGGCTATTACCGTATGCGCCATCATAGCCAATCGCATGACCGGCGAGACCAATCCGAAATACAAGCCCCTGATGAAAAAATTGATTGAAACCGCATTAAACCGTTTTATAACAAGGTAAACAGGCAACCCATGGTAATCCGCAACAAAACCAAAGCGCTCATCAGCCTCCTCGACGACCCTGAACCGGCCGTCTTCAGGGAAATCGAAAGAGAACTGGTGAAAAAAAATGCCCGCATCATTCCGGCCCTGGAAGAAAAATGGGAAAACAGCCCCGATGAAATATGCCAGGAGCGCATCGAAAACCTGATCCGCCATCTTCACATGAAAGAGATAAAGCGCGAACTACGCTCCTGGGCCCGCGAAGAGGATCCCTCACTGCTCGAAGGATGGCGAATCCTCGACAAAGCAACCATCCCCGGAAGTTCCTTTCACAAAATCGAACGGCAAATCGAAAACCTTCGCAAAGAGGTCTGGCTCGAAATGAACCCTTCACTGACATCCCTCGAGAAGATCACCGTCCTCAACCATGTACTGTTCACGGTTCACGGCTATTCCCTGTCCCCCCGGAAAAATCAATCCCCCCGCGACAACTCCCTGAGCAGTGTTTTGGAAACCAAAACCGGAAACCGCTGTTCCCTGGCTATGCTCTATGCCATTGTAGCCCGGAAACTCAACTTTCCCCTGGCATTCATCGACTTTCCCCACAATCCGCTTCTCGCATGGTCCGATCCCCTACTGGCTCGCGAAGCGCACGGGGAAACCATGAACACCGACATCCTGTTCTACATAAATCCCGCCGGTAAAGGTTCCGTAACCGGCATCAAAGAACTCGAATTCAGCCTCAAAAAAATGAAAGTTTCCCCGGAATCTCGTTACTTCCGCAAAGGTAACAACCGGATTTTCCTGCGGAGATTAGCCGAAAGACTCGAAAAAGCCTATACCCAAATCCAGGAATTCCAAAAAGCAGAAACCATCCGCCAACTCAAAAATGCCCTGACATCCACGCCATAAACAGAACTGCCCCTGCCTGAATAGCGTTGACCCTATATTTTTTTATAATTATTTTTAATGTATGATGATGATATGTTGTTGATAACGGGAGATAACATAGAATGTTATCCTCGTTATCAATAACAAGTTTCACTGAATCCACCATCGTCCTCTCATCCGC
>CAYPAW010000018.1:0-14274 GCA_964408795.1 uncultured Mariniphaga sp.
GCCCTGGAAATCGCGCATGAAACAGACCGTAACATCCGGAACCTCCTGGCTGAAGGGAAACAAAATCCCGGGGTGACAGAAAAGGAAGGATCCTCAGCCCTGGAAGATCTGTCTGCAATGGATTTCGAAGGGCACAACTACCGGATCTACGACAAAAGGATCCGGTTTCGGTATGCCAATCCATGGATTAAAAGTATAATCCACCCTTTTATAGCCCACCTAGAAGTGCAGGACGAAGAGGATGCAGCGATCCGGTTTGCTTTGTATCCGGAAAAAGATACCCTGATGCTGCGCATCAACGACCGCAAGGAGCTTCGCTGGGATGCGAAGGCCACAGGATTCTTCAAAGGTTCGGTTTTTCTTCAGCTCATCAATGTTTTATATGAAACCAACGATACGGATTGGTTTGGCGTCTTCCATGCATCGGCTGTAGCCTTTGGCAATCAGGGAGTTCTGATCTCCGCACCCCAGGGTGGGGGCAAGAGTACCCTGGCTGCCCTTCTGACAGCCTCCGGATTTGATTTTGTTGCGGATGACTTTGTGCCGGTGAGCATCGACAAACAGGAGATCTGTTCTTTTCCGACAGCACTTACTGTGAAAAAAGGAGCCCTGAAGGTTTTGTCTTCCTATTACCCGGAGCTCAGGGGGAAAGAAACGACATACAATTCCTTCCTGAAAAAGGAGATGCTGTTCCTGCCGCCCCCCGGGGAGCAAATTCCCTGGAAAGGAAAGGTGAAAGCCCTTCTTTTTCCGGAATACAATCCAGAAACGGACTGTTCACTTGAAAAAGCTGATCCTGTTTCAGTGATGAATGACTTCATCAGGGAAGCATGGATTGCCGATACCGAAATGGCGGCTTCCGCTTTTCTTGACTGGTTTTTTGCGGTTCCCTGCTACCGCCTTACCTACAGCCACAACCAAAAAGCCATCGAAAGTGTGAAAAAGGCGATGCGTGAATAAACAGGAACGGTTCCCGATAGGAAATCGGGACTCCGCTTCGCTTCGTGTCCCGATGAGCGCAGCGAATCGGGATTCGTTCCACCTTCACCTTTCAGTTCTCCGGCAGACGCCGAATCCTGAAAGCTGGGTGTCACTGAATCGGTTGACAGACTCGCGACTCGTAACTTGCGACTCTTCTTACTCTTCCAAGATTTTTATTTCCGAGGAGACCGGGATGACTTGTTTGTAGAAAGCGGTGACTCCGCAATATCTTTCCTCGCTCAGGCTTACGGCTTTTTGCAATTTATCCATGGGAAGGTTTGCCCCGGTGAATTCATAGATCACATGCATTTTCACAAAGGTTTTTGGGTGTTCTTCCGTCAGTTCGCCTTTCACTTTTACGTTCATACTTTTCACCTCCACGCGCATTTTTTTCAGGATGGAGATCACATCCATACCTGTGCATCCGCCCAGGGCGGCCAGCATAAAGGGTTTTGGCCGGGGACCCTGGTCTTCGCCCCCTACTTCCGGTTCTGCGTCAATGGTTATTTTATGTCCGCTGATCCCGGCTTCAAAAGCCATCTTGCCACGCCAGGTAACTTGTACTTCTTCTTTTGCCATGTTATTATTGTTTGTTTTTACATCTATTTTTTGTCCTTCTTACCGATTAACAAAAAAGAAAGACATCCGTTTTAAATCCTGGTTTTATTTTCCGGGTTCCGTTGGTTTCCATAAAGAGATTTTCTGCAAAAATACAGATTTTCAAGGCATCTGCAAACAGGGAGACTGGGAGCTGTGGGGAGAGGTTTTTTAAAGACTTCGGGTAAGAGTTAAAGCATCGGACTGAAAATATGGGCAATGGACTCCCTGAATTTTTTATGCCATTTCCGTTTTTCCCATTCTGTTCGTTTTATTTCACGGCTGTCAGCCAGATCCCGGGTAAAAATAGCTTCCAGTTCTTTCGTAAATTTTTTATCGTAGATGAAGGCATTCACTTCGAAGTTGGTTTCGATGCTTCGGAAGTCGAGATTTGTGGTTCCTACGGAAGCTACTTCGGAATCCACGATCAGTAGTTTGCTGTGGATAAATCCTTTTTGGTACAAGTACATGCGCACTCCTGCTTCGAGCAACTCCTGGACAAAGGAGAAGGAGCACCATTTGGAAATACGGGCGTCTGATTTTTCAGGAATAATGATCCGTACGTCGATGCCACTCAGGGCAGCGGTTTTGAGTGCTATGGCGATATACTGGGGAGGGATCAGATAAGGAGTGGTGATATAGACCGATTTTTTTGCCCCGCTAATAGCGGCAAAGAAAGCCTGGCCTATGGATTCCCAGTCGGAATCCGGGCCGCTGGAAGCAATCTGAACCGGGATTCCGGGTGTGTCTGTAAAGGGTTGATAGTAAGAGGATCCGGAAAGGTTGTGTTTGGATACAAAGAACCAGTCGGCGGCAAAGACAATCTGCAGACAGGCTACGGCATCGCCCTCCATTTTGAGGTGTATATCGCGCCAGGGTCCGGTTTTTGGGGTTCCCTGAAGGTAGCGATCGGCAATATTCAGACCTCCGGTGAAACCGGTTTGCCCATCAATGATGGCAATCTTCCGGTGGTTCCGGAAATTTGCCTTCGAGGTGAGACGCGGAAACCGTACTTTCATAAAGGGATAAATCTCAATGCCTGCTTCGGAAAGTTCCCGGAAGAATCGTTTTGTTAATCCCCAGCTTCCCACATCGTCTACAATGACCCTTACCTTGACTCCTTCCCGGCTCTTTTGGATCAGCAGGTTTTTCAGCTTTTTGCCAATGGTATCCTCGGCAATGATGTAGTACTCCAGGTGAATGTGGTGCCTGGCTTGCTGAATGGAGGCGAAGATCTCCCGGAAGGTCTCTTCCCCATTGTTCAAAATCATAATGCGGTTTCCTGTGGTGAGCAGGGCGTTGGAATTCTTCAGAAGAAGTGAAATAAGATGTTCTTTATCAGGAGAGATGTGTTGATGGTTGAAATTTCTTTTGTTGATATCCCGGAGCTGCTTAGAAATCAGAACCCGTAATTTTCCGAGTTCGTATAATCCTTTGCGGGAGAAAATCTTTCTTTTGCGGTAGTCCTGACCGAAAAAAAGGTAAAAGATCAGCCCGAAAATGGGGATTAATACAAGAACCAGGATCCAGGCGGCCGTTTTAAAGGGCGATCGTTTTTCCAGAACAATAATGACGGCTATGGCAAGCGAAGTGATCAGAAATACAGCGGAAACAAGCTGTAAGTAATCCGGTATGAAAAAGTCAACGATTCCCATAGTTCGTAAAAAGGTAACGACAATATCTGAAAAAACAGGAACAAAAACAATGAGTAGGCTGTTTTCGTATAAACATTACACACAAAATAATAAAATCGTTATGGGATGCAGAATATTGTTTTTTGGGGTAGTGTTTGTTATGATTGTTGGTTGTACCGGGGAAAGGGGACTTGTAAAAGTTGCTCCTACAGAAGATCGGGAAACAGCCGACCGTGTGGAATATGAACTGATCACCTTTGATAACCGGTTTGAAACCTGGTATTGTTTGAATGACAGCCCGTCTATGTACCGTTCACTGGAATACTATGAATCGTGGAACAAGCAGTATGTATCTGCCTGGAACAACCGTGTTGTGGATCCCCACAGCGGATCCTTCTTTGAGCCGATTGTGGGATATCATTACGGAGTGGATTACGGATTTGCTTTGAACCACAAGCTTTTTTATTACTTTCAATATGTGGAGCAGCGGTTACATATCCCGATTCTTTACGGACCAGGGCCTCAGGTGAGTTTGATTTACAAGTGAGTGTGAAGATGGGTTGAACACTGTAGTGAGCTGTTTGGCACAATGTTAAGACAGGAAGATGATTTTCAGATATCCGAAGGTTCCGGGTTCTTCACTTGTTTCAGTCGGTCGTCGTCCAGTTGTTCTTCTGCAATGAGCTGCCCCTGTATAAGAGGGGCTTTGATTCCTTTGCAAAAAAGTTGGTTGCCGGAGAAAATAAACGCTTCATCCCAAAGGCCGGTATGAATAAAGGCCTGCAGTGTTTTACGTCCACCTTCGATGAGCAGGGATTGAATGTTCAGGGTGTATAATTCGTGCAAAAGGCGGGGAAGGAGATTTCCTGAAAAATCGATTTTTACATAGCGGATGTTTCCATCTATCCCGGATGTGTGTGCATTGAATACCAGGGTGGGGGCTGCAGGGTCGAAGAGTTTCAGGTTTTTGTTCAGGCGAAGGGTTCGGTCAATCACAATGCGCACCGGATTTCTCCCGGCCCATCGGTATACCGTTAAGGAGGGATTGTCTTTTTCCGCGGTTGCCGTTCCTACCAAAATAGCATCTTCCTGGCTTCGGATTTTATGTACCACTCTCAGGGCTGTTTCACCCGTGATCCAGGTTGGCTCACCGTACCTTTCTGCGTCACGGTCAAGGTCCATGAAACCATCCAGGGTCTGGGCCCATTTTAAGATGATATAGGGTCGTTTTTTTGTGTGGAAGGTGATAAAGCGTTTGTTCAGCTCGAGGCATTCGGGTTCGAGGATTCCTGTTTGAACGGTTACCCCCGCTTTTGTCAGTTGGTGAATTCCTTTTCCGGCCACTTCCTTATAGGGATCGGGAATTCCGATGATGACCCGGGGGATTTTTACGGCGAGGATCCGATCGGTACAGGGGGGTGTTTTTCCGTAATGCGAGCAGGGTTCCAGGGTTACATAGAGGGTACTCTTGCTGAGCAGGTCCTGGTTTTTAACGGACTGGATGGCATTCACTTCGGCATGAGCTTCTCCGAACTGCTGGTGGTATCCTTCACCGATGATCTTCCCCTGGTTTACGATCACGCAGCCCACCATGGGATTGGGAGATACAGCCCCGGCTCCCAGTCGCGCCAGCTCAATGCACCGGTGCATATATTTTTCGTGAATGTTCATACGTTTAAAATTTATCATTCGTCCCATAATTTCATCCTAAATTTGAGAACGTATGGAACCGCTTTGCTCTCACATGAACTTCTTTTAATCATTGCCTTTGGCAACTTTTTGATTAAAAAAGTTCATGTTCGTTTCATAAACAAAGAAAGATTACCTTTGCCAAAAATAGCACATTGCAGGCAACAATTGCATATATCAGGGAAGAATTGGCTTCCGGTTATCCGGAAAGGGAGATCCAGAGCCTGGTTCGCCTGATCATGGAATCTACCTGCAATCTGTCGTTTACAGATCTGGCTTTGAAACGTTTCCGGAGAATAACCAACCGGGAACGGATGGAGGTGGAACAGGTTGTTAAGCGCCTGAAACAACATGAACCGATTCAGTATATTCTTGGGAAAACCGAATTCTTCGGTCTTTCTTTTGAGGTCAATCCTTCGGTGCTCATTCCCAGACCCGAAACGGAGGAATTGGTTGACTGGTTCCTGAAAACTGCACATGCCCCCGGAGCACGAATCCTGGATATCGGAACGGGCAGCGGATGCATGGCTATTGCTATAAAAAAGACAAACCCGGAAGCGAATGTCACCGCTGTGGATATTTCTGAGAATGCCATAAAAACAGCCCGGAGGAATGCACTCCTGCATCAGGTACCTGTGGATTTTTATGTAGTAGATATCCGGAATCCGGATCTGTTTCCCGGGGAAAAATTCGATGTATTCATCAGCAATCCGCCCTATGTCAGGGAGAGTGAGAAGATCGGAATGGGGAAAAATGTGCTTGCCTGGGAACCCGGAGAAGCCTTGTTTGTTTCGGATGACGATCCCCTGAAATATTACCGGATGATCGTTGTCCTGGCAAGGAAAAATCTTCATCGGGGAGGCTGGCTGTTCCTGGAGATCAATGAACAAATGAAGGAAGAAATAGGGACGGTGTTAGACAGAGAATTTAGCGGGATAGAAATGGCAAACGATATAAGCGGAAAACCGCGCATGGTACGAGCAAGAAAAAAATGAAACGGCGCAATTTTATACAAGCAGTATTGGCTGCCGGCACGATGGCAGGCAGCATGGGGCGCCTGGCCGCTCAGGCAGCCTGGGAAGATACGGTGATTGTGCGAAGCGGATCCCCTACGGAAAGATTTCGCCAGGGCATACGAGTATGCGGAGGGATCGGGCGGTTTGTGAAAAAAGGACAACGCGTGGTGATCAAACCAACCATGGCTTATGATAAGTCGCCGGAGACAGGCTGGAATACCGATCCTGAACTCGTGGAAGAACTGATCAGACAATGTTATGCGGCAAAAGCCCAGACCATTGATGTTTTTGACCACACGGTCGATCCGTGGACACGGTGTTATAAAAACAGTGGAATCGAACGAATAGCCAAAGATCTGCGAGCCCGTGTATTGCCTGCCAACCACGAAATGTTCTACGCAAAGGTCAACCCTCCGGAATCACAGCAGGAAGCATCGGTAAAAATACATCAGGCCTTGTTGGAAGCCGACGTATGGATCAATGTAGCTTCCGGAATAAAACAGAAAAACCATTATACGGGGGCCATGGAAAATCTTCTGGGCTGCATCTGGAACCGGGAGATCCTCTCCGAAAGAGATCGTTTTCTGGCTGATTTGCTTTCATACCTGACTCCGGCAATCAATATCATTGATACCGGAAAGCGAAAGACCCCGGATGCCGGATTACAGGTCATCGCCCTTGATCCGGTGACTGCCGATCAACTCTTTTGGAACGCTCAAAGTCCTTCAGAACCCATGCCCGAATATTTGCAGATGGCAGCACAAAAAGGAACAGGAACCCTTTTAAAAAATAGTTCCGGTGTAACGGAACTGTATTTATAGCAAAAGAATAAGGAACTTATTTTGTATCTTGTGTGACCACACTGAACGGATTGTTTTGAAAAGAGGAACAGTGAAAATAGGATGGCTGCTGAATATTCTGGCGGTACTTTTGTTGATCGCTACTTATCTGTCTGTTTATATTCCACCCGATGTATGCTGGATCTCCTTTTTCTTCGGGCTCATCTATCCCTATCTTTTATGGATTAATCTTTTCTTTGTTGTGGGATGGCTGATACTGAAACCCCGCTATCTGTTTTTATCGCTGGTGACTGTAGTTGCCGGCTGGAGTTTTTTAATACGTTATATTCAGTGGGATAACAAAACGAGCGACAAACCGGGGATTGATGTGATTTCCTACAATGTCAATTATTTTGAAAAGCAGGGATCCGGGATTTCACAACAGACGGCAGATAGCATCATTGCTTTTCTGGAAGAACGCTCTCCGGATATTGTATGTCTTCAGGAAGTCAGGTTACGTTCACCCCGGATTTTTGATTTGCCGGCCCTGATCCGGCGTTTTGCTTTTGCAGAGCATTACCAGTATGCCCGGACAGCCCATTCCGGAGGGATGGTAACCATCACCCGGTACCCGGTTGTTGGCATGGAAGAAATACGGTTTGCTCATTCGGGGAATATGGCCCTCGCAACCGATGTAGTTGCCGCTGAGGATACCCTGCGTATCTTAAATGTTCATCTTCAATCCTTCCGGATTGATCCGGAAGATTATTCCATTCTGTCATCGCCTGATCTTACGGAATCTTCCGACCGGCAGGAGATTAAAAAAGTCTCCGGGAAACTGAAGCGTGCTTCCCAAATGCGGGCCTTACAGGCACGCATGATCCGCGAATACATTGACAAATCTCCCTTTCCGGTGCTGGTGTGCGGAGATTTTAACGATACCCCTTTTTCGTATACATACCGGAAAGTAAAAGGAAAGTTGAAAGATGCCTATGTGGAATCAGGAAAAGGTATAGGCCATACCTACATCGGAACATTGCCTTCCTTTCGGATCGATTTTATTCTTCACGGCGACTATTTTGAATCCTGCAATTATACACAGGGAACCATGGATTTTTCCGATCATCGACCGGTAAGTTGCCGGTTACTGAAAAACTAATCTCCTCCGGTTAGGTACGCCAATGCCTGCTCGCGGTCTTTCACTAATTGATTTACCAGTTCCTGGGGATGGTTGAATTTTCGTTCTTCACGGATGCGCTTTTCAAACTGAAGGGAAATAGATTTTCCGTAGATATTTTCATTGAAATCAAAGATATGGACTTCGATGCTCCGTTTGTCGGCATTTTTATTGAATGTAGGCCGGGTGCCAATGTTTAACATTCCGTTGAATTCGGAGTTTTCCATACGAATTCTTACCGCATAGACGCCATAACCCGGTATGAGTTTATATACATCCGACGCTTCTATATTGGCTGTAGGAAAGCCGATTTTTCTTCCTCTTTTTTCTCCTTCAACGATTTTTCCATGGAGGGTAAACCGGTATCCCAGGTACTGATTGGCCTGGGTGATGTTCCCTTCTTCGAGGAACTGGCGTATGGCAGATGAACTGATGTTTCGAAGGTTGATCAGGAGCGGATCCAGTTTTTCAATGTCAAAACCGTATTGCCCGGCACATTGATTCAGATAAGGAAATCCTCCTTCCCGGTTTTTTCCAAAACGGTGGTCATAGCCTACAACAAGGTAGCGGGTATGCAAGGTGTCAACCAGGATCTTTTTTACAAATTCCGGATAGGAGAGTTTTGAGAATTCACGTGTAAAGGGGTAGATAATCAGGTGGTTGACATTCAGGGATGCCAGCAGTTCTTTTTTTTCATCCAGGGTAGTGAGAAGCCTCAGGTTTTTTTCCCGCGGATACAGAACAAGTCGCGGGTGGGGGGAAAAAGTGAGCAAAACCGACTCCCCTCCTTTTTCTGAGGCAATCCGGTTGAGTCGCTCCAGGATCATTCGATGACCAAGATGAACCCCGTCAAAAGTCCCGATTGTAACAACGGGATGGGTCGCTCTGAAGGTATGTGTCCCTGTATGAATTTTCACGTGTAAAAAAAATTAACGCCCAAAAATATAAATAATATCTTTGTGCCCAATCATTCAGGGTAGGCAGGAATTTTATTATTTTTACCGCCTGTTCGAAATAAAAAGGGATCGATCGATGAAGAATACAGGCATAGGAGTTTTTTTTGTTGCAACGATCATCATGATAGCAAGTTGTAGCAAGTCGAATGATTTTACCGTTGAAGGAAGAATCACGCATGCCGAAAACCAAATGATTTATCTCGATGAACTTCATATTAGCGGATCCGTTCTGGTCGATTCGGCGAAGATCAATAAAAAGGGAGAATTTACCCTGAGAGGAGGAACCTCCATTCCTGCTTTTTACCTGCTTTATCTGAACCGGGATAAAATCATTACCTTGTTGGCTGATTCAGCCGAGACGATCCGCGTGTATGCCGACAAAGTTAATTTCGGCATCAAATACCAGGTTGAAGGTTCGCCCGGTTCGGTTCAGGTGAAAGAACTGACCGACCGGCTGAATACAACCAAACAGAAACTGGATTCGATTGCTTCGCTGAATGTTATTTTTCAGAGTCGCCCCAATTACCAGGATTTAAAGGCTCAACTGGATGAGGCTTCTGAAAAGATTGTGCAGGAACAGGTTGAATTCTCAACCCGCTTTGTGGAGAAATATCCTTTTTCCATGGCAAGTGTACTGGCTCTGTATCAGAAATTTGATAACGATACCTATGTGATCACTGCACTGCAGCCGCTGAAAACGGTTGCTTCGGCTCTTCATTCTATTTATCCAACGTCGGAGCATGTCAAGGTGCTTTATGCCAATACACTGGAGCTTGTGAACAGCGAAAGGGCCGCAAAATTAAAGAAATTAATCGAAGAAAAAGGAACCAACAGTCCGGATATTGTATTGCCGGACTCTCACGGTCAGGATCAGGCATTGTCAACCCTGAAGGGGAAATATGTACTGTTGCAGTTCTGGTCAGCAGCCGACCGGGGATCCAGGATTGTAAATCAGACCCTGGTTGAGCTGTATGAGGAATTTCAGCACAAAGGACTGGAAATATACCAGGTCAGCGTGGATACAGACCGGAATGCATGGATCCATGCCATTAAGGAAGATCATCTGACATGGATCAATGTAGGAGATATGGAAGGAAGTCATAAGGCAGTGATAACCTACAACATTCGCGAAATACCGTATAACTATTTTCTCGACAGGGAAGGCGGGATCATTACCAAAGGACTGACGGGACAAAAATTGTATGAAACCGTATCTCAGTACCTGAAATAAAAAGAATATTTTGAAGTCCGGAGGGAAAGCATATTTCATAGCAGATATTCATCTGGGAGCACCCGCCCTGGCGGATAACCGGGAGCGCGAAAAGCTGTTTGTGCAGTGGATGGATGCAATCAAACACGATGCGGCCCGGTTGTTTCTCATGGGAGATATTTTTGATTTCTGGTATGAGTACAAAAAAGTGGCACCCCGGGGATTCACCCGTGCCCTGGGAAAAATAGCCGAATTATCAGACCTCGGCGTGGAAATCCATTTTTTTACGGGAAACCACGACGTCTGGGTTTTTGATTATTTACCCGAAGAACTGAATCTGATTCTCCACAGAAAAGAATGTAAAATGGAGATGATGGGTAAAAAGTTTTTCCTGGCGCATGGAGACGGACTGGATGCAACCGATAAAGGATATAAACTGCTGAAAAGGGTTTTTACCAACCGGATACTGCAATGGTTGTTTTCCCGATTGCACCCGAACTTTGCCTTTGCATTGGCGCATAAATGGTCGGAAAAAAGCAGACTGACCAAAGGAATCACCGGGGAAAACTTTAAAAAAGAGAACGAAGGATTGTACATCTTCGCAGAAAAGATGCTGAAAAAGGAGTATTTTGATTTTTTTGTTTTCGGACACCGGCACCTCATGGTCGATATGCCGTTAAAGGAAAAATCCCGATTGATCCTCCTGGGAGAATGGATAAGCCTTTTTTCATACGCTGTTTTTGATGGAGAGACTTTTGAATTAAAACAATACAAAAAAACATAATCTGAAGATTTAAGAGAAGCGATTCTATGGCGAAAAAAATCTATACGAAAATAATAGGCTCAGGATCTTGTATTCCTGAGGTAAAAATTGCGAATGATCATTTTCTTTCGTATGCATTTTATGATCCTTCAACCAAAAAGAAGCTGGATAAATCCAATGCAGAAATTATTGAGAAATTCAGGGAGATTACCGGTATTGAAGAGCGTCGGTGGGTACGTCCGGACCAGGTAACGTCTGACATAACGGCCAAAGCCATACTAAATGCATGCAAAACAGCTGATGTGAATCCCGAAGAACTGGATTTTATCATTGTAGGTCATAATTTTGGTGACATCTATGAAGGCAGCAACAGCACCGACATTTTGCCCAGTCTGGCCAATAAAGTGAAGGAGAAGTTAAAAATCAGGAATCCCCGGTGCATATGCCACGATGTAGTTGCCGGTTGTCCGGGATGGACGCAGAGTATGATCATCGCGGATTGTTATATCAAAAGTGGAATTCATAAAAGAGGAGCAGTGGTAGGAGCCGATGTTCTTTCGCGGATTTCTGATCCCCACGACCGCGATTCGATGATTTATGCCGATGGAGCCGGGGCCGTGATTGTGGAAGCCAAAAAAAGCCGTAAACCAACCGGTATTCTATCCCATGCAAGCCGCAGCGATTCCATGCGATATGCCAGCATGCTTACCCTGGGTCCTTCGGAAAACCCAAACATCGAGCGAGATAAACTTTACATAAAAATGCAGGGGCATAAACTCTACCTTTATGCCATTAATTATGTGCCGGAGATTGTAAAGGAAAGCATTGAAAAAGCCGGAATTGATCTGTCCGAGATCAATAAAATTCTGATCCACCAGGCCAACGAGAAAATGGATGAGGCGATGCTCAAAGGACTCTTCAAACTGTACAAAAAGAGAAAAATTCCTGAAGATATCATGCCAATGAGTATTTCCAGGCTGGGAAACTCATCAACCGCTACCGTTCCCGTGATCTATGATCTGGTCATGAAAGGAGAAATGAACGGTCATTCCATCCGGAAGGGGGATTATATTGTTTTTATATCGGTTGGTGCAGGAATGAACATTAATTCGATCGTATATAAGGTTCCATAAATGAATCCTATGAAACGAGCAGGATGCTATTGCACACTCAAAGCACAGGATTAACCCCGACCCCAATGAATATCGGGATCGGGAATACCTTTGATAATAAACAATGATAGTATGAATATCCTAAGTTCCGAAATACTGTTTCTTTTGGGCGGATTGGTTGCAGGAGGGCTTCTTGGATATCTGATCCTGAGGATCGCTTTGTTAAAAAAACACAGCCGGAACCGGGAAGCGTGGCAGCAAAAAACAGATGCTTTAACGTGGGAAAAAAACCAGGCGGAGAGGAAGATCGTTGGATTGGAAGAAAGGGTTGTTCAAAAAACTGAAAACCTGGAAAAATCGGAAGCGGACATACGGGAACTCCGACAGCAAAATGAAAGGCTGAGATCGCAGGTCGATAAGGCGGACGTGGAATACCGGAACCTCAGGGAAAAACTGGAATCTCAGAAAAAAGAGATCGAAGAACTGCAGCGGAAATTTACCACCGAATTTGAAAATATAGCCAACAAAATACTGAAACAAAACAGCGCGGAATTTTCTGTAGTCACACAGAAAAATATGGGAGACATGCTGAAACCCATCAAGGAAAAATTTGAAAGTTTTGAGAAAAAGGTGGAAGACACCTATTTGAAAAGCAAGAACGACCAGGTGGACCTGAAAGCCGAATTAAAAAAACTTTCTGATCTGAATGTTCGCATTGGCGAGGAAGCCCGAAACCTTACCCACGCCTTGAAAGGGGACGTGAAAAAACAGGGCAACTGGGGCGAGGTGGTGCTGGAACGGATCCTCGAAAGATCAGGACTCAACGAAGGCGTGGAATACAAAAAACAATACAGCGATCTTTCCGACGACCGCAAAAGGGTGCAACCCGACATAGTGGTTTTTCTGCCCGACAAAAAACACATCATTGTTGATTCCAAGGTATCACTGATTGCCTACGAACAGGCAGTGAATGCTACGGAAGAGAAAGAGCAGGTACGCTTTATAAAAGAGCATTTAATCAGTTTGAAGACACATGTTAAGCTGCTGAGCGAGAAACATTATCCGAAGGCCAGAAACCTGAATTCGCCGGATTTTGTTCTGATGTTCATCCCCATTGAGTCTTCGTTCAGTCTGGCTATTCAGGAAGACCAGCATTTGTTTACGTATGCCTGGGATCAGAAAGTGGTTATTGTGAGCCCATCGACTTTGCTGGCTACTTTACGTACCATAGCCTCTATATGGCAACAGGAGAATCAAACCCGGAATGCCCTTGAGATTGCTCACCAGGGAGGCGCTCTGTATGATAAGTTTGTAGGGTTCGTGGAAGATATGCAGAAAATAGGCAATAGTCTGGCTACCACCCAAAAGACATACAACGATGCCATGGGCAAACTGCATACAGGAAGCGGAAACCTGGTGCGGAGGGTTGAGAAACTCAGAAAACTGGGGGCCAAAGTATCCAAAGAACTTCCGGGAACAATGCGCGAAGATTCATAAACAATGTTTTCTTTCCAGGCAAAGGGCTTTACTGCCTAAGAGTCTATTCGGGTAATTTCAGGGAGGAGTCTGAAAGAGTGATCCGAAAGCCGGATGGGATCTATCCTTTGCCGGCCACTTTTTCCACCTCTTTGAAGACCCGGAAGAAATTACCGCCCCATACTTTGATGATTTCTTCTTCGGTGTAGCCGCGTTTCAGCATTTCGCGGGTGATGTTCGGGAATTCACTCACGTCGGCACAGTCCTCCAGGCCACCGCCCCCATCGAAGTCGCTGCCAATGCCCACATAGTCAATCCCTACCAGGTTTTTTACATAGTCAATATGGTCTACATAATCGGCAACCGTAGGAAGTTTCTTCGGGTATTTATCCCTGATTTCCCTCCATTGTTTCCGGAATTCATTTTTTTCCTCCTCGCTCATGGCTTCGTACTCTGCCTCATAGATTTTTCGTAGTTCCTGTTCCTTCCGGTAGCGCACAGAAGTAGTGTCGGGATCTTTGACATATTCGTCGAGCAGGCAGATCTGGATTACTCCTCCGTTTTGTGCCAGTTTCCGGATCATGTCATCACTCAGGTTTCGTGGATGGTGCGCAATAGACCGAACACTTGAATGAGATGCAATTACCGGGGCTTTGCTCCGTTCAATCACATCATAAAAAGAAGCATCCGAAATGTGTGAAACATCCACGATCATTCCCAGTTTATTCATTTTTTTCACCACTTTCTCGCCGAATTTACTTAAGCCGTTGTGCTCCGGCCCGTTACGATCGGTTGAGGAATCACAGATTTCATTGTTTGAGGAGTGGCATAACGTGATGTACCGAATGCCTTCTGCATAGAATTCTCTAATCCTGTTTATTTTT
>CAYPAW010000019.1:0-18737 GCA_964408795.1 uncultured Mariniphaga sp.
CTCGGTAGCCGAGGGTGTGCAGCAACCCTATGAGATCTCCGTTGTTACTGCCCTCGAAGAAGCTCAGGGAATAAACCGATTCGTTACGGCTTACCCTAATCCAACGAATGGGTTTCTTACATTGGAAATACAGAAATCTGAAGGTTCCAATTTAAGCTACCGTTTGCATGACATGAACGGAAGGTTATTGCAAAACAGAATGATTACAGACAGCCGTACACGCATCGGGATGGGTCATCTGGTGCCGGCAACCTATTTTGTTACTGTTCTCCGAAACGACCAGGAAATAAAAACATTCAAAATAATCAAAAAGTAAAAAGGGATTAGAAATGAGAAAATCAGTAATCATTTGGGTAGTCCTGCTATTTGCAGCAAGTATATTTTTACCACCGCAAGCATATGCCCAGGCACCCGATAGGATGAGCTACCAGGCTGTAATCCGGGATGCGGAGAATCATCTTGTGACAGATCAATCCGTAGGAATGCAGATCAGCATCCTGCGGGGCTCGGTGAACGGCACAGCGTTGTATGTGGAAACGCATACTCCAACCACCAATGCCAATGGATTGGTAAGCATTGAAATAGGAGCAGGAACGATGGTAAGCGGAGATTTTGCCACCCTGGACTGGAGCGCCGGACCGTACTTCATTAAAACCGAAACCGATCCGGAAGGCGGTACAGATTACACCATTACCGGAGTAAGCCAATTGGTAAGCGTTCCGTATGCCTTGCATGCCAAAACCGCCGAAACCGTATCGGAAAACGACCCGGTGTACCGTTCATCGGTAGCCAGCGGAATTACCAACATAGATACCACCTATTGGAACAACAAACTGGACAGTTACCAGGAAACCGACCCTAATGTACCATCGTATGTAAAAAACATTCGTCCCGATCATCTTGCACAGTGGAACGCTGCCCATAGCTGGGGCGACCATTCCAAAGAGGGTTATTTAACCACTTATACCGAAAGTCAGATCCTACGCATCAGTAACGATACCATTTACCTGACAGGAGGCAGTTTTGTGAAGCTTCCTCCAGGGTTTAGCGGAAGCTATAACGACCTGAGCGATGTGCCAACAAATATGGATACGGATGCCACAGATGATTTCGACGGACAATACAGCAGCTTAACCGGCACTCCTACCAGGGTAAGTTCCTTTGATAACGATGCAGGTTACTTAACCCAGAATACAGAAACAGACCCTCTGTTTACTGCATGGGACAAAACAACAGGCATATCGATTACTAAAGACCAAATCCGTGATTTAGGTACGTATGTTGATACTGAAACAGACCCTGTATTTGGGACATCGGTAGCCAGCGGAATTACCTCATACGACACCACCAACTGGAACAACAAATTGGACAGCTACACTGAAACAGATCCTTCATTCACAACATGGAACAAATCAACTGGGATTTTAATCACGGAGAGCCAGATCAGCGACCTGAACCATTTCACGAATGCCGATGAAAACGATCCGGTATTCAGCAACTGGAACAAATCCACCGGCATTTCCATCACCGAGAACCAAATCAGTGATTTAGGATCATACATTGACACCGAAACAGACCCTGTATTTGGAACATCGGTAGCCAGCGGTATTACCCCATCTGACACCACCTGCTGGAACAACAAACTGGACAGCTACACCGAAACCGACCCGGCATTTACGGCATGGGACAAATCTACCGGCATCTCCATTACCGAGAGCCAGATCAGTGACCTGAATCATTTCACGAATGCCGATGAAACCGATCCGGCATACCATTCCTCGCCAGCCAGTGGGATCACTTCCGGAGACATTGTCTACTGGAACAATAAAATGGACAGTTACATGGAAACCGATCCGGTGTTCACTCTATGGAATAAATCCACAGGTATCTCTATTACTGAAAGCCAGATCAGCGATCTGGATCACTTCACCAATGCTGATGAAAACGACCCTGTGTTCAGCAACTGGAATAAATCCACCGGCATATCCATAACCGAAAGCCAGATCAGCGATTTAGGCGCATATCTTACTACCGAAACCGACCCTGCCGTATCAGCTAATTTTGATTTCACGGATGCAGCAGATGGCGATTTGTTGCAGTTCAACGGAGAAAAATGGGTAAAAGTAACCCCGGATTATATATCATCGGAAACCGACCCAACATTTACCAGTAGCGAGGCAGCCAATATTACAGCTACTGACATTACAAATTTGGGCAATCTTTCAGGAGTAAACACCGGCGACCAGGACCTAAGTGCTTTGGCAACCAAAACCGCCTTGGGCGATTCAACAGCACAGGTTCGCAGCGAGATACCCGATGTAAGCGGGTTTTTAACTGCTGAAACAGACCCAACATTTACCAGTAGCGAAGCAGCCAACATCACTGCAACCGACATTACCAATTTGGGTAATCTTTCGGGCACAAACACCGGCGACCAGGACCTAAGTACTTTGGCTACCAAAACCTATGTTGATATTTTGGAAGAAAAGATTGAAAAAATGGAAAATACGAATAAAGTAGGAGGGTATCTTTTTGATGAACGTGACGGCAATTATTATAACACGGTAAAAATAGGCGACCAGGTTTGGATGGCCGAAAACCTAAAATATTTACCAGACGTTGTAGGTCCCGGCATTGGTTCGGAAACAACGCCTTATTATTATGTGTACAGTTATGATGGTACAGATGTAAATGCAGCAAAAGCCACTGAAAATTACACCACCTATGGCGTATTATACAACTGGACTGCTGCTATGAATGGTTCAGCAAGCAGTAGTTCAAACCCGAGCGGTGTGCAGGGTGTATGCCCCACCGGCTGGCATTTACCCAGCGATGGAGAGTGGACAGAATTAACCGATTATATTGGCGGTCAAGATGTTGCCGGAGGTAAACTTAAAGAAACAGGAACAACCCATTGGATTAGTCCCAACGAAGGCGCCACGAACGAATCAGGGTTTTCTGCTCTTCCGGGCGGTTACCGTTTCTACTATAGTGGTGGCGGCTTCGTTGGTTTCTACGACATTGGTTACAACGGTTACTGGTGGAGTGCTACTGAGTACTATTATAGTGATTACGCCTGGAGCTGGCGCCTGACCTACAATAGCAGCAGTGATTACCGGAACGGCAACAACAAGGTATTCGGTTTTAGTGTTCGTTGTGTCAGGGATTAGCCCTGTGAAATAATTCTAAATTTGTTCTATGGAAATGTATTATTATGTATACATTTTAAAAGCCTGAAAGACGGTAAAATTATGCCGGGTATACTACAAATTTAGAATTAAGATTTGAACAGCACCAAAAAGGACCGGTTGATTTAACAAAGCATAGAAATCCTTTAATGCTAATCGATTCTGAGGCTTGTTTAAACTAGTTCGATGCATTAAAACGCGAAAAGTATTTAAAAATCCAGTAACTACTCAGGTCTATATTGAGGATAAATTTACAAAAAAATAGAATCACACTATTTTACGTTTAACCCATTTTCCTTGAAGTGAGGATAATTTTATGGTTTTGATTTCATATAACCGATTCTCATCGGGGTTCAACCTGAAAAACCGAATGACCCCCGAGCAGTACGATCAGCCTTTTAAAGAAAGAAGTGAGTTACTTAGTGAATTTAATCGGTTGATAAGCCAGGAACTGCCCGAAAAGTATACAAAGATATTCCCTTATCAAAAGAGAGTAAACCACCTCCGTCTTTGACGGAGGTGGTTTACTTTTAAATGTAGCTGGTTAGGGGAAGATTACAGAGGCATCCCGATAGCTATCGGGATGCGAGTTCCATATGATACCTTATAAATTTAATTCTCTAATCGTATGAAAAAAATTCTCTCTCTTCAACTGGTTTCAATCATTTTAATGATGATTTGTGCTTGCCAAAATGGTTTTTCACAAATACCTCAAACCCCTACTGTACAACTCTTTCTTACAGATAATGGGGGGCATCCTGTTGCCGACGGGATATACGATATCAGCGTATCGTTATATACTACCGAAACAGGCGGAACTGCACTTTGGACTGAAAACCAATCGGTTGATGTTTCAGGTGGACTGGCAAACATTACCTTAGGGGAAACTTCTCCGTTAACGGTTCCTTTTAATAACCGGTATTATACAGGTATTAATATTGGCTCCGGTACTGAACTTACTCCCAGGTTAACGCTGAATCCTTCGGTTTACAGCCTTGCTGCCAGGGCTGTTTATGGCTCGGAAAATATTTTTCCGGAGTCGGGAGATGTTGGCATTGGAACACTAATGCCTACGGCAAAACTCGATATTGCCGGGAATCTCCGGATAGAAGATGTCCCCGAGACGGAATCGATGGCTTATGTGCTGGTTCATGATTCGTTAGGAAATAAAATTGTGAAGGCCATGCGGACTGAAAGTTTTTTGCATATTTTGAATGAACTTGCCTGGGAATATCAGTGGGACTGGCCCGCCAATGTTTACTTTTCCGATTCTGTGGGGGCACCCGGTTCTGATTTAATTGTAAGAGATTCTGGGGGAAATATTGTATTTAAGGTAGACGCCGACAAAGGGGAATCGGAACAGACAGGACTTGAAATTCTTAAAAAAGGCCTTGAAATTCCTGACAAAATTCGTATCTCAACAAGTGGAATTAACGTTTCCCCTCCTTTGGAATTCGACTGGGATTTTTCAGATGTTGATAAAACATACGGTGTCAAAATTGATTCCACCGGGATAAAAATATTTAATACTGACGGAGAGTTGGTTACCCGGTTTAATATGGATGGTACTTCGTATCATTCCGGTCTTGAACAATTTGCAGGTGGAATAGAAATTCCGTTGGGCAGGGCCGGCGGAAAAACTGTGATCAATGAACAAGAATTTCAAAAGAAGATACAATGAAACACAGGATAATGTTCGCAATACTGCTGCTGGTTTCGGCCTGGGAAGTCCCGGCACAATACAATATACCTTTGCATGTGCCCGGTAATGCCGGGGCAGGAATATCCAACAATGATTATTCCCTTCTTTCTGTTTTCGGACAAAATGGAACAGGCATTTCTGAAGATGAAAATTATAAAGCCCATTTTGGTATTTTAACGCCTTTGGCTTTTAACATTAACGGATTTGAAATGCTGCCTGAAACTGATTTTGCATTGCTACAGAATTATCCCAACCCGTTCAGCAAATCTACTACAATTGCTTTTGAATTGTCGGAAAAACGAAAGGTTAATTTGAAGGTGATCAATGTAACAGGCCAGCAAGTTAGCGTTTTACTCAATCGTGAAATGCCGGCCGGGGTACATCAGTTTACATTCCGTTCCAACGGGTTAAGTCCCGGTGTTTATTTGTACCGGTTAGAGGCCGGGGGGCAAATGTTGGTTAAAACCATGGTTTTGATAGAATAGAACAGATATTACAGAAAAAGTCTATAAAACGAATCCCGATGAGGATACCCCTCTCCCGCTGAGCGGGATTTTTCATCAAAATACGATGGAACAGTAAAATGTTAGTACATTATTTTATTGGGATTCTTTTTCCACTCATTAAAAACGTTGATCGCTTCATCCTGAAGTTTTTGTATGAAGGGTATTTTTCTCGTGTGCATTGATTGGCATACTTCCCGGTAAATGAATTCATCATCAAACCCCATTTTGGAAGCATCGGATCTTGAAGCAGCATAATACACTTTTTCTATGTGTGCCCAGTAGATGGCTGATAAGCACATCGGACAAGGTTCGCAACTTGTATAGAGAATGGCATTCTTTAAATCAAATGTTCCCAGACGTTTACATGCTTTACGAATTGCCATAATTTCAGCATGTGCCGTAGGATCATTCAATTCAACAACCTGATTCCATCCTTCTCCAATCATGGTATTATTCAGAACAACGATCGCACCAAATGGACCATTGGTTCCTTTTTTTGAAAAATCTCCTGCTATCTCAATTGCTTTTTTTAAATAGTTTGTATGGTTCATTTGTTAATTTTTTTTCTGGTTGCTTATAAAGTTTCCGGCTGAATACTTCCGGTTCTGATATGTGTCGCCTGTTCACATTCCGGAAAACGGGCTATTGTATTTTTCATCCATCGCTCAATCAAACGGATCTTGTATAAATTCTATAATCCCCTTTGTGTTTACATATCCTCTCCGGCTCCTAAAATCAAATTTGTCCGTTTTCTCTTCCGGTTGGATACATCCCGGCATGATTACGAAACAGAACACGAAAAAGAAGGAAATTGATTGGTTCATTCGGTTATTATTTTTATAAGTTTTGCTCCATGGTTTGTGACAAAAAGGGAGATTTTCCCTGAAAACTCACCGATATCTTTTTTAGCCCACAGATCACGAACTTTGCAGGTACCGTTTAATCCCAAGTCGTTCACGTTAAGATCCATTTTCAATGAATCCTGTGGTTCGTAACCAAAGGGATTTTGTGTAAATACATGAAATCTTGCGGTTGCCCCTTCTGTATGTTCGAGGCATTCCTTGTCGAGTCCTGCTATGGCTGAAAAAGTATCGTACCCTTCAGGAATTTCATATTCTATGATGGAATTGGAATGCGTTCCGATTCCGTTTGTATATTCTTTGTTCTGGACAGTCAGCGGATTTCCAAAAACTGTTTTATTGATTTCAACCGAACCCCAACCCGCTGATGCATTCAACCATTTACGATCGGTTAACAGGAGGGTACCCCTGGATCCTGTAAGTTTTGGTTCGATCCAATTGGTATGGTCCCAATGGTTGTTATCACCACCATCGCTTACAACCAGGTAGATCTTCTCAGCCCCTTCCAGATTCACATTGATCTCTGTGCTTTGTTCTCCGGGTTTATACGTTAACAGGCTACTGGTAAAAAGAGCCAGTGATTCATCGATCGCCTGTTGATCGGCATTATAAAAAAGTGCCGCATAGAGGTTATTGTTCCTTGAATCCTCAGCAACCCAGATTCTTTTATCTCCTTCGCTAACAAATACCCGGTTGTTTGTACTGTATTTTAATACATCCAGTACCTCGTTATTGGTAAGTAAATGCAGCGTAAAATCGTCATTGCTGGGTAAATCGCCACCAAACATAAGGGGGGAACGGAAGATGGTCCATAAACTCATCAGGGAATACTGCTCGTCTTTGGTAAGCCGGGTCATTCGTTCGTTGCCCCGTTCACCCCGGATGGAAATCCTTCCCAGCGGCAGCATATCGCAATCGGGCCATGTTCCCGGTGCTATGTAAGGATACCATTGTTCGCATACATCAAAAAGATGGCTTATGTGGGGCCATGTATCCCAAACATCATCAACCAGGCGCCACATATTTGCATGCCGGCTAATATGGTCTGCATATTCAATGGGAGTAGCTCCCGGGGAAGTACTCAATACAATGGGGCGTCTACAATGGTCGATTGCCTTACGGATTAATTCGATTTCCTCCTTGTGGTAAGGCCTCGAAAGATCATCGATCTTTATGAAATCGATTCCCCAACCTGCATACAATTCAAAAATGGAATTATAATATTCCTGTGCTCCCGGCTCATCGGCAACAATGGTATAATTATCGCGTAACCATGTACACTGCAATTCTGT
The DNA here is from genome assembly GCA_964408795.1 of uncultured Mariniphaga sp. Classification (GTDB taxonomy): domain Bacteria; phylum Bacteroidota; class Bacteroidia; order Bacteroidales; family Prolixibacteraceae; genus JABMQB01. Next base: position 7,549 of record CAYPAW010000019.1, read on the forward strand.
CGAATAGATCCGATCAGCCGTGATCCCATCGGTTCCCTTTATCGGAAGTTTGTTTTCGACAGCTACTTTTGGAATTCCCCGCATGATATGAATTCCGAATTTCAGACCTTTGCTATGAACATAATCGGCCAGTTCCTTAAATCCTTGCCCGTCTTTTGCTGAAGGGAAACGGTTTACAGCCGGCATATACCGTCCATATTGGTCGATGACATAGCGCGGATCGGTTTGATTGTACCCCCCTGCCTTGTCGTTTTCAACAAACCAACGAATATCCACCACAACGTACTCCCATCCATATTCTTTCAGGTATTCAGCCATATAATCCGCATTGGCTTTTACCTCATGTTCTTCTACTGTTGGTCCATAACAATCCCAGCTATTCCATCCCATGGGCGGTGTGGGTGCCCATTCCCGAAAATCGTTTTTCTGGTTGGTACTGATACATGAGCAGAATAGCAGTAAAATCAAGCCAAAGGGTAGAGAACATTTCTTTTTCATATGCTTAAAGTTTTTAATTTATAAGGTATTATGCAATTATAATTGTTTATTTTTAAAGGGATAGTATGCTTATCCATTCGTCGTAAATTTTGCAACATATATACAGATTATTCGTTGAAATCTAAAATTATCGTTTCAATATTTGCCCTGAATAATGGCTTTTTCGTTGTACGATGTTCTCCTTATTTAAAAGCTTCTCTTGGTGAAGTTATCGGAAATGCCAATAAATGATGAGTGTATTCAAATTAGCACAGACTTATTCTATTCATCTTTTCACGCATGGTTGCTAACGTAAAGTCTGTTATCCATTGTTCATGCAAATTACAACAATGTGCTGCCAGGCACCAACAGGTGGGATTATCCGCAGTTTAAAGGCTATTTTGCCGATGTGGCATGGATGGAATTCAATACGGTTGACGGAAAATTCATCGTTGTGGCTCAGGAAGAAGATCTCTTTGTGCGGCTCTTTGATTTCTATGGATTATCCGGACCCCGGAATTATCCGGAATTGCCTGTCGGAGATATCTCTTTTCTCGATGGAATTCCCCCCATAGGTACAAAGCTGGCCATGGGAATCAGCAACGACACATGGAACCTGGGACCCGAAGGAAAGCTGAACAGAATGGATCATCCGGTGAAACGAACCCTCTATTTTTATTTTGGCCTTTTACAATAAAGAATCCACCATCAAAGAAGGGGGTAAATAAATGCAATCCACAGGATTATAAAAACCAATAACGAATAAAAGGAAGATATTCAATTCTGATCAGCTGCATACTGGCATTATCAATTAGTCTGCCGCAACAAAACCATTCCTTCCAAACTGTTGTATTCCTCATCTGTAACCGGTTGCAACCAAGCCACACCGCCTTTGTCGAGATTTAAACTAATGGCAAGGTGCGCAAATTCACTGTCAGGAGCTGCTCCATGCCAGTGCACTACGTTTTGTGGAATTTCCACTACGTCCCCTTTTTTCAGCGGTTGGGCAGGCTGGCCTTTTGCCTGGTAATACCCCTGGCCTTCGGTTATAAAGAGGATTTGGCCACCAGCATGAGAATGCCAGCTTGTTCGTGCTTTGGGTTCAAATGTTACATTACCAAACCGGGCATGGATTGTGCTGTCGTTGGCCCCCATCATGTGCAACCATACCGTTCCGGTAAAGTTTTCGCTGGTAATTATTTCACCTTTTGGAAATAATGTTTCACTTTTCCGGATGGTTTCGTCTGTTTTTTTCTCCGTATTACAACCGGCAATCAGGATTATCAGAAAAATCAGACTGTAGTTCAAAATGTATTTCATTGCTTTGTCATTTTTAATTTAACTAGTGTTATTATCTGTTTTTGAGCACTTCCATTAAAACTGCCTGCGCATCTTTGGCTTCTTTTTTACCGACTGTTGATTGTATAATATCTACAAATTCATTCAGTTGTTCCGGAGTAAATCCAACATTCAAACAAATTACCAAATGCGAACGCAGCATGGGCTCTACTCCGCCAATACTGCTGAGTACAGAAACCGTTACCAATTCTCTTTCAGCAAAAGTTAAAATATCCCGGTCAAAAATATCGGCAAATAAATGTTCTTTCAGAAATATTTCTATTACGGGGGCAAAAGCGGCGTACCCTCTTTGCGGCCCGGTCTGCGGCATTCCTGTCAATTTCCCCAGATTCTCCTTGCCCCGTTCATGTTTGCTGCGATCATCATTTACCGGAGATGCATCAGCACCCGTTTCATCGTTGATTCCCCTGGCTTTTCGTTCGTCGAGCACTTCCATAAACGTTTGCAATCCCCTGATGCTGCGTGGAAATCCACAGTATGCGTACAAATGCACAATGGCTTCTTTTATTTTGTTGATGGTTAATCCGGCGTCTAATCCGTCGTTTAGTGCAGATTTCAGGCTTTGAAGGTCTCCGTTTGCCGCATAAGCTGCAATCGGGATAATTCGTTGTTGCTTTGTGGATAATTCCTTACTGGTTTCAATAGTTCTTTGCGCGCAAAGCTTTCCCGGAAAACCACTTAATGTTACCAGCAAACCGATCAGTAGTTGTATTGTTATTTTATTCAAGTTCCTGTTTTTATTTTCTGATTAAATACCTCGCGATTGTATACGTGTTATAAACTTCTCAGAAGCTTTTTCAATCACATCCAGTCTTTCTTTTCGGGGATCAGGTTTGCCAACCGGATTTCCATCCAACTCAACATCGAGAATTTCTTCTTTTTGAGTATCGTAAAGCGGCCAAAGGGGCAGGTCTTCGCCATTCGGATCGCCAGTTTTGGCGAAATTTGCCCAGTAACTGTTCATTATGTGCGCTAACTCTTCTTCTTCCGGAGTTGGCTCTGCTGCTCCCCAGCGCGAATTTAGCGTGCCAAATACATACGGGACATCAGATCCGTGACCGGCGCCAAACCGTGCCCTCTCCCTCATCGCAGGAGGGACATAACCGAAATGGAATATATAAGCAGGTTTTCCACTGGCGGTAAAAATTCTTGCTGTATACCTCGCCGGTTCACCCCACACCCAGTCGGTGTTAAATTTTGTGATTACCTCGGCGAATTCTTTGTCGCCATTCGGATCATAAGCGGCCTTCGCCTCATCTTCCAGTTCTCCGAACAATGAAAACAGTTCTTCTTTCGAACTGCTGGTATTCACAAAACTTCCACCTATCTCTGCACTGCAATTCCCGATCATGAGCGGAACATCGGCCTGTCTGCCAGCTTTGTAGGCACTCTCAGCCGTTTCCACCACCAGTTTTCCATCGAGAATCGGGCCGGAATAGGTCCGCGGGCCTCCCTGACCATCCGTTTCCTGGCCACCATCCACTATCTCTTCGACACTCAGGGCGCGAAGTTTTGCCAGTGCTTCTGCATCTGTACCTTCAATCCCTTTTTTTCGGGCAAAATTTATCCCTATTGATTCAGCAGAAACAGTATAAAAAGGATCGGCGTTTTCTTTTTGAATCGGTCTGCCTGTTAGCACACCGTCCCTGCCTCCGCCGGAATGACTGATTGCTTTGTGGAAAAGGCCCTTCGCAGCTGGTATGGTCATGAGGGAATGAACCGACACGCCACCGGCAGAGAACCCGAAAATAGTTACATTATCCGGATCGCCTCCAAATGCTGAAATATTTTCCTGCACCCACCCGAGTGCGGCAATCATGTCCATAAAAGCATAGCTGCCTTTGGGCTCTTCAGGGTGTTCTTCACTTAAAGCGGGGAATGCAAAATGGCCGAGACGCCCCAAACGATAATTAAATGTCATGAGAATGACGTCCTGTTCGGCAAACTGTTCACCGGAAGTGTTACCGCTTCCGCCCACAAAAGCACCTCCGTGAATCCATACCATCACCGGAAGTTTATCATCCGGTTCAGCATTGGCAGGAATCCACAAATTCAGATAGAGGCAATCTTCGGAGGAACCTTCCGCAATTGTTCCCGGGGCCGTTCCCCAACCTGCCTGTGCACAGGTGGCACAAAACTTCGTAGCCTCGCGCACGCCATTCCATGGTTTCACCGGTTGTGGCGGGCGCCAGCGGTATTCACACACCGGCGGGGCAGCATAGGGAATTCCCTTAAAACTGGAAACTTCTCCTTCGGTTACGCCTTTTACGATTCCCGATTCAATTTTTACGGTCGGTGCCTTGTCCTCAGAACTTTTTATTTCGATTGCCTGAGAATGTAAACTGAAGCCAATAAAAATGGCTAAAACTGTCAATATTTTTTTCATTTTAATAAGATACTAATTGATTCTTAATGATCGTCACCACGTGTCATTAACCTGGTGAATGATAACGAACCTAACTTCCAGCTACCTTCCTGTTTTATGTACACCTCGGTAACCTCAAATGAATTCGTCACTTCGTTCCCCCCAACTTCAGCCAACAGATCGATACGATTTAGCAGGATGGCTGTATTTTCAATGATATTCACCGATATCTCGTGAATATCGGCTCTTTTGTACCAAATCCCACCGCTTTCAATAATATTCATTTCCTGTTCTTTTCCCCATGAACCTCCCATGTGCACGTAAACCGATTTTTCATGAAAAAGATCGTCCAGTTTATCTACATCCTTATCAGCCATCCACTGCCATTTCTCTTTGGAGAGATTAATGATTTCCTGCTCTTTTGCAGAATTCTGTGCGAAGGACCATTGCGCACTCATGATTAATATAAACAGTCCGGAAATTGTTGTTTTCATAGTGTTACTTTATTATTTCATGTTACATTTTCTTTACAAATATTTACCAAAAAACTCCTTGAGTTTTTTCATCGCCTGTTCTACATATTCAGGAACATAATAGGTTTGAATGGCGGTAGCTCCCGGAATCAGGAATAATTCTTTCTTCTTTGTGCCGGTAGCCAGGTTGAATGCACGGTCGGTCATGTAATAGGAGTCGGCCCTGCTTCCGGCCATCATCAACAGGGGCTGGTTGATTAAATCCATGTTGGTGGTTGCATCAAAGGCCATCAGGTCGAGCAGGCTGCTCATGGTGTAACGGAAGGTGGAATTGGGGTGCGCATGGGTTCTGTGGTAATAATAATGGCCTTCCCGATACAGGTCGAACGGCATTTTGTCTGCTTCTTCATCGGTCGGCACCGTATTGGCAGCATAAAGAATTTCCCCTCCGGCCGCTTCCTGTGCACGGGCTTCAGAAGCCTGTTCCAGACGTTCCTGAATAGTGGAAACCTGGGAGTTCATAAATCCGTTTTTCCTTACCACACCTGAGTTAAACATACTCAGTGTTGCCACTGCCTTGAAGCGTTTATCGGTTTGAGCAGCCGCCAGTGAATAACCACCGCCGCCGCACACACCCAGCAAACCCAAACGTTCGGCATTTACGCCTTCATGTTGTGTGATAAAATCTGCCATCCCGCGAATATCCTCGATCCGGTTGGCCGGCCTGTCCACATTACGCGGCTCTCCGCCGCTGGCTCCCTGGTACGAAGCATCAGCAGCAATGGTTATGTAACCCGATTCTGCCAGGCGCTGTGCGTATAATCCGGCAACCTGCTCTTTTACCCCTCCGTTGGGGTGAGCCACTACTACCGCCGGATATGTTCTTGCCGGGTCGAAGTAGGCAGGTGTGTAAACATTGGCTGCGATTTCCAAGCCATTCAGTTTGTACCTGACAGGATGAATATTCACTTCGCCCGGTACATTTTCTGTAATGGCATCCTGATAAACCAGGCCAAAAGGATTGTTCATCCTGGTCTGACTTGATGAAATGAGGCTTGTCGACATAAACATAACTATCAAAAAATGATTTCTTATTGTTTTCATCTTTAATTTCCTTTTTAAAGGTTTTAATTCTTCCAATTTACTTGTTTAATGTTACGTTTGTCAGCGTGCAAAGCTCCTGACAATGTCAAATACAGAATTCAATATTTACTAACTAAACAACATCAATTACTTCAATCAAAGCAGCGTAAATCCCTGTCATCTATCCAATCCTTTTTCGTTTAGCCATTCCGACATCAGATCGGCAATTTCTACATTGTTTAAGTCTGAAAACGGGAAGTGGGTGTTTCCTTTGATACCGGTTTCAGGCAAATGCACAACGGTTACATCGCCACCATATTTATTGACTGCATCACGCCACAATCTTGCCATTTCGAGCCGCACACGCCATCCGTCCTGTCCGGGATTTGAATTCGGTTCTTCCGGAATAAAATCGCCGTAGTAAATAATGATTGGGATTTTGGTCAACTGCATAAATTCATTCATGGGTATTCCAACCGCTTCCAGTGTGCCACCGGAGCTGGGTTTTGGGTCGGGCACTTCTCCTTCCGGAAACAAAAATCCGCTACCCGGTTCGTAGGAAACAATGGCTTTTATATTCTGATTTTTGACAGCTGTAAGCCAACCCATTCCGCCCGAATGGGAATGGGTAACCAAAACCCCCTGTCCTATTTTATCGAAAAGTGCCGAAACAGCTTCTGCATTCACTTCAATATCAATTGGCCCGATGTCGGGTGTCATTTGCCGAAAATACTGATTGAGTGCTTCCGGGGCTTTTGAGAATTGCACTCCTTCAAAATAGTCCGGCCAGATGCCAATCCGAAAGGTACCAAACCACCCCTGTTCGTCGGGAGTTGGTTCTATATGGCCGGCAACTGTGCTCCGGCCTGCTCTCCCTCTGCGTGGCTGGTCAAGTACATAAACCGGAAAACGCCTGCGCAGAAAAATGTTCTGAAACCCTTCCCGTCCGTCGGGCGTGGTTTCCCAGGTTTTTGAAAACTGCCCGAAACCATGCCACATCACCAGCGGATATTTGCGGGCTTTCACCGGAATCTGATAAGAAACATAGGCATGGTCACCCCGAAAGGTTTGTCCTTCGTAGGTTGGATTGTATGGATCGAACATTCCGGGATGGGTAATTACTGTTCCACCAACGGCAAAGCTTCCTTGCTCCTGAATAACCAAAGCATTATCCTGCGTTGTGGAGCACGAGAACAGGATTACACCAGCCAGTAATAACAGCATAACACGCATTCGGGTTGAATGCATTGAACAGCCTGTACATCCCCTGTTTAACAAAAAGGATTCACAACTGTTATTTTTAATTTTTATCATACAACACTTTTATTCTTTACAAATGTAAGAACAACCAATGTAGGCTTTTGTATACAAATCACTGCATTTTCTACCATTTTTACTGATTAGGCTCAGGCTTTGGCAATACATTAATCGAAATGGTTAAATTTGTTTCGAAGAACAATAAAAGAGATGGAAAAAGTATTTCGATTCAATACAGTAAATGAATACAATGCCCTGAATAATCAGGAGACCCTGCATCCTTTGGTTAGTGTTATCAATTTTTCAAAAGCGAATCCGAGAACCTGGGGCAAAGAAAAAAGTGTAAAACTTTACTTTGGTTTCTATACCATTTTTTTGAAAGATGTAAAATGCGGCGATTTGAAATACGGACGCAATTATTACGATTACCAGGAAGGTACGCTGGTTTTTGTGGCGCCCGGCCAGGTACTGGAAATTGAAAATGACGGAAAAGTGTATCAGCCCAAAGGTCATGCCCTGGTTTTTCACCCGGACCTGATACACGGGACACCCCTTGCAGGTACAATGAATGAGTATAATTTTTTCAGCTACAACACGAATGAAGCGTTACACTTGTCGGAACGCGAAAGGCAGATTGTTTTGGACTGTTTTTCGAAAATTGAATTTGAATTGCAACAAGGTGTTGATAAACACAGCAAAAAACTCATTGCCTCAAATATTGAATTGTTTCTGAATTACTGTGAACGCTTTTACGACCGCCAGTTTATTACCCGTGACAATGTGAACCTGGGAATGCTGGAAAAGTTTGAAAAACAGTTAAACGGCTATTTTTCTTCGGACAAACCACAAAATATTGGCCTTCCATCGGTTGCTTATTTTGCAGACGAACTGCATCTTTCGGCTAACTATTTTGGAGATTTAGTCAAGAAGGAAACCGGGAAATCGGCAAAGGAATACATCCACGACAAAATAATTGACCTGGCCAAAACCAAAACATTTAATGCCGATAAAAGCGTGAATGAAATTGCTTATGAATTAGGATTTAAATATCCGCAACATTTTACCCGCCTGTTTAAACAACGTGTTGGAATGACACCAAAAGAATTCAGACAGATGAATTAATCCGGGAAATTTCCTCCTGGAAAACTATTCTGTTTAGTGAAATAAAATTCCAATCTCAGGTAACCGTAAAATGCAATATATGTTTGGGTTACGTAAGATATGGGTTAAATTATGCTGCCTCCGGCTTTTAAACCATTCAGCTTTCCGCCAATCATACTTTATAAACAAAAAAGAAAAAAAATTACTACAAAATGAATCCAAAATAAATCTTTTTTCCTTTGCTTATCGCAATGCCCGTTGATTTATAAATATTTATTAGCCGTGTTGTTTGTGGTTATCCTTTGAACCGTCATCTCAGCCAATAAAAGCGAAAATGAACTGAATACGATAAAAGAAGTGTTATAAAATTGTAAGCTTTCTATTAATCAGGCTACTATACTGTCCCTTCTTTCTTGTACTTTTTTGCAATTTCCGGTCTGCCAACGGGTAGTTGGATGGCAAAGCCCGCAATCGCTAAAGGTTCACTCACATAACCGTTAGCCTACATTGCAAAGACGATGGTGCAGATCTTTTAGAAAGGCAAGATTTTTCAATTGATAGTTCCGGATTTTTCGTATGACATAATACGAGACGAAAAGACCGATGGGTGTAGCAATAATCAGGCCGATAACCGATTCCTCAGTTTTCAGCACATCCATGAATGCTTTATTCTCAAAGTAGACATGAATGGATAAAACCGTTAAGATATAAAGAAAAGGAATTAAAAACAGATACAGCTTACTGAACTTACCGGTCACCCATCTGGATAACAGACGGATTCGTTCATCTAACCAGTTCTTTAAAGGCTGATTATACCGGTTGCTTCGCATTGTATACCATGAAAATAATCCGCTGACAAGAGATAGTAGGGTTATGATTCCAAGAATCGTGTTGTTAATCAAATAGATGAAATCATCCGGCCGGTTAAGTGATGTGAAAATCAAAAATACAATCAACCCTATGCATACAATTACCGAAACACCTGTAATAATCAGGAGGTTACTTATCGTTTGTTTTGCTTTGGATACCAGCAGGAGATTCAACTCTTCCCTGGATTTCTGATGGGTTTCCGTATCCATCGTTTTCCATATATTTTGTAATTCATTGTCTTTCATGACTTTGTATTTTTATGTTTTGCTTTAATTTTTCTTTTGCCCGATTGATTCTCACACCAACATTTGACTTTGAAATACCAATGATATCGGCAATTTCATCATACCTTTTTTCTTCCAGATAAAGCAGCATGATTGATTTGTCCACTTCATCAAGATTATAGATTGCCTTAACTAACCATTGCAGGGATTCATTCGTTGAGATTTCATCCATCAAATCTGAGCTGTCGGGTATTTCGGGAACTGTTTCTCTGTAGTCGATTCGTGACACTTTTTTAACCCTGGAAATTGACGTATTGATGGACACAGCATAAATCCATGAGCCGATGCTTTTTTTATTTCTGATTCCCGGAAACGACTTCCAGAGCTGATAAATAATTTCCTGAAGATTGTCTTCTCTGTCTGCTTTGTTCTTAAAATAAACTAAACTGACTTTGTACAATATCCCTTGATAGTTAGAGAGTACTTTGAGAAACTCCTCTTTTACAGCTTTCATTCCGGTGTTCTTTCTTATAAAGTAGGGTATAAAAAGAATTTCTTACAAGAAACAGAAAAAGATTAAATTCCCCTTTGTTTGCCCCGGCATAATCCCTTGCCGGGCTAAACAAATTCTAAATGGTTTGTTTTAAAAATGTCGTTAAAAACAGCAACCCAGGAGCCCCCCCCATTAAAAACAAGTGGCAGGAGTGCAAACAAGGAGCAGGTAGCGGACACTTTTTAACCCGGAAAACATGCATATTTTAGACTTTCTCAAAAGCTTACAGTGTGTGTGCTCATAAAGGACACATACACCCAATAAAACCTTCGTTCCAAACGAACGACAGAAAGAAGAGTCCTTGCTTTCAATGTAAATATTTTTTTGTCTGGAATTTTAAATCTCAATGCATTGTTGTAATTTGCACGAACAATGGATGAAATACCATTTTTATGACCCTGTTATGAAACAGATTTTAATGGAAAAGAAAAATGAATCATTCATATTGAAGACAAAATAAATAGTATAAACGATGAAACACCTTGTAATCCTGATTATGACTTTAACAGCCCTCAGTATGGCTGGTTTATCACAACCTGTTCAACAGGGCCCTTATACGGTTTATCCCCTTGAGGAAGGGATCTACCGTATCGAAGATTCGAACGACAGCAATCCTCCGGGTGTTCATCTGGATGAAAACAACCAGATGACCGGCATGAACAATTGCTCCGATATGTACCTTATTGCAGGAACAGAAAAAGCCATGCTGATTGATCTTTCAAATGCCATCGACTGGGATGCAACGGCTACCGAATCTCTGCGTTCGCTGGTGTATGACCGGGTGAAAGGAAAGGATCTGTACATCACCCTAACACACCGCCACGGCGATCATTTAGGAATGCTGCCCGCCTTTGCGGAGGATAGCAAAGCAACCTTCTGGATCCCAAAGGCAGAATTTCATGGCATGGATATCTTTCCGGAAGCACGCACCATCCGGTTTCCGGAAAATGCCTCTTTCAACCTGGGAGGCGGTGTTGTTCTGAATACCATGGAAGTACCCGGGCATACAGCTCATTCAACCCTCTTTTTTCTGAAAGATAAAAATATGGTTTTCTCCGGTGATGCCATCGGATCAGGAAGTGGAGTATGGCTCTTCGATGAAGAAAGTTTCTATGCATATGAAGAGGCAGTCGATCGTTTAATACAGTATATCGAAGATCCCGAAAACCATATCAACCCGGACAAATTGAGGATCTACGGCGGACATTTCTGGCAATGCAAACCCTTTGGGACACTTACTTCCCAGTATATATACGATATGCAAATCCTCATAAAGAAAATCAGGAAAGGAACAGCAAAAACAGAACCCATGTCGACGTTTATCTCCTTCCTGGATACCAATTTTACATACGGAACCGCAACGATCTCATGGAATAAGGAGGCAGCAAAGAACTGTCATGAAAGGACCAATTGATTCAGCCCGAAAA
>CAYPAW010000020.1:0-2553 GCA_964408795.1 uncultured Mariniphaga sp.
ACCGGAATATTTGAATAAATATTTTCAAGAACAGAGCTATTTGCTTATTTATCCATCACAAAATATTAAAATAGGTAACGGAAAAATTGATTTAACAAATTCTTCTTTAATAGAAACTATTGAGCAAATAGACATAATAGGTAAAACGATTGCAAATATATTTAGAAAAACCGAATAAGCCCAGCACCCAACAATGTGTAAATTTAATCGCGGACTCGGCGCTAATATTCAATTGTTTATCTCGCCTCAGCCTCGGTGGTTCAGGACAGTGACGCTCACCGAAATCCCCAACGTTTCATACCGCCAACCGTTATTGCGACACGAAGTCGTATTAAATAATTGTTTTACTGGTAGTTACAGCTGCCTGATAAAACCTGCTATTCCTTTAGCAGTATCCTACCGGGGCACCGGGTGTATGGTGCAGCCATTATCGGGTGAAGCCCCCGGAAAACAGTACCGATCGCCGGCTCGGGCAGCCAATGGCGGGGCTGAAAACCGTGAGGAGGACAGTCTTTGGAGTCTCAACGCCAATTAAGGGCTTGGATGAGTGGGCATGGCTAAAATAGTTGAACATCCGTTACTGCCGTGAGGGCGTAAGGAGCGAAAAAAAGAGAATGATACGCTCTGTACCAAAATGGTGAGCTGACAGGTTGGGCACGTTTAACGCAGTGCTTACAAGGATGCAGATCAGCCGGTAGACAGGATGGGCCTAAACCCACATTAATAGTTATTTATACGGAACGTGGAAGCCCGGCGCTCTCTCCCGGTAAAAACCGGGATAAAACCGTAACCGCAAGGCATCGGGAAACGCCGGACAGAGACGATGAACAAAGCGAATGCCTTCCTGTAACGGGTTGGATAGTGGTTGAGTAATCTTTTACAACATCACCACAGGCTAAAGCCTGCCCACCTTCATCGGGTGCTTTATGGCATAAAGTGTTACAGAACCTGTTAATGGAAGAAAGCAAATGAACGAGAATGAAAGTTTATCGTGTGCGCTCCCACACAAATTGACTAACTGGCAAACCATTTTATGGCGGAAGGTTATCCAACATGTGACCAGGCTGCAACGCCGCATTGCCAAGGCTGTTAAACAAGGACGTTGGGCGAAAGCAAAAGCCCTAATGTTCCTTGTTACAAAATCATTCTACGCTAAATTACTGGCAGTTTTTAGGGTAACAACCAACAAAGGAGGAAGCACTCCCGGGGTCGATAATGTCGTTTGGAGTCACCCCATCGACAAACTGAAAGCTGCTTTAAATCTCAAAACAAGGGGATATCGAACCTTACCATTACGCAGGATTTACATTCCCAAAAAGAACGGGAAGAAACGTCCGTTGAGTATACCAACAATGCACGACAGAGCCATGCAAACGCTGTTTAAAATGGCGGTTGAACCAATGGCTGAAACTGTGGCAGACCCTAATTCGTACGGGTTCAGAACACGAAGATCGTGCAACGATGCTATCGCTCAATGCTTTCTTTCGCTTTGCAGGGACATGTCTGCAAAATGGATTTTTGAAGCCGATATCAAAGGGTGTTTCGATAACATCGGACATGATTGGATACTGAAAAATATACCCATCAACAAAACCATTTTAAAACAATGGTTGAAAGCCGGGTTCATCGAAAAAAAGCGTTTGTTCCCAACCGATAAGGGAACGCCACAGGGCGGAACCATATCGCCGGTGATCATGAACATGGTTTTGGATGGATTGGAAACGGCCATCAACAAAAAGTTCCCAAGGTGGAAAGGTCAGAAAGTGAATTTCATCCGTTATGCCGATGATTTTGTGATTACGGCCATCAGCAAAGAAGTCATTGCCAATGAGATTATCCCATTGGTAACCGAATTCCTGATAGAAAGAGGGTTAGAACTCTCGCCCGAAAAATCCAAAATCACGCATATCAACGATGGGTTCAACTTCCTGTCGCAGAATGTCCGAAAATTCAAGGGCAAACTGATTATCCGTCCATCGAAGGAGGCCGTTCAATCGTTCAAAGATAAGATCAAAAAGATCATCAACGAAAACCGTGGGATACCCGCACATGCCCTGATCCGGATACTGAACCCTGTGATCAGGGGTTGGTCGAACTATCACAAGGGCATTTGCTCAAAATCCACGTTCAACAAGCTGGGGACATTCATCTGGTGGCAACTCAAACGATGGGCTAAATACCAGCACGGCAATAAAAACCGCTGGTGGATCTACCATCGTTACTTCCACGATAACCATTTTACTGACCTGAGAATTACAAAAAAAGGTGTCGAACATAATCGATTGTACCGGATTGCGTATGTTCCAATTAAGTATCATGTTAAAGTGAAAGCAAATGCCAATCCCTTTCTGCCCGAATATGACAGGTACTTCTATCTGAGAACCAAATGGAGGGAGGATTTAGCAAAGGAATGCAAGCAAATTACTACTTTTATGACTAATAAAAAGTGTAACAACAGCCGGGTCACTCCTCGCCGAGTTGGCCTTAAAAGTGCCTGAGCTGTATGCCGGGAAACTGGCACGTACAGTTCCTAGGGGGCGTAAGCTACCCGGT
>CAYPAW010000021.1:0-52905 GCA_964408795.1 uncultured Mariniphaga sp.
GAAACGAGCATGTAAAATATTCACACCCAGGATCATTATTAAAATAAATGCGAGTTACATACTATACCTTTAAAAATTAATAATTTTAATAGTATGAAATAACTGAAAACACTGCATGAAGATTTCTGAATTACAATTAATGATAAGATTCCGAAGGATTGCAGGAAACAATGCCCTGAAAGGGCAAAGTAATTCAGCCCGGGGCAGCGCCCCGGGCTGTAAAAAGGAACCATTTACAATACTATGAAACATATCGACCGTTTTTTTGCAACCATCCACCATGCTCCTGTTGACCGGCCTGCTTCATGGCTTGGTTTGCCGGTGCCATCTGCCGAGCCCGGATTAAGGCAGTATTTTGGTGTTCGTTCCATGGATGAACTAAAAGCATTGATCGACGATGATCTATACCCCATTGAAGTGCCTTACAATGATCCGCCCTCGAACCATATTGCCTGTGCCTTTCAGTTTGCCAAGAGGAGTCATCTGGATAAGCCAGACAACCGGACCTTAACGACTCCCGGGTTTTTTGAGGATTATTCCGATCCTGAGGATGTCAACCGGTTTAACTGGCCTGATCCCGGGAGATACCTCGATCGTGAGGAAGCAAGACGACGGGCTAAGGCGGCCGATCCGGATTATGCGCGCATGGGAATCATGTGGAGTGCCCATTTTCAGGATGCCTGCTCGGCATTCGGAATGGAACATGCCCTGGTAACCCTGCTTATGAATCCGGAAATGTTTCAGGCCGTGATCGCCCGGATCACAGATTTTTATCTTGAAGCCGGGGAGCTGTTTTACGAAGCGACCAAAGGGTATCTCGACGCGGTTCTTATGGGCAATGATTTTGGAAGCCAAACCGGATTGATGATTGATCCGGAGCTGATCAGGAAATATGTTTTCCCGGGAATCCGCCAACTGATCAACCAGGCAAAAAGTTACGGATTGAAAGTGATGTACCACTCATGCGGTTCGGTTGTTCCCATTATCAACGACCTCATCGAACTGGGAGCTGACATCATTCATCCAATACAGGCCCTCGCAGCCGGTATGAGCGCTGAAAATATTCATGCCCATTTCTTTGGAAAAACCGCTTTTTGCGGAGGAATTGATGCTCAATACCTCCTGGTTAACGGCTCTCCTTCAGAGATTATTAAAAGGGTGAAAGAAGTGAAAGAATTGTTTCCAACAGGCCTGATTTTCTCACCCAGCCACGAAGCAGTTCTCCCCGATATTCCTCCGGAAAATATTGAAGCAATGTTTAAGGCGATCAATGAAAAGTAAAAAACGGACAAACTGGTAAATAAACTTTTTGATAAAATTGGCTTATTCCGAAAAATAGAAAATAAGAAAATGTCACAAAAACACGAAATCAGAAAGATTCATAAAACACAGATATTCAATCGGAAATGTTGATTGGATTTTTATGTTTTGGAGGCATTTAAGGCTTTTCGGAGTGGGCTCAAAATGTTGATAACTATGAAACGATTCGGACAAGTGATCAGGCTAAAACCGGAGGGGGCAGAAGAATATATCCGCCACCATAAGGCTGTATGGCCGGGGGTGCTGGCAAAGATCAAAGAATGCAACATCTCCAATTATTCCATTTTTGTAAAAGGTCATCTTTTGTTTGCCTATTTTGAATACACCGGAAAAGATTATGCATCCGATAGGAAGAAAATGGCGGCCCATGAAGAAACCCAGCGTTGGTGGGAAGTGGTGAAGCCGTTGATGGAGCCGGTTGCTACGGCAGGACCGGAAGAATTCTGGGCCGATATGGAAGAGATTTTTCACTTGAAATAAACTGAATGACTATCGATATGAACGACTCGAAACTCGTAACAAAAAAATGATTACACCCAACCCGATTCTTGGAACAGGGCTTCATGCCATTGGAGGAATAGCTGCCTCTTCCTGTTATTTACCGTATCAGAAAGTAAAAAAATGGACATGGGAGACCTATTGGCTTGTACAGGCGTTGTTTGCCTGGATTGTGATGCCTGTAGTGATTGGGTGGCTTACGGTTCCTGATTTTTTTGAGATACTGCAGCAAGCCCCGAAAGATGTAATGTGGGGTGCGTTTCTCCTGGGCGCCGTCTATGGATTTGGAGGAATGTCCTTTGGATTTTCCATCAAATACATCGGTTATTCGCTGACCTATACCATAGCCATAGGGATGTCGGCAGTTCTCGGAACCCTGGTTCCTTTGATCCTTTATGGGGGTTTAATCGAATATTTTACCGCTCCGGGAGGGATGGTCGTACTCTGGGGAATGATTCTCTCGGTTACAGGGGTAGCCTTAAGCGGATGGGCCGGATTCCGGAAAGAAAAGGACCTGTTGGCTAAAGAAGGGGAAAAGGTGCAGTTTAATATGAAGACTGGCCTCGTGCTGGTTATCATTGCGGGTGTGCTTTCGGCCGTATTTAATATTTCGCTGGAACATGGGCAGCCTATTTCGGATATGGCAGCCGTAAGAGGGGCTGGCCATTTTGAGGGAAATGCCAAATACATCGTTTCTACGTCGGGTTGCTTTCTGGTGAACCTGATCTGGTTTTTGGTTTTAAGCATCAGACAGAAATCATTGAGGGAATTTGTTCATGCTAAAGGATTGAAAAGGGGCGGTTTATTAAAAAATTATTTCTGGTCGGTCCTGTCCGGAAGCTTGTGGTTCGGGCAGTTCTTTTTCTACGGATTGGCTCATGTAAAAATGGGTACCTTTCAGTTTGCCAGCTGGGTGCTTCACATGTCGATGCTGATATTCTTTAGTTATGTTGCCGGAGTAATTATGAAAGAATGGCGCAATGTTTCAAAAAAAACCTTTTTAACTTTGATGGTAGCTCTGACGGTTCTTATTGCATCTTTTGTAGTAATTGCCTGGGGAAGCACCATGGCTCAACGATGATGGGAATGAAATACATACTGATGCTTTCGGGATTCTGTTTTTTTGCTTTACAGGGAGTTTCACAGACGGTTACAGGGGAACCAGCCGGTATTCCGCCTGAGCCGACAATTGCTCACAAAGTACCCTGGGAAGATCCTCTGATATGCGGGATAAACAGAGAAGCATCCCGGGCTACTGCCTACTCATTTGAATCCATTGAGGAGGCCCTGACCTGCAACCGGACAAAGAGTAGCAGAGTGAAAATGCTGAATGGCAACTGGGATTTTCGTTTTGCCCTCAATCCGGAGGATGCACCGGATAATTTTTACCGGTCAAGGGTTACGGGTTGGGTTCCAATTGAGGTTCCTTCAAACTGGGAAATGCAGGGATACGGTATTCCGATTTATAAAAGTGCGGTTTATCCGTTTCGTCCGGTGAATCCTCCCTTTGTGCCGCGTGATTACAATCCGGTAGGTTCCTATCAGCGAACTTTCACAATCCCGGAAAGCTGGGATGAATTGAATGTGACTCTTCATTTTGGTGGGGTACGTTCCGCTTTTAAGGTATGGATCAACGGTCAATTCCTTGGCTATGGTGAAGATAGCTGTCTGCCTTCGGAATTTAATATAACCCCCTATCTGCAGGACGGTGAAAACAGGGTGTCGGTTCAGGTAATCCGCTGGAGCGATGGTTCGTATCTTGAGGACCAGGATCACTGGAGAATGAGCGGCATTCACCGGGAGGTTATGCTCCTGGCGGAACCCAAACTGCGCATAGCCGATTTTTTTTATCAAACGGAACTGGATGAAGACTATCAGGATGCTACTTTATGCCTGAGACCACGCCTTGAAAACCTGACTGGAGACAGTGTGACAGGGTATGTCCTTAAAGCGCAATTATTCGATGTCAATGGAGTTCCGGTTTTTGAAATGCCTTTACAAAAGAGCGCTGCCGACATAATCAATGAAAGCCATCCCCGCCTCGACAAGGTTAAATTCGGATTGCTGGAAACCAGGATAACCAACCCCCGAAAATGGAGCGACGAGGATCCCTACCTTTATACCCTGGTTTTATTGCTCGAAGATGCATCCGGAAATCTTACCGAAGCGAAAAGCTGCCGTCTTGGTTTCAGAAAAATTGAGTTCCGGGAAACCGACAGCAAACTGCTCATCAACGGGAAGGTTACTTACCTGTACGGAGTAAACCGCCATGACCATGATCCGGTCAAAGGAAAAGCGCTTTCACGGAAAGACATCCTGCACGATGTAAGGCAGATCAAACAATTCAATTTTAATTGCATCCGGACCAGTCATTATCCCAACGATCCTTTTTTTTATGATTTGTGTGATGAATACGGTATTCTGGTTCTGGATGAGGCCAACCTGGAGACCCACGGTCTGGGAGGCAAACTCAGCAATGACCCACTGTGGACCCATGCCCACATGGAAAGGGCTACACGCATGGTGCTTCGGGATAAGAATCACCCCAGTGTTATCTTCTGGAGTCTTGGCAACGAAGCCGGCAGCGGGCCAAACCATGCGGCAATGGCTGGATGGATTCATGATTTTGATAAGACCCGTCCGGTACATTATGAACCGGCACAGGGAAGCCCTGGAATGAAAGGATACCAGGACATGACCGGTCTTCCCAATGTCGGACGTTTGCAAAATCCGGTCGACCAGTACTATGTTGATATGGTGAGCCGGTTTTATCCTTCCCTTTCATTCATTCATCATCTGGTGAACCAACCTGGAGATAACCGACCGGTCATCTTTGTGGAATATGCCCATTCCATGGGAAATTCCACAGGAAACATGAAGGAATTCTGGGATCTTTTTCGCTCTTTACCGAGGATCATTGGCGGTTGTATCTGGGATTACAAAGATCAGGGATTGGTAAAAACCGGTCCTGAGGGTACTGCATATTATGCCTATGGCGGTGATTTTGGGGAGAAAAGGCACGATTCCAATTTTTGTATTAACGGCATTGTTGCCTCCGACGGAAGACCCAAAGCGGCCATGTACGAATGCAAGAGGATCTTTCAACCGGTGTGGTGCGAAAAAACAGAAAAGGCTAAAATAAAAATCACAAACCGCCATTCCTCTGTTTCATTGAAAAGATACGATATTGTTCTTGAAGTATTGGAAAATGGATTTTCTCTATCCAATGCATCCTTGCCCGATCTGGCTTTAAAAGCAGGATGCGATACAATCATTGATCTTTCTCCCTTTCTTCCCCGGATAAAGGAAAAACAGGAATACCTGGCAACCATCCGGTTTGTATTGAAAGATAAAACAGCCTGGGCTCCCAAAGGGTTTGAGGTGGCTTCCAATCAAATAATCCTTACTCCCCTGCCGGATTTCCATCCCCGGGAAAAACCCTATCCGGGAATTGATGTGCAACAATCCAATGAAGCAGTAACCGTATTTGGAAAAGGATTCTCCGCAGGTTTCAGTAAGGAAAACGGTGCGCTGGTTTCGTATAAAGTAAAAGGTGTCGAACAACTGTTCAGGCCTTTGAAGCCCCATTTTACCCGACCCCTGACCGATAATGACCGGCGGGGCTGGAAACCTCATCAGGCAATGAAAGAGTGGTATGAAGCAATTCCTGAACGGATAAATATGCAGGTGCATGATGCCGGAAAGGGACGGCTAAGAGTCGAGAGCGATTATTCAGTGATTGAAGGCCGGGCGTCGGTAAAAATTGTCTACCTGATTAATGGGGATGGGGTGATTAAAGTAGCGTATGAACTGGATGCTGACGAATCATTGCCCCATATTCCCAAAATAGGCATGCAATGTGGCATTCACAATGATTACCGGAAGATAACCTGGTACGGTCGCGGAGCGCAGGAGAACTACATAGATCGCCGGGAAGGGGCCGATGCCGGGGTATATTCTCTTTCTTTGGAAGCGTTCATGGAACCCTATGTGATGCCTCAGGAAAACGGCAACCGCACCGATGTGCGATGGATGTTCCTTTCAGAGAAAACAGGCCGGGGTATGCTCATTGTTGCTGACAGCCTGTTAAGCATGAGCGCCTGGCCCTATACAGAAGAGAACATCAACCGGGCGATGCATACCCATGAATTGGAAGAATCAGGATTTGTGACCCTGAACATCGATCGTATTCAGATGGGAGTGGGAGGCAATGATTCATGGTCAGAGGAGGCCCAACCCCTGGAAAAATACCAGATCCCGGCAAAGAACTACCGGTATGCATTTTATTTGTTTCCTGTCAGTATTACACAAAACGAGCTGAGAAAAGTACCACAATCCATAAAGTTTTAAAATATGAGATGCAACGTAAAAATATTGATTCTGCTGGGATTCCTGATTGCCGTTGAGGCATACTCCCAAGTACCTGGTAAACCATTCAATCCGGCTGAGACCCAGGTAATGTACCTTTCAGGAACCGGGCCGGACGATGCCGTGGAGTGGGATTTTTTCTGCTCGGCAGGCAGGAAAAGCGGCTACTGGACTACAATCAATGTGCCTTCTTGCTGGGAGCAGGAAGGATTTGGCAACTACAACTACGGGGTCAATTTTTACGGCAAGGAAACCGATCCCGGAATCCCAACAGAACAGGGATTCTATAAATACGAATTTACCCTTCCGGAAGCCTGGAGGGGAAGACGGATCCGGATTGTTTTTGAAGGTGTTATGACGGATACACGTGTTTTGATTAACGGGCAGAAAGCCGGCAGCCTGCATCAGGGCGGATTCTACCGGTTTGCATACGATATTTCCAATCTGGTCAAATTCGATGATCCGAACCTTCTGGAAGTTACGGTGAGCAAGGAATCGGAAAATGGAAGTGTGAATTTGGCAGAACGGCGTGCCGACTACTGGAATTTTGGCGGGATCTTCCGGCCGGTATTTCTGGAATCAAAGCCGTCGCGGTGTATCGATCGCGCAGCCATCGATGCCAGAGCCGATGGAAGCTTCCTGGCTGAAGTGTATACCGGGGAAGCATACCCCGAAGAATGGAGCGTAGAGGCAGAACTATACAGCATTCAGGAAAAGAGAAAGGAATGTACAGTGCGGAATGAAATTCCGGCAGGAAGTGATAAGGTCATCCTGAAAGGGAAACTTTCCGGGGTAAAAACATGGACCGCAGAAACCCCTCATTTGTATGCACTGATTTTCTATTTGAAAAGAGGCGATGAGGTGGTTCATCGGATTACCGAACGGATTGGTTTCCGCACATTTGAGATCAGAAAAGGGGAGGGTTTTTATCTGAACGGGCAACGAATTCTTTTGAAGGGAATTAACCGCCACAGTTTCCGGCCCGAGACCGGACGAACCCTGAGTAAAGAACAGAATTGCCAGGACGTCCGGCTGATTAAAGAGATGAATATGAACACGGTCAGGATGTCCCATTATCCTCCCAACCCGGAATTTCTGGATGCCTGCGATGAACTGGGGCTTTATGTATTGAATGAACTGGCAGGCTGGCATGGTGCCTATGATACGGGAGTTGGCAGAGAGCTGGTTCGGGAGCTGGTGGTCCGCGATGTGAATCACCCCAGCATCATTTTCTGGGATAATGGAAATGAGGGCGGCTGGAACACCGAACTGGATGATGAATTTGGGAAATGGGATCCTGGAAACCGGCCGGTGCTTCATCCCCAACAGGATCTGAACGGTGTGGAAACCATGCACTACCGCTCGTATGGTGAAACCCGGGAATACCTGCGGGGCAAAGATATCTTTTTCCCGACAGAAATCCTTCATGGTTTATATGACGGAGGACACGGAGCCGGTTTATACGATTATTGGGAGATGATGCGTACCCATCCCCGTTGCGGAGGAGCCTTATTGTGGGTCTTTGCCGATGAAGGAGTCGTACGTACCGATCAGGGAGGACGAATCGATAACGATGGAAACCACGGAGCGGACGGGATTCTGGGTCCTCATCTTGAAAAAGAGGGGAGCTTCCTGGCTGTGAAGGAG
This sequence comes from uncultured Mariniphaga sp., assembly GCA_964408795.1. Lineage (GTDB taxonomy): Bacteria > Bacteroidota > Bacteroidia > Bacteroidales > Prolixibacteraceae > JABMQB01. The sequence continues at coordinate 7,834 of CAYPAW010000021.1, forward strand.
ATCTGGGCTCCCATTGTGGTTCGGAATCAAACAATCCATCCTGAGTTTAACGGAGAATTTGAAATGGAAAACAGGTATGATTTTATCAACCTGAATCAGTGTACCTTTGAGTGGGAATGGGGTGCATTCTCTACTCCCCAGGAAAACAAAACAGGACATCTCACGTTGAAGAACGGAAAAACCAGAGGCCCTTCTGTAGAACCCCATGAAACAGGTACACTGAAAATTGATTTTTCCGGGAGACCCGATCTTGCCGATGTTCTTTGTCTGAAGGCCATCGATCCGAAAGGCAGGGAAGTGTGGACCTGGTCATGGAACATTATCCAGTCTGCCGGGATCTCCGGATCAAAAAAAGAAACCCTCTCTATTGAGAAAACAGCGGATGAAGCCATTGTACGGGCAGGAGAAATAAAACTTCATTTCAGCAACCGGACCGGTGAACTTGAAAAAGTTACCCGGGGAGAAAAAAAACTGTCCTTTGGGAAAGGACCCCGTTTTGTGGCATTCCGCCGGGGTGACCGGAGCCTGGACGGATGGGTGGCCGAGAATTTGCCCAAAGGGGTGGACAGGATTTACAACAAAGTGCCAGAAGAGAGAGAATTACTAAACTTCAGAGCGGAAGTAAAGGACGGGATGGCCATAATCGAAGCTTCCTGTTTTGGTCCTCTGAGAAATACTAAATGGACCATTCATCCCAATGGAGTTAGTAAACTGGAATACTCCTACCGATACGATGGCGTGGTAGAGTTAATGGGAATAAAATTTGATTATCCTGAGGAGGAGGTTCTCTCAAAACGGTGGTTGGGAGAAGGCCCCTACCGGGTATGGCAGAACAGAATGCACGGTACCCGCATCGATGTCTGGGAAAATACCTACAACGATCCTGTTCCGGGGGAAACTTTTGTTTATCCCGAGTTTAAAGGCTATTTCGGGAACTGGAACTGGGTAAAGCTGAAAACAACAGAAGGGAATATTACGCTATCTACGGAAGGGTACGACTCCTTTCTGGGAATCTATACTCCCCGGGATGGGCGTGATGCTCTTCTTTACACATTTCCTGAATCGGGCATTGCCATCCTGGATGTAATTCCGGCCGTGCGCAACAAAGTGAATGCAACCGATTTGATTGGACCTTCATCAAAACCTCAGTATGTGGAGGGGGTGAAAACCGGCACCTTGTATTTTCAGTTTGACGTGAAGTGAGGAATTTCTGGCAAGTGTTTTTTTATGCGAAGCCGTCAGGAGGAAAGGGAAAACCCTACCCTGAGCTATTCATAAATTTTAAAAAATATGAAGAAAGCTCAGGTTAACCCCGACTTAGATGAAGTTAAACGTTGGAAGACAGTTTTACTGAATCTTAGTCGCTGTCGGAGACAGGAATCATTCATGAATTATTCGGGCTAAATGGACCGTTAGGAAAGAGAATGAATTTTAATAAAATGGAGTTGGATTTTCTTCATAGGATCAAATTAATAGGGACTCTTCTTCTGGTTTTTTGCGTTGCCTGTTCAACACATCCGGGAGGAACATCTTCAGGCTGCTCCCTTAATTCTGAGCATGCAGTCCCCTGGGTGTATTGGTACTGGAATGATGCTGCTGTGTCAAAGGAAGGGATCACCGCAGACCTAGAAGCCATGAGGGAGATTGGTCTTGGGGGGGCGTATCTCTTTTTTATCCGCGGTGCTTCGGATCCCCCGGTGTACACACCGCCTTCGGAACAGCTGACTCCCCAATGGTGGGACAACGTGAGATTTGCATTCTCGGAGGCCAAACGTACGGGGATAAGCCTGGGTCTTCACTCCTGCGATGGATTTACTGTGGCCGGAGGCCCCTGGATAACTCCTGAGTTATCCATGCAGAAAGTGGTGTGGACAGATACCGTTGTGGAAGGAATTCAGCATCTGAAAGGCTATTTACAACAACCCGAAACCGTTCGTGGGTATTATGAAGACAGCAAGGTTTTTGCCTTCCCTTGCAGGGTGGCTGACCAGGTTTCATCCTACGATCTGAATCCCATGATCACTACCGATATCCCGGATGTGGATCCTCAGTTTATCAATGATCCGGAAACAGATAAACGCTTACGAAGCGATGATCCCTGCTGGATTCAATATGCCTTTGAGAAACCTTTTCCCTTACGATCGGTTACCATCCGGGCTGTCGGGAATATTTTTCAGTCGCACCGATTAAAGATTGAGGTCAGCAACGATGGGCAGCATTTTACGCCTCATGGCCGTTTAAAACCACATCGTCAGGGATGGATGGATGATGCAGCCAACATTACCCATGCCATAGAGCCGGTTACAGCCAGGTACTTCCGGTTTGTTTACGATCCGGAAGGTTCCGAACCCGGCGCTGAAGACCTTGACGCCGCCAAATGGAAGCAATCCTTGAAGATAGCCGGAATGGAGCTTTCATCCGTTCCGAAAATACACCAGTATGAGGGAAAGAATGGTTCCATATGGCGCATTGCGGAATGGACCTCTTCCCGGCAAATTCCGGATTCATTGTACATTCCGGCTGGAGAAATCAGGGATATTTCCCGGTTCATGGATGACGAGGGATTCCTCGACTGGGAGGTACCACCGGGAAAATGGATCATTCTTCGTATGGGCCATACCTCCACCGGAAAAGAGAATTACATGGGCGGTGGAGGAAAGGGTCTTGAATGCGACAAATTCAATCCGGAAGCTGTTGCATTTCAGTTTAATCAGTGGATAGGTGAGTTTTATAACCAGGTGGGAGATAGCCTGGTGACGGATGTATTGCAGCTTTTTCATGTGGATAGCTGGGAGTGTGGAAGCCAGAACTGGTCGCCGGTTTTTGAAGCGGAATTTGAAAAACGGCGGGGTTACTCCCTGATGCCTTATTTGCCGGTGATGGCCGGAGTCCCCGTACAATCCCGGGATTTTTCAGAACATCTTCTCCTGGATATCAGAAAAACGATTGCTGAACTGGTAACGGATCATTTTTACGGAACCCTGGCCATGATGGTTCAGGAAAAAGGGCTTCTCTTCAGTGCTGAAAGTGTAGCTCCGGTGATGGTGAGCGATGGAATGCTGCATTTCCGAAATGTGGATATTCCGATGGGGGAATTCTGGCTTAACAGCCCTACACATGATAAACCCAACGATGTGTTGGATGCTGTTTCCGCAGGGCATATATACGGGAAGCCGATCATTCAGGCTGAGAGCTTTACCGAAATACGCCTGGATTGGAATGAGCATCCGGGGAGGTTGAAACCTCTTGGGGACCGCAATTTTGCTCTGGGCATCAACCGGCTGGTTTTTCATGTTTTTACCCACAATCCATGGATGGATCGTAAGCCGGGGATGACCCTGGGAGTGGTTGGATTGTATTTTCAACGGGATCAAACCTGGTTCTCAGCCGGGAAAGCCTGGACGGACTATATCAGGAATTGCCAGAACCTGCTTCAACAGGGCATTCATCGGGCGGATATAGCCATTTTTACCGGCGAGGAAATTCCCCGGCGGGCTATCCTTCCCGACCGGCTCGTACCTGTCCTGCCTGAGATCTTCGGAAAAGAAACGGTCATCCGCGAAGAAGACAGATTAAAAAATGAAGGCCTTCCAACGCATCAACGTCCCCGGGGAGTCACTTCTGCGGTTCATATTGCCGATCCTTCCGACTGGACAGACCCGCTCCACGGATATGCCTTCGACTCTTTTAACCGGGATGCCTTAATCAGATTGGCAAAGGTGAAAGACAGAAAAATCGTACTTCCGGGAGGAGCAACCTATGAAATACTGGTGATCCCGGGACCCAGAAGGATGAATCCTCAGGCAAGCAGGATGAGCCGTGAGGTGGCAGAAAAAATACTGGAACTGGTAAAATCCGGGGCTACCATTCTTTTTGAAGAAATACCGGAAAGAACGGTTGATCCTTTTGATCCGGATGAAAGGGCATCACACACCGCAAGCAAAGAACTATTCGCAGGAGATTTTCAGCCAGGAGCATTGTATCGGATCAGAAATCTTGGAAAAGGGACCCTTATCAAAGGACCCTATCGTGCGAACTCATTTATTCCGGTGGGCGTTGCAAGGGATTTTTACGCCATCGAACCGGATGAGACACAGGCCCGTGATCTGGCCTGGACGCACCGAAGCAACAGTGAAAAGGAGATCTACTTTGTTTCCAATCAACAGAAAAAACAAAGAAAGCTGCTGTTTTCATTTCGGATTGCCGGAAAGGAACCGGTCTTTTATGATCCGGTACGGGATGAATTTTCGGAGTGCAGGGAATGGACCCTGCGAGGCGGCAGAACAAATATTCCTGTACGGCTGGAAGAGAACGAATCCCTGTTTGTGATCTTTGAAGATCAAACCCCGGCAACGAGCAGGTCAGACGGTAAGAACTGGCCTGTATTTGAAACGATTCAGCATCTTGACAACAACTGGACCGTACAATTTGATCCGGCATTTGGAGGTCCGGAAGAGAAAATGGAATTTCCCTTTCTGACTGACTGGAGCCTCCATCCGGATAAGCGGGTGAGATACTACTCCGGGAAAGCAGTTTATTCAAAAAACTTCGAATGGGAAGAACGTACCGGAGCTTCGGTCTGGTTAGATGTTGGAGAAGTGCATGATTTGGCAGAAATCCATGTGAACGGAGTGAATTGTGGGGTGGTATGGACGGCTCCCTTCAGGGTGGATATTTCCGAAGCCATCCGGAAAGGGCCGAACAGGGTGGAAATTGCTGTGACCAATACCTGGGCAAACCGGTTGATGGGAGATCATAGGCTTCCGGAAGAAGAAAGGATGACATGGACAACCGCGGCCTACCGGCTGGAGGGAAACGATTTACTGCCCGCAGGATTGCTGGGCCCGGTGAAATTATTAGAAGAGAAAATAAGGTAGTAACGAATCTTTGCGTTCCTGGTGTCTCTGTGGTAAAATAAAAGAGGTATGAAGAACATTGCATCCATACTATTGGTGATTATTTACGGAGCTTTATCGGCTCAGACAACCCTGCCGGAAAACTATAATCCGGTGTGGCATACTCAGAGCTCCGGTTCTTCCGGGTCGATGCCGTGTGGAGGCGGCGATGTCGGTCTGAATGTATGGGTGGAAAACAACGATATTCTGTTCTACATTGCGCGAAGCGGGACCTTTGATGAAAACAATACCATGCCAAAACTGGGAAGGGTACGGATCAAATTATTCCCTGATCCTTTGGGTGGCGGGAAGTTTCGTCAGGAATTGGATCTGCAGCGAGGAAGCATTACTATTTCCGGGAAGAACCGGGATCTTTCGACCCGGGTGGAGATCTGGGTGGATGTATTTTCGCCGGTCATACATGTGGACATCCAAAGCAATCGAAAAACTTCCGTGCATGCGGTATATGAAAACTGGCGGTTCGAAGACCGGCTTTTGCAAAAAAATGAAAGCTACCAGAATTCCTGGAAATGGGCGCCTCCGGAAGGGCTCAAAACAAAAAGGGATTCGATAGATTTTTCAGGGAATGCGGTTGTTTTTTATCACCGGAATCAGGGGGAAACGATCTTTGATGTGACCGTCAGGCAGCAACAAATGGAGGAGGTCAAAGAACAAATGTTCGACCCGCTGAAAAATCTGACGTATGGCGGTATCATGTTAGGAGATAGTTTTATTCCGGCAGGAACAATCGAAGGAAAATATATGGATACCCGTTTTAAAGGGTGGATTTTAAAAAGCAGGATGCCGGCAAAAAAACAAAACCTCAGGATTTGTCTCCACACCGGGCAATACGGTGCTCCGGATGAATGGAATGCCCCCCTTCAGGAAGTAGTTGCCAATTCCGGGAGAAACAGGGAAACGGCGCGCGCTGAAACAATAAACTGGTGGAAGGCATTCTGGGGACGAAGTTTTATTTTTATCCATCCTGAAAGCAAAAATGAATTGTTGCCGGAATGGCAGGTTGGCCGGAACTACCAGCTTTTCCGGTACATGCTGGCATGCAATGCCTATGGTACCTATCCGACAAAGTTCAACGGGGGCTTGTTTACTTTCGATCCGGTATGGATCGATTCGATGCGTTCGTTCACCCCTGATTTCCGGAACTGGGGCGGCGGCACCTTTACAGCCCAGAACCAGCGACTGGTCTATTTTCCCATGTTTCCCTCGGGTGACTTTGAACTGGTTCTTCCTCAACTTGATTTTTACAGGCGTATTTTACCCAATGCAGAACTGCGCAGCCGGCACTACTGGGGGCATGATGGCGCCTGTTTTACGGAACAAATAGAAAATTTCGGATTGCCCAATTGCAGTGAATACGGATGGAACCGCCCTGAAGGATATGACCCGGGAAGAATGTACAATGCCTGGCTTGAATACCAGTGGGATACATCACTGGAGTTCTGCTGGATGGCTCTGATGCTTCACCAATATACCGGTGCTGATATTTCGGAATACCTGCCGTTGATCGAAAGTTGTCTGACCTTCTTTGAAGCCCATTATGAAACCCTTGCATCCAAACGGGGATCAAAAAAGCGGGATGGAAACGGCCATTTAGTATTGTATCCCGGTTCGGCCTGCGAAACCTACAAAATGGCATACAACGCTACTTCGACCATAGCAGCTTTGGAAACGGTAACCCGTGGCTTGATCTGTTTACCTGACAGCATAATCGATGAAGAGGAGAAGACACGATGGATAAGATTCCTTCAGAAGATTCCTCCCCTGGGATTTCGAGCCTTCGAAGGCAAAAAAACCCTGGCTCCAGCCTGGCTCTGGGAGCGTGTGAACAACACAGAAGTGCCCCAACTATACCCGGTATTTCCGTGGGGTATATACGGCATCGGGAAACCCGGTATCGAGGTAGCCATCAATACTTACCGGTTGGATCCCGATGTACAGCAATTTAAAGATTATAGAAGCTGGAAGCAATACAATATTTTTGCAGCCCGGTTGGGTATGGCAGATGAAGCGATGAGGTTGACAACCCTGAAACTACAGGATTCTGAATGGCGTTTTCCGGCATTCTGGGGACCGGGCTTCGACTGGGTCCCCGACCATAACTGGGGCGGATCGGGAATGATCGGCCTCCAGGAAATGCTCCTTCAAGCCAATGGGGATTCAATTTACCTGTTCCCGGCATGGCCGGAAACACAGGACGTGCATTTTAAACTCCATGTACCCCAAAAAACCTCGGTTGAGGCTGAACTGAAAGAGGGAAAAGTACATCTTATCAGGGTGGAGCCTAAAGCAAGAAAAAAGGATATGGTGATCATGTTCCATGAGAAAACTAAAACCGGAAAGGATCGAAATGAAATTCATTAAAATGAAACGAAAACTAACGGATATCCTCACATGGGGAATTTTCATTCTTGCGATGATCTCCTGTCAGAAAAAAGATCCTTTATCGGTTGTATCTCTCACAGTTGAAAATCGGGAAGTCGCCACCGGAGTAGATACAGAAGATTTCTTTTTCAGCTGGAAACTTCAGTCAACAGAAAAAAACACAAAACAGGGCGCCTATCATCTGATGGTTTCTGAAGAAGAGGATTTTTCGGATAGAGAGATTGTGTGGAATTCAGAGAAAAAGGAAAGCAATCAAAGCATTTTGGTTGCCTATGAAGGCCAAAAGCTTCAGTCGGGCAGAACCTATTTCTGGAGGGTCAAAGTGTGGGACCATCACGGGAATGAATCTCCCTGGAGTGCTCCCGGGAGGTTTACCACTGGTCTGTTTACAGCAGATGATTGGAACGGAGCGGTATGGATTGCCTACGATACACTGGATGATGCCAAACGTCTGGTTCCCGGCGTTCATTTGCCTGGAAAGGAATACCGCGGTATGGATCTGGGATTTCACAAATTGCCTCTGTTGCGTAAGGAGTTTAGGGTGAAAAATGCGTTGAAGCAGGCTTTGGTATTTGTTTCAGGATTAGGGCATTATGAGATGTTTCTGAACGGTAAAAAAACCGGAGATCGTTTTTTGGCTCCGGGCTGGACCCATTACGATGAAGTTGTTCTGTATAATACCTATGATGTAACCGAATGTCTTGTATCGGGGGAGAATGTATTGGGCGTTTCCCTGGGCAATGGTTTTTATATTGTTCCCAACAGCCGTTACCGGAAAACCATGACCGCTTACGGGAATCCGAAAATGATAGCCCGGATTCAACTGGAATACAAAGATGGATCAACGGAGGTTATCGTTTCAGACACTACCTGGAGCGTAGCACCTGGTCCGGTTACCTACAGCAGTATTTTTGGGGGAGAAACCTACAATGCCCTTCTTGAACAACCGGGATGGAACGAACCTGGATTTGATGATTCGGAATGGCAGCGGGCACGGGTGGTTAAGTCCCCCGGCAAACGGCTTCTTCCTGAAAAAGATTATCCCGTAAAACGTAAAGAGGTTCTTCCCAGTCAAAGCGTAAAGAAGATTCAAGATATGGACCATGCCTGGTTGTATGATTTCGGGCAGAATGCCTCCGGAGTAGTGGAAATCGTTGTTAAGGGAAACCGGGGGGATTCCGTTCATCTGATTCCTGCCGAGTTGATTGACGGGCAGGGCCATGCCAATCAGCAAGCTACGGGAAGACCCCATTATTACACCTATGTACTGAAAGGGGAAGGCATCGAAACCTGGTCGCCTTGTTTTACCTATTATGGATTCCGGTATGTGCAGGTGGAAGGAGCGGTTCCCGAACATACAGAAAATCAGGATGACCTGCCGGTTATCAAGGATATCCGGATGCTGCATATCCGGAATTCATCTCCTCAGGCCGGACAATTCAGCACCTCTTTTGATCTGTTCAACCGCATCGATACCCTAATCCTCTGGGCGATAAAAAGCAATCTTCAAAGTGTGGTAACCGACTGTCCCCACCGTGAAAAACTGGGATGGCTCGAGCAAACCCATCTTATGGGCGGAAGCATTCATTTCAATTTTAATGTGTATTCTCTGTATTCCAGGCTGGTTGACGATATGATTATGGCCCAATTACCCAACGGTTTGGTGCCTGACATTGTCCCGGAGTATGTGGCTTTTGAAGGAGGATTCCGCGATTCTCCGGAGTGGGGTAGTGCCGCGGTGATCCTGCCCTGGTTGATCGGTAAATGGTATGGCGATCAATCCGTCATGGAAAGAGCATGGCCTATGATGGTCCGGTATGTGCATTACCTGAAAACCCGGTCGGAAAACCATATTGTTTCGCATGGTTTGGGAGATTGGTATGATTTGGGCCCTGAACGCCCCGGGTTTGCACAGCTCACTCCGGAAGCACTTACCGCAACCGCGATATACTATTACGATGTCTGGCTGATGTCACAGATGGCCCGGGCAATGGACCGGGAAGAAGAGGCTAATCACTATACCCACTGGGCTGAGGAAATAAAAACAGCCTTCAACAAGGAGTTTTTTCATCCGGGAACCAACAGCTACTCCACCGGGAGTCAGACATCCCTTTCCATGCCCCTGGTTGTAGGGCTGGTGAACGAAGAGCGGCAGGAAGCCGTGGTGAGAACATTGGTTGAATCCATACATCTTTCCGATAATGCATTGACGGCCGGGGATGTAGGATTTCATTACCTGGTCAGGGCTCTGGCTGATAACGGTCAGGGGGAACTGCTTTACAAAATGAATGCCCGGGAGGATGTCCCCGGATATGGTTATCAGCTGAAGAAAGGAGCAACCGCCCTGACTGAATCCTGGCAGGCACTCGAAGTGGTTTCGAATAACCACCTAATGCTCGGACACCTCATGGAATGGTTCTATTGCGGGCTGACCGGAATCAGGCAAACGAAAAATTCAGTTGCTTACAAAGAAATAATAATCGATCCGCAGGTAGTGGGAAAAATCCGATCGGCACAAGCTACCTATGAATCACCCTACGGTACAATCGCCTCGGAATGGATCGACACGGAAGATCAATTTGAACTGAAAGTGGAGATTCCGGTCAATTCATTGGCCATGATTGTTTTACCGGCAGAGAGCGTTTCAGAGATTACCGAAAGCGGAAGATCCGTTGACAAAAACCCGTTGTTCACGGTTATGGAAGAAAAAAAAGGAAGGATTGTCCTAAAAACAGGCTCAGGAAATTACCGCTTTTCAGTGATCAAAAAATCCTGATTTCAAATGCGCGGTAAAGAACTGAAGTCCAGGCATCTCCATCTTCGGCAAGGATTTATGAGGAGTGTCTGGCAGGTCCGGCGAACCGGATACCTTTCTGATAACACCGGCATTGACTCGCCTATGGAAAGGAGAGATATACGAATGCCTGTTTATTGTATTTTATTTCAGGTACTTTTCACTCAGCTCGTCGTAAATAAATATTTCATCGTTTACATTCCCTGTGGGGTCTAAAATACGGCTCCATGTATTCAACGGTTCCCAGATTGCGGTTCCGTTACCCCGGTTTTCCGGCAGGTTAAAAACCAGTTCGTGGATTTCACGTTTAAAGGCACTGTATTCCACCACATTGATGTCTTTCTGATACCGTTCGATCAGGTTTCTCATATTAAAGTCCAAATCATCCAGGGTACAGTGCCAGCGGGGGTAGTACGATAATCCGATGATATCGAATTCCACGCCCCGGGCTATCATGTTGTCGAACCAGAAGACCGCCTCTTCGTTCTGTCCGCCCAGGGCCAGGTGTATCATCACCTTTATTTCCGGATCTGTTTCACGGCATGCTTCGGTGCCTGCTTTGAGCAGTTCTGCCAGGTTATCCAGGTTGGCTATATGCCCCTCGGGCCAAACAATTCCGTGGTTGATTTCGTTCCCGATCTGTACCATGTCAGGCAGTGTTCCCTGTTCTTTCATTTCCAGGAGTACCGCTTTTGTATAGCCTTTCAAGGTGTTCCGCAACCTCTTAAAATCCATCCATTCCCAGGCTTTGGGTTTGTATTGTTTTTGGGGATCGGCCCAGGTGTCGCTGTAATGAAAATCGAGCAGGAAATGCAACCCGGCCTCTTTGATCCGTTTAGCCATCTGAAGCGTGTGTTCGAGATCACAAAAGCCTTCTCCCGGGGAGTACCCACCCGGTATTTCCGGATTGACAAAAAGCCGAAGTCGGATGCAATTGAAGCCATGGTTTTTTAAAAGTTGAATAGCATCTGTTTCCGTACCATTTTCTTTGAATTTCATTCCCCGGGCTTCAAGTTGGGGAAGAAAGGATATATCGGCCCCGATCATCTTTGGCTGTATAACCGGGGAAGGGGTAAGTTGTGCCGGTGTAGGTTTTTTCAGTTCTACATCGGCAGGGATCAGATGAATTTCGTGGGAAGCTTCCCAGACGTTCTCAGCGCTTACTTGTACATTGACTTTTCCGGCGGTTTCCCCGGCTTTTAATATCAGGTTTTTTATTCCGTTTTGAAGTTGTGACTTCCATACTTTCATGGTATCGGAATCGATTGTCCTCTCAGGTTCAGTGCCATCCGGTTCACGAATCGTGGCATGGCCTTTTACGCGGATGGTAAATTCCAGACCGGAATCCATGATTTCCATGCCGGTACTGTCAGTTACGCTGATCCGTAAACGTGCTTCATCTTGTCCGTCTGCAATCATGGTAGTTTTGTAACTCGCAAAAACGAGGGTTTCCGGCTGACCGGAGGATTTCTGGTACCAGGATGTATAACCGGCCGTTTCAGACTCATCGGGGTTGGTTTGGCAACCAATCATTATCCATGCCAAAAGAATCGATGCTATAACAAATGGTTTCATCTTTTTCCATTAAAGGTACATATAAATTTTATGGATCCATGCAAAGAGATCTTCAAACGATCCGGATTGTATTTCGGTTATCGGAATTATAAACGGCACAACAGGATGCCGGGGGATTATTGGTTAACAGAAAACGAATATGCGGAACTTCACTCTTTTTGTTTATTTTTAGCACGAAACAGCAACCGATGAATTTTGAAAAACAACCGAAGGTGGTGGGTATCGGAGAGATTCTCTGGGATATGCTGCCTGACAGAAAAACCCTTGGGGGCGCTACTACTAATTTTGCATTCCATGTTCATCAACTGGGAGCCCGAAGCTTTATTGTCAGTTCGGTAGGCAACGATGCACCCGGAAAGGAAATTCTCGGGAAACTCCGGGAACTCAATCTTTCAACCGGGTATATTGCTTTAAACAAAGGAAGTGAAACCGGAATCGTTCAGGTAAAGTTGGAGAATGGAATCCCGGAATTTGCAATCAAAGAAGGAGTAGCCTGGGATTGTATTGCCTGGAATACAGCATTGAAAAAACTGGCGGCATCGTGCGATGCTGTATGCTTTGGCTCTCTGGCACAACGTTCGGAGATTTCCCGGGCAACAATCCGCGGTTTTCTGAAATGTACAAAACCCGGATGCCTGCGGGTGTGTGATATTAACCTCCGCCAGCATTTTTATAACGCGGAAATTATTGAATCTTCGATGCAACTGGCCTCGGTTTTAAAACTGAACAACGAGGAATTGACGGTAGTTGCCGAATTATTTTCTTTCGCAGGCTCAGAAAGGGTAGTTTTGGGAAAGTTGATGGACCTTTTTGAACTGACTATGGTCGCACTTACAAAAGGAAACAAGGGAAGCCTTTTAAAAACAAAAAAGGAAGAGTCGTTTCTGAAAGTTCCCGGAGTAGAGGTGAAGGATACCGTGGGAGCCGGAGATTCCTTCACAGCCGCAATGGTTCTTGGCATGCTGAACCAAAGACCACTGCGTGAGATCCATCAGGCAGCAAATGAAACAGCTGCTTATGTATGCAGCCAGGAAGGTGCAACGCCGATTCTGCCTGAGAGGTTGATCAGCAAAATAAAGCAAAACATACCTTCCGGTCAGTGAATCGTATGAAAGAGAAGAAAATAAAACGGTCGAAAGTCCTGATCATCCTGGTCACATCCCTGGTTGCCATCCTCGTAATATCGATGACCGTCGGCAGAGAGTTGTACCAGGGAAGAACCCAGAGTATATGGTCGTTCGGGTTGATCCATTTTTCAGGCTATCTGTTTTTTCTGCTGATGCCGGTTGAAATGGCATTTATTTATTACCTCTCTTATTACGAGGAGGTTGAGTTAATAATGGTAGCCATGGGAACCGCCGTCATAGCGCAGGTTATGGACTACCTGATAGGGTATTCGTTCAGTGCGAAATTTATGCATGACCTGGTAGGGACGAAGCGTATTCAGAGAGCTGAAAGATACATCCGGAAATATGGCAATCTGACGGTTTTTGTTTTTAACGGAACCCCTCTTTCATCACCGATCATTGCCCTGGTAGCTGGCATGATAAAATACCGGTTCCGCGACCTGATGATGTACAGCATTTCAGGCTTGCTGATCAAATATATTATTCTGAGTCTGTTGTTTGCCAATACAAACTGGTTCTGAGAAATCATCTCCTCTTCAGACGGACAGGCAAAGCAAAGAGGGTGTTGCTTATTTGATGCATCCTGTCCGGATACTTTTCTTGCGTAAATGGTGTATGGTATTGGATTTGGCCGGAAAAATCCCAAGACGGAGTTTCTCTGATTTTATGTGACCCGACAAATTCCATTATATTTGCAACGAATCATTAAACGAGCAAGTATGAAAGCATACGTATTTCCGGGACAGGGAGCGCAGTATCCGGGCATGGGGAAGGACTTGTACGCGCACTCAGAAAGGGCCCGTGAGATGTTTGAAAAGGCAAACAAGATTCTGGGATTCCGGATTACCGACATTATGTTTGAAGGCACGGCTGATGAGTTGAAACAAACCAGGGTCACGCAACCGGCCATTTTTTTGCATTCGGTTCTCCTGGTTGCATCCTTTAAAGAATTTACTCCGGAAATGGTGGCAGGGCATTCGCTGGGCGAATTTTCTGCTTTGGTGGCAAACGGAACGCTGACTTTTGAAGACGGATTGCAGCTGGTATCACAGCGTGCTCTGGCTATGCAGAAAGCCTGTGAATTAAAGCCATCTGCTATGGCAGCCATTGTTGGCCTTGAGGATGAAAGGGTGGAAGAAGTATGTGCTGAGATTGAGGATCTGGTGGTTCCTGCCAATTACAACTGCCCGGGACAGATGGTGATCTCAGGTACCGTTGCCGCGATCGATGAAGCCTGTAAAAGGCTGTCCGCAAAAGGAGCCAAGAGAACGCTAAAGTTAATGGTAGGTGGGGCTTTTCATTCTCCTTTGATGCAACCCGCCCGCGATGAACTGGCAGCTGCCATTGAAAATACCCCGTTCCATCATCCTGTTTGTCCCGTATACCAGAATGTGGATGCCCTGCCAACTTCTGTTCCGCAAGAGATTAAAAGAAAACTGATAGCCCAGTTGACCCATCCGGTGCGCTGGACGCAAACGGTTCAAAACATGGTCAGGGACGGCGCTACACACTTCACAGAAATTGGACCGGGTACCGTCCTCCAGGGATTGATAAAACGCATTGACAGAAAGTTGGATGTTGTCGGAATATCAAGTGTTACAGAATAAGAAAAGCCTAAATCCCCGGGTTGAAAAATCCGGGATTTCTTCTGTTAATTCGATTTATTCTGTAACATCCGGTAAATGGTCGATTTGCCAATGTTGAGTTTGGAAGCAACAAGCCGGACATTGTTGTTGTAATTACTCAAAAAATGAAAAATTATATCCTCGGTGTATTCATCGAGGGTTTTTTCTTTTCCCAGTATGTTTTTTACATCCCCTTTAATGGTAATATTCAGGTGGTCTTCCTTAATATTCTCATCGTTTGACATGACACAGGCCAGCTCCATGACGGCTTTCAATTCCCTGATATTTCCAGGAAACGGATAGGTCATGAGTTTGTTGGTTGCTTCCTTGGTTATGTTTTTGAGAGGAAGGTTGTTTTCTTTGCAGAATTCGTTCACGAAATATTTGGCCAGAAGAATAACGTCATTGCCTCGGTCCCTCAGGGGGGGTGCTTCAATGGGGAGTCCCAGTAACCGATAATAGAGATCCTGTCTGAACTTTCCGTCTGAAACCAGGGTTGCCAGATTTCTGTGAGTCGCTGTGATAATCCGCACATCAATCGGTATAGGTTTTAACCCGCCTACCCGGACTACTTCCCGTTCCTGAATGACTCTCAACAGTTTGGTCTGTATATTGATATCCAATTCGGCAATTTCATCGAGAAACAGAGTTCCTCCGTCAGCCGCTTCGAATTTTCCTGTTTTCCTTGCATCGGCGCCTGTAAAAGCCCCTTTTTCGTGTCCGAAAAGTTCGCTTTCAATAAGCGTTTCCGGGATTGCAGAAATGTTTACTGGAATGAAAGGATTGTCTTTTCGGGTAGAATTAAAGTGAATTCCCTTGGCAATCAATTCTTTACCGGTTCCTGTCTCTCCGGTTATGGAAACGGAAATGTTGGTTTTTACCGCTTTCTCCATTAACTCAAAAACCTGTTCTATTTCACGGCTGTTTCCCTGAATAATCTTTTTAAAATCGTATTTTCTTTTCACTACATCCCGGAGGTACGTATTTTCTTTGCGTAACTGGTCCGATTCATGAATGTTCTTAATGATATTTTCCAGGCGCTCCCTGGTATCGGGTCCTTTGGCAATGTAATCGTAGGCCCCTTCCTTTAAAAGCGTAACGGCCGTGTTGATGTCTTCCTGACCAGAGATTACAATGACATGTGTTTCTGGTGCAATTTTTTTAATTTCCCTGAGTACTTCCGCTCCATTCATGTCAGGAAGCGTATAATCCAGGGTGATTACATCCGGCTTACTCGAAAGATGATCCAGACAATCTTTGCCGGTTTCAAAAATTTCAATGGTATATGATTCATTTTGGGACAATTGCCGTTTTAAGACTTTTGCATACAATACGTTGTCCTCTACAATGAAAATGTTGTATTGTTTCGTTTTCATACTGTAAATGTAAAAACATGTATATCAACGAATCAAACATATAGAAATTTTTTGAATAAACAAGAGGATATGATTCAGAATAGACAAAAAAAATTCCAAAATTGGGAAATTCA
Organism: uncultured Mariniphaga sp.; assembly: GCA_964408795.1. Lineage (GTDB taxonomy): Bacteria > Bacteroidota > Bacteroidia > Bacteroidales > Prolixibacteraceae > JABMQB01. Next base: position 23,742 of record CAYPAW010000021.1, read on the forward strand.
GGTTTTTTACCCCCCTGTATTAGGGGATTACCTGAGAGAAATTCTCTAATATGGAAGTTTCCATAAAAGGGAATCCGGTCCGTTAATGGTAAAGAACGGAATTACTGATCAGAATTTATAGCCTGCTTGTTGCAAGTCCCTCAGATTTTTTATTGGTTTGGGGGGATTCAGGTATTTGGCCAGGTGCAGATAAACTTTCAGACGGATTTTTTTCGCGGTCGGGGTATCCATACGGTCAAAGGAATGACCTCCCGGGAGGTTTTCAAATATTTCATACTTGAAATCTTTTCCTTCTGCTTTCAGGGATTTGATCAGGTGTTCCACTTCCAGCACATTGACATCATCGTCGTTGGTGTTTGTATGGATAAGGAGGGGGGTATTTTGAAATTTATGGGTATTCCATGCTGGAGACCGGCGTCTGTATTCGGCTACATTTTCATTGGCGCTTTGTCCGATATGGTATTCTGCTTCGTACAGATCACGGTATCCCTGAGTCTGGTAGCCCATGCGGGCTATGAGGTCACTGACGGGAACGCCGGCAAAAGCTGCCTGGTAATCCTCCGGATGATCAAAGATATTCATCAGCGCAATGAGTCCGCCATGGCTCCAGCCAACAATACCTACGTTGTTCCTATCAATAAAGTCATATGTTTCGATCATGAAATTGCGGGTGTAATAGACATCTTCGGTTTCCAGGCCCCCGTAGTCGATTTTCTCGTAATGGGAGCGTCCATACCCTGTGCTACCCCGGTATTCCGGGGCGACAACCACATAGCCCTGACTTACCAACTCCCTGATAATATGTGTATAATAGGTGGTAAAATTGCTGTGTACTCCTCCATGAGGCAAAACAATCAACGGGTATTTCTCCGAGGCATCCGTGGCAAGCGGAATAAAAACATAGGTCCAGAATTTTACCGGATTTCCGGCTCCCATGGCATCCGGATTGTTCTCTTTCCATCGGGGAGGTCCGTAAATATAAAGCTTGTCTACATGTGCTATATCCCCTACTTTCTGATACCATAGAATGTCATCCACGGCTTTCTCCAGTTGATCCAACCGGTGACTCACGTTTTCGCTGTGTGCATTTAGCCGTTCTTTCATAGCATTCAGGTCATTTGCCTCTTGTGCGTTTATGGTTAATGAGATGAACCACAGACCCCAGATTAAAAAAAATACGTTTTTCATGGTACGAATATTGATGTGATTTTGTGTATCCGGCATATAATGCAATCAATGCATGTTCAATTTTGATGGTTTATGGAACTCATCCCGTTCCGGTTTATCGGAACCGAAACGGGATTCGTTTCGTGTGATTATACCTTCTTTGCCTTTATGGTGTCCTGTGAAAATTCGTTCTACCCTCAAACAACAGGACCCGTTCTGTCTCATTTATCCTATTTGATTAAAAAAGATATTATAACGTTGTATAAAAGTAAGCATTCTTCATTACGTTGTGAAAAAATGCATCTTTTAAAAGAGATAAAATCCTCGTTGGACACCGGAACATGATGATATCGTATATTTTTTATTGCACGAGAGGATTTGGGTTCCATCGTTTTTATGGTTTGTTGCAAGGAAGAAATTGTATGTTTGTTATCTTAGGCAACGAAAAATAATAAACAGCAATGGATACCAAAGCATTTCATAAACTATCGTACGGTTTGTACATTATTGCCTCTGAACATCAGGGGGAAAAGTCAGGATACATCGGGAATACGGTCTTTCAGGTCACATCCGAACCATCGCGTGTTGCCATAAGCTGCCATAAGGACAATTATACGATGGGGATTATTCGAAAAAGCCAAATGTTCTCGGTATCCGTATTGAAGCAGGACCTTGACATTTCAGTGATCCGTAATTTCGGATACCAATCCGGCAAAGACATGGATAAATTTAAGAACATACAGTACAGGAAATGTACCCTTGGGGTACCGGTTGTTACGGAGGCTTCTGTCGCATGGTTTGAATGCAGTGTGGTACAGGAAACCGATGCCGGTTCGCATATTTTGTTTATCGGGGAGATCAAAGATGCCGGATTATTATCTGACGAGCCTGTTTTAACGTATACTTACTACCGGGAAACATACAAAATGATGGCTCCACGAAACGCTCCAACTTATTTAAAAGACAAAACACCGGAAGATACGAAAACCCAAGAGCCACCCGAATCCGGATCGCCGGGCCCGGAAAAGAAGAAATCATCAGAAAAGAAGCGTAAGAAACCTTCTTATGCCTGTTCTGTATGTGGGTATATATATCATCCCGAAGAGGGGGATGCCGCATCAGGAATTCCTCCGGGAACAGCCTTTGCAGACCTGCCTGAGGATTATCGATGTCCGGTATGCAACGCCGAAAAAGAGTTATTTAAACCAGTCAGCTAACATGGCACTTCTTATCCGAAGAATTTTCATTAAACGGTTTTTCAGGTTGTCACTGAAAAATCCCTCTTTCATGAATCCTCAAACGGTTGGAGTATGGTAAATCATCAGGGAGGAAAATTTATCCGGTAAATAACCTGAATGATTTATTGTATCAGAGGGTTCTATGCGTTCCGTCACAGAAAGGTTTGTTTTTTGTCTGTTTACACTGACATAGATAAACGGTTTTTTTTTCTTCCATTTTAAACTGAACCGGATTAATTCCGGTTCCCTGGTGGGAGCCGTCGCAAAAGGGTTGGTTTGCGCTCCTTCCGCATGCACACCAGAAGTAAACGCCTGGTTTCAGCTCTTCGGCGGCAGGTTGCCGTGCCGCAATGATCGGTTTTTCCATAAAATAATCCAATGAATACCGGTTAGTCTGTTATTTTAAAAGCCATAATACGGTTATCCGAAAAGGTGGGAACCAGCAACAATTCCGGTTTAAAGGCAAAATCCAGGTCTGCGGTATTGATCTGATCTGCGGAAGAATCCCAGATTTTTACCGGTTTTCCTCCAGAAACCCTGAAAATGCGTCCTGCCCAGTGTGAAAATAGGATTTTCCCCTGGTTGTCTTTCTCAAGTCCATCAATGCCGCCTCCTTCTTCAACCACTGTTTGCACCTCCCGGGTTTCAAAATCAACCTCATAAACCGAATTTTCTCCGATCAGGAGTTTCCCCTCTCCGGCCAACAGTCCGTTGGGTGTTTTTATGTTTTCATGTTTAAGCCAGGGTGCAATTTTCCCGTTTTTAAGCCGGAATATCACGCCGCTCTGGCTGTCGGAAGCGTATACTTCTCCATTAATCCGTATGGTAATGTCGTTCAGGAAAACGGCTCCCGGTGCTTCGTAGCGGGTTAAAATCTTCCCTTTCTGAATATCAATTTCCACCACCTGGCTGATATCGGCTACATAGAGGGTCTGGCCAAAAATTCCCATCCCTTTGGGGGCATCCAGTCCAGTGACCCATTTCAGCTTTTTGATCTTTCCATCCGTTGATAATTTGCTGATATATCCATTCCCGTCTTTTTCATTGGCAGACCCGTTGATGTTGGAAACGTAAATGATGTCGTTGGATTCATCGTATAGAACGGATTCCGGTGTTTCAAAATCCCTGGGTGTAGCCCATTCCTGAATCAGGTTCTGGGTAAAGGCATAACATCCAATGAATACACAAAGTGTTGTTAAAAAAAAGTGTTTCGGTTTCATGGGAATAAAATTTATTTAAAATTTTGTATATCTGGCATATAACGTAATCAATGCATGTTCAATTTCCCTAGTCTCTGGAACTTGTCCTGATTTCTCAGGGCTCGTTTCAATCCTGTTTATTTATATTTGTATGCGCATTTTCGTGCAATTTAACAATTTATATGAACGAATGTATTGCATTCAACAAATAGTAGCTTTTTTATGTATCTGTTGCGGATTAAATATATACGGACAATCAGATCACAAGGTTTTGTTGTATACGGGGACTTTTTCCGGGAACGGTTCTGAAGGGATCTATGTCTGTTCTTTTGATACCTTAACCGGAACCCTTGAGCAGGAAAGTGTGATTCGGGGTTTGGAGAATCCCAATTACCTGGTTCGATCTTCTGACGGGCGCTTTTTGTATGTCTGCATGCGATCAGGAGATCAGGACTCCGGCGGTTGTTCTGTGGGAGCTTTTAAAACGGGAGTCATGGGTATGGCTGAATTGATCAATAAACAGCCGTCCGGAGGAAGCGATCCGTGTTATATTGATATTACCCCTGATAACCGATATCTAGCTGTCGCCAATTACGGCAGCGGAACTTTGGCTCTCTTCACGACAAACAGCGATGGCAGCCTGAATCCGGCCTGTCAGGTAATTCAGCATTCCGGGAACGGCCCCGTAGAGGAGAGACAGGAAAGGGCTCATGCCCATTCGGTTCGCTTTTCCCCTTTCTTGAATAAGGTGTATGCTGCTGATCTGGGGATCGATAAACTCATGGTTTATGATTTGGATCGATTTGCTGACAGACTCGTGGAAAGTGAAATAGCCTGGGCTGAGATGGCACCTGGTTCCGGACCCCGACATTTTGATTTCCATCCGAAAGGCAGCAAAATTTATGTGGTGAATGAATTGTCTTCCACCCTGGCAGTGATTGATACAGAAGATAACTATAAAGTGATCCAATCGGTCAGCACCCTACCGGAAAATTTTAAGGGCGTGAATTATTGTGCCGATATCCACCTATCCCCATCGGGAAAGTTCGTATACTGTTCAAACCGGGGCCATAATTCAATAACAACATTCAGGGTCGATGAGGAAGGATGGATTAAACGCATAGCCGTAACTTCTTCAAATGGTGAATGGCCACGAAACTTTACGATAAGTCCTCACGGGAATTTTTTACTGGTAGCCAATCAACACAGCAATAAGGTATCTGTTTTCAGAATCAACAGGGAAACCGGTATTCCGGTTTTTATTCATGAAGAAATCAGTATTCCGAATCCTGTTTGTCTTGTGTTTTAATCTATTATAGAAATCCACTATGGGTGTGAATATTAACCATGCTTGTTTCATCATCCTATGGATTAAATACACTATCCCCTTCTTTGATGGTGGATATTTTCTTACATGATTCATTCAGGCTATGAAAGTTTGCTACTGATTAACCGGATAAATTCTTCTCTTGTAGCGATTCGTTCAAAGGCCCCGGTAAAGTCGGATGTGGTGGTTATGGAATGTTGTTTTTGCACGCCGCGCATTTGCATACACAGGTGTTGGGCTTCGATCACCACGGCAACGCCCAGGGGATTCAGGGTTTGCTGAATGCACTCTTTAATTTGCGAGGTGAGTCTTTCCTGTACCTGCAGTCGGCGGGCATAGACATCCACCACACGGGCTATTTTGCTTAATCCGGTAATGTACTTATTCGGAATATAGGCCACATGAGCTTTCCCAAAGAAAGGCAACATGTGGTGTTCACACATGGAATAGATTTCAATATCTTTAACAATAACCATTTGTCTGTAATCTTCCTGAAATTTTGCCGATTGCAGGATCTTTACAGGATCCGTTTCATATCCCTGCAACAAAAATTGCAACGATTTAGCTACCCGGAGGGGGGTTTTTTCCAGTCCTTCCCGACTCGGATCTTCTGTCAGAATTTTTAGTATTTCTCTGTAATGTGCTTCCAGTTTTTTGATCTTCTCGGAATCAAATTTCTCGATTTTCCGGTAGGCTCCCTTGCTATTGTTTAATGATATTTCCATTTTGATTCTTAATTTTAATGCCTACAAAGATTAACCTTTTTTTGTAAAATCAGTATGAATGGGTAGAATGATTTTTTTCGTGCGGCGTTTAACGAAACCAATGACGTACGAATTGAACACCGATAAAACGAGCAATGGGTATGAAAATATTAATCGTAGCAGCAACATGGATGGAAGTAAGGTTGCTGGCAGATGAACTGGTCTTCCTTGAGGAAAGCAACCATAACCTGAAAAAATACCGATATAAGAATACAGAAATTGAACTACTGATTTCCGGTATCGGAACTACCTTTACCACGTTTCACCTTACGAATGCCCTTGTGAATCAGAAATACGGATTGGTGATTAATATGGGGATTGCCGGAAGCTTTACCAGGGATCTGAAAATAGGACAGGTGGTCAATGTGATCAGTGAAGAATTTGCCGATCTGGGCATTGAAGATCAATCAGAGTTTCTGACCCTTTTTGATTCCGGATACCTTAAAACCGATGAATTTCCCTTTGAAAACGGCGTTCTGAAAAATTCTTCCAATGGAAATGTACCCTCTTTGGCACCGGTCAGAGGAATCACCACCAACAAAAGCTACGGGCGCGAATCCAGCATTCATGAGCTATGTTTAAAATTCAACGGACATATAGAAAGCATGGAGGGTGCCGCGGTTTTTTATGTATGCAAATGGATGGGAGTGCCATTTTGGGAGATCCGGGCGGTTTCCAATTATGTGGAACCCCGGGATGCTTCCCGGTGGGATATTCCCCTGGCACTGGAAAATCTGAGCTCCGCGGTGTTAACCCTCATTGAAAAGATGGAAATGAACGTACCCTGAATCTTCTATTTTTGCTCAAAATCCAATCCATGAAAGTAACACTGGGATTTTCTACGTGCCCGAATGATACATTTATTTTTGATGCATTGGTGCATCAAAAAATTGATACGGAAGGTCTTATTTTTGATGTGGTGCAGGCTGATGTCGAAGAGTTGAACCACCGGGCATCCGTTGCTTCAATGGATATAACAAAAATCAGCTATTTTGCTTTTGCTTTTCTGGCTGATCGATACCAGATCCTGGATGCCGGAAGTGCCCTTGGGTTTAAGAACGGACCTCTGTTGATCGGCAAACAGGTTTGGAAGCCGGAAGAGATCCCCGGATTACAAATTGCTATTCCCGGGATTTACACCACAGCCAACTTGTTGTTCTCGATACAATTTCCGGAGGCAAAGATAAAAAGGCCAATCCTCTTCTCTGAAATTGAAAACGCTATTTTGAAGGAAGAAGTACAAGCCGGGGTAATCATTCATGAAAACAGGTTTACCTATGAACCCAAAGGATTGAAAAAAATCATCGATCTGGGTGAGGAGTGGGAGAAGAATACAGGGCAACCCATCCCGTTGGGAGGAATTGCCGTAAACCGGAACCTCCCGAAAGAGATCAGGGTAAAAGCCGGAAGAGTGATCAAACGCAGTGTGGAATATGCTTTGAACAATCCGGATGACAGTCTTCCGTATATCAAAACGCATGCCCGGGAATTGGATGATGAGGTAGTGAAAAAACATATAGAGCTGTATGTCAACGACTTTACTCTCTCATTGGGTGAAAATGGACACCAGGCAATCGATACCCTTTACCGCATAGCTTCAGAAAAAGGAATTATTGCTAAATTGCCCCGCAATATTTTTTCAGATCCGGCATAAAATAATTGCCTGATGAGGCAATATTCGGCTTTTTTTATAGTTTAATCAGCATAAGCCCGTGTTTGTCAGAAAACAGAAGAGGTAGGAATGCTGTACCAAACCAAAACCACGTAGACGAATGATTGTTGTTACGGGAGCTGCAGGATTTATAGGTAGTTATTTAGTAGGCAAGCTGAACAGGAGCGGGTATCACGACCTGATTTTAGTGGATAAATTCAGGAATCCTTTCAAAGAGTGCAATTTGAAAGATAAAATATCCAGGGAAAGAATTGAACGGGATGAATTTTTTCACTGGTTATCCGGACACTACGGTCAGGTTGAAGTTATTTTTCATCTGGGAGCCCGTACCGATACCATCGGCCAGGAACCGGCCATCTATCAGGAGTTGAACCTTCGTTATTCACAGCGCCTGTGGCAGGAGTGCAGCCGGTTTCAGATCCCGCTGGTGTATGCATCTTCAGCTGCAACCTATGGTAACGGAGACAGAGGATTCTCCGATAACCATAAAGAAATGAATAAATTGGAACCCCTGAACTTGTATGCCCGTTCAAAACATGATTTTGATATATGGGCCCTGAACCAAAAAGAAACCCCGGCATTTTGGGCCGGTTTGAAATTCTTTAATGTGTATGGACCCAATGAATACCATAAAGGCGATATGGCTTCCGTGGTTTTTCATGCTTACAGGAAAATTAAAAATTCCGGGGAAATGAATCTGTTTAGGTCCCATCGTTCCGATGTGAAGGATGGAGAACAAAAGCGTGATTTTGTGCATGTGGACGATATAACCGAAGTGATGTTGTTTTTCATGGAGAATCAAAATAAACCCGGTATTTATAATGTGGGTACCGGGAAAGCGCGTTCCTATCTGGAACTTACCCGGGCTGTTTTCGAAAGTATGAACAGGAATCCCGAAATACGCTTTGTGGATACTCCCCTGGCTCTGCGTAACCGGTACCAGTATTTTACCGAAGCGAATATCCGCAAATTACGGGAAACAGGATATTCCAAACCTTTCTGTGAACTGGAGCAGGGAGTTGGGGATTATGTCTCCAATTACCTTGCGCGTGAATTGATCTATTAATTGAACCCTGGCTCTACTGAATTTACCTGTTTTGTTGCTGTGTACGATTAATCGAAATCAGGCATGAAGAAATCCGGAATGTCTTTATTTTTATGGATCATGGTTTTTTTATACGGATACTATGCTGGCCCGGAATGGATTCGTGATGCCTGTTTCTTTTGCCGGGTTCTGATCATAGGAACCTACATCGGGGTTCAATAACCTATCATGCAGAGGATCCTGAAACAATTCAGTTAACCGATAAAGAAGAGAGGATTATTTTTTTACGGAAACAAACTGAGCAATATTCCGGTTTATTTCAATGCGGTTCAGAAGGGATTGTATGATCCGGTTGTATAATTCGTCTTTCAGGATACGGTCTTCGATCCCTGCATCAATGTTTGGATTATCGTTCACCTCAATAATGTATACTTCCTTGTTTACCACTTTCAGATCTACGCCATACAATCCGTCACCCATAAGGGCAGCAGCTTTTAATGCCGTGGAAATGATCTCAGAAGGGACTTCCTGTATGGCAAAGGTTTCCCAGCGTCCCCAGTTTTCCCGGTCGTTGCTTTGCCAGTTAAAAATCTGCCAGTGGTTATGGGCCATGTAATATTTACAGGCAAACAGAGGGGCATTATCCAGAATGCCTATCCTCCAGTCATATTCCGAAGGGATATATTCCTGGGCGATAACCAGATCCGATAATTGAAAGAGCTTTTTCAGCGAATGATCCAGTTGTTCCTGGTTTTCTGCTTTTGTAACGCCCAACGAAAAGGCACTGTCAGGTTGCTTGAGTACAACCGGGAAGGCAAGAGAAATGGATTTATTCGGTTTGTAGGATGTGCGAGCCAGAATCTCTGTTTCCGGTGTTTTGATATGATTCTGACGCATCCGCTCATGAAGGAATATTTTATTCGAACAGCGTAAGATGGACCAGGGATCGTCAATCACTACCAATCCTTCCGCATAGGCTGCCCGCGAGAAATGATAAGTGTGGTTGTTTACATCGGTGGTTTCCCGGATAAACAAGGCATCAAATTCCGGGAGCTGACTGAAATCTTCCCGGGTGATAAACTCCGTATAAAACCCGGCTTTTTCAGCCGCTTTTTTAAAATTCCGGAGGGCAACCGGACAGGATGGAGGATTTTTCTCCGCTGGATTCACAAGAATAGCCAGGTCATATTTGTAGTGTGTAAACCGGGATTTATTGAATCGTTTGCGTGAAAAATAGGTTCTGGCAAATTCTTTGACTTTAGGCAGGTCCTGAGGATCGACCTTTTTCAAACTCAAAGGAGAAACCCGTTGAATCATCCATTTATCCGTTTTTGAAAAATCTACCCGAAGCAAAGGAGCTTCAAAAAAGTAGTAGAGTTTACGGGCCAGGTTCCGGAATTTCGAATCTACCGATTGACCAAAATATATGTTTAGGCTCAGTTTATTTTCCAAAACAGGACGCAGGCTCTTCTGAATGGTATCATCAATGTATCCTGAAATGGAACGAACCAGCGATAAACTCGAGAAATCACGCATGGTGGTAACATTGGGAATCACCCGGTGGTCACGTGCCGAAGCCAGCAACGATACATAGTAGCCAAATTTTTGATACCGGTATGAATTGCTCAGGTTGAAAATACGGACATTTTTTAACGACTGGTATTCAGGTTCCGTGATATAGCTTTTCGAAGACACAATTCTAACCCCTTTAAGTTCCAGATCCCATTCTTTGGGATCCCTGACTATAATAATGTTGGAGATTGCTTGTTTTTGAGAAAGTTCTTTTTCACGCAAAACCATTCTTATCCCATCTTCTCCCGGTGCATAATAATCAGGGAGTCTTTGGATCTTTACAAATCCGGCTTTTGTATAGAAATCGATCAGCTTTGTTTCAGCAGCCTTTGCCTCAAGGGTAATCCTTTTTATCCCTGAATGTTTCGCTTCTTCAATGATCTGGTTCAGCAATTTTTTTCCGATGTGTTTTCCCTGGTATTCGGACAGGACAGCCAGAGAAGCTATCCGCAATGATTTTGGGTGCAGGCAGAGTACCGCAGATGCAACCGGGATCCTGGTGTTTTCCTGGTTGATCTCCGCTATTAAAACGCTCTGTTTCTGACTGTTGATGCTGGCACGGATCGACCTGAGTGAACTCCGGATGTGCCTGGGAAAAGAAATATTCTCAAGCTGTTCAAGAAATGGCAGGTCCTGAGCATTGGCTTTACGGAAATACAATTCCATATATTGACTTGATATAAAAAAAACGGTCAAAGGTAATGCATTTTTTATACGGTTGTTTCGCCTGAGAACAATCAAACAAAAAAAAGGCATTATACCCCCCTGGCTTGTCACGGGGATCGTCCATTGTTAAGGATTTTCTTTATTCCAGGATGAAAAGTACCGAGAAAAAATGCATAATACTGCCCGCCAATACAAAGAGATGCCATATACCGTGGCCGTATTTCAGATTACGCCAGCTATAAAAAATGACTCCCAGGGAATAGCAACCTCCTCCGATGAAGAGAAAAACAAGGCTTGATGTGGGAAGATGCTTTACCATGGGGACAATAGCAAAAACAAACATCCAGCCCATAAGCAGGTACAAAACGATCATCAGTTTACGAAAACGGGTCAGAAAAATCGAGCGGATAACAATCCCGGCAAAAGCCACTCCCCAAATGATCCCGAAAAGTACCCAGCCTACCGTACCGCGAAGAACCGTCAGCAAATAAGGGGTATAGGTTCCCGCAATTAACAGAAATATCGCAGAATGATCAAAACGGGCAAACAGATTCTTGATCTTCTCTTTGGTCATGCTGTGGTACAATGTGGATGAAGTATAAAGCAAAACCAGGGTGCTTCCGAAAATGGAATAACTGACCACATGCCAGGCATCGCCCTTTAATGCAGCAAAAACAACCAATACAACAAGTGCAGTAATGCTTAGCAACATGCCAATGCCATGCGTAATGCTGTTCACTATTTCTTCCCGTAACGTTAAGGTTCTGTATTCCTGTTTCTTTTTTCTCATCCTCCGTAATCTCTCCTGTTTTTACGTTTCGAAAAATACATCATTTTGTTCGAAAAAGCAAATTTTGAAAGCTTTCATTGAGCTTACTTCGAAAAGTATTCAATGCTCCTGAAAAAACACAAAATTCACGGGTCATCAACCCAGATTTACGGTTCGTAGAACTTATTCTCCTTCAGGTATTTCCATGATTCAGGTGGAAGAAAGTGCCGCATGTCCCTGCCTTCTCCAAGTGCTTTCCGGATAAAAGTGGAAGATAGTTCAATGAGGGGAGCATTGACGAGGGTGATGTTCTTCATGGATTGTACTTTTTCAGGGGTGAAACCTGGCCGGGGATAAACGATGATCGGGTATCCGGACCGGATTTCTTCATGGTTCTTCCAGGTATGCAGATATTCCAGGTTGTCGGATCCCATGATGAGTGAAAAGTAGTCATCCGGATATTCTTTGTTCAGGAAGCTCAGCGTATCACAGGTGTAAGATGGAGCGGGCAGGGTGAATTCTATATCGGAAGCCCTGAACCGGGAATCCTCTTTTGTGGCCAGGGCAACCATGGTATAGCGATGCCAGGCATCCAGCAGGATCTTTTCTTCCTTATGCGGATTCCTCGGCGAAACAATGAACCATATCTGATTCAGTTCTGTGTATTCAATCAGATAGTTTGCTATGGCCATATGCCCGATGTGAACCGGATTAAAGGTTCCAAAGAATAATCCGATCTTTCTACCTTGTCTTGCTTGCTGTGATTCCATAACCGGTAAAAAATGATTCTACGCATGAAAATAGTGTCTGCTATTTACGACTCAAAACTACGAACTATTTATAAAAGTAAGGATTTTATTTATTTTGGAAAAGCAGCAGGGATACTGCAGGGAACAGACCCGGATTGCAATTGAAGTAAATAACGATTATATTTGTATACCGCTTGAGGATTAAAAAATACAGGTATGCAGAAAATACTTTTCGTTTTTCTGGGGCTGTTTTTATTTCTTTCCTGTAAAAAAAGTGTACAGGATTCAGAAATGCAGGAATGGATCGGTTCCCTTTCCCAACAACTGAAGGAGTTAGCCGGGAATATTCCGGACGATAAGGTTCCCCGGTCCTATGATGAGAAAACGGGATATTGGATGGTTGGAAACAGCGACTGGACCTGTGGTTTTCCTGCCGGCATGTTCTGGTTGATGTATGAAATGACCGAAGATCCCTGGTGGAAAGAGAAAGCCGAAGAAAATACCCTGAAACTGGAAGGTGTTCAGTATCATTCCGGAACCCATGATCTGGGATTCATGGTGTTCTGCAGTTACGGAAATGCATACCGGCTCACCGGGGAGGATAAATACCGTGAGGTCATCCTGCAGGCTTCTGAAACCTTAAGCAGGCGGTTTCATCCCGTGGTGGGAAGCATTAAATCGTGGGACTGGTCGGATCAATGGCAGTTTCCGGTGATTGTTGATAACATGATGAACCTGGAAATGCTCTTCTGGGCGTCCCGGGAATCCGGGAATCCGAAATATAAGGATATTGCCGTAACCCATGCCAACACGACCCTGAAAAATCATTTCCGGGAAGAGATGAGTTCGGTGCATGTGGTGGATTACGATACCCTCACCGGGAAGGTATTGATCCGGGAAACCCACCAGGGACTTTATGATGAATCATCGTGGGGCAGAGGACAGGCATGGGGTCTTTATGGTTTTGTGGTGTGTTACCGCGAAACCGGGGATCCCCGGTACCTTGAGGCGGCAGAAAAAATCGCAGACTATATCCTCAGAAATCTCCCGGAGGATGGGATCTCGTACTGGGATTTTAACGATCCGGCAATTCCGGAGACTAACCGCGATGCCTCAGCAGCTGCGATCACCGCTTCTGCCTTGTTTGAATTAAGCAACTTTTCGCAACCGGGAGAACGCTACCGAACCGTTGCAAACAAGATCATCCGTTCCTTGTCTTCAGAAAAGTACAGGGCCCCGCAAGGCGAGAACGGAGGGTTTCTGCTGAAGCATTCCGTGGGGAATAAACCCGCCAACAGCGAAGTGGATGTGGCCATTAACTATGCCGATTATTATTACCTGGAAGCATTGAAAAGAAAATTTGAATACGAAAAAACAAAGTAGTTATGTCTGTAATTTTTGAAGAACGGTATGCATACCATCCTGAGGATTTTAAAAAGTATGATACCACGAAGATTCGCAAGGAATTTCTGGTTGAGAAAGTAATGGAAGAAGGGGCCATCCGCCTGGTTTATTCACTGATCGACCGTTATATTGTAGGGGGTGCGGTTCCTGGGAAAGAACCCCTGGAACTGGAGTCCCTGGATGCATTGAAGACGTCCTATTTCTGTGAACGCCGTGAAATGGGGGTGATCAATGTTGCCGGACCCGGAACCATTGAAGTGGACGGGAACGTCTACCCCCTGAAATTCAAGGAAGCCCTTTACATCGGAAAAGGAAGCCGAAAAGTGATCTTTCGTTCCGACCATCCCGACCATCCGGCGCATTTTTACATCAATTCGGCTCCGGCACACAAGGAATATCCGGTCAAGCATGTTACCCTGGCCGACGCCAATGTTCTGAAGGCGGGGAGTCAGGAAACATCCAATGAACGCGAAATCAATCAGTTGATCATTAACGGAATTGTGGATACCTGCCAACTCCAGATGGGATTGACGGAACTCAAGTCCGGCAGTATCTGGAACACCATGCCCGTGCACACCCATAGCCGACGCAACGAGGTTTACTTTTATTTTCAGGTACCCGAGGGGCAGGCAGTATGCCATTTCATGGGACAACCTCAGGAAACCCGCCATATATGGATGCACAATGAGCAGGCCGTGATCTCTCCCAGCTGGTCCATTCATTCAGCAGCCGGTACCAGTCATTACATTTTTATCTGGGGTATGGCCGGAGAAAATCTCGATTATACCGATATGGATGTGGTACAACCTGATAAACTTAAATAATCCGGATTATGATGGACAATCTGTTTAACCTGAAAAACAAAACAGCCCTGGTTACAGGAGGTACCCATGGAATCGGTATGGCCATAGGGGTAATTCTGGGACAAGCCGGTGCAAAAATTTGTGTAAATGGTCGTTCTGAGGAAAAACTGGAACAATGCAAAAAAGAATATGCCTCCCGGGGGATCGATGTGTTTACTCTGAAATTTGATGTTACGGATGAAGCAGATGTAGATCAGGGAATTTCCATCATTGAAAGGGAAGTAGGCGAAATCGATATCCTGGTCAACAATGCCGGCATCATCAAACGGATTCCTATTTTGGATATGAAAGTCAGTGAATACCAGCAGGTTCTCGACGTGAATCTGGTGGCTCCGTTGATTGTTACCAAACGGGTGGTTCCTGCCATGATCCGAAAAAGAGAAGGCAAAATCATCAACATGTGCTCGATGATGAGTGTTTACGGCCGGAATTCGGTTTCCGCCTACGCTGCATCCAAAGGAGGACTAAAGTTGCTTACAGCCAATATGTGCTGTGAATGGGCCAAATACAACATTCAGGTGAATGGCATCGGACCGGGGTATATTGCTACTTCCCAGACAGCTCCTATCCGCGAAGGAGGGCATCCGTTCAATGACCTGGTCATGACCCGTACTCCTGCCGGACGATGGGGTGAACCGGAAGATGTGGGAAATGCAGCGCTTTTTCTGGCATCAAAGGCCAGCAACTTTGTGAACGGACAGGTGCTTTATGTCGATGGCGGTATACTGGCTAATTTCGGGTACGTGAAAGGAGAAAACGAACCGGATGCCGATTAATCCTTAAATCAGAAACAACCGGTTGATCCATCCCTGAATGATCTCTCCGGTTTCAGGATCCAGTTCCGAACCAAAAAGGCTGTGTGGAATGGAATATACAATAAGCATTACGACAGCCGCTGCAAGGGTGTAGGCAGGTCTCCTCTTTTTCCGGTTCATACAAACGGCAAGGGTCCAGAATAGAAAGGCCACGAGGGTTTTGTTGTCGGTCAGATCCCATCCGAAGGGAATTCCTGCCCAGGGTTCATGAAAAGCATACCATTGCATCAGCGGCCCCAGGATCAATCCTCCCGTAAACAGAACAGCCAGGGTGATCTGGCCGGTGAGAACATATTTTCGATGCCTGAAAAGAGCCATGATCCCTGCCAGTGTGGATAAAAACATAGCCATAAACATCAAAATTATGTGGGGAATAAGTATCCCAACCGGGACTTTCCCTTTGAACCGTATAACAACAGGCAGACCTTCATTCAGCGGATAGACTTTTCCTTTTTTTTCAAGCGTGATCCTATATTCGAGTTTCCCTGCCGGGGGCTGGTGGGGTAAGGTTCCAGCAAGATGGTTTTCCTCTCTTTTCATCGGAACCTTTGTCCAGAAATCCCGGGTTGGATATCGCCGGTATTCAAGGGACGCACCCATATCCGGACCGGTTCCCTTCAGTAGAATCTCACAATCTGTTTTCCCTCCGTGGCTTCGGGGCAGCGTGAAGGTGTATACAGTCCCTTCGATGGTGACGGAAACATCTTTGTCATAGGTCGGGCCTGTGGCTCGCTGATAGATAATAGCTGCCAGGGTGACGATTACAGCTAATATCCAGTAGATATAATTTCGCATTTTCTCCATGCATTGAAACACGTGCAATAATACCATTTTTAAACAGATGGTTCATAAAAAAAACGGTTTTTATAAAAATGTTTTGGTTAATTTCTCATTAATTATTGGTTCATGCCAATATTTTAACTATTTTCGAAGGATTAACTAACTTAACAGATCTGCCTATGAAAAAACTCTCTGCAAGTAACATCTTTTCGGATGTTGCTTTTATTTCACTTTTTTTAGTTACTCAATAACTTTTAACGTGTGTGCTTATGGAACAGACCATTGAGCAAGAGTCTTTGTTACACAATAAGTTATATTATTTTTTAACCAAATCATTAAACAACTAAATTCAAAATCTATGGAAAAAAGTAAAACAAGAGGTATTCTTACCTTTCTTTTCCTGGCCATTTTTATGGTATTTTCTCTAGGTTCATATGCACAGGAGAAGCTGTTGTCAGGGACAGTAACTGACAACGAGGGCATTCCTGTGCCGGGTGTTACGGTTGTTGTCAAGGGGACGACAACCGGAACTGTAACCAACCTGGATGGAACGTTTACCTTAACGGTCCCGGCGGATGCTCAGACCCTGGTGTTTTCGTACGTTGGGATGTTATCACAGGAAGTTGAAATCGGCGACCAGTTAACCTTTAATATCGCCATGCGACCGGATGTTATCGGGGTCGATGAAGTGGTGGTCGTAGGGTACGGTACCCGTATGAAAGAGGAGTTAACCGGATCGGTTTCAACAGTTTCTGAGGAAGTTATGGAGATCTCGACGGCTCCCAGTGTAATGAGCCGTATTCAGGGACAGGTTTCGGGTGTTACTGTTACCACGGCCAACCGGCCGGGAGGGGATGCCACGATTCGTATTCGTGGTATTGGAACAATCAACGACTCGAATCCATTGTATATCATTGACGGAGTGCCGGCAAGTCCGGGCAACAACATCAATCCCAGTGATATTGAATCGATCTCTATCCTGAAGGATGCTTCCTCGGCAGCGATCTACGGTACCCGGGGTGCGAACGGTGTGGTAATTATTACCACCAAAAAAGGACGCCTGAACCAGGCACCCAATATTCAGTTCCGGGTGAAAACCGGTATCTCCAAGGCGACCAACCAGTACGACATGCTGATGACGCAGGAATATGCTGATGCTGTATGGCTGTCCTACAAAAACAGGAATACCGCTCCCGACCATACACAGTATGGTCGCGGAACCACTCCGGTGATCCCGGATTATATATGGCCTGGGGGAAAAATGGAAGGTGACCCGGCTGTTAATCCGGATCTGTATGATTACAAGACCTATCCGATCTGTAAAGCCAATAAAGAGGGAACCGATTGGTACAATGAGATTTACAGGAATGCACTGATTCAGGAATATGACCTTTCGGTAACCGGCGGCGGAAGCAATGCTACCTATGCATTTTCTGCAAATTACCTCGATGAAGAAGGAATCCTGGAGCATACCAACTTTAACCGGTGGACCTTCCGCATGAATTCGGAAGCCAAATTCAACGACTGGTTCAAAGCCGGTGAAAACCTGCAGGTTGTCTATATTGATGAATACGGAAACTTAGGCGATAACGGTGAGGGTACGGTTATTTCGCAGGCTTACCGTGCACAGCCCATTTGTCCGGTATTGGATCTCGGAGGGAATTACGCCGGCTCCCGGTCTCCGGAAATGGGGAACTTCGGAAACGCAGTGGCCATGCTTGACCGCGACAAAAACAACAACGGCAAATGGGTCCGTATCTTAGGCAATGGATTTGCCGAAATCAATCCGGTGGAAGGCCTCACGCTGCGAACCATGCTGGGGTATAACTACGGACAATTGAACGAGATCTATTATACCATTCCCAACTTTGAACACTCCGAACCCAACAAGGTGAACGGGATGTCGGTAAGTACGAATTACTCTCTCCAATGGAACTGGACCAATACGTTAACCTACCTGGCTACCTTTGCCGATATACATAAAGTAAATGTCGTGCTGGGTACAGAAGCCATTGAGAGCAAGTATCAGTATGCCAATGCCAGCCGGAGCCAGTATTTCTCCGAAAGTCCTGAGTATATGCAGCTGAATTCCGGTGAAATCAACAAGGACAACAGCGGTTCAGGTTCTGAATGGTCGTTGTTCTCCGTATTCGGACGGTTGAATTATGACCTTATGGGACGCTATTTCCTCGAAGCTTCCGTCAGGCGGGATGGTTCTTCCCGGTTTAGTGAAGCCAACCGGTACGGTACCTTCCCGGCTGTTTCTATTGCCTGGGCTCTTACACAGGAAGGCTTTATGGCCGGAACCCGGAACTGGCTGGATCTGCTGAAATTAAGAGTCGGATGGGGTGTTTCCGGAAACGACCGGATGGGGAACTACAACTCCTATTCCACCTTCCGTTCCGATCCCTATAAATCGTCCTATGCACTCGACGGTTCCAATACCAGTGCCATTTCAGGTTTTATGCCCGATGCACTGGGGAACGAAAATGTAACCTGGGAAACCACACAAACCATTAACGTGGGTATTGATGCCAACATGCTGGATAACCACCTGGCTTTCTCTTTTGATGTATGGAACCGGTATACCTGGGACATGTTGTACCAGGAGCCCATCCCTCAGGTAAGTGGTATTGCTACCGCGCCCAATGTCAATATCGGGGAAATGAAAAACAATGGTTTTGATATTGAACTGGGCTATAACAACGCTGCAATGGACGGTAAATTCACATACAATGTGAACCTAACCTTGTCGCATTATAAAAATGAAATTGTTAAAATTTCTTCCGATGAAGACCTGACCATTGATTCGGGCAGCATGCGTCAAATGACCTATACGCGTTTTGCTAAGGGAACTGCTTTCCCGGAATTCTTTGGTTATGAGGTGGAAGGGATTTTCCAGACCCAGGCTGAAGCCGATGCTCATGCACCGTATGGAGGCAATCCGAATTATAACCAGCCGGGTCATTTCAAATTCAAAGATCAGCTGACTGTGGATAGCGATGACGACGGGATTCCGGATCAAACCGACGGGGTAATCACTCCCGATGACCGGACCTTTATCGGAAGCCCGCATCCGGATCTGACCGGTGGTCTGAACATCGACCTGGGGTATGGAAATTTTGACCTGAACATCTTCTTCTACGGAAGCTACGGGAACAAACTGGTGAACTATGTAACCCGCTGGATTGACTACGGCATGTTCAACGGCGGATTGAGCCACAAAGCCCTGTATGAATCCTGGGGAAGCCCCTATCTGGATAACAACGAAGATGCAACGCTTCCGAAACTCGACCAGAGCGATATTTCCCAGCAGCCTTCCACAGCTTTCATCGAAGATGCTTCCTATCTGAGGTTGAAAAATGTCAGACTGGGATACACCGTACCCAGAAGTATTCTTGAAAGAGTGCAAATTAAGAGTTTGAACATTTATGCACAAGTGACCAATCTGTTTACCCTGACAGGTTACGAAGGACTTGATCCCGAACTGAACTCTTCCGGAAGCTGGATGGGACTGGACCAGGGAGCCTGGCCAACACCCCGCCAGATTATGTTTGGTGTAACGCTTGGTTTATAACAAATAATGTATCATTAAATTTAAACAAGGAATAATATGAAAAAACAATCAATTATACTAGCCATTTTGTTTATTCTGGCTATGTCGTATTCATGTTCGGACGAATTCCTGAACAAATCGCCGCTGGGCTCTACGTCAGAGAGTGTCTTTTACGACGAAAAAGGTATTGATGCGTTATTGACCGGGACATACGCCATGGTTGGCGGTAGTTCCCTGTGGGATATCTCCTGGGGCGCATCCATACAGAATTGGACCTATGGATCGGTTGCTTCAGACGACGCTTATAAAGGGTCTGAAATTACCGACCAGGTTCCGGTAAATGATATCGAACGCTGGGTTGTTCAGCCAACGAACAATTACCCGGCTGACAAATGGAAATTATGCCTGGGTATGGGAGTTGACCGTGCCAATAAAACGTTAAAAGTGATCAATGCTACCGAGGAAGCAGGAACCATCACCGCTGAAAAAGCAAACATTTTCAGAGCAGAAACACGGTTCCTCAGAGGACTCTACTACTTCGAGGCCTGGCTGGTCTTTGGCGATTATCTGCCACTCATAACAGAAGAAACAGAAGATCCGGCCGTGGTAACAAATAATCCTGAAAAACGCGAACCTTCCATGACGGTATTGGAATTTATCGTTGAAGACCTCAAATTTGCCTGGGAACATTTGCCCGAGACACAGTCTCAGGTGGGCCGTGCTACCAAGTATGCAGCCATGGCACTGGCAGCCAGAGCCTATCTCCAGGAACTGAAGTATACGGAAGCCAAACCATTGCTGGATAACATTATCAACAGCGGCAAATACTCCTTAATGCCAAATTTTATCGACAATTTCAACATTGAAACCAACAACAACGATGAGTCGATTTTTGAAATCCAGGCCAATGTGAACGATATCAAAGAATCCTTAAATGCTGAAATGGGCATTGGCCTTAACTGGCCCCATGGAGGTGATATCGGAATGTGCTGCGGATTCCACCAGCCTTCACAAAATCTGGTCAACGCCTTTAAGGTGGATGATAATGGATTGCCGTTGTTTGATAACTTTGATAATGAGGACCTTGCCAATGATCAGGGTATTTCCTCGGGTGAGCCTTTTGATGTAAGCGATCATCCGATAGACCCGCGCCTCGACTTTACCGTAGGACGCCGGGGGATTCCATACAAAGACTGGGGGATCATGCGCGGAAGCAACTGGATCCGTAAGCAGTCGGAAGGAGGCCCGTACATGCCTGTTGCCAAACCGTTCTTCAAAAAATCGGAAAGGTACAGCCTGTCGACAACCACAGGATGGCAAACCGGGATCAATGCAAACAACTACCGCTATTTGCGCTACAGCCATATCTTGCTATGGAGGGCTGAAGTAGCTGCCTATGAAGGGGATCTGAACAAAGCACGCGAACTTGTGAATCAAATCCGTGAAAGAGCAGGCAATAAAGTGGTTATGGGAAAAGTACTCATCAATACGTTGCCAACGAACGTCTATCCATGGGGCGAAAATACGACCGATGCAGATTATTTGGTCGGAGGAGCTGTTGATTGGACACAACCTGCTGCCAATTATAAGATCGGCTTGTATGAATCTTTTGCCAACAAAGAAGAAGCCATGGAAGCGGTTCAATGGGAACAACGACTGGAATTTGCTACCGAAGGAATGCGTTTCTTCGACCTCAGACGCTGGGATAACCTGCCCAACAAAATCGGAGGCAAAAGCATGGCGCAGATCCTGAATGATTTTGTCAATAGTGACTTGCGTATCCGGGCTTTCATGGCCATCGACGGGAAGTCGGTATTTACCAATGACGATAAATACCAGCCGATCCCGCAGGGTCAGCTTGACGTGCAACCTGACGTTCTGGAACAACGCCCGGAATACAAATAAAAGAATAATTCGGTATTGAAAAAAGAGGGACATAAAAGTCCCTCTTTTTTTATATATTGGTGCCTGTTTATACCGTATTGTAAATCCGAAAGACTGAATCGTTGGTACTGAATTACATTTGGATCTTCTTTTTTATACTGGCCTTTATCATCGGGCTGGTTAAGTTGATATTTCTCGGGGATATAGAGGTTTTTCCGGCGATCGTTACAGCCATTTTTGATATGGCTAAAACCGGATTTGAGATATCCCTGGGATTAACCGGTGTTTTAACCCTTTTCATGGGCATTATGAAGGTTGGTGAAGAGGGAGGTATTGTCAAAATCCTTTCCAAGGGATTGCGTCCTTTCTTCCACAAGCTCTTTCCGGAACTGGGCCGGGAGCATCCTGCCCATGGATCCATTATTCTGAATATTGCCGCCAATATGTTGAATCTGGACAATGCAGCTACCCCCATGGGATTAAAAGCCATGAAACAGATGCAGGAAACGAATCCGCATAAAGAAAGAGCCTCCAATGCGCAGATCATGTTTCTGGTGCTGAATACTTCGGGACTGACGATTCTGCCAATAACCATTATGGTCTACAGGGCTCAGCTGGGGGCTGCCAATCCTTCGGACATATTTATTCCCATTATGTTGGCTACCTATTTTTCCACCATGGCCGGGTTACTGTCTGTAGCTGTGTATCAGAAAATAAACCTGCTGGATAAGACCATTCTAGCTTACCTTGGAGGGCTCACCGTTTTCATTGCTGCGATCATCTGGTTTTTCTCAACCCTCGAACAGGAACAGATCACAACCATTTCCAACGTAGCTTCCAATTTGTTGCTTTTTGGTGTAATCGTTGGTTTCATAGCGCTTGCCATGGTGAAAAGGGTAAATGTATATGAATCATTCATCGAAGGGGCCAAAGAGGGTTTTAAGGTTGCAGTGAAAATCATTCCCTACCTGATAGCGATTCTGGTGGCCATTGGTGCTTTCAGGGCTTCAGGAGCCATGGACTGGTTCATATCGGGTTTTACCTGGTTGTTTGACTCGCTGGGTATCAATACCGATTTTACCGGAGCTCTTCCCACAGCCTTTATGAAACCCCTCAGCGGAAGCGGGGCCCGGGGGTTGATGGTGGATGCCATGAATACCCACGGTGCGGATTCCTTCGTTGGAAGAGTGGCTTCTACCGTCCAGGGTGCTACCGATACCACCTTTTATATCCTGGCCGTGTACTTTGGGGCTGTGGGAATAAAAAATACCCGCTATGCTGTGGTATGCGGCCTCATCGCTGATTTCGCCGGAATCATTGCAGCCATCCTGATGGCTTATCTGTTTTTTTACTAACCATGGAAAAATTGGATGCCTTTATTTGGATAGACTGAATTCCAGTCTGCCCCCCTCCTGAATATCCCTGAAGGTAATTTCTGTCCCAATCTTTTTCCCGTTGAGCTTTGCTTCCTGATAGATGGAAGTTGGATCCTCTGCATTTCCTGACAGCTCAAATTTCTTCCCGGGGTAGTACTTGGGATCAAGCTTCAGGGTCACTTTTGAAAAGATGGGTGACGAAAGCTGGTAGGTATTGCTTACCGGATTCACCGGATAAAATCCCATGGCGGAGAATACATACCAGGATGCCAGCTTTCCTTCCACATCTTTTCCGGGGATCCCTCCGAAAGTGGGGTTATATGCAGAAGATAGAATGTTCTTGACGGCTTCCTGGGTTTTCTCCCAGTCATCCACATAATTGAACAGATAAGGAATAAAATGCATCGGGCCATTTCCGTGGTCATATTCTCCGGAAGTTATCAGGGTCTCCAGTTTTTCGATAAACAAATCTTTTCCTCCCATCCGTTCTATAAGTATGGGGATATTGTGAGGGACAAACCATGAATTCTGCCTTGGAGTTCCTGTATCGAGCCACGGCATTTCCTCATCTTCCCGGAAATCCTGGGTGAAATAATTGTTAGACAGGCGTCCGCACACCCATCCATTTTCCGGGTTGAATACATTGGCATAATTCTCGGCCCGGATGGAAAGGTTTTGGTATTCATCCTCCCTGTTCAGTTTTTTTGCAACCTGAGCCAGGCACCAGTCGTTGTAGGCGTAATCCAGGGTCCGGCTGACTTCGTTTTCCTGTAGGCTATCTGCTTCCGGTTCATCGTTCACAGGGATATAGCCGTAGGTGAGGTATGGCTCCAGGAGGCTTCGCCCCTTTCCGGAATGGCTTTCCTGCGTTGCGGAGGGTTCCAAGGCATTTTTAGCCATCCAGGGCCAGGCTCTTCCCGTATCCACTTCAAAGCCTTTTACAAGGGCATCACTGATCAGAACGGAAACATAGTCGCCCTTTGCGTCAGGATGATACCCGTTTTTGAAGGATGACAAAGGAAGTCGGTCTCCCTGTTCCGCTTTCAGAATCAGCGAATGGATCATGTCTTCATATTTCCGGGGAGCAAGAAGACTAACCAGGGGCATCTGGGAAGCAAAAATATCCCGGGCCATGAAGTCAACATAGTAATCTCTGTTCTCTGTTTTTACGATCTTTCCTGAATGGTCAAATCCCATATAGGAACCATCCACGTCGTTGAATAATCTGGGTTGCAGAAGGCTGCGGTATAAGGCAGAATAAAAAACAATTTTATCTTCTTCCTGACCTCCTTCGATCAAAATATGTCCCAGTATTTCATTCCATTCCTTTTCTGCATCTGTAAGGACCTGTTCAAAATTCCAATGGGGAATTTCCGCTTCCAGGTTCAAACGGGCTTTTTCGAGGCTGGTAAAAGAGGTTCCTACTTTTACCTGGACCGTTTGGTTTTCCCGCAGGTCAAAAAACAGATACCCACCAAGGTTGGGTTCATTTCTTCCTTCGGTTTTTCCGTCTTCATAGTCATGACCGGTATAGACTCCGTATTTTATAAAAGGCGTATCAAAACGGGCAATAAAGTATCCGCTGAATCCTGCCGGTTCTTCTCCGGTGTTGGTTTGTCTGAATACCGGATTGAATCCGCTGATTTCATTTTTCTCCGGGTCGATATGAAGGGATCCCTTTCCCTGGTCTGAATTGATATCCACGATGATACACGGATGATCCGGATCGAGCCATGAAAAACGCAAAAAACCAGCCCGTTTCGTGGCTGTCACTTCCGATTGGATCAGGTACCGGTGAAGGTGTATCGAAAGGTAAGCAGGCGAGCTTTCCAGGGTATTAAAATCGTAGGAAGACCTGCGCTGACTGGGTGCATGGATGAAGGTTCCGTTGACAGGCATAAAAGTAAAACTTCCGTAATCGCTTTGGCAGGAGCCGTTCAGCCAGTGGGTAGCCCGGATTCCCTGATGGTGAAGAAATGTGCTGTAGTACGGCGCTACACAGCGATTCTCGGTCGGATCAATCTGGGGAGTCCACTGGGTCATCCCGAAAGGAAGGGTTACAGCAGGAATCGTTTGTCCGTACCCAACAGGTTGGGCGTTAAAACGATCGGTAAGTACCCTTGAATAGGTCGATCCGATGAGCGGATTGACATACTGTATCAGGTCCTGTGGTGGTGTATGTTTGCAGGAAATACATCCAAGCACGACAAAGGCTGTTGAAATCAGTTTGCGAACGGTCATATGTAGTTTGTGTTAGTCGAATGAGAATGTAAAAATACAAAAAATAACGGGTTTGATGGACTGATTTATTTTCGGATTTTTATTCCTAAATTAGCTGCACCGGTTTTTTGCTCAGATCAACAGGAGTTGATCGTTGATAATATACCATTTGTAAAGCTATTCGGAAGTGAGAATAAAGGTGGAACAGCTGGATGACAGCCAGCTCAATGAAATGGGAGTGTTTCAGTGGCCTGTATGGGAAAAGGACGAGTCGAAATTTGAATGGTACTACGATACTCAGGAAAGATGCTATATCCTCGAAGGCGAGGTGGATGTAATCACCGAATTTGAAAATATCACCCTAAAGGCAGGCGATTTTGTAACCTTTCCGAAAGGACTTGAATGCGTGTGGGATATCAATGCAGCCATCAAGAAACATTACTTTTTTGATTAGATAATCTGCATAGTGAGCCAAAGGCTGAAGCGCAGATTGTAAATCTGCCTAAATAAGGGGACGCTCAATTCGCAACAAACGGATAACTTCTGCCTCTGTTTTTTCTATTCCAGGTAAACGCCTGATCCGATAAAATAATGGGTATGGGGTATGGGTTCAACATAACCGAGTTTCTCTTTTTCACCGGTTTCACCGGGTTTTATCCAGTAAAAGGTTACAAAACCGCCACCGCTTTGGGCCATTGCCGCCAGATCCCGGATAACATAATTCCCGTGGGAATCGGTATAATCGTATAAATTTTGTCCCGGGAGGTCTTTCTGACGGGCATGGGCAATATTCACACAGTCGTAATCGTACACATAAAAATAACCCGAGCTGTCAGGAAAGAAACGTATCGGATCAATCGCCCTTCTGATATATTGGATGAAGTCAGAATCCTGTTCGATCTCCAAAGCAGCTTCACCTATGGATACAGCGTAGGAATGAACGTACGCCACTGCTATTTGTTTATACCATTCCAAATCATTTTCAGTTTCTGAAGGAGATAATTCATCTTCACATCCCCACCAAATGCCGGTCACTACAATCATCGAGAGTAAAATATTGAAGAGGTTGCTTGAATTTTTTTTCTTTGTTTGTAACATACGAATTTTTATTGGGTCGTTAATGAAATAACAATTCTCAACCAATCGTCTTTAAATTCAATGGCTTGACATGCTTTCTCCCCTTGCCCATAGTAGTCACTATAATTATATCTATAGGTAAGATGCTCTATGGGATGGTAGGTAGCAATATCTTTCATGCTTCCATAGGTATAGGTGTTGGATGATTGGTTGGTAAAGGGGAGGGTTCCGTCGATGGTGTAACCATAATTTTCAACTTCATAGATAATTTCAAAATGCAGTTTGTCATTTGGATAAAATGAAAACCGGGCACTTCCTTTGCAGGGAACATGATAAGTATGAAGAAAATCGGGAGAATAGGTATGTATTCCATCCCAGGTGGCTTCAAAGGTATTGGCATCTTCCCAGGTAGTTTGATACTTATCCACTGCGGAAAGGAAGAATTCAATGTAAGTAGGAACTTCCTCGTTGAAGGTCGTGTCTTGCATGCTGCAACTACTGGTTACAAGCAAATCTTCAATAACCAGTCCAAAATGATTGAATCCGATTTTCGCCTTTGCCCAGGCTGTTCCTGTGGTGTCTCCGGTTAGGGTGTTGTATTGAATGACTGAGACATCAAATGTTCCTCCCTTGTTAAAGGTATGGGTGATCAATGTATCGTTGTACACTTCATGTTCCCCGGTGCCGTCGCCGAAATTCCAGATATATTTAACATTCATGGGGGCAGTCCCCCCGGTGGAAGCACTGAATTTTACCTCTTCATCTATCATGCATGTAATGGCGGGATTGGGTTTTATCTCCAATTCTCGGCGGTAGATATCCACCCATTTAAAGTCGGCCCAATCCCACCTTTCCTTGTTGTCCTGATCATAGCTTCTTTTGTAGATGCAGTATCCTAAAATATTAAGCCCGGGATTCAATTGAATCCAGTCGCCATATCCATACAGATAGGGATCTTTCGGGTATATTTTATAGCCTTCGGCATCAAAGACCGCAAAGGCATAATCTTTCCATCCATTGTCTTTAATTGTCAGGTAGAGGGAGTCGAGGCTGGTGTTGAAATCCTGCGTAAGTTCCCATCCGGCAGTTTTCCCGGAAGGATCGTAGACCCAAAGCTTTTTATCCGGAAACAGATCATCCCCGATGGTGCCGTTGTTCACTTCTTCCCACCTTTTGCCCACGGTATTCCAGTCAACGACCGCGGTTTTCCCATAATAGGCGATATACTCGAAATTGTACGAATTCGTTGAAGCATCCAGGGATGCATAATAGGGTTCGAATTCATTGTCATCATAATAGAGGCTGATGTTTCTGTTTCCCGGATGGTTCGGATCGGAAATCCAGATCTCCCCGTTTTGCATCCATACACTATTGGCAATCAGCACGTGTCCGCCTCCGGCACTGGACATGATGCCGATGAATTGGGGTTGTTTGGTTTGAAGAATGGAATAGGCAAATGCATACCAGCTGAGGGAATCTTTTGTTTTATCTCTTGCGATTTGATCTACAGCACTTTCGTATGCTTTGTATGTTTTTTGGTAATCGACTTGAACCATGGACCCCAGTTTGATACCTTCAGGATTATCCTGCCACAATGTCGAAGCGTTGATAATTGTGGCTTTGTCATACTTGTGAAACAGTTGGGTATTTCCGTTGAGTCTTTCCTCGATAAAATACCACATGGCCGAAAGGCACATGCCGGAACAGATTCCGTCGGATGATAAACAGGAGCCATGATTGGTAAATTCCCAGTCGTCGTGGCCGGGTTCAAAATCGGAAACAAGGTCGGTTTGTTTTTTTAACTCTTCCAGGGATATGGCTGAAACCACAAAATAACCGGAATCGGTTACTGCCTCGTAAAGATTTTTGTTTTGCAGGGATGATTTGGTATGAGGCCCTGAAACGGATGACGTGGCAAAGTGACGGGTCGCGACTGTAACAGAATGTCTGGTCAGGGTGAGCAAGGGCATTCCTTCCAGTTCCCCGGTATTTTTGTTATAGAGAAAACCCATGGCAAAATATCCTTCGGGAATATCTACCGGTACCTCCACCGTCATCAGTTCATTGGCATACCCTCCATTATATGATACAGCGATCAGGGGAGATACCGGATGAAAAAATTCACCGAAGGCATGGTCTGTGATTTCGCAGTAGGAGACGTGAAAGGTTTGATCGGAGACAAAGGAATTGGGATTTACGGTTATTTTTAATCCGTCGATGGGGGAGTTCAAGGCAGGAACAACGATTTCGCCTCCCTGAGGGGAGAGGGTTTCTGAGACGGCTTCCCTGACCGGTCCGGTGGTGAGGGATGTAAAATCGGGTCCGGATTCTTCCTTCAGACAGCGAACCGAGAGTCCGTAATTTTTTTCGCCAATATAAAATTTGAGGCTGTCACTGGCATTGTTTAATCCGAAAGCGTAAGAATGGGTTTCGTCGTTATCGGAGGGGCACCACCAGTATCCATAGTATCCCAGGCTGCTAAAGCTGCCATTCACCCATCTGATTCCTCCCGGAACCGCTGTAAATCCGGTTGCGTTGCTGGCTCCGGTATTGGGAGCTATCCAACGAGTCAATCCGGTTTCTTTCAAGAGACCACCCACGGCTTTATCCCCTACCAGGGACTTGGCAAATGCAATGGATTCATCAAAATCCGGAATTTTCCATCCCGGAGGAGCAATTGTCCGGCTGTCGGTTATGGCATACCAGTTATACAACATTCCATAATCTTCCGCGAGGGCAGCATTGTTCTCATACGGACAGTATGCACCGGAAGCAGCCGATTGCCACTGGCTGTTGTCCGTGATCAGAGGGATGAGATCCCCATTGTTGTACGAGGTGGTTTTTAAATTTTCAGCCATCCAGAGATGATCCCCGATCTGTACAACCGGGTAATGATTGCCGTCTGCATCGGTGCATGCGACAAAGCGAAAAGGGATCGTTTTATTTTGGGAAGGGACATCAACAACTACCGTTGTATACTTATCCTGGGTGCCCGTAAAGAGTAACCGGTCTCCATCGTTA
>CAYPAW010000022.1:0-15428 GCA_964408795.1 uncultured Mariniphaga sp.
ATGATTAAAAGAAGTTCATGTGAGAGCGAAGCGGTTCCATACGTTCTCAAATTTAGAATTAAACTATGGGACTAATTATAAATTTTAAACGTATGAAAAAATGAACAATATATTAAGAGAAGGGGTACTGCATATAACAAAAATATACAATCATTAACTATTCAAAACCACAAGGTTAATGGCATTAAGACTTTATTAATCAGTAGATTCCTTTTTAATATATTATACTTAGATGATTCAGAATATGAATTAAGATTATTTCTCTAACAGATTCAATATCATCTATTTATTAATATTATTAAATTTTTAAAACATGAATAAAAATATTTTAAATATAGGCTTATGGTCAGCAATAATTTGTTTGACCTCATTTATAGTTTGGATTATTTCGTTTACTGGAATTGCGATTCAGGAACCTCTTTTTTACTGGACAAATATTGAAGATTACATTGATTACTATAAAAGTAATAGTCAATTCTTTCAATATTTAGCAAAATTCTTTATGATTATTTTCAGTTTGGCATACATGATATTGACAATAGTTTTTTATGAATTCGTTACAACTGAAAGAAAAATACTTGCAAAGATTGGAATTGTATTTTCAATCATGTTTGCTTTGGTTTCATCAATTCATTATTTTGTACAAATAAGTTCCGTTCGATTTGCAATTGCCGCGAATGAATATTCAGGATTAGAGCATCTACTACAATCTAATCCGACATCGGCTTTGTTATCCGTAAATATGCTTGGTTGGACCTTATTTTTAGGATTATCAACCCTTTTTATGTATTTAGGATTTATTTCTAAATCTGTAACAAAAGGATTGAAACTTGGTTTATTGATAAATGTAATTTCGTGTTTTTTCGGTGGAATTGGTTATTTATTCCAAATAGACTTATTGACATTTGTTTTTATGAATTTAGGTATTGGACTTGGATTCACTATAATAACAGTTTCATCAATTAAATTTATTAATGTAATAAAACGAGAACATAAATAAGCACGAACGCACAACATTTTAGGAATTAAGGCACCGTTGAGCCATGAAAAAAGGTAGTAGGTTTGCATACTTACTGCCTTTTTTAGTTGTTGCGGCCACCAGATTGAGTACTCCATTGTGTTTTAATGACTCCACCCATAATTTGACGATCTTTCGGGTTAAAAAGATCTAATCAATGCCCGGAACTTTTACCTGCCATCACTGTAGAAAAATTTCTCCACGCAATCCCCGGATGTAATAAGCAAACATAAACCCGACATTTTTTCGCAAAGTTCAGGTGACCGAATTTGGCAAAGCTAAACCGACATTCCACTGGAGATTTCTCCTTCCGGGTTATTAAATAGAAAGTAGGCACACCAGCAAAAAAGGATAAAATAAGGAAAGCAATTAACTTCATTAATTTTGATTTATGTATTCGAATTGATTGATTTATTTAGTATTCGTGCTCAATAAACTTCCTTTATTGTCAACAAATTTTCTATAATTCGGTACTTAACATTATTGTACTTCCCTTTTGAATATCATAGATTTTTGTTTTTTCTCCATAACGTACCAAGCATGGATTTCCAAGTAACGATTTAATTTCAGCTTTTGTCAGTACTCCATCTTTCCATTCCATATCAACTTCAAATCCTCCTCGCGCTCTAAGCCCTTTAACCGAGCCGTCTTTCCAACTAGTGGGCAATGCAGGCAATAAAGATATTTCACCTGCATGACTTTGCAGAAGACACTCAGCAACTCCTGCGGTAAATCCATAATTGGCATCAGACTGGTTGCTACTCGTGTTATTAAAGTTATTTCCAATTCCTCTTCTTAAATTATTGGCGCGGAAAAAATCTGTGATAAACGTATCAATTCTTGCACCATTCTCCAACCTTGCCCAGACACATAAATCCCATGCAGCGCCCCATCCGGTTCCTTCTCGTCTTGGCTTAAGCCATTTTTCAATTGCTGAAGCTAATTCAGGATTTCCTCTTAATGTGATCGAGTTACCCGGGTAGAATCCCCAGTTCGGAGACTCATTATGGCCTTCGTTACCTCTTTCCCAGTCTTCAATCCATACATTTAAGAAACCATCTCTCCCGATTTGATAGGGTGGTATTTCCTCCAAAGCTTTGACGAGTCTTTCACCAAACTCCTGATCGGTATTCAATATTTTCTGGGCTTCAATACAATTGGGGAAAAGATCCTTGATTATAGCCTCGTTTATTGTTACAGAAGGCGACAAATACATTTCCACCCCACTGTCGTCAATAAAATATCCCTGTTCTGGTGATATAGAAAACGGAATAACCAACCAGTTATACTTTGGTTCATAATCCATAATATCCATTATAAACTGCGCGGAACCCTTCATTATCGGATAATATTCTCTCAGAAATTCAACATCGCCTGTAAACTGGTAATGTTCCCAGATATGCTGGCAAAGCCACGCTCCCCCCATTGGCCAAAATCCCCACTTGGCCGAATCAACCGGAGCTGTACCCAGCCATATATCCGTATTATGGTGCAATACCCAACCATCTGCATCGTAATATGCTTTGGCTGTTTTTGCTCCGTTCTCTGCCAAATCCTCCAGCATGTCAAACAAGGGAAGATGACACTCCGAAAGATTTGTTACCTCCGCTGGCCAGTAATTCATCTCTGTGTTTATATTCACTGTGTATTTACTCCCCCAGTTGGGAAGCAGGTCTTTATTCCATCTACCCTGAAGGTTGGCAGGAGCACTTCCTTCTCTACTACTTGTTGCTAAAATATAACGTCCGAATTGAAAAATCTTCGCTACCAGTTCAGGGTCAGACTGGCCATTTTTAATGGCTGCTATTCTTTCATCGGTTGTCCTTTCATTCATCATGGGATCGCCTATTTTTAAATGAACCCTGCCCATCAATTCACTGAAATCTTCTAAATGAGTATTTTTTAACTCTTCATAATCTTTCCCTTCAACCTTTGCCAGTATTTCTTCACATTCGGCAGCCGGGTCACCGCTTATATCGTCATATTTCTCATAACTAGTAGCCGCTGTAAGAACGAAGGTTACCGAATTGGCTCCCGAAATAACAAGGCTTGAATCAGTAGTTTCAATAGTTCCCCTTTCAGGCATTGCGACCAACGATGTCTGAAAATCCTGCCCTGTTCCGTCAACTTTCTCAATCAGCCACATTTGCCTTTCCGGAACATACTTCCATGTTCCATTTAATATGAGTTGATTATCTCCCTCTGTTTTTACTCCTTCTGTAAAATGACTTCCAAGTTTTGCTTCAACAGAAATACTGCCTGGTTTGTCGGCAGTAACTTTCATAACCATCACATGGTCGGGATAGGACATAAAAACTTCCCGTGTCATCTTTACATCTCCATCCAAATAACTGACTTTCACTATCCCTGTTTCCATGTTCAGTTCACGATAGTAGTCTCTTATTGAATCACCCGTAACATAAAAGTTCAGGAGAAGGTCTCCAAGCGGTTGGTAGGCCTGTTGCGCTCCGGGTTCACCGTAAAAATGATCGTTTACCATTTTCTCTGCCTCTTTGAATTTACCGGTAAAAACAAGTTCCTTTATCTCTTCAAAATAATTAAAAGCATCATAATCATTATAATCGTGAGGCCTGCCCGACCAGAATGTGGATTCATTTAAAGCTATCCGTTCATTTTTTACTCTTCCGAATACATTTCCACCCATATATCCATTCCCGATAAAAAGACCATCAAGCCAAACATCTTCTGCCGACTCATCATACCAAACGACCATTTCTTTTGAAGCCGAAGATTTTTGCTCTGAAGGAGAATTGGCTAAGAACAAAATTGTAACCGCTCCTAACATGAGTACTGTAGAGATTTTAATTGTATAATTTCTTTTTTTCATAAACTGTAAAGTTTTTATATATCAGCAGACGTGTCTATAACTAATGTATTCTGAGTCCCGAAACCATTTTAAAAGCTACGATTTTAGTCTTCTTTTTTTTTAGTGCAACTGCCAGCTTAATGTAATACTGGAATGCTCTCATTGGAATTACTAACTTAGCTGGGACACAGAGTTAAGCATAAAAACTTAATTTTGTGTAAAATGAGAAAACAAAGAACACATTACGACAAATCATTCAAAGAGATATGATTATATCGTAGATGATAAAGGTTACATTTGGTTAAAAATTGGATTGGTAAAACCAATATTAATCAAAAGAACTCTAAGGATTACCGGATAATGATCTTTTCGGTCTTCTGAAAATCATTCGATGAAATAACCAAAAAATAGATTCCCTTGCGAACATGAAAAACCGCAAACTCTTCGGTGTGGTTGACCGGTTCATAGCGAATCTTCCGTTCTTCGATCACCTGTCCGGTGGCAGACATCAGCTTCAGGGTTAAATCATGGATCCTTCCGGTTTCCATCCGGAAGACAAAGCTCCCCTTGAGGGCGTCCTTCTTACCTCATCTTTTTATAACATAACTTTTTATAAGTGAAATCAACTCGCTGCTTTTAAAGGGTTTTGCTATATAGTCGTTGCACCCGGCCTCAAGGGCTTTTTGTGCATCGCCGCTCATGGCTTGTGCGGTTACGGCAATAACCGTCATTTCAGGATTTCTCATTTTTATCTGGCGGGTTGCTTCCAACCCGTCCATAACCGGCATTTTCAAATCCATAAGCACAAGACGGATTTCCGGGTTTGTTTTGCACAAATCAACAGACTCCCTGCCATTTTTCACTGCCATGGATCGTATGCCGGCATTGGTAAGAATGGTTTGAATATAAAGGGAATTCACCGGATCATCCTCAGCAATCAAAACGATAGAACCACCGGCTGAGGGTTCCTTCTTTGTTAATGACTGGTTGATATCACTTTTTCTTTGTGACTCCAGGGTGATTCGCACCGTTGTCCCTTTCATTTTTTCCGTATCGATGGTCATTTTTGCACCCAGCAATTCTGCGAGTCCTTTTGAAATGGAAAGTCCTAAACCACTTCCCTCGTAACCTCTGGTCAATCCTATTTCACCCTGGGTAAAAAAGTCACAAAGAGAATCAATCATTTCTTTCTTAATGCCAATGCCACTATCTTTTAGGAAAAGCTCAAGCTGTTCATTTTTGAATGCATATCCCAGGATTATCTTCCCCTTTTCAGTAAACTTGATGGCATTATCCAGAAGGGGTGAAAGCATCTTTCTTAACAGTTCAGGATCTGAATGGATTTGGTTTTCTTGTGTGTTGGCCGCTTTTAGCTGAAATTCCAGTCCTTTTTCTTTGGCTTCTTCTTCATATTCCCGATACAACGATTGCAATACCTTGTTCAGATCAAAATATTTCTTTTTAACCTCCACATTGCGTGAAACAATCAGGGAGGCATCCATGAAATTGGTGATGGTACCCGTTAACCTTTTGCTGCTTTTCGATAAAATACCGAAGTATGATTCTTTGTCTTCCTCGGTCAGTTCAGGGTGCATCAGGATTTCACCGAAACCGAGTATTCCATTCAGGGGTGTTCGTACTTCGTGAGAGATATTATTTAAAAAGGCGGTTTTAAGGCGGTTAGCAGCTTCGGCTCTGTCTTTTTCAATAATCAGGGTTTTTTCGAGGCTAATTCGTGTTTTTACATTGACAAGCATTTGAGCAAATATGGACAACAACATTTGTTCCCCTTCTGAATAGGAATGATAATTTCTCACCCAATCGAATCCTACAAAACCCAGGCACTTTTCACTCTCCATCAGGGGTATTGCGATCAGGCATTTGATATCCTGGGGTTCCAACACCGAACGCAATCCACTATCGACAGGCAGATCCAATACATCGGCAACAAACATAGGGTTTCCTTTGCGGTGTGTTTTTGTCCAGTCAGGAATCTCCTCCAGAGGAACGTTTTGCAGATTTTCGATTTGCGGCTCTATGCCTTCAGCACACCATTCGTAAGTATTTATGGCAATTTGCTTATCCCAGTCGTAATCGAAAATATATACCCTGTCTGCCCTGGCAAATTTTCCCATTTCTGCCAACGATTCAAGAATGGATTTTTCAAGCTCATCCGCCCGGATATTGATATATTTCGAGGCTATCGTCAAAAGAATTTGCTGCAGATTCGCATGGTATTTCAGCAATTCTTCCGTTTTTTTCCGGTTTGTAATATCCTCTTTCACCGCCACAAAATGGGTTATTTCCCCCGATTCATTCAATAAGGGTGAAATGCTGGCACTTTCCCAGTACCGTTTCCCATTCTTCTTTCTATTTTTAAACTCACCCCGCCATTCGTTTCCTGCCAAAATGGTATCCCAGAGTTTTTTATAATATGTTTTTGGTTGTTCTCCCGCATTTAAAAACCGTGGATTTTCCCCCAGGACTTCTTCTCTTTCATAGCCGGTTATTTGTGTAAATCTGGGATTCACATACTCAATTTTCCCCTCCCGGTTTGTGATTACGATGGAATCTGGGCTGTGGGTTACGGCCCGCGAAAGTTTACTGAGTTCTTTTTGTGCTTCTTTTCGTTTGGAAATATCTCTTGAGACACCCAGAATACCGGTTGGATTTCCATTTTTATCGGTAAATACAGAAGCTTTCACTTCCACCCAGATTGTTGTTCCATCTTTTTTAATCATTTCCAGTTCCACCCCCACGGGTTCCAAAGAAGTGTTTCCTTTTTTTATTTCCGGAAGAAATTTTTCGTATGTTTCCTTCACTTTTTTATAGGAAGCAGGGGTAAGAGCATCTGTTATTTTACGCTTGATAACCTCCTCGGGAGTATATCCGCGAAGAGCTTTAATCGCCGGACTTACGTACGTATAATTCAAATCAAAGTCGAGAGTAAAAATCACATCGCCGGAGTTTTCGGCCAACAGGCGGTATTTGGCCTCGCTTTCTACAAGAGCCGCTTGCTTTCTTTTTAATTCGATATGCTGATAGGCACTGAGGATTAAGGAGGGCAAACGGAACAGGTAATTATCCCGTTTCATCAGGTATTCGCTGGCGCCTAATTTCAGGGCCTGCACGGCAACTTCCTCACTTCCCTGGCCGGTGACAATAAGAATGGGGATATCGAATTTTCTTTCCTGTCTTAAAATTTTGATAAACTCCAGGGCATTCAATCCTGGCAGCTGGTAATCCATTAGCACAACATCGTATTTCCTTTTTCCCGCCGGGTTTTTCTCCACGGGCAAGCGCTGCAAAGCAACTTCCCCTGAAGGAACATTTTCGAGAACAATAAACGGAGCATATCGGTTCAGGTGTTGGCGGGTCAAATCAATATCTGCCGGATTGGGTTCCACATACAAAACGTGAATCTCACCCGAACTTCTTTGAATCACTTCCTTATGATGCTGAAGGGCAAATTCCACGGTTTGAGGCAGGCGTCTGGCATAATCTGCCTGTTTCACCATATAATCATCCGCACCGGCTTTCAGGGCAGCCACGGCCACTTCCTCATCCCCCGAACCGGTGAGCATAGCAACGGCGATATCCCATTTATTCTGCCTGATCTCGCGTAGTATGTCTATTCCATTCCCATCCGGAAGCTGCATATCAAGAAGAGCTACATCAAAAATAATTCCTGCATGTAAAAACTCCCTAACCTCTTTCAGGTTGACTGCGTGTTGGATCGTACCCTCCGGATATACTTTTTTCAACGATCGAATGACCAGTTCAGCATCGGTTTTTGTATCTTCCAATAACAATATCTTCATTTCTTCTACTGTCTGTTAATTGTCCCTTTTGTTTAAAACCCGCCAATACAAATCGATTTGTTTGGCCATATCCAGGAACTTTTCAAAATCAACCGGTTTCACAATGTACGAGTTAGCCCCAAGCTTATAGGCTTCCTTAACATCGGATGTCTCCGAAGAGGTTGTAAGTACAACCACAGGGATGGTTTTCAAATCGGGATGCGTTTTTAATACCTTCAGGACTTCGAGTCCGTTCACTTTAGGCATCTTCAGATCAAGCAAGATCACCACGGGCCGGGGCGCTCCTTTTTCCCATTTTTCAATATAAGCCAACGCCTCTTCTCCATCGCGGGCAATTAAAATCGGATTTTCGAGTTTCTGTGTTTTGAAAGCCCGGATGGTCAGGTCCAGGTCTACCGGATTATCCTCAACCAGTAAAATGGGTTGGTTGTTATTTGTATGCGTCATATTGGATTGGTTTTTGGAATTTCCATAAAAAAAACAGCCCCTTTTCCGGGCTGGCTTTCCGCCCATGCTTTGCCTTCCATACGCTGAACTGCCTTAGCTACCATTGCCAGGCCTATTCCGGTGCCCGGAAAATCCTCCGTCCTGTGTAATCGCTGAAATATCTCAAAAATACGATCGTGATATTTCATATCAAAACCCACCCCATTGTCCTTTACAAAGAGAATCCATGAACCGGATTTTTCCTCAAAACCGATTTCGACAACCGGCTTTGATCTGCCTTCGGTAAATTTAAGGGCATTCTCCACATAATTCCGCAGGGCAATGGAAAGCCCTGTGCTATCGGCAATCACTTGTTTTTCGGGCACCCGTATTTTTATGACCATTCCTGCTTTTTGGAAAACATCGGCATAGCCTGCCATTAAATCTTCAATAAAAGGTTTCAGGTTAATTTTTTCTTTTTTCACCCGACTGCGTTCCAATCGGGAATAACTCAGCAAATCATCAATAAGCTGATT
Source organism: uncultured Mariniphaga sp. (assembly GCA_964408795.1). Taxonomy (GTDB): domain Bacteria; phylum Bacteroidota; class Bacteroidia; order Bacteroidales; family Prolixibacteraceae; genus JABMQB01. The sequence continues at coordinate 8,629 of CAYPAW010000022.1, forward strand.
CATTTGAAGCGTTGAGCTTCGAATGGTTTGAATAAAATAAGATGCTTCATCGTTCAGTTTATCGCCATACTCATCGAGCAGCAATTTGCTGTATCCGTCAATTCCGCGCAGAGGTGCTTTCAGGTCATGCGATACCGAATAGGTAAATGTTTCCAGTTCTTTGTTCACGGCCTGTAACTGGTTGGTACGCCGTTTAACCCGCTCTTCCAGTTCGGCATACAGGTTAATGTTCTCAATAGCGCGCGCTGCAGCATCAGCCAGAGTTTGCAACAACTGCAATTCCGTATCAGTTGGTGTGTAGGTTTCTTTCCAGTAATTCCCGATCGCTCCAAAGGGCTGGCCGATAGCTACGGGAACCATGGCCAGGCTTTTTACAAATGTGGGTTCATAAATATCTTTTGGGATGCGGTCATCCTTAAAAACATCTTCTATAACCACCGGCTCTTTGTGTCGCATCACCCAGCCACTGATGCAGGAATTCATGGGAAATCTTTTCCCTTTCCAAAGGGGTTGAATAGCATCCTCGTTCACGTAAAAACATTGATTGTCTTCCCGAAATACCAGCGTTGCCCCGTCGGCACCGATTAATTTTCGGGCCGATTTGGCCACAACATCCTGAATCTTGCCAAGAGACTGAGCTGCAGCCAGCTGGTGTATGGCGTCAATCAAAATTTCAAGCCGTTGGTTCAGCTGGGTTATCTCCAGCTCTTTTTGTTTCCGTTCGTTGATCAGTTCGGAATAAAGCACCATTCCGCCAATGGAACCATCGGCTTCATACCAGGGGCGGCACTCCCAGCGGGTCCAGTCTGCCGTACCATCCTGACGCACGAAAAAGTCTTCTTCAGAGCGTATCACCTCACCTGCCAAAGCCCTCCGATGGGCCTCACGCCACTTTTCAGGAATATCAGGAAAAATCTCGTAGTGATGTTTCCCTATAATATCCTGATCCTTGAGTCTGTAATCTTCAAGATAACGCTGGCTAACATAAATATAACGCAGGTTCTTATCGTGAATGGCAACGGCATTCTGATCGTGTTCAATAATGTACTTCATCAGATAATGGGAGTGTGAGAGAGCTTCCTCGGCTTTTTTTCGTTCCGAAACATCGCGTACAAAAACGAGTGCGCCAAGTTTTCCCTGATAGAATATGGGTTCACCGGTAGTTTCAACCCACACCTCTTCCCCGTTTAACCGGATATATTTTTGTTCCATCGGGGTGAGGACTGGTTTTCGTTGTTCATTGAGTTTCTGAATCCGCTTTTTCACCTGCTCATGAAAGTCGGGATGAAAACGATCTATTACCGGTTTCCCCAACAGGTCTGCTTCCGATTTGGCTCCAAACAACTTCAGCGCAGGCTGGTTCAGGTAAGCAAAACGCTGTTCCGTCTGAATGAAAATCGGTTCGGGCGCTCCTTCGACCATGGTGCGAAAACGTTTTTCGCTTTCTGAAAGCTCGATGGTCATTCTTTTCTGTTCGGATATGTCTATTACTGTGGTAATGAAGTAAAGCGGCTTATTCTCTGAATCGCGCATCAAACGAATGCTTACATCGGCCCAAATATGAGAACCGTTTTTATGGATATATCTTTTTTCAAAACGGGTAGAATCCATCTTTCCTTCAAAAAATGGATTCAATATTATCTCAATTTGTGGTATTTCCTCCGGAGGGGTAATTTCCTGCCATTTTTTCTTTTTCAGTTCTTCGCGCGAATAGCCTAGCATATCAGCAAATGCCTGGTTCACATTGATTTCTCCTCCCGGGAGGGTTATGGATTTGCCAACATTGGCCGATTCAAAAACCATCCTGAATTTCGCTTCGCTTTTCCGAATTTCTTCTTCGGCTCTTTTTTGCTCTGAAATATCCCTGAACTCAGCCACACGCACTATTTTTCCTTTATACGGAACATTCCGGGCTTCAATTCTCACCGGAAATTCTTTCCCGTTTTTATTCAGGGCAACAGCTTCATAGGGTTGCTCGTACCCGGTTTTCATTTTTTCTTTTACAAAAGGTTGCTTCTTCCCGGATATTAAATTCAGCACATCCATTCCAGTCAACTCCTCTTCTGAATATCCTGTAAGGGTTGACAATCCCTTGTTTACGGCAAGGATTACTCCCTGATCGTGAATGGCAATTCCGCCAAAAGATGCATTATGAAGCGCTTTAAACCGTTCTTCGCTTTGCCGGATTTCCTCTTCGGCTTTTTTGCGTTCGGTTATGACTTCCGAAAACAGAATGATCCCTCCGATGCGGGTTTCATCTTCATACCAGGGGCGTACTTCCCAACGTATCCAGTCGAGGGTACCGTTTGCTCTCAAAAAAGGATCGTTGTCTGCTGAAATGACTTCCCCTTTCATACTCCGTTGATGAATCTCTTTCAGGTGCTGTGAAATCTCAGGAAAGACCTCGTAATGTGAAAGTCCGGTAAGATCCCGCTGACCCAAATCATAGTCCTTAAGAAAACGGTTGCTGTAAACGAGGTACCTCATTTGGGTATCGAACATCGCAATAGAGGCCGGAGAATACTGAACAAACAATCGCAGTATTTTCGCGTTATGCTGAAGAGCTCTTTCGGCTTCTACCTGTTTGGAAACATCGTGAATAATGGAATGCATGTAATCTTTTCCTTCAATCTCCACTTTTCCGCTGTACACTTCTACATCGCGTATTTCGCCATTTGCCAGGCGGTGGGAGAACCGGAAATAAATGCGTTCGCTGCTCCGGGCTTTCGCCATCTCGGCTTTGATTTTCCCTTGTGAAAGGGTGTTGATATCATCAATCAGCATTTTCTCAAGTTGGCCGCGTTTCCATCCGTAAAATTTTTCGGCAGCATGATTGGCTGCAACAATCCGATGCGAATCAGGATCAATCAGCAACATCACAGCCAGGCTGTTTTCAAAAATAATCCGAAACCTTTCTTCCCTTATTTGGAGTAATTCCTGACGGTGCTTATGTAACAACAAATCTTCTCTCAGTTTGCTCGTGAGTAGGGTCAGTTCCTGATTCCGGAGCAGCATCTCAATCCTGGCAAACAGTTCCGTTTTTTGAACCGGCATACCTATAACTTCATCAATGACCGTCCCAAGAAACGAACCGGCAATGTTGATCTCCCGCTTTTCAGTAACCAATAACACAGAAAGGGCCCATGAACGTTGTTCTTTTCTCAAACGGGCCAACACTTTGTTGTGCTTTTCCAGCATTGTGGTGTCAATGATAATAACACCGGGTTCATGGGTCCGTACCTCCTCAACACGGGTGCATCCTGTCACAGTATATTCCGGTAAAAGAAAATCTTGCAGGATACGCTCATTTTGTTGTTGACTGATAAAAAGCCATATGGCAAAGGTAGGATTCATCTTCAACCATTTATTTTAATGTTTCCGGTACATACCTATTTTTGCGGTTCCAAAAGGTGCTGTATAGAGGTTGCATTTTTGTATAGGCGTTCTGAAATTTCCCGGAACACGAAAAAACAAAATGTTTTGAACGTGCATATTGCATTGGACACTGTTTAATTTATAACCCTGAAGATACAAACTTTCCGGGTCTTTTTTTTCCATTCTATCTTTTGCACAGCACCGGAAATCCACTTGAAATTCTGTTTATTATCTTTCCAAATCTTGTGGTAATTTCAAATATAGGTAAAAAAAGTGAATGTATATTACCGGATAATGATCGGTTCGGTTTTCTGAAAATCATTCGATGAAATAACCAGAAAATAGATTCCCTTGCGAACATGAAAAGCCGCAAACTCTTCGGTGTGGTTAACCGGTGCATAGCGAATCTTTCGTTCTTCGATCACCTGTCCGGTGGCAGACATCAGCTTCAGGGTTAAATCATGGATCCTTCCGGATTCCATCCGGAAGACAAAGCTCCCCTGGTTGGGATTGGGAATAACAGCATATTTCAGGATCTCTGTCAGGTCCGGGCTTGCCGAATGGATTACCTGAACAGGCTCAGAAACATGCTGACAACCGTTTTCACCGGTTGCCACCAGGGTAAAGGTTCCAGAGCGGCTGATGACATATTCGGGGTTGTTCGCTCCGGGAATATTTCCGGCTTCGTCCCTCCATTGGTACGCAAGATAGGTATCGTCAGCCCTCAGTGTGTCGGCTTCCACCCGAATTTCCGGCACAAAGGAAGGGTAGAAGAACAGCCTGGTCGTAACCGTACTGTCGCACCCCGACACAGAAATCCGGTATTCCCTGTAGGTTCCTTCCCTATCCCAACCCTTATAGTTTTCGCCTTCGCACAGGGTTACCTCCTCCGTTATCTCATACGCCGGATGCACGGTTAGGTGGGTTGTCACCATGCTATCGCAACCATTCACCGCTGTAAGGGTATCGGTATACTGCCCGTTCAGGTCCCATCCTTTGTACTTTTCGCCCTGGCAGATGGATACATATTCGGTTGTTCGAATCTCTCCGCAGATCACCACAGTTTGGATATCGCTGTAGGTTGTATCCCGTCCGTTGGTAGCGATAACCTGCCATCCGGTTGTCATGGATGAGGTTGCGTTCAATCACATAGATCCTGCTCGATGTATCGGGATAATCAATAAACTGAATTCCGTCCTCAAAATTATGGCTGATCTGATTCCCGGATATTTTGCAATAGGCTGTTTCTCCGGTATACGAATGAAGCCGGATCTCTATGCCATCGTCCACATTATACGATACGATGTTGTTTTCAATCACCAGATGATCCAACGTTCCGTCCAGGTCAATGCCATCATCCCCATTGTACAGGATTTGGTTGTTACGACAAAGTCCTCCACCTCCCGTTTCATAATCAATGCCATCCACACAGTTCAGAATAATGTTGTTTACCAGGTTCACCGGTGCGGAGACCATGAATCCATCCTCCCCGTTCCGGATCGTTAATCCGGTAATCGTTGACCGGGTATCCTTGGGATCCGTAATGGTAAATACCGTTCCCATACGGCCATCGATAATGGTTTCGCTAAGGACAGATACCTCTCCGGTGAGCAAAAATTCCGAACCGATGGTAAGCGCTTTTGTAACCACGAAGTTTCCGTAGTACGTTCCCGGGGCAATCAGGATGGTATCCCCGGAGGAAGCATCGTCGATTCCTTCCTGTATGGTTGTAAAATCATCCGGAATCCGTACGATGGCGGCAAAAACAGATTCGGTGATGAGTGTACAGACAGTCAGTAAAATCAGAAATTTCTGCACTTTTTAATCACAGTTATAAACTTACACGTAGGGTACCGGTTGGAAAGATAATAAAAACATACCATACATCCTTACCGATCCTTCTGAGGATAGGGTTTATTCCCCGATAATCTCTTTTGTGACAGTTTATCAACCATAAATACGATTCCAACCAAAAGAATCCAGTTAGCTATTCTTACCATCATTTTTTTAGCGAAGAAGTTCTCCGCTGTTGTAATATAGGGAATTCCTTTCGGAGTAGCCAGAAAATAATGCAGCATGGGAAGCCCTATATATGCAATGGCCAATGTGCCTTTGATCACATTTTTCCATTGCATGCTCCGGTGTTTTGTTAACCGAAAGAATAGGAATAACCAGACAAATCCCCCTATAAGGGTCATCCATACGATCGTTACCGATGTGATCATTGAAAGTCCTCCTTTCCCTGGCAATTCCAACAACCTGAAAAGCATAAGAAAAGGAACCATTCCAAGGCTCCCTATCAAATAAACAAAGGTTGACCTGACATCGTTCAGGAAATCATCTACTACACTGAATCCTATGGCCATGCCAACGATTAAAGCCAGGGCTGACCCGATTGCGATGGAAAAGGGCATGACTGGCTCACCGAACGTCATGGTAATAAATAAAATGCCGGCAATCAAGGGAAGCGCAGAATTTCTGACTACGGTTAGCCAGGAAACATCCTCTGACGGAAAGATCCATCGTGCAATCAAACGATAAATCAGATAAAAAACAGACAGAAAACCACTCAATATCAATCCTGCCATCCAGTATCGTCCGGTTGTCATTTTATCAAAGGGGTTCAATCCCAGATGCTCATACAGAAATACAATCGTCCGATCGGCATAGGCAAACAGATACAAATAGACACTAAGCGAAATAACGGTGACGAAAACCGATGCCAGAATATCTCCTTTTTTACACTTCATTGAGGATAGTTCAAATGTAACGTAATCTTACCGGATCTATCGTTTAACGCAAAAACAAGGACAGTATTATCCGGTGTGCAGGAAATTGGATTTTGCATATCGTTATCTTCGACAGCACAACCCTGATTGGGAAAAGTTACTTCATCGAATTCCTTTTTCTCCCCGGTTGCTTCGTCTTCCGGACTCAGTCTGACAGGTAAAAATCGTTGTCGTAGTATTTCTTGTTGGAATGAGGTTGGTCTTCGGAATAGGGACCATAGATATCGCATATTTTGTTCAGGTAATATTGGGTAAGCTTTTCGGGGAGGCCTAAGGATCTGATCTTGTATTTTGCCGCCTCTTCGATAAGAAACAGGAAATCCCTCGGGCTGGCATAATCATCGAGGCCATTCCCGGTCACAATCTGATAGAGATCCTCGCGTTCCTGCTCAAGAATATGTTCTGCAGCGGCTATTTTTTTTGGTCGTGCTTTGTTCACCCTGTTGTAGCTTTCTGGAATGTTCCGTTTAATATACGAAATACATCCCAAAAACGCAACTTTTCCGGTCTTATGCTACAGGGACGGAATTTTTTTCTTTTAACCCGAATAATTCATGAATTATTCCTGTCTCCGACAGCGACTAAGATTCAGTAAAACTTTCTTCCAAAGTTTAACTTCATCTAAGTCGGGGTTAA
>CAYPAW010000023.1:0-2678 GCA_964408795.1 uncultured Mariniphaga sp.
CCACATCTGGAAGATGATGACGTGATTTCTGAACTGGCGCTGGTTCCTTTTAAAACCCTTGAAGAACTGACCGGCATAAAACAGGAAGTGTTTCCGGAAATAAATCAGTTGCAGGGCGACCAGTGGCAACGAGTAAACGAGGCCATTTTTAAGGTATTCGAATCCCTGAATATCGAGTTGGTAGATGCCCCGCCTGATATTCCACCCGAATGGCTGTATGAAGTGCTTACCACCAACTGGCAACACGAAGTGCAGTACCTCCCTTCGTCGGGAATGGACCTGGAACTGTGTACCGGCGACCCTGAAACCTGTCCCTACGGAGAGTTTTGCGATTGTGGTGAAGAATCCGATGAATACGAACTGCCTGAAAAATTTACCCCAATCATCAATCCAATAGCGCAGTCGATTGACGCCGGATTTATCTGCTACCTCAACCCAGAAACCCTGGAAATGGAAGATGTCCCCAAATCGATGATGGATGACCCGTACGAGTTCAAGATGGTAACCGGCATTGATTTGGAAGAGGAAGAATTGAAACACGAAAGCTGGGATAAGTGCTATGTTTTCGAGCCGCTTGATTCCGACGAATCATTCAGAATCATGGAATCCTTTGCCAAAAATGTGGAAGATGAAATTTTGCAGGAAGAGCTTTTTTATGCATTAAGCCACCATAAACCGTTTGGTCATTTTAAAGCCATTATCGACCATTCCCCTTTTCGCCAGGATTGGTTCGATTTCAAAATACAATGGCTGGAAGATCATGTAAAACAGATAATTTATTCTGAGATTCATAAAATGTCTAAAAATTTTAACGATGATGATTTGCCTTTTTGATTCATTCCGTAGTTATTTAGCGCTGATAACGATGTATCAAAACCAACACGGTCCTCCACAAGCGAACCAGGCTCCATCCGAATCAATACTTTTTCAATCGTAAAAACCATGCGCATCACAGGCACTCATTTCAATTACTACCTCATATGCCACCGGAAACTCTGGCTGTTCGCAAACGGCTTTCATATGGAATCGACCTCAGATCTGGTCTACGAAGGAAAGCTGATCCACGAAACTTCGTATCCCCGCCGGAGCAAAAGGTATCAAGAGATTGAACTCGACGGCATAAAAATCGACTATTACGACACCAAAAATAAGATAGTTCACGAAATTAAAAAGTCGGACAAACACGAGGAAGCGCATGAATGGCAGGTTAAATATTATCTGTATGTTTTGGAAAAAAACGGCGTTAAAAACTGCTCCGGACTGCTTGAATACCCCCGGCTGCATAAAACTGCAGAAGTATTCCTGAATACCCCCGACAGACATGCTATCACAGAAATGATCCAAAAGATTGATCAAATCATTCACTCGGAAAAATGCCCACCGAAGATTCCTGTAAGCCGCTGCAAAAAATGCAGCTATTTTGATTTTTGCTGGAGCGGGGAATCCGAAGATGCGTAAAACTAATTTTTTAGGTAACAATTTATACGTTACAAAATGTAAGTTTATTTTCAATAAAAAAGGAACATGAGAACAAAGCAATTCGATCATCCATTTTCGGTTCCTGGAAGCTCAAAGTCATAATTAAAGCGTATGATAAGAATGGTGTGCCTTTTTACTTTGTTTACGATGTTTTTCCTCCAAAGATGGACGGAACTTACATTTTAACAGCAGGCTATGAAGCGAACATACTACCTTTTTAATCCGGGTCGGCTTCAACGAAAAGACAACACATTGAAGTTTACTCCCTACGACGAGCAGGGCAACGAACAAAAACCACGGTTCCTCCCTGTTGAGAATGTAGGTGAACTATATTGCTTCGGAAACCTGGATGCAAACGCTTCGCTATATAATTTCCTCGGACAACAACAAGTGCCAGTTCATTTTTTTGATTATTACGAAAATTATACCGGATCATTTATGCCTCGGGAAGCTCTTATCTCCGGGAAAATGCTGCTGGCCCAGGTGAAAAAACATACATCCAAACAAACAAGAATGATCATTGCTCAGAAGATCCTTGATGGATCTGCATTTAACATGGCCAAAAACCTGAAATACTACAATTCAAGAGGAAAAGACCTGATTCCTCTAATTGAAGCTATAGACACCCTGACAAGTCAAATTCATAAAACAGGCGAAATTGATGAATTGATGGGCATTGAAGGGAACATCCGGAAAAATTACTATCAGGCATTTGACCTCATCATCAACGATTTCCCTATGGGAGGAAGAAGTTACCGGCCACCGGAGAACGAAGTCAATGCACTGATCTCTTTCGGCAACATGATGTGTTACAGTCAATGTCTGAGAGCAATCCATCAAACCCAGCTTAATCCGGCAATCAGTTTCCTCCATTCTCCGGGCGAAAGACGATATTCGTTGTCATTGGATATGGCCGAAATATTTAAACCCCTGTTGGTAGACCGGGTGATCTTTAAAGTTATGAACAAAAAGATGATCCGGGATGATCATTTCGAAGAAAAATTAAACAGAGTGACCTTAAAACCAAACGGGAAAAAAGTGTTTATACAGGCATTCGAAGACAGGCTTCAGGAAACAATCCGGCACCGGGCACTCAAACGGTCCGTGAGCTATAAACACCTCATTAAACTCGAATGCTATAAAATACAAAAACACCTTCTGGATATGGAAGAATACAAACCCTTTAAAATGTGGTGGTA
>CAYPAW010000024.1:0-5927 GCA_964408795.1 uncultured Mariniphaga sp.
ATAGCCAGATTGTGCATCGCACTTCCGCCGATAGCAATAAAATGTATCTTCATTGTTTGAAAAACTTAAAGATAGCAATTCGGCTTTAAAATAAAACCGGGACTGAAACAACCAGGGTATCAGCAGCAGGTATTCGTGGCGGGGGAAAAACTACGTTTGGATATATACAAAAAAAAAGCCGTCTGAAAAGTTTTGTGAACCTCCGAATACCCGTTTCGGATCATTGTGTCACAAAGGCCTTTCAGACAGCCAATTCCTGTTCATTGCAAAAGATTATTGCGGGAGTAAAACGTTATCCACCGCGTGGATGATCCCGTTTTTACCCTTAATATCTGCTTGAATCACACGACTTTCGTTAATCTTTACACCGTCGGTTACGTCAATAACCAGTTTGCGGGTTTTATTGAGCGTTTCAATCTCTCCACGTAGAAGATTGGATGATAATAATTCTCCGGACACGACATGATACGTTAGTATCGGCACCAGTTGATCAGCCGTCAGATCACTTATCCCTGAAACTTCCAATTGCTCAAAAAGAGTTTCGAAGGCTTTGTTGGTAGGGGCAAATACGGTAAACGGACCTTCCGTTGATAGTTTTTCTGCCAGCCCTGCTTTCGAAACAGCTGCGGCAAGAATCGAAAAATCAGGGTTCGAGAGTGCTATGTCAACCAGAGAACCTGCACAGGCAGACTCTGATTCCGAAAGGATGGATAGGGTCATCCAAGGCTCCAACGACAAGTCATTTTCCGTTACTTCGTCTGTAAAGGGCGCTATCTTCGCCAGCTCGCTTCCACTTACCAGGGTTACTGACCCTGCAAATACAATTCCTAAAATTATTTTGATCGCTTGTGTTTTCATCATTTCTCTTTTCTTTGGTTTTTAACTTAAATAGGCCTGATGTTGTTTATTGTATATCTATAAGAGATAAAAGAGTATTTTGTTTATAAAAGGAATACATTTTTTTATAACTTTTTCAACATATCATCTGAATCCCCATATATGAAAGGCATTTCAGCAGGTGTTAAATTTTGTTAATTTTTTTTTCTTCAAGAAGCCGGAAAAACACGACAGGGCAGAATCGGTTTGATTCGGCGACTTAGTAATGGAGACCTCAGATCCGTTTTTTTGTAGAAGACGATTTTTAAAAACCAGGGTAAATCATGAGCGGGTAATATAAAACCACTATTTTTGCATCCGGATCAGCAAAATGTCTGAGTATGACGAATAAAAAACAACATCTTTTTTCTGCTTTTTCTCCGGTCCCAACGGATGAATGGGAAGCAAAAATACGAAGTGACCTGAAAGGGAGGGATTATAACCGTACCCTGATCTGGCATACCATCGAAGGATTGGATGTAAGGCCTTATTATCGTTTGGAGGATTTGGATCATACGGTATATACCGATTCCCTTCCGGGGGTTTTTCCTTTCACACGGGGGGGGCGATCTCATCCCGGATGGCTTATTCGCCAGAATCTGTTTGTGCAGGATTTTGAAGAAGGGAATAAGAAAGCGCGGAAGATTCTGGAACAGGGAGTAACTTCTTTGGGGTTTTATTTTGATTGCACTGCAGAAATACAATGCAGGCAACTGGATGCTCTCCTGAAGGATTTTACCCCCGATCGTTGTGAGATTAATTTTGTTTGTCCGTGTAGGAATTGCCGTTGTGTGGAAGCGTTTGCCGATTTTGTATACTATCGTGGATGGGATATCCGCCGGGTACATGCTTCTTCGGCTTTTGATCCGTTGGCAATGCTGGCGGTTCGAGGGAAATTTGAGGAGGGATCTGAAGAAGCCGCCTTTGAAAAATTGAAGGAGGGGGTTCAGCGAGCGGCTGGAATACCCGGGTTCCGGGTCATTGGTGTGAATGGTGCGTTTTTTGGCAACAGTGGGGCCTCGTTGGTTCAGGAACTGGCCTTTACACTGGCACAGGGTGCGGAATACCTCATTCGCCTCACAGAGGCCGGAATAGCGGTTGATACGCTGGCGCGTACGATCAAATTCAATTTCAGCATTTCGGGCCCCTATTTTCTTGCGATCGCACGGTTGCGGGCAGCCCGCTACCTGTGGGCAAGAATTGTCGAAAGTTTTCATCCGAAGGACAAAGATGCAGCACGAATGGTTATGCACTGTGAAACCGCGAAAACCAATAAAACCCTTTACGATCCGTATGTTAATCTGCTGAGGACCCAAACCGAAGCCATGGCAGCCATCCTGGGAGGGACTGATTCCCTCACTGTGGAGCCTTTTGACGTACTATCCGGAACCTCCCGTGAGTTCTCCGAACGATTGGCCCGGAACCAGCAGATCCTGTTGAAGGAGGAGGCGCATTTCGATAAAACCATGGATCCCGGAGCCGGCTCCTACTATATTGAGAATCTTACCGATGCATTTATCAGGGAAGCCTGGGACCTCTTCCTTAGAGTGCAGGACCAGGGCGGATTTCTGAAGGCTTTGCGTAAGGGTTTTGTGCAGGGCGAAATAAAAAGGATCGTTACGGAACGCGATAAAAAGTATGCTTTCCAAAAGGAAAATCTGCTGGGAATTAACCAGTTTCCCGATATTTCGGAGCGATTGGATCCCGACATAAACAGGTTGATATTTACCCCGCAGGATTTCACCGTGGAGGAGGCTGAAGTGGAAACCCTTACACCTTACCAGGCAGCCAGGCCTTTCGAAGAATTGCGCTATAAAACAGATGCATATGCCAAGAAAAACAAACGACCAGAGGTATTTATCCTGCCTCTGGGCAACCCGACCATCCGCAAAGCGCGTGCTCAGTTCAGCAGTAATTTTTTTGCAGTGGCCGGGTTTAACGTGATCGACAACCTGGGTTTTCAAACGGTAGAGGAAGGAATAAAAGCCCTTGAAAAAACACAAGCCGACCTGATCGTGGTATGCAGTTCCGATGAGGAATATGCCACCCTGGCGCCGGAAATCGCAAAAAAAATAAAATCCGGAATCCTGATCATAGCAGGAAATCCTCCCGCCAGAACGGAACTGGAAAAGAAAGGAATAGCAAATTTTATTCATCGTACAAGCAATCTTGTGGAGGAATTAAAGAAGTATCAGGAATTGTTAAAAATGTAGAATCTCTGAATCAAGAATCAAGAATCAAGAATCAAGAACCAAGAATCAAGAACCAAGAATCAAGATGCACAATTTTAAAAATTTGAAAATATGGCAAAAATCCCGGTTGTTGGTAAAAGAGGTCTTTATTACAATGAAGAATTTTCCTGTTGAAGAAAAGTATGTTCTGGTTTCACAAATTCTCAGAAGTGCCTATTCTATTCCTTCTAATATTGCTGAAGGTTCGGGGCGACCGTCGGATAAAGAATTTATTCGATTTCTGGATATTGCATTGAGTTCTGCCTTCGAATTGGAAACCCAATTAATTCTTGCAACAGATATAAATTATTTGTCGGTTGATGAATTAAAAGAAATACAAACTTTATTGCATCAGGTTCAAAAATGATTTATTTATTCAGGATGAATTTGAAAACTTAATAATTTGTCTTGCTTCTTGATTCTTGGTTCTTGATTCTAAAAGTTCATTTAACATTTTGCATTATGCGACCCGATTTTAAAAGAATAGAGATTAACGAAACGAGAAACGGTCATTTGGGCGAAGCGTCTAAAAATCGCAATGTTCCGTGGTTAACTCCGGAAGGGATTCCGGTAAAAAGTATGTACACCAGGGCTGATCTGGAGGGCATGGAGCATTTGAATTATGCAGCAGGGTTACCGCCGTTTTTACGGGGTCCCTATTCCTCGATGTATGTTCTGCGACCCTGGACGATACGGCAATATGCGGGTTTTTCGACGGCTGAGGAGTCCAATGCTTTTTACCGCCGCAACCTGGCGGCCGGTCAGAAGGGATTATCGGTAGCCTTTGATTTGGCCACTCACCGGGGGTATGATTCAGATCATCCGCGGGTGATCGGCGATGTAGGGAAAGCCGGGGTGGCTATTGACTCGATTCTCGACATGAAGATTCTCTTTGATGAGATTCCCCTGGATGAAATGTCCGTATCCATGACCATGAACGGAGCCGTATTGCCGGTGATGGCCTTTTATATTGTTACAGCCCTGGAACAGGGAGCCACCTTGGAGCAACTGACCGGAACGATCCAGAACGACATTCTCAAGGAATTCATGGTCCGGAATACCTATATCTACCCTCCCGAATTCTCCATGCGGATTATTGCGGATATTTTTACCTATACCTCGAAGCATATGCCGCGATTCAATTCCATATCCATATCGGGGTATCATATGCAGGAGGCAGGAGCTACGGCTGATCTTGAAATGGCCTACACCCTGGCCGACGGATTGGAATACCTGCGTACCGGGATCCATGCCGGTCTTGAGGTTGACTCATTTGCTCCCCGTCTGTCGTTTTTCTGGGCTGTGGGGATGAATCATTTCATGGAGATAGCCAAGATGCGGGCAGCCCGGATGATCTGGGCAAAGCTGGTGAAGCAGTTTGACCCGAAGAATCCAAAGTCGATGGCCCTGCGGACTCATTCGCAGACTTCCGGCTGGTCGCTTACCGAGCAGGATCCCTTTAATAATGTGGGTCGCACCGCTATCGAGGCCATGGCAGCTGCTCTGGGACATACCCAAAGTTTGCATACCAATGCGCTGGACGAAGCCATCGCATTGCCGACCGATTTTTCAGCCCGCATTGCCCGGAATACACAGCTGTATATTCAGCTCGAAACAGGCATCTGCCAGGCGGTCGATCCCTGGGCCGGGTCCTATTATGTGGAATCCCTGACCCATGAACTGGCACACAAAGCCTGGTCGCTGATCGAAGAAGTAGAAAAACTGGGCGGTATGTCCAAAGCCATTGAAACAGGAATCCCGAAAATGCGTATTGAAGAAGCAGCAGCACGCGCTCAGGGCAGAATCGACAGCGGGAAACAAACCATTGTGGGGATCAATAAATACCGTACCGATAATGAGGAACCGATTGATATTCTGGAGATTGATAATACGGCGGTTCGTTCATCACAGATACAAAGGTTGAAAAAATTGCGGGCAGAACGAAATGAAGAAGACGTGAAGACTGCTTTGCAGGCGATCACCCGGTCGGCTGAAACCGGAGAAGGAAATTTGTTGGCCCTGGCAGTAGAAGCTGCAAAAAAACGTGCATCTTTGGGAGAAATTTCACTGGCCTGTGAAAAAGTAGTGGGCCGGTATAAAGCTGTAATCAGAACTTTGGAAGGCGTGTACAAATCGGAAATCCAAAACAAAGAAACCTTTAAAGAGGCTCAGGAGCTGGCTGGTAAGTTCGCTGCCTTGGAAGGACGGCAACCCCGCATCATGATTGCCAAAATGGGGCAGGATGGCCACGACCGGGGGGCAAAAGTGGTGGCTTCCGGATATGCCGATATTGGCTTTGATGTGGATATGGGGCCTCTGTTCCAAACTCCGGAGGAAGCTGCTAAACAAGCCGTCGAAAACGATGTCCATGTACTGGGAGTCTCTTCGCTGGCTGCTGGCCATAAGGTCCTGGTTCCCGCAGTTATCCAGGAACTCAGCCGCCTGGGAAGAGAGGATATCATGGTGGTTTGTGGAGGCGTGATCCCCCACCAGGATTACCAGTTCCTCTACGATGCCGGTGCAGTGGCCATCTTTGGCCCCGGTACCAGCGTGGCTGCCGCAGGGAAAAAGATTCTCGAAATACTCCTCGAAGCCTATAAGGAAGAATAGAACCAGGAACCAAGAACCAAGAACCAGGAGCCAGGAACCAAGAACCAGGAACCAGGAAAAGTGATAAGGTGAAAAGGTGGAAAGGTGGAAAGGTGAAGAACCGACAACCGTCAACCGATTCAGTGACACCCAGCTTTCAGGATCCGGCGTCTGCCGGAGAACTGAAAGGTGAAGGTGGAACGAATCCCGATGAGCGCAGCGAATCGGGAC
>CAYPAW010000025.1:0-36878 GCA_964408795.1 uncultured Mariniphaga sp.
ATGAAAACAACCATAGGATTTATCGGAGGAGGAAGGATTACAAAGATTTTCCTCGAAGGATTCAAAAACAAAGCTGTTGAATTCGATTCGGTAAAAGTATATGAACCGAACAGTGAAACGCTCGATGCATTGGCAAGTAATTTTCCGGCAGTAAAAAAAGCCAAAACACCCGAAGATGCGGCTCAGGCAAACTTAGTGGTAATTGCTGTTCACCCACCGGTGGTTATGGATACGCTCAACAAAATTGCAGGGGTGGTAACCGATGAAACTTTCGTGGTTTCACTTGCCCCGAAACTTACTATTGAAAAGATTGCTTCGAAGGTGAAAACCGCCAACATCGTGCGGATGATTCCCAACGCTACTTCGTTTATTAACGAAGGGTTTAATCCAATAGCTTTTCATCCGGCTATGTTGGAACACGAGAAAAAGAAAGCAAAAAAACTGTTTAAACCACTGGGAAAAACATTCGAAACCGAAGAGTATAAACTGGAAGCATACGCCATTATTTCGGCCATGTTGCCTACCTGTTTCTGGTTCCAGTGGCAGGAAATGGAAGCCATTGCTGTTAAAACCGGACTCTCGCCTGAAGAAGCAAAAAAAGCGATCAAATCGACCCTGAAAAAAGCCATCAAACTGTATTACAAATCCGGGTTAACTCCGGATGAAGTGATGGATTTAATTCCGGTGAAGCCCATCGGCGAAAATGAGGAGGAGATAAAAAATACCTTGAACACCAAATTGCTTGGGTTGTTTGAAAAAATAAAACCCTGAAAATTTATATGGACTGGAAAAAAGAGAGTAAGATTTTAGGGTGGATCGTTGCTGTTTTTGTTTTTGCTTATTTTATGCCGCTCGAAAGCGCACGATTCTCGGAGGCGATAGCGGCCATGTTCGATCTGGCCAACTGGTATGCACAGGAACACGTCATTTTATGCCTTTTGCCGGCCTTTTTTATAGCCGGTGTAATTGCCGTTTTTGTGAGCCAGGGGGCGGTCATGAAATACTTTGGCGCCAAAGCGAAAAAATGGCTGGCCTATACCATTGCTTCGGTTTCAGGAACCATCCTGGCCGTGTGCAGCTGCACCATTTTACCGCTGTTTTCAAGCATTCACAAACGCGGAGCAGGCCTGGGGCCGGCCATAGCCTTTTTGTATTCCGGTCCGGCCATCAACATTCTGGCCATTATTCTTACAGCCCGCATTTTGGGTTTTGAAATGGGGGTTGCCCGGGTAATCGGAGCTGTACTTTTCGCTGTAGTCATTGGCTCAGTAATGTCCCTTATCTATCGCAAAGAAGAAAAAGCAAAACAGGAAGAACAACTCAATTTCCCGGATATCGAGGAAAAACGCCCCATGTGGCAAACGTCGCTGCATTTTTTCACCCTGGTGCTCATCCTGGTTTTTGCCAACTGGGGGAAACCGGGCGATGGGGTAACCGATGGCATCTGGTTCTGGATTTGGGCCAACAAGTGGTACATCACCTCTGCTTTCGGACTGGTGCTTGTTTACTCCTTAATCGCCGTTTTGAAAATCAAATGGCAACATGTAGTGCTGGCAACATTAGCCACTGCAGCTTCTGCATTTTTAAGTTCTTCCCCACAGATACCCATGGTTGTAGCCATTGCCGGACTCAGCATCATTACCTTAACCGATAAAAAAGACCCGGACAACAAAGCGTGGACCCTCTCGGCATGGGATTTCACCAAACAGATTATGCCGTTGCTGGCTATCGGTGTTTTGGTAGCCGGGTTTCTGCTTGGTTCCTCCCACAACGATACGGCCATAGCAGGAGTCATCCCCAACGAATGGGTGGCCGGCCTGGTAGGCGGAAATTCGGTTTTCTCCAACTTCTTCGCCTCCATCGTGGGTGCATTTATGTATTTTGCCACGCTGACGGAAGTACCCATTTTGCAGGGACTCATCGCCGCTGGAATGGGGAAAGGCCCTGCACTGGCCTTACTACTCGCCGGACCTTCGTTGTCATTGCCCAATATGTTGGTCATTCGGGGTGTGATCGGAACACAAAAAACATTGGTATATGTAATCCTGGTGATAATAATGGCTACAATTACCGGGTTAATGTATGGACTTTACTAACAGAAATTAAAACAAGAAAATACCCCAATAACGAATAACAAAAAATGAACAATCTCACCAATTAACCATTTGACAAATCAACCCATTCCCTAATCTGAAAAATCATCCATGAAAGTACTGATTTTATGCACCGGCAACAGTTGCCGCAGCCAAATGGCACACGGTTTCTTACAGTCATTCGACCACCGGATTGAAGTGGCTTCGGCTGGTACGGAGCCTGCCTCCCGGATAGATCAAAAAGCAATGCAAATAATGAATGAAGCGAATATCGATATCAGCCATCACAAACCAACAAATGTAGATGAATACCTGAAGGAAGAATGGGATTATGTAATCACAGTTTGCGACCATGCCAATGAAACCTGCCCGGCTTTTTTAGGAAAAGTAAAACATCGGTTGCATATTGGTTTTGAAGACCCTTCCCAGGTCACCGGAACGCAAGAATTCATTCTAAGCGAATATTACCGGGTGCGCAATGCAATCAAAAAAGCATTTTACAAACTCTATAAAGAACAAATAGTGCCACAATTATGAATTAAAAATTTCAGATAATCAGCTAACGGAATAGACAGCATAATGGTAATCGAAAAATAATAATAACCCCGGAATCAAAGTTAACCTCTCCAATTACCTGAGCGAAAAGCTCCATTACGATTATTCCTGACTTGCCATTCTTTTTTTCGGAGGTAAAAGGAATTATCATCGAGAAATTTTACCTGACCCATAAAATGGAAGGGGCAAAAGAACCGATCGTTTCCAATGAACTGAGTCTTTCAGAAATCGCTTACACAATGCATTCCCGTAGCGTGGCCCATCTATCAAATCCGTTTAAAAAATACCGGGCTTACCCTGACCCATTTCAAAATACGTAAAAACAAACGCCGCAGAACCCTTGAGGATTTCGGGATCATGCTACACCGGTTCCGAATAATTTATACATTTGAACAACGAATGAGGCACTTATAAAAAACAGTATTGTTGAAAAACAAAAGCAAACATACGGTTCCAAATCCCGGGACATTCTGGTTTGCCCTTGATAATGCGGCGAAGATCTATCCGGCCATTATCAACGAAAATGTTACCGCTGTTTTCAGGATCACGGCAATATTAAAACAACCCGTTAAGATTCAACCGTTTCGCAAAGCAGTCTTACAGGCCGAAAAGCGGTTTCCGTTTTTCATGGTTCAACTTCGGGAAGGTTTTTTCTGGTATTACCTCGAGCATCTTCCGCGACATATTCCCGTTGAGCCCGATGAGAAACCCCTGTGCAGGAAATTTCCCAAAGGACATTTATTACTACGAATTCCTGTAAAGAGCAACCACATCAGCGTTGAGTGCTCGCACATTTTAACCGATGGCAGCGGGGCCTTTGAATTCTTCAGAACCATTCTCCTCCTCTATTCGGCTGAATGTGGCGCTGAAATCCCCGACCGGTACAGAATTACTGATACAATGAATCGTATTCCCGAAGAAAAATACGAAGATGCGTACAACCGGTACTTTAAAGCAGAAATCCCCCCCATGGTAAAACGATCAAAGGCTTTTCATCTGCCCTATTCATTAAAAACGTATCCCCGTTTTACCCGGATCAATGCCATCGTGCCCCTGGAACAAATGAAGAAGATTGCACACCTTAAAGGAGTTAGTATAACGGTTTATCTGGCATCGGTTTATCTTTTTATCCTGCAGGAAATTTATGAAACCCTGAATGGGTTTAGCAAGTATAAAAAACGAAAAAAACTACGTGTTCAGGTCCCTATAAACCTGAGAAATATATTTCCATCGAAAACCATGCGGAATTTTTCCCTCTTTGTAATGCCGGAAATTGATTTGCGCCTTGGCCATTATACATTTGATGAAATTGTTAAATCGGTTTATCATCAAATAATGCTTGAAACCGATGAAAAGCTGATCAATAAAAACATTTCAAGAAACGTGGGAAGCGAAAGAAAGCTGTTTATCAGGGGAATACCGTTGTTTCTGAAAAGTTTGATCCTGCGTCTGAAATACTTTTCCCTGGGCACAAGCCAGTACAGTGGGGTACTAACCAACCTGGGAAAAATAGAGTTACCCGATGAAACCGGCAGGTTGATTGATTGTTTCATCATGACACCGCCACCGCCCAACAAGATGCTGAAAATTAGTGTTGGTGTAGCTGGCTTTGGCAATAAACTGACCTTGAGCTTTGGCAACATCACGCATTCGCTGGTATTTGAAGAAAAATTTCTGGGCTTTTTGCGCGATCAGAAAATCCCGGTTGAAACGATTACAAAAGATTAAAAGCATATGATACACTGTCCGAATTGTGGAGTAGAGGTTGAAGAAAATGCCAATTTTTGTTCGTTATGTGGAGAGCCGCTGCTCGAAAAAACATCCGACAACCTGGCTTTTATACAGTCAGGGAAACTGCCGCGGGAAGAAAAAATGCTCACAGACTATCAACAATTATCCGCACTGCAGAAAAGAAAAATCTTCTGGAAAATATCGGGATTGATTCTCATCTCTACCATTGTCATCACTTTGCTTATTGATTTCGTCGGAACCCAAAACATCACATGGTCAAGATATCCGGCAACAATAAGTTTGATTTTAGTTATCAATTTTGCATTGAATACATTTTTGCGAAAAAGAATCATCCTCATGCTGGCACTCAGTTTTTTATCGGTTACCAGCCTTTTTGTCCTCTTCGATATGTATGCCAGGGATACCTCGTGGGAAATAAAACGGGGAATTCCGATCATACTGGTTGTCTATGTAACGATTTTTATTCTCGTTTCTTTGATTCGGAAAACAAAGCAGAAAGGGTTGAATATTATCGCTTATTCAATGATTGCTGCGGGGATGTTGTGTATCTGTACAGAAGGAATAATTTCTGTTTATACGTATGGCCCGGTGTATTTCAAATGGAGCCTGATTGTGATGGTTTCGGTTTTCTTTATCGCCATGCTTTTGTTGTATGTTCACTACCGGCTGAAAAAGGCAACCGACCTGAAACGGTTTTTTCATATTTAACCCTGGAAAACCATCCACAGTTCATTCCATAAATCCCGACCCAGCACAAAGAATAAAAGCAAACTGGCTACCCACCCATGATAAAAACCAAGCGGCCAGAGGTTTCTCCATTTAAAATAGGCAAATGCAAACACCAGCTCCATAAAAAAAGTAAAAACCATTAAAGGAAGGCTGGGGTAATGAACCAGGGAAAAAACGGTGGAAGTCAAAAGAATGATCTGAACCTTACTGAGCGGTAAGGTAGGTAACGAATGCAAATTTCCGGCAACAAGAGCAAGCATGAGAAATTGCTGTATGATTCCCCACACCGGATAAAAAATGAAAACAGGAATGATATGCCATGTAAGGAAGAGGACCTTGTTAGAAATACCATACCATATGATAGCTCCAATAAGAATAAAAGCAAAGGGTGTAATCAGAAAAAATGTCTGTTTGAAATGGTTCTTACGAAACCCCCAATGCTGCAGAATCTGTTTGTTGTTCCGGTATCTTATATATATATAAACCGACCAGAAGATGCAGGCGACACCAATATAAAAGGTCCGCAGGGTTAACCAGTCCACGAAAATATATTTCATGAAACCAGTGGCAACCACTGCTGCAATTTCAAAATGTCGCAATTTGTCGGTTTCTTTTAGATACTTCATTCTCCCTTTTCTGAGTTTTGCATTGCATTGTAAGGATTCCTGCAGATTCCCTGTGGCATAAACAGGACCATTCAGACATCCCAAAAACGCTAACCGGCCCATCGTCATGAATCATCGACCTGCAGAAATAAACAACACTAAAGGTAATGGAAAAGCTGAAAATTACGCACTCCCCCTGTTTTTGTAGTCAGGTATCGAACCCTATTTGTATCTTGCCCCGTATTATTATTTTAAGGTATCAAATAATTCTTGTAGCTTTAAATTCTTATTTTTCACGATTCACATGAAAGCAGCGGTCACCGGAGCAAGCGGCCATATCGGGAGTTGCCTCGTTCGGGAATTAAAAAAACAGGGATACGGGGTGAAAGCATTGGCCCATACCTCTGAAAACGGGTTGGAGAATTCAGGGGCTGAACTTATTCAGGGAAGCCTCCTCGATAGGGATTCCTTAAAAAGTTTATGCAGGGATGTGCAGGTGGTTTTTCATCTGGCCGCCCGTATAACAATTGACAACAGGAATAGTGAACGCTCTAAACAGGTAAATATTACCGGAACCGAACATATCCTTTTGGCAGCCCAAGAGGCCGGGGTGAAAAAATTCATACATTTCAGCAGCATTCATGCCCATAAAATTCACCCTGTGGATGAGATCCTGGATGAAAAAAGACCGCTGGTTGATTCGGAAAATACCCTTTATGAATACACCAAGGCTGAGAGCGAAAAGGTGGTTCAGAGGTATGTGAATAAAGGTATGAATGCCGTAATCTTAAATCCAACGGCTGTCATAGGCCCGTATGATTTCAATCGTTCCTTTTTAGGGCAGGCTTTACGAAAAATGTATACCAACAGGCTGCCGATGCTGGTTCCGGGGGGATACAACTGGGTGGATGTACGCGATGTCGTGGCCGCTGCTATCTGTGCCGTTGACAAAGGTCGGAAAGGGGAAAAATATATCCTCTCAGGGCATTATTATACCCTGAAAAATCTTTCGCTTCTCATCGGTGAAGTGTCGGGAAAGAAAACACCAACCAAGGTATTGCCTGCTTCTGTGGCCCGTATAGCCTGCCCGTTTATACAAATGTATGCCCGACTGGCTCATAACGACCCGTTGTACACGATTCAATCCTTGGACATCATTGGCAATTGCCCTGAAAGAATCTCCTTCGAAAAAGCACAGAATGAACTGAATTATTCCCTCCGCCCTTTGGAACGAACGCTTATCGATACGATCAATTGGTACAAAGAAAACGGATTTCTTAAAGAATAATATGTCGGAAGAATTATTACGAAATATAAGTTGGTTCTGGATCCTGATGGCTTTGATCCTTTTTCCCATTCTGTTGCATGTGACACAACCCTACGGCAGACATACAAAATACAACCTGGGATGGATGATCGACAACAACCTGGGCTGGTTTATTATGGAAACCCCTGCTGTTATTGTGTTTCTCTGGTTTGTGTTCACTTACGGAAAAGTTATCAATGCCTTCATCATACTGGCAACCGCTTTATGGTGCCTCCATTATTTCCACAGGGCTTTTATTTATCCGTTAACGATACGGACAAAAGGGAAAAAGATGCCTTTGATGATTGTCCTGTCAGGAATCTTTTTCAATCTGATCAATGGCTTTCTGAACGGGTATTGGCTGGCTCTGTATGCTCCTTCGTATGATTCAGGAAAATGGTTTTCTTTCCGGGTGTTCCTGGGCACCATTTTGTTTCTTACAGGCTTTGCAATGAACAAGTATCACGACAGAATACTTATTCAGTTAAGGAACAACCAAGGCAAAGGCTATAAGATTCCCTACGGGGGATTGTTTGCCTATGTATCGTGTCCCAATTTTCTGGGTGAAATCATCACCTGGACAGGATTTTTTGTAGTTACGTTCAGTTGGCCGGCTTTCTCTTTTCTGATCTGGTCCATTGTAAATTTAGTCCCCCGGGCGCTGGATCATCACCGGTGGTATCGCAACGAATTCATGTACTATCCTGAAAATAGAAAAGCCATCATTCCCGGACTGTTGTAATTTATTCCTCTTTGATATCGTATGCATAAAGGGTATTGGCATGGCGGATATACAAGGTTCCGTTGCACACTACCGGATGGGCCCAGAACATTCCCGGACCTCCTTCCGGCACCTGAATCTCACCGGTAATCTTCACTTCTCCGGGAGCAGCCTCCGCCAGCTTCAGGCTTCCCCGCTCATCCAGGAGGTAGAGCATTCCGTCGGCATACGTTATGGATCCTTTCCCCCGGGTTTGCCACACCGGCTCTCCGGATCGAAAATCAAGGCAGAACCAGTATTTGGCATTGCTTCCCGAACCATAAAGATACCCATCATGAAGAATAACACCGCCATGGTGGTTGTCCATCTGTTCCGTATGCCAAACGGTTTGGGGTATCACCTCTTCACCGGAAGCCTGAAGATTGATCAACATGCTTCCCTTTCCATATCCACTTGAGATGAACACATAGTCGTTAAAAACCACGGCATCGGTAATGTTCAGTCCCTGGCGGTTCCGGTAATCCACTTTCCAGAGTAGTTCCCCTGTTTCCCTGCAAACCCCGTAATAACAATCCGAACTGGCATTTATCAGCTGTTGGTACCCGCAACATTCCATCATTACCGGGGAGGAGTATCCTTCGACTCCCGGAATTTCGGTATTGGCCCAGATCAGCTCTCCGTTGTGCTTGTTCAGGCATACCTGGTATCCTTTAGGGCCTGCCGGACGGACATACAGCTTATCGCCCTCAATCAACACCGATTCGGAATATCCGTATTCGGTATCAGGGGTTTCAAAATCCTCCTTTAACTCCCTGAACCATCGTTCCTCACCTGTTTTTGCCTCAAAGGCAGCCAGGCGGCCGGTTTCTCCCACATGGTAAACAACCCCTTCATCCCAGGTGGGTGTACTTCGGGCCCCGGTGTAGCTCCTTGCATGGGGTGCCATGGTAGACCAGGCTTTTCCGTTGGGCTTGATCCATACCGGATCTCCTTCAAGATCCAAACAGTATACCTCCGTCTGTCCATTGTGCATACCTGCAACATAGATGAATCCATCCGCTACCGATACCGTACTGTACCCTTCACCCAGCCCCGTGGCAATCCACTTCAACCGGGGCCCCTCCCCGGGCCACTCTTTCAGAAGACCGGTCTCAGAAGACTTATTCGTGCGGTCAGACCCATGAAAACAAGGCCATGAATATTCCTTCTGTGCCGAAACCCGGCAACCTGACAATCCCAAAACAAATAAGAGAACCATCATCCAATGTCCAATCCTTCGATGCATATTGTTTGTTTTATACATTATTGCCCTTCTCATAACTTTTACTTATTCGCTGAAAAGACATATCTCCCTTCCTCCCACGGCATCTCAGGAGACAGCCGTAGAAAGATACATAATCCTTTCTATGGTGCGATGCGGGTAGATTTATACATTCAGGTATTTTGTCAAGAGTTCCTTTCCCTGTTTTATGGCTTCCCTTCCGGAAGACTCAATTCCGTACCACCCGCTGTAGCCCAGGTCTTTGCTCATTCTGATCATTTCAGCAGTCAGTTCTTCCGTAGGCTGGTTCCGGTAGGACATTCCTCCGGAGTAGGGCAGGGTTTTTCTCAGGTACTCGACATTATCAAAATCCGGTCCCGGTTGCCGCCAGTCGGGATAACACCCGAAGTAGAGGCTTCCAACCTCTTCCATAAGAGCTACCATCCAGTCCGGATCGTTTGAAAAGCCCCCATGGTTTTCGATCAGCACACTGATATTTGCCGGAACAGCATATTCCAGCAACATCCCATAGGCATCGGTAGCCCATTTCAAAGCATCATCCCCGGACATATCGTTGGTTCCCCGGCAGTTGGTCCGGATCGCATGGCATCCCAGGTAATGGGCTATATCGATCCATTTCCGGTGATTGATGGCATATTGTTCCCGTACTTTTTTCTCCCGAGAACAGGGATCTCCTTCCGCATCCACCATGATGAGAACCATATCCACGCCCTGGGAGTCGGCATTCCGCTTTAACTGGTTCAGGTATTGCATATGGGGAACCTCAAAGAGGGTATTCACAAATTCGATCCCGTTGAGGCCGAAATCTTCCCTTGCTACTTTCGGAAAATCCAATGTGGTCCATTTGCCCTCTCTGATTTCCTGTACCAACGCCCACTGGGCCAGTGAAATATCGTCTTTACGCACTCTCTGCACCGGATTCCCGGCCGGTGCACTCAGTACCGAAGGGGCAAGAAGGCCGGCTGCCCCTGCAGCCATTGATTTGGTTATAAAATTTCTTCTGTCCATCGTATTCCTTTGTTGAATGGCCCCCCGCCCCGGGACGAGGGAATCCGGTTAATAATTTCGTTTTTTTTACATTTCCCAGCCCTTGCGGTATTCCCTGAAGAGATACTGGTTGGCTTCGTCGTTGTTGGTGATTTTCATTTTTTCTGAATCATACACCACTTTGGTACCTGCCCGCAAAGCCACGGCCCCAAGCAGAATGGTTTCCGTCACCGGACGGGCCAGCAGAAAGGTTCCGGCTGATTCTTCATCTGCCAGGAAGGCATCGATCCACATGTCATCATTCCGTTCCACCTTTTCCTCAGGAGGCTCCGCCAGGCCAGCCGCCGACAGTTTATCTTTCATGGTTTTCTCAGGAAGCAGTTTGGGATTCCCGCAATGGAAGCTGGCCAGAATTTTTCCCTTGTCACCCACAAACATCATCCCTTCACGGGGCAGGGATGCATTTTCAGCATCCAGTTCATCGGGAGTTACCGGTTTTATTCCTCCGTCGTACCATAGGAGTTTAAACGGCGGAAGCTTTTTCTGTTCCGGAAAATTGAACCGGACAATACACGAATAGGGGAAAGCTACATTGTTCCGTTCGCCCATGCTCACATGGTTCTCTATTTTACAGGTTGTGGTTCCGTAGGCTTCAGCGCTGAGGGGAGCGGTATCAATGCCAAACTCCAGGAACAGGGGCCACAGACTGTAATGGCCCATATCGGCAATGCTTCCTCCTCCGAAGTCGTACCAGCCTCTGAACACTGCATTGGTATAATTCGGATGGTACGGACGGTGCGGAACCGGTCCCAGCCAGAGGTCCCAGTCAAATCCTTCAGGAACCTCCGGGGTCTCTTCCGGATTGGCCGTCCACTGGGGCCATACCGGGCGGTTCGACCAGTTATGTATTTCCTGGAGATTCCCGATCAGCCCTTTTTGAATCCATTCCAGGGCCACCCCGTAGCCGCTACGTTTGCTGTAGGCCAGCAGATGGGTGCGCATTCCGGTCTTCTTCGCCGTATCCATGGTCAGCATGGCTTCATGCATCCTGTTGGCTATCGGTTTATGGATAACCACCTGTTTGCCTTTTTTCATCGCTGCAACCGATACGGCGGCATGCAGATGATCCGGGGTCATTACTTTCACGGCATCACAACCCGTCTCTTTTTCGAGTTGTTCCCTGAAATCAGCATAAGAGGTACACCCCTTGTAACTTCCGCCGTTCTTTTTGGCGTAGTATTTCTCCACCAGCTCGCGGCCTACATCCCGGCCACCGGGAATACCGTTCAGGGTTTCGCCCCACGAAGGTTCTTCAAGAACCCGGCGAATGGCATTGCGGATCCCATGCAAGGACCAGTCGACATAGTTGGTGCTGAATTTGTTGGGATCGCATACAGAAGTAATTTGTATTTTCGGATTCTGGATTAATGAGGACATTTCCCGCAATCCCTGGGTTCCGCATCCGATATAGGCAATGTTTAGCTTATCGTTCGGAGCCACAAAACCCAGTCCCCCGAGGACATGCCGGGGGACAATCGTGAAAGCAGCCGCTGCGGCTGCCGTTCCGACAAACTCTCTTCGGTTTAGTTTAGCTTTTGATTTCATAGTGATAAGTTTGATTTAAAGGATATTATGAGATACATGTTGCCGCGTGATAAAGCAATTCCCGTTAGAGAGGTAAGGTACAAAAATCTCTTCAGGAACAAAAGACCCGGAAGAAGAAATTTAAAAGAAAGAGAGAAACAGATCGTATGGATTTCTTTTTTTTATCCTGTTTTTGTATTAATTTCGATTTCTTAAATTCATTAATCTAACGAAACCTAATGTGAATCATTTGGTTAATAGGGAATATTGGCAATTTATCTGGGAGAAGTTCCGTTCAGGCGATCGTGGTGCTTTTGAAACTATTTACAATGAGTTTATTGATGCGCTGTTTTCATACGGTTCACGAATAACCTCCGACAAAGCATTGCTTGAAGATGCCATTCAGGATTTGTTTGTCGATATTTATTCGTTCGGTTCGGTTCTTCGAAAACCAGAGTCACTGGAGTATTACCTTTTTATCATACTGAAGCGGATTATTTACAAAAAACTGAAAGAGAAAAATCGATTCAGTCACCCCGAACACATGGTAGAACCGTTTGATTTGACATTTGAGCTTGAAGCGAACGAACAGGAAATTACGGATGATTGCCTGCAAAAATTACGAACAGAGTTGCAAAACCTCGATGTTAAAAAGAGAGAATTGCTGTTCCTGAAATTTAACAGTGGGTTGACGTATAAGGAAATAGGCAGATTTGTTAACCGAAGTCCCGGAGCCGTAAAAAAACAGGTCTACCGTTTGCTGAATGCAATACGCAACAAACTGGGAAAAACCCCTAACCCTTCCGGTTTTTAGACAACTCATTGAGTTGAAATTTAAACAACTGTTTTACAACACAAAATAAATTCATCCCCTTTTTACATCGGATTACTCTTATATCTTTAACTAAACCTTTTGAATGGACTTCTACGAACAACTCATTGAGAATCCATTGTTTTATAAATGGATATACCATCCCTCCAAAGAAATTGATGCATATTGGGAATACTATCTTGTTACCCATCCCAATCATGCTTCCCAGATAAAAATCCTAAAAAAACAGTTTGAAGATCACCTGAAATATGAAGAAAAAAAGTTGACTGAAACAGAGAAAAGGAAACTGGCAAAACGCATTATCCTGCAACTGGGAAAAGCCAAAAGACAGAAAAAACGGCATTTGGTTGTTCGAAATATCATGCGTTATGCTGCTGTTGCATTCTTGTTTTTTTTCATAGGAAGTAGTTTAGTTTACCTGTACATGGGGAACAGGCAGTCTCAAAGTATTACTGGAAATACCGGACTGCCTTCCCAGGTACAGGAACCACTGCTTATTATCGGAGATAAAGAGCAAATAAAACTGAATCAGGGTACATCGGAACTGGCCTATTCCGATAAGGGGGAAATCATTCTGAACCACGCTCAGGTATTGAAAAAAGAAGACAACAATGAGCCTCCAAAAATGAATACGCTGGTAATTCCTTACGGAAGCCGTACGGATATAACCCTTGCAGATGGTACAAGCGTTTGGCTCAATGCCGGCAGCCGCCTGATTTACCCCTCCCGTTTTGTGGACAAAACCCGCGAAGTGTTTCTGACCGGTGAAGCCTTTTTTGATGTGAAAAAAAATGATAAACAGCCTTTTGTGGTAAAAACGGTGGATGTAAAAGTTGAAGTTCTGGGAACCCGGTTCAATGTTTCAGCCTATCCGGAAGACTATTCCATTCAAACGGTGCTGGTAGAAGGGAAGGTTTTTTTAAAGGAAACGGGTGCCGGACTGTTTAAAAAGACCATTCAATTGGTACCTGGTCAGAGGGCTTATTTTAACAGGAAAAGCAAAGAAACCAGTGTAAGCAAAGTGGATGTAGAACCCTATATCTTATGGACCCAGGGATTGTTTAGTTTTTCCAATACTGATTTTAACCGGATAACCAAAAAACTGGAACGATATTATGACATTGTTTTTCATTATGACAATCCAATGAAAGGCACCATACAAATTACAGGGAAACTGGATGTTACCCAAGACAGGGAAGAGGTTTTCGAATACCTTGAGAAATTGACCGGACTCTATTTCATGAAAATAACAGATAAACAATATGTAATAAAATAAAAGAAACCCGGCAGATGTTGGCCCATCCACCGGGTTGAATAAAATAATACCAAATAATAAATAGTATTAATCTAAATCGTACAAATTTATGAAAAAAGATTGTAGTATCGGTTCCCCTGATCCGGGAATCAAAAAAAAATGGAGGCGAATTATGCGTTTAACATTGTTTCTGGTGATTGGCTTCTTCCTTACCACGGCAGGTGCCAACAGCTATTCGCAAAATACCCGTCTGAGTGTTAAACTAAAGAACGGGACTGTTACCGAGTTCATGAAAACCGTAGAGGACAACAGCGAGTTTGTGTTTCTCTACAAAAAAGAAGACATGGACCTGGAAAAAAAGGTTAATGTCGAACTGGAGAATGAAACCATTCATAAGATTCTGGATGCCGGCTTAAAAGGCCAGAATGTCGTTTGGGATGTGTATGACCGGCAGATTGTGATTCACAGAGCAGATAAATTGAGTTTGCCCAGACAACCCTTTCAACAGCAACGAGCTGTAACCGGGGTGGTAACCGATACAAACGGAAAACCACTTCCCGGAGTTTCGGTTGTTGTTTCAGGTACAACAACCGGTACGATAACCAATGCAAATGGAGAGTTTTCACTGGCTGTACCCGAAGATGCTGAATCCTTACAGTTTTCGTTTGTGGGTATGCATACAAAGCAAGTGTCCATTGAAGGAAGAACTACCATTACGGTGGTAATGGAGGAAGATGTATTCGGAATTGAGGAAATTGTGGCCATTGGATACGGTGTTCAGAAAAAAACTTCGGTAACCGGTGCTATCAGTACAATTAAAGGAGAAGACCTGAAAGTACCTTCCGTTTCCGATATTTCACAAACAATGGCAGGAAGGCTTACAGGTATTAGCATGAGACCCGACGGCGGCCAACCTGGTTATGATGACCCGATACTTCATATTCGGGGTGTTGTTACTACCGGCGACAATTCCCCACTTATTGTTGTCGATGGAATTAAAAGGGACAATATCCGCCAAATTGACCCCAATAGTATTGAATCGGTCACAATTCTGAAAGATGCAGCTGCAGTTGCCCCCTATGGAATTGGAGGGGCAAACGGTGTTATCCTTATCACAACAAAAAAAGGCGATAGTGGTAGGCCTGTTGTCAGGTTGAATTCTTCTTTTGGAATACAAAACCCTACCTATCTGCCCGACATGCTTAATGCACAGGACTATATGTTTTTGCAAAATGAGGGATATTGGAATTTAACACCTGATGGCGATTCTCCTCCATGGGATCCTGCCCTGGTTGAAGATTATATGAAACATCATAAAGAGGATCCATGGAATTATCCAAGCTCTGATTTTGTCGACCTGTTTAATCTAAATGTACCGGTTCAGAACTATGATATCGAACTGAGTGGTGGAAATGAAACCATGAAATATCATGCAGGAGTAGGATATTACGACCAAAAGGGAATTTTTGACGTAATGAACTATAAACGGTATAATTACAATATGAGTTTAGATATTCAGGCAACTCCAACAACGAAAATTAATATGAGTCTGCACGGAGCGGTTGAAACGACAAATGAACAAGATGCAGATGAACCAACCTGGCACCTTTTCAGGAGTTTCTATAAGTTTGTTCCAACAGCTCACCTAATGTATCCTGATGGGGAACACTGGGGAGAATCTTCTGCAAGTTCTCCGGTAGCGGCATTGAAATCGAATGGCTATCGAAAAACCGACAGAAATACCCTGTTGGGTTCAATCAGTATTGAACAGGAATTGCCTTTTATAAAGGGATTAAGCATTAAAGGGATATTCAGTTACGACCCATATCACATGAATATCAAATCATATCATGAACCTTTTGTTTATCATAATGTAGATCTTACTACCGAACCTTACACGTTTACAGAAAACCTGACAACTTCCGAAGGCCAGGTTGTAACATATACCTGGCTTGAGCTTGAAAACCGGCGGAGAACAAATTATACCTATCAGGGATATATCAATTACAACAGGACTTTTGGCGATCATGAATTGTCAGGACTTTTTGTTGCTGAAGGCAGGAACAATACGTATAATGAATTTACTGCCCGCAGAAATAATTTCTCTATAAATATCGATGAGCTGGATTTGGGAAGTTCGGATAAAACAGACTTCGACAACGGGGGGTCGTCAAGTACCGGAAGCGAATTAGGATTTGTTTATCGTTTGGGATATGTCTATAAAAATAAATACATTTTTGAAGCATCCGGCAGATACGACGGGCATTACTATTTTGCGCCAGATGACCGTTGGGGATATTTCCCGGCTTTTTCTGCTGCCTGGAGAATCTCGGAAGAAAATTTTATGAACGGCTTTTCAAATATCGATAACCTGAAGTTGCGTGGTTCGTGGGGAAAATCCGGTAATTTGGCAGGATCGGCTTTCCAGTACCTGTCAGGTTATGAGTTGAGGGGGAATGCTTATATTTTTGGGACCGGATCCATTGTACAGGGTTCGGAAATGACCCAGGAAGCCAACCCAAATATCACCTGGGAAGTCTCTACAAAGTTCGACATAGGTTTTGACCTGAATATGTGGAATGGATTATTAAATCTCGAATTTGATTATTTCTATGAACACAGAACAAATATGTTGCTTCAGCCGCAAGTCATATTGCCGGTTGAATACGGGTTAGATCTTGCCCAGGAAAATAAGGGTGAAATGAAAAGTAACGGATTTGAGTTTATCGCTGGTACAAGGAAAACTTTCAGTAACGGTTTGGAAATGAATATTACCGCTAATCTCAGCTATGCAAAAAACAAGATGATTGAAGTGTATGAAACGGATGCCCAACGAAATAATCCAAACCGAACACTCGTGGGCAGGCAGTATGGAACACCTTTTGGCTATAAATCGTTAGGGCTTTTTTCAACCGATGACGATCTAAATGGCGACGGAATTATCAATTCCGATGATGGGTACAATATTGTACAGTTCGGTGACCTTCATCCCGGAGATGTCCGTTATGCCGACCTAAGCGGCCCTGAGGGAGAACCGGACGGTAAAATTGACAGTAACGACTTTTGCCCGATTGGCGATCCCACTTATCCCGCTCTTACTTATGGTTTGATAACAGATTTTAAATGGAAAAACTTTGACCTTTCACTTTTCTTTCAGGGTGCAGCAAAGTCGAGTATAAGTACATACCAGTATTTGCTTGTTCCATTTTTTAACAATGCCAGCAATATGTCCTATACGTATTTCAATAATCGTTGGACAAAAGATAATCAGGATGCCAAATATCCAAGGTCAACAACTGCTCCTTACAATAATAATACCCAAACTTCTGATTTTTGGTATGAAAGTACTGCTTATTTAAGGTTAAAAACATTTACGTTGGGCTATACAATACCCAAAAAGATTACCGACAAATTGACAATTGAAGGTATCCGTTGTTATTTTTCTACGCAAAACCTGTTTACACTTAGCGGATTAAAACATGTCGATCCTGAATTGGGTCCCTCTGTCAGGGAAGAGAGTTATCCTGTGATGAAATCGACAACCCTTGGAATTGATATAACCTTTTAATCGAATAAATTATGAGATCTATAAAATTTAATATAAAAACAATAGGATTTGCAGTTTTCTTTCTCTTTTCAATTAGTTCGTGTGAAGACTATCTTGAAAATGAGAATAAATCAAATCTTACCGATGAGACACAATGGGCATCCGAAACAAATGCCGATATTTACCTTAACAGTGTGTATAATGATCTTCCGGACAAATGGAATCCTAGCGAACACCTGGACTATTATACCGATGACTACAACATCAGTCATTATTATACAGCATCGAACTGGAGAACCGGTATATGCATGGCGCCTACTTCTAGTACATCCAACGATTGGTTTGGAACCCAGGGACCTACAGATCGTACATCGTGGGCTGTGCTTTATGAACGCATAAGAAAATGCAATACATTTATCCAAAAAATAGAAGAATACAAGGATAATTTCTCTCAAGATTATTATAATAAACGTATGGATGAAATCCGTTTTCTACGCGCTTATTTATACAGCGAAGCTTTTGTCCATATCGGAGGTTTGGTAATTCTTACCGAACCACTGGACCGTAACACAATGACTGACGAGGAAATGCAGGTAAAACGGTCCACTTTTGAAGAGACATTCAATTTTCTTGTCAGTGAGCTTGGCGACATTGTCAACAACGGATACCTTGACGTTAAATACAATAATGGGAATAGCGATGCCGGTCGTGCTACTTTAGGAGCTGCCCTGGCATTAAAAGGATGGCTTGAATTATTTGCAGCCAGCCCTTTATTTAACAGCGGTACTCCATATCTCGACGACCCGAATAATTATGTACATTTTGCCAGTGCCGACAATAACCGTTGGGCCGCAGCCGCAGCAACCAATAAGCAGTTTATCGATAATTACGGGAATGGTTCATATTATGAATTGTTTGACGACCTCCCCAATTTATGGAGGGCATCAAACGAGTATAATTCAGAGATTATATGGGACAGGCAATACATTGCTCTCCCAGGTCTGGGGTCCGGTTATGAAAGGCGCGGTGGTGTCACGTATGTGCTTGGCCAATACATGACCTGGGGAAATTATAACCCGACACAGGAATTGGTCGATGCTTTTCTTATGGCCAACGGGAAACCTATTACCGACCCCGAATCAGGGTATGATCCTCAGGATCCGTATGTTGGCAGGGAAGATCGTTTTTACGACTTTATTGTGCATGACGGAGCTGAATATTATTTGGATTGGATGCCACGGCCTGACACTATATATACCCGTATTGACAAGGTAAATCCGAGCATAAATGAAATTGATCTGTCTGGTTCAACAGATGTGGGAGATTCAGGGTATTACCAGAAGAAAAAGTTGAACCCGGATGCTGCACCTGCTGATGATGCCAGCGGACAAAATTATGTGTATTACCGGTATGCCGAGGTATTGTTGAATTATGCCGAAGCTCAAAACGAAGCTGTTGGTCCGGATGCATCGGTATATAACGCAATCAATAAAATCAAGAACCGTTCAAATCTACCCGATTTGGAACCAGGCCTTACCCAGGACGAAATGCGTGAAGAAATCAGGAGGGAACGCCGGGTTGAACTGTGCTTTGAAGGAAAGAGGTTTCTCGATACCAAACGTTGGGCTATTAATGAAGAAGTTATGGGGAACCCACGTCATAACATGGTTATCAGGAATTCATCTCCTTCCGATAATTCAGGAGTTTGGGTTTATAGTGTTGAAGAAGAAGTGAAGTATGAAGCCGTATTTAATTTAAAACAATACATGAGTCCGATTCCTCAGGATGTAATCGATCAGAATCCGAACGTTGAACAGAATCCAGGTTATTGATCTTTTTTGCCCCGGTTGTTGTTATAACCGGGGCAAATTTTTATATCGCACAAATTAACTACTCCAAGGCATCCCGATAGCTTCTATGAGGAAAGGGGTATTATTGAACATGGTTCCCAATCCAGAGGATCGGGAATTAAGTCACTACCTTTTCGTTCACTGAAACGACTGCGAAGAAGGATTGAATCTTAAATTTGATTTAAAATGGGAAACTTTTCAAGAAGAAAATTCATTCAGGCAAGCGCTGTTAGTGCAGCTGGAATTGTATCTCTACCATTGTTACAGGGTTTTAAGGCCGGTGCAAACGATACAATCCGGCTTGGTTTTATTGGATGTGGTCAGCAGACTATGAACTTATTAAACGGATTCCGTCATATTAAAGGCGTTGAGGTAATCGCCGGAGCAGATGTGTATGGAATTAAAAGAAAACGATTTGAAAAACAGGTAAAAGAATATTATCCTGACGGTGAAGTGAAAACTTACCTGGATTACAGAGCAATCATTGACCGTAAGGATATTGATGCAGTGGTAATTGCAACCCCTGACCACTGGCATGCCCTGATAGCTATTGACGCCTGCAATGCCGGGAAAGATATATATCAGGAAAAACCAATAACATTTACAATAAAAGAAAGCCTGAAAGTAGCTGAAGCAGTAAGAAGAAATAATGTAATTTTTGCAACTGGGAGCCAGCAACGCTCTGATAGCAACTATCAACATGCCGTTGCCATGGCACACAGGGAAGCTTTTGGAAAACTGACGAAAGTACAGGCATATGTTGGCCCCGGCCCCGACCCTTATGACCTGCCCGAAGAACCAATTCCTGAAGATTTGGACTGGGATCGTTGGTTAGGGCCCCTTCCGTATATTCATTTTAATTCGGCACTGAATCTTCCTATTTCTATCGACCCACCAAAAAAAGAACAGGGCTGGGGCCGTTGGAGGTATTATAAAGAAACAGGTGGTGGTTTTACCTGCGACTGGGGAGCACATAATTTTGATATTGGGCAATGGGCATTGAAAAAAGACCGTAGCGGACCTGTTAAAGTTATCCCTCCCGGTTATCAGGGAACAGAGTACCTGACTTATGTTTACGATAACGGACTGGAAATGGTGAACCAGCCTTACAACGAAAGAAAAACTTTAGGATGTAAATTCTGGGGTGAAGATGGGTGGATTGAAGTCTCCAGGGGAAGAATTGCAGCTTCTGATGATTCATTACTCCCACCAGATGAAGGAGATAAAGATGCAGAACTTTACGAACGAAGTGCCGGCCATATCGAAGACTTTATAAATTCAGTAAGGTTACGAAGAGATCCTATTGCACCCGTTGAAATAGGGCAGAGGACAGTAGCCTGTTGTATTCTCGGAAATATAGCGTATGAATTAAACAGGCCGGTGAGGTGGTCGCCTGAAGCCCAGTATTTTGTAAACGACCCGGAAGCAGGAACACATTTCCACAGAGAATACCATAATGGTTATAAATTATAAAATTAACTAACTTATTATGAAACGAGCCCCGATGGGTCGGGGCGAGTTCCATATGATACCTTTGAAAATAAACAATTATAATCATATGAATTTTTTATCAAGAAGAAAGTTTGTAAAGACAACAATGGCTGCAGGAGCAGGATCCTTCGTATTATCTAATAAAGTGGGTGCAATGATTAATAATAGCGCCACTCCGGAATCATCCCTTAAAGGGAAAAAAGTCCTGTATGTCTGGGGAGGCTGGCGGGGCCATGAACCGGAACAATCTGTTGATATATTCGTGCCATGGATGCGTTCCGAAGGAGCAGAGGTCGTGGTTTCTGATACGCTTGATGCTTACCTCGATGAAGATTTGATGGGATCCAGAGACCTTATTATTCAGATCGTCACAATGTCTGAGATTACTAACCAACAGGAAAGAGCTCTTCTGAATACAGTTAAAATTAATGGAACCGGTATAGCCGGATGGCATGGAGGACTTAATGATTCCTTCAGAAATAATACCGAGTATCAGTTTATGATTGGTTCGCAATGGGTTGCTCACCCCGGTGGGGTTATTGATTTCAGGGTAAATATCAGAGATCACGAAGATCCTGTTACAGCCGGTATACAAGATTTTAATTTGCACTCTGAACAATATTACATGCATGTTGATCCATGCGTTAAAGTTCTTTCAACAACAACATTTACCGCAGGCCACGCTCCCTGGGCTGATGGTTGTGTAATGCCGGTTGCTTATAAAAAGTATTATGGTAAAGGAAGGGTCTTTTACTCCTCATCTGGGCATGTTATGTCTGATTTCGATGTTCCGGAGGCTCTTGAAATTATGAAAAGGGGAATCAGATGGGCTGCCGAAAGCAAATATCATGAAAAAGAAGACTGGATAAGCCCGGTATACAAATAAATTCGGTATTATGGTACGCAAAAATCTAATTTGAAATTTATTTGCCGGAATACCCTTGTTTGCCGGGCACAAGTTGACCAAAAACAGTCGAATTAGGGTACACCCTCCATCCAGGTTGATTTTCATATTTTCCTTCTTCCTGTCTTTTGGCCCTGCTATCGCAGGGCTTTGATTGTTTCTATGCCGCTTCGATGAGCCGGTCAGGCTCTTCCCAGTCGTATTCGCAAAAATGGTGTTCATCCATTCTCAATTCTATTTGATGACCGCTGCTGGTTATTTTAATAGGTACTGGAATAAACCAATCAAAAATTCCGGTGCGATTGTTTTTGCTTTTGTATTTGCTTCTAACCACTTTAATATATGCTATTAACATCACTTTTTTTTGTAAGGGCGTTGATGGTTAAAAACTGCTCCTATACGTCTTGCAGGATTTGGATTTCCGTATATTTGCGGATTTGACGGAAGACGGAAGTCCAAAAGAAAAACACTTCAGACTTCGGACTTCAGACCCAAAAGGGTGTAGTGTATCGTATTGGTTTTCATGTATTTTTCATCGTTTGTTTTGTCTTATCAAGATTGGATTTTGTATTACTCACCCTGTTAGTTTTCTATTGTATCTCTTAAATTCATACTTTTGCATTTGATCAGATGAAAATAAACGACAATACAATTCTTTGATGAAAGTCACAAAATCAAATAAAGAATTACTTCTGCTTCTTCAAAAAGACGACAGGGTTGCTTTTTATAATCTTTATGAACGGTACAGCAAAAGATTATACTTTTTTGTATTGCAATACGTAAAATTCAATGCAGATGCTGAAGAGATTGTTCAGGAAGTATTCATTAAAATATGGGAAAAAAGAAAAACAATTGACGCGTATTCCTCTTTTGAATCTTTTCTTTTTACCATAACCTACAATGCTACAATCAGTTTGCTGCGTAAAAGAATAACCGAAAATAAATACCTGGCCCATCTTCAATCCATCCAGCAGGTAAATGAAATTACTGAATCTACTGATAACCTTTATTTTAATGAGCTGAATGATAAACTGGAATCATTACTCAATGAATTATCCCCCCGCCAAAAAGAAATTTTTCTACTGAGCAGAGAAGAAGGACTGACGCATAAACAAATTTCCAAAAAATTACATATTTCAGTTAACACGGTAAAAAAACATATTTCTAACACCATTTCTTTTTTAAAATCACACCTCGATAACAGACTGGCAGTTAGTGGTTTGTTTTTCTACATGTTTGTGTTGTAAAAAAAAGTTTCCATTTTTCATACTCCCTGAAAGAAGTTTGCGCGTATTACTAATGTAAAGCATAAAGAAAAATTACTTATCAATTTTCATAGATTTGATAGTTTTTGTTTAGTTAGGTCTATCAGCAATTATGCCTCCCGGAAATCCGGGAGGCATATAAAATTTGAAAATGACAAAAGAGTTATATATAAAATTTCTGAATAATAAATGCACTACAGAAGAGTTTAACGAGATTGTTCAATGGATTCATTCCGAAGCTTCAGGTGAAGAAAGCAAACATTGGGGTTACGAAAACTGGAAATCTTTTCGTGAGGATGACATTGCCGGAGACGATAAAAAATTCAGGGAATTGTTTGATAAAATCCAGAACAGGATAGATAAAGAAACTAAAAAAGAAAGACAACCGCAAAGCAGGAAATCCGTATTAATGAACTGGATGTCCCAGGCAGCGGCAATACTGTTTATCCCGCTGCTTGTCTTCTTTCTATACACCGTTTCCCAGAAAAAATTTGTACCTCACGAATTTACTCAGCTCACAGTTGATACCATAGAGGTGATCTCTCCTGTATGTTCCCGAACGGTTATACAACTTTCGGATGGTACAACAGTTCATTTGAACTATGGCAGTACGCTGAAATATCCTCAAACATTTACCGAAGATACCCGGGAAGTAACATTGGAAGGAGAAGGCTATTTCGATGTGGCCCAAAATTCTGAAATGCCATTTGTGGTGAAAGCCGGAAGAATCAATGTAATAACTTCGGGAACTGCATTCAATGTCTCGGCGTATGGAGATGACGATGTTATTCAAATTACGCTGGTGGAGGGTAAGGTGGCGCTGGAAAAAAAATTACAGGAAGGGCAACATAAAGACCTGGGCTCAATGGAACCGGGGCAACATGTAAAATACAATGTAAAAAACGGTACTATTAAATGTACCAAAGGAAAGGTTGAAAAATACATTGCATGGAAAGAGGGTAAAATGATATTTGATGAGACTCCAATCACCGAAGTTGCACGGCAATTAAAAAGAAAATACAATGTTGATATTGAGGTACAGAATGATATTAAAGACTATACTTATACGGTAACATTCCTGGATGAACCGATCATGCAAATTCTTGAATTGATGACCATCGCCACACCGGTAAGTTATAAAGTACTTCCCCGCAATAAATTACCGGACGGAACCTTTTCAAAACAAAAAATAACCATTAAAAGAAAAGACGAATAAACGATAACTTAACGAAAAGAATATGCCTATGTAAAATGAACTACAACCAAAAAACAACAGGGAAATGCGCCAACATTTCCCTGGGTGATTTGAATTATTTATCCTGTAAATTAAAATGGTACAGGACAATGTTAAACCAATCAATAACAAAAGTATGAAAAAAATTAATGAATTGGATGGGGATTTTAAAAGACCCGGGTGTAAAAAATTTATTCGAATTATGAAAATTACTGGCTTATTACTTATGCTTTCTGTGGTTAGTGTCTTTGCCGGGAAAAGCTACTCACAGACGAAATTATTGAACTTTAGAGCCGATAATACCACTGTAAAAGATGTCCTTGAAAAAATTGAGGACCAAAGCGAGTTCTATTTTATGTACAGCGGTAAAGTAATTGATGCTAACAGGGAAGTATCCGTCAATATCACAGACCAGAAAATAGATGTTGCTCTGGAACAATTGTTTGCCGGAACTGATGTTTATTATACAATTCGCGACCGCATTATTGTGTTAACCACCCCCGAAATTTTAAGCAAAGAATCGCTTGTTGCTTTACAGCAAAAAACGGTCTCCGGAACCGTAACTGATGAATCCGGCGAACCACTCCCGGGTGTTACGGTGATTGTTACAGGCACTACTCAGGGAACTGTTACCAATGTCAATGGAGAGTTTTCACTGGCTATACCTGAAGATGCCGAAACCTTACAGTTTTCGTTTGTGGGGATGCATACGCAAGAAGTGCCCATTGAAGGCAGGACTACTTTTACGGTGGTAATGGAGGCAGATATCGTAGGAATTGAGGAAGTGGTAGCCATTGGGTATGGTGTTCAAAAGAAGAAACTGATAACTGGTGCTACACTCCAGGTGAAGGGTGAAAATATTGAAAAACTCAATTCGGTCAGTGTATTAGGAGCGCTCCAAAGCCAAACCCCTGGAGTTTACATCACACAAAGCTCGGGCCAGGTAGGAGAAGGTTTCAGGATCAATATCCGCGGTCTGGGCACAACGGGCGAGACTTCCCCGTTATATGTCATTGACGGAGTGGCAGGAGGTTCTCTTTCTTCATTGAATCCCAGTGACATTGAATCCATAGACGTATTAAAAGATGCCGCATCTGCTGCTATATACGGTGCACGGGCTGCCAATGGTGTGATCCTGGTTACAACCAAAAAAGGGAAAGCAGGAAAGCTACAGATCACCTATGACGGTTATTTTGGTGTTCAGAATGCTATAACCAACGATGTCACTCCGCTGAATGCAGAACAATATATGGAGATCATAAACAAAGCACTCCTGACACAGGACATTTCGGGCGGCCTGCTCTACAACTGGGAAGACGAATTGCCTGCTTCCATGCTTGCATCCATTAAAAACGGATCCTGGAACGGAACAAACTGGCTTAAGGAAGGCACAAATGCAAACGCCCCTATTACCAGCCACGCTGTAAACCTCATGGGAGGGAACGACCAGTCGCGTTTCTCTCTGGGTTTCTCTTACCTGATGCAGGAAGGGACCATTGGATATCCGGCAACTCCTCACTACGACCGTTATACAGCACGTATGAACTCAGACCACTCCATATGGAAAAAGAACGGACGGGATATTATCCGGTTTGGTGAAAACATTGTATTCTCCAATTACAGCAAATCCGGTGTTAGCATTGGGAATATGTACAGCAACAACGTACGTAATCTTCTGAAGATGTCGCCTCTTCTCCCTGCATACAATGATCAGGGTGATTACTATATATATAAGGACATGGTTGAAGACGGCTGGAATTTTGAACAGGAATTGAACAATCCCCTGGCCCATCTGGATTATACCCGCAAAAACAGGAACTCCGTAACCAGGAGATTGCAGGCAAATTCCTTCCTGGAAATTGCGCCTTTGAAAGAACTCAAATTTAAAAGCAGCCTGGGTTACAATTTCTATCAGAACTCTTACAGATACTATGTGCCAACTTACGTATTATCTGCAAAGACTACCAACATTACGGATGACGTGACACAGAGTCAGTCCTGGAGCACCAACTGGACCTGGGAGAATACCTTGAATTATACCAAATTGTTCGGAGAACACTCCATTGACGCCCTCGTGGGTCAGTCCATGGAAAAATGGGGCTACGGAGAAAGTGTATACATAAAAAATTCCAATTCATTGTTCCCCGGATCATACGATCATGCCTATATAGGCAATACCCAGGGACTTGATAACACCAATACCGACATTTCCGGAGAACCTTCAACGGCCGGCAGCCTGGCTTCTATCTTTGGCCGTATCAATTATAACTTCCTGGAAAAATACCTGCTTTCACTGGTAATGCGTGCAGACGGATCGTCAAACTTTGCCAGGGGAAACCGCTGGGGATATTTCCCTTCGGTTTCTGCCGGTTGGGTAATAACCAATGAACCCTTCATGGAATCGGTTCCCGACCTCATGAATTTCTTGAAACTTCGCGGAAGCTGGGGACAGAACGGGAACTGTAATATTGATAATTTCCAGTACCTGGCCACTATTGCGTTTAATTCAAGTGCCTATTTTTACGATGATAAAAATAATCCGTCCACCGGTGCTTATCCGGACATCCTGCCCAATCCAGACGTAACCTGGGAAACATCAGAACAGTTAGACCTCGGTTTTGATGCACGTTTCTTTGACTCCCGTCTGGGTATGAACTTTGACTGGTACATCAAGACAACCAAAGACTGGCTTGTTGTAGCCCCCACCCTGTTATCCTACGGAACGGGTGCTCCCTTTATCAACGGGGGAGATGTAGAGAACAAAGGTGTTGAGCTGGCTTTTTCCTGGGTAGATAGAATTGGCAGTGATTTCAAATACGACATCAATATGAATCTCGCACACAATAAGAATAATGTGCTGCGATTGGCCAATGAAGAAGGCATCATCCATGGACCAGACCAGGTTATTGCCGAAAATACTACTGAATCTTTCCGTGTTGAGGTCGGTTATCCCATGGGGTATTTCTGGGGATACAAAACACTCGGCGTATTCCAGAACCAGGCACAGATAGATCAGTTTCTGGCAGACGGAGGCGTGACAAAGCAAAGCACACCGGTTCCGGGAGACCTGATCTTCCAGAACACGGACGAGAACGATGTCATAGATGAAAATGATAAAACGTACATAGGGAATCCCCATCCCGATTTTACGGGCAGTTTGTCCTTGAATCTTTCGTATAAAGGACTTGACTTCTCCATGACAGCCTACGGAGCGTTCGGTCAACAGATCATCAAATGCTACAGGTCATACTCCGACACGCCCAACGACAACTACACAACAGATGTCTACACAAAATACTGGACCGGGGAAGGTTCAACCAACCGCTATCCCGCATTCTCTTTCGGGAAACATCAAAACTTCGTGGATATTTCCGACATCTATATTGAAGATGGGGATTATGTCAAGATCTCCAATATCACCATAGGGTACAATTTTAAAAATATGTGGAAAAATCTTCCGGTATCCCAATTGAGAATTTATGCGACCGCACAGAATATGTTTACCATTTCCAATTATTCCGGTATGGACCCGGAAATAGGTTTTGGAGGAGGAGTTTCCTGGGCATCCGGCGTTGACAACGGATATTACCCCAGCTCCCGCACTTATATGGTAGGCATGAACTTAAAATTTTAACTTTTAATAAACAGAGAAATATGAAACGTTTAACTTATATTATAGCAGCAAGCATCTTCCTTTTTGCCGGTTGTGAAAATTTTCTGGATACAGAAAGCTATACCAAGAAGAACTCTTCCAACTTCCCTGCAACACAAAGCGATGCGGAACTTATGATTACGGGCATTTATGCCTCGATGAACGATCTTATAGCAGATCCTGAATCACACCCCTTCTACATTTTTGAAATGGCCGGAGACGACCGTTTGGGGGGTGGTAGTACCAGCAGCCGCGGTGCTCAGTCTACTGACCGTCTTTTGAATGCCGGCGTAAATTTCAACGAATCGTTGTGGCAGGAATGGTATTCCGGAATATTCCGGGCAAACAATGCCATCGAGACCATAGACAATGTTACTCAATGGACCACTTCCGGGAAACGTGAACAATTGCTGGGAGAAGCCCACTTTTTACGCGCTTTTTTCTACTTTGACCTGGTTCGGGTGTTCGGGCAGGTACCCCTGATCCTGGAAACAGCTCCGCAGAACCTGCCTAAATCCCCTGCTGAGGATATTTATGCTCAGATCACCTATGATCTGAAACAGGCTATTGATCTGTCACCATCCTTAAAATTTCCGGGGTATGGTTCAGGACATGCTTCCAAATGGGCAGCTGAAGCATTGTTGGCCCGTGTTTACCTGTTTTACTCCGGTTTTTACAATAAGAACGAACTTCCCGTTGCAGGCGGAGGATCTATTGGCAAACAGCAAGTTATATCCTACCTGGAAGACTGCATCAACAACAGTGGCCACACGCTGGTCAGCGACCAGCGCAATATCTGGCCCTATACCAATCCTTATACAGGAGCCGACTACCAATACGTCATTGAGAACGGATTGCTATGGGAAGGTGACGGTTGTAAGGAAACGATCTTTGCCCTCAAATTCTCAAACACCGCAGACAGAGGTCGTTTTAACCGCATAGTAGAATTTTTTGGGATGAGAAAATCCTCGGAAAAATGTTTTCCCTTTATACCACAAGGATACTCCAATGGTCCGGTAAACACTACGCTGTGGGAAGACTGGTCTTCAGATCCCGATTATGCCGGTGACACCCGCCTGAAAGGGTCCATCTGCCGCGAACAGGACGAGATCCCCAATTATCCCGGGGACCCGATAAAAGAAGTAGAAAAAACCCGTCTGTGGGCTAAGAAATACCTGGGGGTAGGGGCTTACGACGGGGATGATTTGATGATCACCTTTGCTGTTTTCTATGGCGGAATTAATCAACGCCAGGTGGGTCTTACTTCGGATCTCATTCTTATACGCATGGCCGATGTGTACCTGATGCATTCCGAACTGACACAAACGGTGACTTATATGAACAAAGTACGTCAACGCGCCGGTTTACTTCCTTATGCTACGTATTCCCTGAAATCCCTGAAAAAAGAACGTCGCTACGAACTCTGCTTTGAAAGCATTCGCTGGAACGACCTCCG
This sequence comes from uncultured Mariniphaga sp., assembly GCA_964408795.1. GTDB lineage: Bacteria > Bacteroidota > Bacteroidia > Bacteroidales > Prolixibacteraceae > JABMQB01. The sequence continues at coordinate 29,101 of CAYPAW010000025.1, forward strand.
TCGTTGGGGTGATGTACAGGAGAAAGTCAATAACCAGGAAGGCGTGGCTATTACAAACCGTGGTGTTTCAGGACAATATACTTTTGGAAATTTTGACTTTATGCAAAGGTATGAGGAAACTGGAAGAGGATTTTGGAAAATACCTGAGTCGCAAGTTACCCTTTCCGAAGGAGTGCTTGAACAAAATCCAGGCTGGGGAGAAGAATATAACTTTATAAGCCTTCCTTACTACTCCAATTAGCAACAAATAACAACTTTTTAAACGGATAAAATAGTCTATTCAGACGAATAAAGCTTTTAATAGAAAAAATAAAACAGATTATTTGAACGAAAGGATGCGAATTCGCATCCTTTCGTTTAAATAGCTTTTAATATCCTCCCCTCTTTATTTATTCATTTGGGAAGAAGTTATCTTGGGAATTTATTGAAACAGTTAATATTACGGATAATTTATTTGTTCAGGAATATGTACTGGGAATGAATAAACTACCCCGAGGCAGAGCCATAGGGGTATTAAATTGAGTTTGCTTCGCAAACATATTTGTTTCCGATCCAGAGGATCGGAGAATTAAACCACTACCTTCTCATCCACCGAAGCGAACGCGAAGGTGGATTAAAAAGATTGTTTTCGAGGACATTCCAATTATCTTTCCGGTTGAAAACCCAGAAATTTTGTACGCCATTGTGAAAATAGTTGCAGAAAATCCGGGAATCTATCTTCATTATGAAAATCTGGTAACCGATTTAAAAATAACGTCAAAAATAGTGAGTAAATATATAAGTATCCTTGAGCAGGCATTTGTAGTGAAAGTCCTTTATAATTATTCTGCCAATCAACTTACTTCTGAAAAAAAATGAAACCGGGTTTCAGTGCAATGATGGTCTGATTCGGGAAGGGTTCAGTTTTACAATTTCAAAACCCACTCACATTCGTTATTTATGGCATAAGAAACCGCCTGAAACGGGTAGCCGGAATAATTCTCAGTGAATTTCCTTTTTGAAGTTGAATTTAAATTCCGGCAATTCATTTTTACTTCATAAGCCAATCCTTCGTTAAAAGATGTGGTGACAACGAAATCTACTTCTTTTTTATCGGCGGTTCTCCAAAATTTTATATTGTCTTTGTTATAGAGGTTTGTCAGTCGTTTGTACACATAATTCTCCAATAGCTGACCCTGATCCTCCCGGTCTTTAAAATAATAAAATCGGTTTAACGCACTGTTTCTCATGCCTGTATCTTTAAAATAGACTTTGGGCATTTTTGTAAGTTCCTTTCTGAGATGGGAATAGAATGGTTTAACCAGTTCTATGTGAAAAGAATTTTGAAGAACATACAGGTAATTGTCAATCGTTTTATTATCCACACCAATGGTATTTGCCAGTTCATTCCGGTTAACCAGGTTCCCGGTTTGCCCGGCGAGGAGTGATAAAAGCATATAAAATTTGTCGTGGTAACCAATTCCTGCTTCATCAATATCTTTTTTCAGAAATGCATTTTTTAACTCTTTCAGCAAAAGAATTCGTTCATTTATATCTTTTTCAAGTGCAACCTCAGGGTAACCTCCAAAAACCAGGTAATTGTTAAACTGATCCATTAGCTCCCTTTTCGCCGGAGAAATGTATTCTTTTTGTAACCGGATTTTTTCAAGTTCCGGCAGTAAATGAGTAAAACCGGTAAATTGAAGCCATTCATCATAGGAGAGGGTTTGCAATTCAAAAACTCTTTTTCTGCCTGCCAATGAATCCTTGAATTTATCGTCGATATAAAAGGCGCTGCTACCGGTTGCAATAATTTTTAAATTTTCACCGTAAACATCAAAAAGGTATTTTAAAAAATTGGAGGGATTTGCTGCATACTGAATTTAGAACCGGAGAGAATTATGTGTATCTTCCCGCTTTGAAAACCATTAACTATAAGGTCATGTCTATCCGATTCATCCTTGTTTTTTTCGCTTTCCTTACTCATTCCTTCTGCATTCCATCTTCCGGACAGGGAAGAGAGTGGCCATCGTACAGAGGGTCTTTTGCCAGCGGGGTATTAAACGAAACGGATCTTCCGGATTCCTGGAATGCTCAATCCGGAAAAAATATCAAATGGAAAATCAGGATACCAGGGCTGGGACTGTCGAGCCCTGTTATCTGGGATGAAAAGCTGTTTATCACTGCAGCAGTAAGCCATACAGACACTACCGAAATATCAACCGGAATTTTCGGCTCCATAGGCTCTGTGGAGGATGAATCCGTGCATGAATGGAACGTTCTATGCTTTAACAAACACACCGGGGAAAAGATATGGGAGCAAACCGCCTGTGTGGGGATCCCTGAACAAAAAAGGCATCCGAAATCCACCCATGCCAACTGCACGGTAGCTACCGACGGAAATTATGTGGTGGCATTTTTTGGTTCGGAAGGTCTGTATTGTTACGATATGGACGGGAACCTTCAGTGGAAAAAAGATTTCGGGGTTTTGAAAGCCGTTTTTTTTGCCGTCCCTTCAGCCGAATGGGAATACGGGAGCTCACCCATTATCCATGAGGGGGTGGTGATCATTCAAAACGATGTGCTGGAAAACTCCTTTGTAGCTGCTTTTGATGCAAAAACCGGAGCAGAAATATGGAAAAAGGAAAGAGACGAATACCCCGGATGGTGTACTCCTACGATATACTTTGATAACCACAAAACCCGGATTGCCCTGAACGGATACAAACACCGCGGGGGGTATGACTTTGAAACCGGTGAAGAGATATGGCGCATGTCCGGAGGGGGCGATATTCAGATTCCCACACCCATAACCGGACATGGGATGATCTATTTCAACAGTGCCCACGGAAGAGAAGCCCCCATCATGGCTGTTAAAACAAATGCCCGTGGCGATATAACACTCGCCGATACAGCCACTTCCAACGAATACGTAGCCTGGAGCATTCCCCGGGGCGGATCCTATATGGGAACCATGCTACTGATCGATGAATACCTTTACAATCTCGCCTGGAACGGTTCCCTCTCCTGTTACAATGCCCTCACCGGCGATCTTGTTTACCGGGAAAAAGCCGGATCAGGAAACAGCTACACCGCATCACCTGTGGCTTCCGACGGGAAAATTTATATCGGAGACGATAAAGGAACAATCTATGTCGTCCAGGCAGGCCCGGAATATAAACTGCTGGCCGAAAATCCGCTGCACGACATCTTTGCAACAACACCGGCTATCAGCGACCAGATGATCTTCTTCCGAACCCTGAACTATCTGATCGCTGTTGGAAAATAAATACCCAAACGGAAGCATCCTTACATTGAAACGAGCACAACAGACGGTAACCTGAGATGAGGAAAAATTTTACTTTATTTGTAATGTATTGGCTGTTTTAAACACAAACTTTTAATAATACGAATACTGTAAGGCTATCCACCCGGTTATGAAACGATCTTTCTTCTATTTTGCCTGGCGGGAAATGGTTCGATCGGCGAACCTGCAGAAAAATATAGCAACCAAAGGAGTGCTCCTTTTTCTGATCCTCTATTTTTCCCTGGTTGCCCTGGCCATGGGATTTAATCTGCACCAGTACCTCGAAGAAACATTCCCGGATCAATCGCTGGTCACTGCATTCAATGCGTTGATCTTTGTTTATATCGGCTTTGAGTTTGTACTGCGCATCATGGTACAGGCGCTTCCCACCATGGGTTTTCAGCCGTTCCTGATCCTTCCTGTGCAAAGAAAAAGGATCGCCCGCTACATGTTAAACAAATCAATGCTGCATTTTTTTAATCTTCTTCCTCTCTTGTTGCTCATTCCTTTCACTTTCAAAGCTGCGATCAAAGAGCTGAATACGGTCAGCCTGGTTGCCTGGCTTGTTTCCCTCTATCTGATGGTCATGGTGAACCATTTTCTGGCCATTTATATCAAATGGCGCACCAATGAATCGACGGCTGCTTTTTACGGATTCCTGGCTTTGGCCGCCGGTGTTTTTTCCATTGATTATTTTGAGGTGTTTGATATCACCGGTACTTTCGGAAGATTTTTTGATCTTGTAATTGCTCATCCGGCGCTGGTTTTGGTTTTTCCGGTGCTGCTTGTTGTTTTGTATTTTTTAAACCGGGCCTACCTGTTGAACCGGTTCTTTATTGATGAACTCTCGCAAAAAAAATCCAGGGAATCAACCCACGATTTTTCATGGCTTCATCAGATCGGAAACTACGGAAAAATGCTATCCCTGGAAGTGAAGATGATCACCCGGAACCGGCGACCGAGAAACTCAGCCGTCATGTCGGTTCTTTTTTTGCTGTACGGTTTGTTGCTCTACAAAGGAAACAACGGCCAGGTTCCGGAATTCATGTATGTCTTCGGAGGGATGTTCATGACCGGTATTTTCGGGATGACCTACGGTCAGTTTTTCCCGGCCTGGCATAGCCGGTACTATTCTTTTCTGATGGCCCAGAACGTACAAATGAAACAGATGCTTCAATCTGCCTTTTTCCTGATCGCTGCCACCAATGTGGTTTTTTATCTGCTGTCGCTGGGGTATATGTTTATCTCTCCCAAGGTTTTATATATCCATCTGGTCGTTATGCTGTACAATATTGGGGTCAATAGTTTTGTGATCTTTGCCCTGGGGCTTACCAGCCGCAAAGCCATTGACCTGGACCGGAGTGGCTTATTCACATATCAGGGCATGGGTGCCTCCCAGTGGCTCATTGCCTTTCCCATCCTTTTCGGCCCCCTGGCTGTCTACGGTCTGATCTACCTCATCCTAGGCACTACAGGAGCTTACCTGGTTTTGGGATTAATCGGCATGTTGGGTATACTGTTTCATCCGAAACTGATTGCCTTTTTCTCCCGTGAGTACCGTAAAAGAAAACACAAAATGCTGGCTGCCTACAAAGCAACCTGATCCAAATGTTAAAAAATTACCATCCCATGATAAAAGTTGAAAATTTACAGAAAGCATACTCCGGAATCCTGGTTTTAGACCTGGCGGAACTGGAAATCACACGAGGAGAAGTGTTTGGTCTGGTGGGCAACAACGGCGCCGGGAAAACCACTTTTTTTTCATTAATCCTGGACCTCATCAGGGCTTCAAAAGGACGTGTTTTTATAAACAACATTCCGGTGGCCAAATCGGAAGAGTGGAAGAACATCACCGGTGCCTACATCGACGAAAGCTTTACCATCGGATATCTCACTCCCGATGAGTACTTTTCTTTCATCGGAGAACTGCGGGGGATGAATGACAATGATGCAAATGCCTTCCTGGCAGCTTTTGCAGAATTCTTCAACGACGAAGTGATCGGAAAGAAAAAATACATCCGGACCCTTTCGCGGGGAAACCAGAAAAAAGTGGGCGTGGTAGGCGCCCTGATGGGGAACCCTGAACTGGTTGTCCTTGACGAACCTTTTACAAACCTGGATCCATCCTCGCAGTTCAAACTACGCAAAATAATCAAAGACATTGCCTCAGCAAAGGGAAAAACCTTCCTCATCTCAAGCCACGACCTGGATAATATTACCGATGTATGCACCCGGATCGTCATCCTCGAAAAAGGAAAAATCGTGAAAGATGTTCCAAAAACGGAACGTACGTTGGCTGAACTCGAAGAGTTTTTTACCGGTGAAACCAAGGAATCGCAATTCTACGATGAATTATAGTAAATTAACATATTCACACTCAATAAAATAAATTTTCACTCTTAATTATTTAGATTTATTATAAACTACGCCCCCCCCCCCGTGATATTTTCCCAGACAGGCGGGTTACTTATTACTAAATTGCAGAATATTTATTATGGAGGGATTTGTTTAATTCCGATATTTAAAAATATAAAAACATGCAGCTTGTCAATAATTATTAACAAACATAGTGCAAAAAAGAGGGCGGCAAACCTATTCCACTAAAGATATTTGGTTTGCTGCCCAGAGTTTATCCCGATTTAGGTGAACTTATTCGCCATTTGGCGGATTAGAGAACCTTCATCGGGGCACCGCCTAAAAAAGAAAGGAGGTGATGTGACAAAAATAAGGAAATAAAATAATATTAAGGCTTGTTGTCTTTTTCCCTGAAATGATAAATGGGAATTATTTAATTGTTTAACAATAAAAGAATTAAAATGAAAAAGATAAAAATTATTTTATTATTATTTTTTACAGTAGGTATTTTTATACTTAATGTGACTAGTCAAAATGGACACAATGAATCAATTAAAGTTCACTCGTTAGAAAAAGCAAATGCACAAGGATGTGCGCTGCAAGTTGGAGATCCGGTTTCTGGTACTATGTGTATTGTAAGAGGTGCGTATTATGGAAATTATTACTTTACATTTAATACAGCAACATGTTCTCACCACTGTGACGAAGGAGGATCCAACTGTTGTTACGATTTTAGTGCTACTCATATGGATTAACTATGATAATTATGCCCCCGTATTTTAGGGGGCATAATCAAATAAATATATTTTTTAAACATTCAAAATGAAATACAAAATACCAATAGCATTCTTTTCTATGGTTTGCTTATTATTAAGTTATTGTGGAAAATTACCAGAAAAAGAATCAAAAATCGACTTCAGTTTCTCAAAACTTAGCGAGCATGATCCCTCCCATTTTTTGAATAGCTATACCATTATCCCAATTGAAACTAATCAGGAATCATATATTGCAGGAATTGAAAAAGCAGTTATAAATAAAGACAATATATACTTACTAGGTAGGTCGGGAGTTAGATATACAGTTTATATTTTTTCATTTAAGGGCAAATACCTTAATAAAATAAATGCTCAGGGGCGAGGGCCGAAAGAATACCAGTCGGTTGCTGATTTTCATATTAATCCCCAAAATGGAAATATTTCTATTTTAGACCCGGTAGTCAGGAAAATAAAAAATTACAATTCATCATCAGTGTTTCAATCAGAGTTTCAATTAGACTGTTGGGCAAAAGAAATCAAATACTTTATAAACGGTGGAAAAACCTTTATTGCACTTGGAACCAAAGCATCAAACCTGGAAACAGGAAATAATTTGGGATTTGAAATTTATTTATTGGATGGTAACTATGAAACAATTTATTCTACTTTAAATTTTACAAAACCAATAGGTATTGCTTTGGGAAATGGCATCCAACTTACAGAGAACAATAACAATGTTAATTATTTACAACCTAATACCAATTTAGTTTATTCAATCAACACTGATTCGGCAAGACTAAAATATACATTGCAATTTCCTTTTGATGTTTTACCTGGCGATGAAATTGAGAATGTGTTCTTCAAAGGGAAAAAACTTAATTACAAATATGTTTACAATATCATCTATTTCGAGTCAGGGAATTCAATTTATGTGCAATTTATGCATGATAAAAAAGTTTATTGGGGACTTTATAGTAAAACCACCAAAGAATCGGTTCTTTTTAATGAATTTAAAGATACATCTTGTGGTTGCGGGGTCACTTTAAATTTGATTGGTACTTATAACAATAGTTTTATTTTGGAAACGGATGTTACAAAAATAGGTAATGTACTTAGGTTACTCGACCCTGATAAGAAAAGATGCACTAACCCTGAAATATTTAATATGATCGATACCCTGGATGTGACTTCCAATCCTCTTTTAATTTTGGCTGATTTTAAATTTTAAACGATCTTTAACCTGAACTATTCATAAAATTTTAAAAAATATGAATAAAGCTCAGGTTAACCCCGACTTAGATGAAGTTAAACGTTGGAAGAAAGTTTTACTGAATCTTAGTCGCTGTTGGAGACAGGAATAATTCATGAATTATTCGGGTTAA
>CAYPAW010000026.1:0-27067 GCA_964408795.1 uncultured Mariniphaga sp.
ATTCAGTAAAACTTTCTTCCAAAGTTTAACTTCATCTAAGTCGGGGTTAACCTGAGCTTTATTCATATTTTTTAAAATTTATGAATAGTCCAGGTTAAACTGAAACAGCAAAAAAAAGAATCCTGACCTTACCGGTTTTTAGTATACAACATGCTGCATAACATGTTTATTATTAGTTATTTTGCTTTCTTTAGCTAAAAACCAAAGACACGGGCCTATGAAAAAACCAATTGAAAATCTGCCGAAATTAGAATCCATACACAAAAATGGGCTGAGGGTATTTACCTTGTCCGGGCCAGAGCAGGGGGGCAAACGTTTGCGGGGAAACGAATGGTGACAAAACAGGATCAATCATCCAGGTTCCGGTTTTCAATTCGTTCCAGTTTACTTACCTCAATGCTGATAAACCCAAATTCCTCCACGACCTTTCCATGAATAGTATAGCAACCCGGTCCCTGAAACGGATATTTCTTCAGTGATGGCGGGAAGTGAACCGTATCCATCCAGTCTCCGTACCGGTCGATCCAGGTTCCAAAATACATCAGCCGGCCGTTAGCGGTTCGTGTGGGCTTCCGGTGTACCAGGTATCCTTCCATCACAACGTTCTTCCCTGTTAATTGCGGCAAATCAGACGATCGGGTTGTTGAAACTGGATGTTCTTTCAGGATCTCAAAGGGTGAGATCAAAGCGAATCCCAGCAGTTCGATTTCATCGAAGGCATCTTCCAGTTCATGCTTCCATAGATCAGGTAGTTTAACATTCTTCCCTTCCGGAGGGAAGAGTGCAGGCCCGGGGCGGGTCTTTCTGGCATGACCCAGCCGTTTATGCGCTTCCCAGAGAAGCTTCTTTTTATCGATTCCTGTAAACCGGAAAGCTCCGATACGCAGCAAAAGAATCAACTGTTCCAGGGATATGGATACGCGTTCGGTAAAATCTCCCAGATTGCTGAAGGCTCCTCCGACAGCTCTTGCTTCAAGAATTTTTTCCCCGGTTTCCCGTTCCATTTGTTTGAGCAATCCGAAACCCAGGAAAAGGGTATTTCCCTCGATTCGGTTTAGCCATTCGCTTCTGTTCACACAGGGGGCTTCGATGGTAGCTCCCCATTTTCGTGCTTCATGCACATAGAGTTCAAAACGGTAAAATCCACCCCCATTGTTCAGGGTTGCCACCATGTATTCCAGGGGGTAATACGCCTTCAGGAACAACGCCTGAAAACTCTCCACGGCATAGCTTGCCGAATGGCCTTTGGCAAATGCATAATTGGCAAAACTCTCAATCTGTTTCCAAATCTCAGCGATGGTTTCTTCCCGGTATTTTTTTGCCCGGCAGTTTTCAAAAAACCGTTTTTTCACGCTTTGAAAATCATTCCGTTGCCGGTATTTCCATGACATTCCCCGGCGTAACACATCGGCTTCATCGAGTGTCAGCCCTGCAAAATAGTGGGCTACTTTGATCACATCTTCCTGGTAGACCATCACCCCATAGGTTTCCTCCAGAATTTTATACAGTTCAGGCAATGCCTGTCTGGCTTTTTCGCGTCTTTCCGGATGTTGAAACCGGAGTATGTATTCGCGCATCATTCCGCTGCCGGCAACTCCCGGGCGTATGATGGAGCTGGCTGCAACCAGGCTTTTGTAATCATCGGCTTTCAGCTTGGTGAGGAGCATCCGCATGGCCGGCGATTCAATATAAAAACATCCGATGGCATTCCCCGTCTTAAGAAGGCTCTTCACCCGGGGGTCCTCTTTAAAGCGTTTGATATTGTTGATATCAACGATCACGCCTCTGTTCATACGGATAATCTCCAGGGCATCCTTGATCTTTCCCAATCCGCGCTGACTCAGGATATCGAATTTATACAGCCCGATATCTTCTGCTACCACCATATCAAACTGGGTGGAAGGAAATCCTTTGGGAAGCATTTCTGTGGCCGTATAATACCGGATGGGTTTTTCAGCTATCAGAATACCACTGGCATGGATGCTGCAATGGTTTGGAAATCCGGAAATGTAACGGCTGTAACGGATAACCCACTCTTTGTACTCCCCCGCTTTTGGAGAATCGGGATCTTTCTGAAGTTCCACGATCTCCTCATCGGGCAGACCAAACACTTTACCCACCTCCCGGACAGCAGACTTGTGGTTATAGGTTATGTAGGTCCCCAGCAAAGCCGTATATTCATGTCCGTAGGTTTCAAAAATATAGCGGGTTATATCATCCCGGTCGGCCCATGAGAAATCAATGTCAAAATCGGGAGGCGATGTGCGGTACGGATTGATAAACCGTTCGAAGTAAAGATCCAGTTCAATGGGATCAACATTGGTTATCCGCAACAAATAAGCCACCAGGCTATTGGCTCCGCTTCCCCGCCCTACATAAAAATAGTTCTTTTGCTGTGCATACCGGATAATGTCCCAGTTGATCAGAAAATAAGAACAAAACCCAAGCTTCCGGATAGCCCGAAGTTCTTTGTCCAAACGGTCTTTCACTTCCTGGCCCGGATTCTCATACCGGTAAGCCAATCCCTTTTCACTCTCTGTTTTGAGCAATGCATAATCTTCGTCTTCCGAAACGGTATAAAAACGTTTGTTTTTATTCTCCCCGAAACGGAATTCAATCGTACAGCGATTCAACAGGGTACGGGTGTTTTCAATCATATCGGGATATGCGGCAAACCGGTTCAGCAATTCCTCTTTGGGAATAAACCGGTCATGCATCGAAGCCTGTTCCGATGCCGGCAGTTTGCTCAACAGTGTATTGTTGCCTATAGCCCGGAGTACCCGGTGAATGTTATAATCCCGTTTATGCCGGAAAAAGGCATGTTGGAGAATTACCAGTTGGGAGTGCTTGTCTTTCCAGCTACTAAAAGGCAAAGTATTCAACTCTTCCGGGCGAATGCCAATAAACTCATGCCCCTTCAGGTTCCTTTGCTGAGAAGCAAAAGGATAAACAAAGAAAACATGCCTACAATCAGGAGCATCCTCCGGAAAATCCTTTTTTGCATGCAGGTGTTCCGACAAATATTCGTTCAGTTCTCTGAATCCTTCCTCGTTTCGGGCAATCCCCACAAATTGTTGTTTTACCCCGTTCCTGAAATCGATACCCAAAACAGGCCGTATTCCAAATTCCGGGGCCCGGCGCACAAATTCCAGACATGCCGACGTATTATTGATATCGGTTAAGGCAACCGAGGTATACCCCCCGGCCTGAACTTCCTGAAAAACCTCTTCTACAGAAAGCGTCCCGAAAGCAAAGCTGTAATATGTATGACAGGCAAGAAACAAGAAAACAGGATGAATGTTAATAACACAAAAGTAACCATATAATGCAGAATCAACGGGTACCTGATTTATGTTTCTTTGTATATTTTCTGTGAAGCTTGTATCCGTATACCCCAGCATTTCCTAAAGACATTTCAACCGGCATCATGACAGGGGCACCATTTATTCCTAAAACAGGGCCGGGGATAAGAAATGATCTCATGGGGGAGAAAAAACCCGTTGAAAAGAGTCTTTTCCGTTGATGAAACGTTATTTTTACTTTTTTAATTAATCATCAATCGATGGACTATTTGCTTCTTTCACTGGGTATCATTCTTATGATTCTGGGACTGGCCGGGAGCATACTTCCAGTATTGCCGGGGCCCCCTTTGAGTTACGTTGGTTTGTTGATGCTTCATTTTACGCAGCGTTACCAGTTTTCATCGCGTTTTTTGATCCTTTGGCTTGTCGTAACGGTAGTGGTTTATCTGCTCGACTATATTGTTCCTGCCTGGGGTGCCAAAAAATTCGGGGGCAGCAAACGCGGAGTTTGGGGAAGTGTGATCGGGTTGGTACTGGGGCTGTTGTTTTTTCCTCCTCTGGGCATCATTGTTGGTCCCTTTGTCGGAGCCGTCCTGGGAGAATTAACGGCCGGGAAAGATTCCACCTCCGCTTTGAAAAGCGGATTCGGCTCATTCGTTGGATTCCTCACAGGAACCATCCTGAAGCTCATCGTCTCAGGCATGATGACCTGGTACTTCTTCAGGGAAATGATCGTAAATGGCTAAAACACGTCTCTTTTTCTATTTTTGTTTTCAGAACCTTGCAGCATGGGCAACGAAAAAATAAAACAACGAATCCTGAAACTACGGCAAGAACTGGATGAACACAACTACCGGTATTATGTGTTGGCACAACCGGTAATCAGTGATTTCGATTTTGACAGGAAGTTGAAAGAGCTGGACGAATTGGAAAAACAGCATCCCGAGTATTACGATCCGGCTTCTCCCACCCAACGGGTGGGCAGTGATATCAGTACCTCCTTTGAGCAGGTCCGCCACCAACGGCCCATGCTTTCCCTGGCAAACAGTTACTCAGAAGAAGAAATAAAAGATTTTGACCGCCGCATACGAAAAAGTGTAGGGGAAGATTTTCACTACGCCTGTGAATTGAAATACGACGGAACATCGATCAGTCTGCTTTACGAAAAGGGTATGCTGGTGCGGGCTATCACCCGGGGTGATGGCATTCAGGGAGACGACGTAACGGTCAATGTACGTACTATACGGTCGATACCCCTGAAATTACGGGGGACTGATTTTCCGGATCAGCTTGAGTTACGTGGGGAAGTGGTTCTGCCTTATGCTGCGTTCAACCGGATCAATGAAAAACGGATGAAAATGGGGGATCCGCTGTTTGCCAATCCCAGGAATGCAGCCGCCGGAACCCTGAAATTACTTGATTCTTCCGTGGTAGCATCCCGTCATCTGGATGCCTACTTCTATTATGTTCTGGGCGAGAATCTTCCTTTTGAAGGGCATTATCAAAACTTACTGGCCGCCAAAAAATGGGGCTTTAAGATTTCGGATGATATGGCTTTATGTTCTACCCTGGACGAAGTTTTTGCTTTCATTCACCAATGGGATTCGGCCCGATTTACCTTGCCGGTAGCCACCGACGGAGTAGTCATCAAGGTCAATTCCTCCCGCCTCCAGGAGGAGTTGGGATTTACGGCAAAATCACCCCGATGGGCCATCGCCTACAAATTCAAAGCCCAGGAAGCCACAACCATCCTGCGATCGGTCTCTTTTCAGGTTGGGCGCACCGGAACGGTAACCCCGGTTGCAAACCTGGAACCGGTATTGCTGGCAGGAACTACGGTGAAAAGAGCTTCCCTGCACAATGCCGGCATCATAAAAAACCTGGATCTCCACCTGGGTGATACCGTCTATGTGGAAAAAGGAGGCGAGATCATTCCGAAAATCACCGGCGTAGATGCATCCCAACGGGATTCCCGGGCTAAACCGGTACTGTTTATCTCCAAATGTCCGGAATGCGGAACTCCTCTGAGAAAAAATGAAGACGAAGCAGCCTGGTACTGTCCCAATGAAACCGGATGTCCTCCCCAGATCAAAGGAAAAATCGAACACTTCGTAAGCCGTAAGGCAATGAATATCGACGGCCTGGGCCGGGAAACAATCGACCTCCTCTATTCACACGGATTGATCAAGGATAGTACCGACCTGTATACCCTGAAAAAAGAACAAATCGCCTCCCTGGAAAGATTGGGCGATAAATCAGCCGAAAGAATCCTGAAAAGCCTGGAACAATCAAAATCGGTACCCTTTGAACGGGTATTGTTCGCGTTGGGAATACGCTATGTCGGGGAAACAGTAGCGAAAATAGTGGCAAACAAAATGAAAGATATCGATCATCTGAAAACAGCGACTGCCGAAGAATTGATGGCTATTCCGGAAATCGGAAAGAGCATTGCCGAAAGCATCGAATCGTTTTTTTCCCATGAAAAAAACCGCCAACACATTGAGAAACTAAGAGAACATGGAGTTCCATTAAAGCAGGATGCAGAAGAAAAAACCCTCCAGAGTCATAAGCTGCAAGGATTAAATATCGTCATCTCAGGTACCTTTACCACATATTCAAGAGAAGAACTCAAACAACTCATCGAGCAGCATGGAGGGAAAAATGCAAGTTCGGTATCCAAAAACACCCATTATGTGGTAGCCGGAGAAAATATGGGCCCCGCAAAACGTGAAAAAGCTGAAAAATTACAGATCCCTGTAGTTACTGAAGAAGATTTCCTCCGGATGCTGGGTCTCTGAGAATTCAGAACGTATCATTCATACATCGGAAAACACGGATTTATGCCATACCAATATCTTTTGTTATTTTTACACTCTGTATGACCTTAAAGGAAAAAATAGCTGATTGGCTGTTAAAAAACAGGTACCGGAAAATCAAAAGGGAAGTCAGGATTTCCCGCATTGGGAACCACAGAAAAGTGGGTGTTCTATGGCACATTAATGACAAGGAGGCTTTTCGTTACATCACGGATTTTCTGAAAGACAAACCGGTTATTTCCCGAAACCTTTGTTATGCTGACACCCTGGGGGAATCCGTTGCGGGCTCTTTTAACAAAAAGGAAATCAACTATTTTGGATTTCCCAAAAAAGGAGTAGTTGATCCATTTCTGGAATTTGAATACGATCTGCTGTTTGTTCTTACCCTGACTCCTTGTTTTCCGCTAAAAGCGGTAACAGCCCTTACGAGAGCACACTTTAAAATTGGCCCTGCGTCCGGGCCGGTTGATTATCTGGATCTCTCCATCGATACAGGCAATAATACGAGTTCCCTCTACCTGGTTAAGCAACAAATTTATTACATCGAACAATTTAGCAAAACATAAAACACTATGGATCCACTTTTTAAGGGAGCAGGAGTAGCCCTGATTACTCCATTTACCAGAGACAATTCAATAGATTATGAAGCCCTGGCGCGGCTTGTTCAGAATCAGCTTTCGAATGGAATGGATTATCTGGTCGCTTTGGGAACCACAGCAGAAACCCCCACTCTTACGGGGAACGAAAAAAACCATGTGGTACGATGTGTGGTCGAGCAAACTGCCGGTAAGGTACCGGTTGTGGTTGGCATGGGAGGAAACAGTACAAAAACGGTGGTTCAAAACATCAAAAAATTTGACCTGACAGGGGTAGATGGACTCCTGATTGTAACCCCTTATTATAACAAACCTTCGCAGGAAGGACTGTACAGGCATTATAAAACCCTTTCCGCAGAAAGTCCACTCCCCATTATTCTGTATAATGTTCCCTCACGTACCGGAGTGAACATGAAAGCGAAAACAACCATCCGACTTGCTGAAAGTTGTAAAAACATAGTAGCCATTAAAGAAGCCTCCGGCCATTTTTCCCAGTTCAGTACGATTGAAAAATATACACCGGATGATTTTCTGTTAATCTCCGGCGACGATGCCGTAGCCCTTCCGGTGTTATCCATCGGGGGTAAAGGAGTGATCTCGGTCATTGCCAATGGCTATCCCGAAAAAATCAGCACGTTGATTCACGCCGGATTAAACGGGTACTTTTCAGAATCCGTGAAACTGCACAGGGAGTTGATCGATCTTATCAAATTGATCTTCAAAGAAGGAAATCCCAGTGGGATCAAAGCACTGATGCACATCAAGGGAATGTGTCAGAATGTGGTGAGAAGCCCCCTGCATGAAGTCTCAAAGGATTTGTATGCGGAAATAGAAGAAGCAGTGAAGCTAATCGGATAACAAAACGCTTCCCATTGACGGTCTCAGAACCATTCCGATGCAAACAGGAATCGGAAAATGAAAACAGGACCTTCCGGTTTCCCAAAACCCCGAACCCGATGGCTATCGGGACGAGGCGAAGAATTCACCCTTGTGCAGAAAGAATAGATGTTTTCGTATATCTTACACCTCTAGATTGGTGTAATCCCGGGTTATTTCAAATTGATAATCAGGGTATTCATAAATCGGCATCCGGGGTTCGGTCTGGCCGATGGAATAGCAGTATAATCCGGTATAATCGTTTCGGTTCTCCCCCATCTCTTCCAGTTGATCGAGGTATTCACTGATGGATTTGGATTCAATGATGATCACTTTCCCCATTTTATGAATAATCGGGCTGTGATTTCTGGTTTGGTCATGGTCGAATTCCAGGATCCGTCGTCCATACCGGGTTATTCCAATTACGCGGAATGTAAGGCTTTTGCCTACCCCCGGAAGGTTCAACACATTCCGGTCGGTAGCCAGAAAGGGAATATTCTCTGTATGCCGTATATCGTTAATCCGATCCATCATTTTCGGGGCATTATGAATCAGGTTTCGGATATTTTCCCATTCAACCAGGGGAATCCTGCCAAGTTGTTTTTCTTCCATCTGTTCCTGAACAGCCCGGGCATTGGGAGCAAAATTGCTGCTGTTCTCTCTATATCCTTTCACGGTAAAGGTATAATATGTCAGTACTCCCACATTGTTAAGCACTTTTCTCAGTTTTGCTGTGTGACCTCTCCGGGAGGCAGCAGCGGTAAACACCAGCTGGTTAGTCACCACCCATCCTGCGGATAGAAGCTTTCTGATTGCCTTTGCAGCTTCCGGAGTAACTTCCATGGGAGATTCGAAGTGAGTTTGAACAACAAATTGTTGGATGCCTATGCGGGAAGCTTTCTTTTTGAATGCTTTAAGGACCTGAATTAATTCATCGGTAATCCGGAAAGGAATGTAGACAGGCAAACGGGTTCCCAATCTGATGCGTACTATTTCCGCATATTTTTCCCCGTTTTTTCTTTTTTCATTGGCTTCTTTTTTCCGGAGGGCCATTTCGTAGATGCTATCCAGAATTTTTTTCAGTGCATGGTCTGAACTCATCAAAGCATCGCCTCCTGTGATTAGGATATCGCGCAACTGGGAGTCGTTCTCAAAATAGTCCATCAGGTGCTTCAGCTTCTCCTCCCAGGTTTCGTTGGGTCTCAGCTTACTAAGGTTAAAATTGAGGTGACCCCGTTGAAAATCATACATTCGTTGGCAGACGGCACACAATCCTCCACAGGCACGGCCCTGGGTATCCGGAATCAGTATGGCTACTTCCGGGTATCGCCGGTGAATGCTATACAAATAGGGTAAAATCCAGCCTGCTGCATTGGGTTCACCCACTTTTACGGTATCTTCTTTTTCCCAGGCAACAATATGCCCGAATTCATCCACCAGTTGCTGACTGTACAAAACATAACTCCGGATAGCCAGATCGGAACTGCTGGTAAAACCCGGTATCCTGACGTTCAGCAAGGATAAATAATAGGGATTAACAAAAAAAGGAATGCCTATTTTCCAGGCTTCATACAAAATTTTCATGGTATCCGGGTCCAGCGAATAGTCCAGCATCTCGTTTAACAAATCGGGATTCCGGATAGCAAACTGAAGGTGAAACGTTGATTCATTCCACCATTCCTTCATGCGACTGATTTTTTCCTCACGGGTTAGACCCGGTTCAAATTGATATCTCGAACGCTTGATTTCACCCTTCTCCATTTTATCAATCAGAATACGAATGATCCGCAGTTTATTCTCTTCCCGAAGTTTCACAACGCGGGGATCCAGACCCGAAGGAAAACGTTTCATCCATTTTTCAATCTTCTCACGGTCGGGGATCTCTTGTTTCTGAACTCCTCGTAACTGTCTGAAAAGCTGAACCATATCTCTGAAAAAGCCAGGTCTGGCCCCACCGGTACCAAAATTTACTGCCAGCCAAAGCATACGGATCGGATGAGAAACGGCGATCTCTCCGCGAAGATTCTGGTCTTTGAATTCCTGGCCGGCATGATCAATATAATCCAGTATGCGAATGAGGGCATAATCTTTCCAGCGTAAGGAATGATAGCTCTCCAGCGTGGAATCTTTCCCTTTATACAATGTTACAGCAGCCGGATTGGCTTCCAGTTCAGGATATACCCAGTTGCGTATTCGTCCCATCGCTTCTTCCAACGTTGCAGAAGTACAGAGAATATCTTTAAGAACAGGATTTTCTTTTAACAGAAGTTGAAGCAGCTTATGGGAACGTATATTGATTGCCACTTTATCAAGTGATGATAGATCATTCATGCCTTTAATCTTTATCATTCATAGAAACATTTTGTGTAGGTATTTAATATACACAAAAAGATTAGAAGTTCAAAAAAAAAAGCAGGTAATTCTTATTTGCTGGCCAGATCAGACATTACCGATTCCATTATTTTCTTCATATAGGATATTCGCTGGGGTGAAAGCCGGCTTCGTCTTTTCTTCAGGTAGGCAATACGTAAGGGAGAATACGATTCTGTTTTTTTCATAAATCCAGGGCTGAAAAACGAACCATTCAGGAGAATTGTTTCCAGAAGCATTGATTCCACACTTTTTTTGATCAGGCTTTTGTATACAGGGATTTTATAGCCTTCAAACGAATCGAGGTGGTTAAAAACCCTTTCTCCAAAGTGCAATGTTTTGGCTGCCAGCAGATCGCGGGTTTTATTTTCCGGTTCCGTGGAAAACAGGGTATGCTGGCCGGTTTCCTGATCTTCTTTCACATCCTGCATATCGTCAAGCAGTTGAAGGGCTACACCAAACCCGAAACAAAACCGTTCAAGGTTGGGAGGCAGATCGCCTGCCACGAGATAGCCATCGGCCAAAACAGATGTTCCCCCCTTTTCAAAACTGATGGATAGAATTTTATCTTCCTTCAGGTGTGATTCCGGTTCAAGAAGATGAAGGCTATGGGTTTGTGCATCATGGATGGCCAAAAGACTGGCATATACTTTAGGATATTTTTCCCGGTTGAACTGTCCCTCAATCATTTCCACCAGTTTGAAAATAGTGGCTTCGTGTTCATTCTCAGGACTTACATTCTGTCCACAAAGTCTTGCCCTGAAGCGTTTTGTGAATTCCATTTTCACATGACGGCTGATTGCCTGATTATCCAGATAGTTGTCGCTATACGGATACAACATGCTGTAGGCAAATACAGAAGGAGTCAACTCCATTTTATACCCCATAATGAACTGAATTCCATTCATGATCCAGGCATTCCGGCAGGCCTGAAAAATATCGTCCGGATGAACGGCCGGATCAAACTGCCGGCTCATGCGGACAAAATCTTTGGTGATCTGTTTATACGCGCCCGAGAAGATTACTTCCAGTTGTTCTTCATTGAAATCAAAAACGGATTGAAAAAGATACCTGGCCTGTGGAGTTAACTTTTCTTTGCACTCTCTTTCCAATTGACCGCGATGGGTTCGGGTGTCGACTTTTTCGATGAATGCCTCAAAGCACTGCTCTTTGGCTTTTTGTTCTTTCAAAGAATACCGTTTTTCAAATTCAGGCAAACAGGGTTCACACTGGATCCAGATCCTGATAAAGTAATCCGTCAAATGGTTTACCGGAAGGAGTGTTTGCATAGGACAACCAGTTTATTTTTTTGCATTGCATGAAAAGGCATCATTTGAGATGTTAGGTTAAAATTACACAATCTCCTGCCTCAGGCCACATTTTTCCGTTAAACGGGAGAATTTCGGGGATGTATAAAAGATTCCAGCAGATAAAAAAAGTCAGACTATATTATTAAACACTGCCTGGACATCGTCATCTTCTTCGAGTTTATCCAATAGTTTTTCAATTTCTTCCAGTTCTTCTTCCGTAAATTCCACCGGATTGTTTGGGATTCGTTGGAGGGAAGCTTTTTTCACTTCAAGACCCAGGTCTTCGAAAGCTTTTGATAACTCCCCGAAGTTGGTATATTCGGCATAGGCATAGAGCATTCCTTCATTTTCATCTATTTCTTCCAGTCCGGCATCGATCAGTTCGAGTTCCAGTTCGTCCATTCCGGAGGTATCTGGTTTTTCAAATTCAAAGACGGCCTTCCGGGAAAACATAAATTCCAGGGATCCTGTGGGAACCAGAGCTCCTCCGGAGCGGTTGAAATAGCTTTTTATATTGGCTACAGTCCGGGTCGAATTGTCGGTAGCGCATTCCACGATAATCAGGACTCCATGGGGTCCTTTGCCTTCGTAGATTACTTCATCATATTGGGTGGCATCTTTCCCTGAGGCTCTTTTTATGGCCGCATCAATATTTGCCTTCGGCATATTCTGCGCTTTGGCATTCAGAATGGCTGTTCGCAAAGCGGCGTTCATATCCGGATCCGGACCTCCTTCTTTGGCTGCTATGGTAATTGCCTTTCCCAGTTTTGGAAAAGTTCGTGACATTTTATCCCAGCGTTTTTCTTTCGCTGCTCTCCGGTATTCAAATGCTCGTCCCATATTTTGTATTTTTCTTACTGGCGAAAGTAATACCAAAACAAATTGAAAACAAATTTACAGATCGTGAGAATCCTTGTTGTTCGCTATGGATTGCTTTCTATTCCAGTTCCCTATGGGTAAGAATAATATCAACAGAGAAATGGTCCCTCAGGTATTCAGCCATTTGCTCGGCTGCATAGACCGACCGGTGTTGACCTCCCGTGCAACCAAAACCAACGGAAAGATGAGTGAATCCCCGTTCCAGGTATTTTTGCACAGTCTGACGAATCAGGTTTTTTGCCGATTCCAGGAATTCTGTCATTTGAGTTTGTGTTTTGAGAAAAGTGATCACCTCCTTATCCTGTCCGGTGAGATGTTGAAATTCCTTGTACCGTCCCGGATTATGAATGGCCCGGCAATCGAATACGAATCCTCCCCCGTTTCCGGACGGATCGTCCGGAATACCCTTTTTATAGGAAAAACTGGTAATCCGCACTGTCAGCCCTTTCCCGGTGATCCCAATTCGTTGCAATACCGTTGATTCAGGAAGCTTTCTCAGTACATTCTTTAATTCCGGAATCTGTACCGGAAGTTCCATCACCGAAAGCAAATACTCCAGATTCCGGAGGGCATAGGGAATACTTTTCAGAAAATGTTCTTTCTTCTCATAAAATCCCCTGAATCCATACGCACCCATTGCCTGCATGATCCTGATCAAAACAAATCCGTCAAAATATTTCCGGAAAAGGAGGGGATCTGAAGGTTTTATTTTCTGCAGTTCGCTTAAATAGAAATCATACAATTCATTCCGAACCGACTGAGGAATATCCGCTTTTCCATCATACAGCAGGGAAGCCAGGTCATATTGCAACGCTCCTTTTCTGCCCCCCTGGTAATCAATAAAGAAAACCTGGTTATTTTTTACCATGATGTTCCGTGACTGAAAATCACGGTAAAGAAAATATTGATTGTCTGCTGTCAGCAGGAAATCACTAAACGCCTGGAAGTCATCTTCCAGAGCCTGCTCATCAAAAGGGATTTGCGCCAGCTTCAAAAAATAGTATTTGAAATAGTTCAAATCCCACATCATCGATTGTTTGTCAAAAGCCGCCCTGGGATAGCACACCGAATAGTCTATATCCCTCCCGGCCAGGACCTGTATACGGGGCAACAGAACCAACACTTTCCGGTATTGATCTACCATTCCCGGGGAGAAATCCCTGCCGGTACGCTCCTGGTTCAGAAAATCGAATAACGTAGAATCTCCAAGGTCTTCCATCAAATAGCAGGTCCGGCTTTCGTCCACTGCATACATTTGTGGAACCGGAATATTGCGTTTTAAAAAATGATGCGAGAAATAGATAAACGCTTCGTTTTCTTTTACATCTGCATTGAAAGCACCAATGGCTGTGCGGTTTTTATTGCGCAACCGGCAATACTCCCGGTAAGACCCGGATGAGGGAAGATCTTCCATGTTCCCGATTTTTTCAGAAAATGTAGACTCAAATAAGCGGATAATTTTATCGATTGCCTGTGGCTTCAATGGTTTTTTTTTAAAAGTTAAACACTATTTTTATTCAGAATTTTATTTGATTAAAGTGTTCCATGTATTAGGTACCCTATGAAACTCGCATTCCCTGTCCCGATAGCCATCGGGATTGGGGTGAAGAATCATCCGGGAGGTGAATATGAACCATGTTCGTTTCAAACAATTATTCCTAAATGGTTAAAATAAAAATCAAAAATATTCAAATTTCAAAACTTCTCCGGTATTTCTTACTAATAAACGGAGGAATCTTCGTGATTGGTATCATTCTGGCCTTTACAACGCTTCCTTATTGGGGGTATCATTGGCTGGGTACGAGCAAGACAACCCGGATGAACAGACCGGAAGCCATTGTTTTACTGGGGGGAAGCGGCATGCCCAGCCAGTCAAACCTCATGCGAAGCTGGTATGCTTCCCGGGCAGCCAGAAATTTCCCGGAGTCAAAGGTATGGATCGTAATGCCCGGCGACCTTACGGATTCCACCAGTACTCCCCGAAAAATGAAAAATGAATTGATCCTGAGAGGAGTTCAAGCCCATAAAATCTCCTTTGAAGAAAAAGGTACAAACACCCGGTCACAGGCTTTAAACTGCAGGAATCTGCTGAAGCCCGAAATTCGTATTCTGGTCATTACCTCCCCGGAACATATGAGACGGGCAATTTTGAGTTTTCAGAAGGCGGGATTTCAGCATGTCAACGGCTATCCGGCCTTTGAAGAAGCAGCGGAAGCCGACTTTTCATTTACCGACGATGATCTGGGCGGAAACAAAACCCTGATCCCGGATGTTGGAAAAAATACTTCTGTAAGATACCAGGTGTGGAATCATCTGAATTATGAAATTCTCATTGCCAGGGAATTCCTGGCGTTGGGTTATTACAAAATACGAGGTTGGATATAAAAACCATGAAGCTCACAGCCATCATACCGACATTCAATGAAGAGAAGAGAATCAAAGGAGCCCTGGAATCGGTTTCCTTTGCGGATGAAATTTTGGTGATCGACTCGCAGAGCCGGGACCGTACGGTTGACATAGCCCGCAATGCAGGTGCCAAAGTACGAATCCATGCATTTGATAATTTCTCCGCTCAAAAAAACAGAGCCATCGAACAGGCAACAAATACCTGGATTTTCATACTGGATGCCGATGAACGCGTCCCGGAAAAACTGCAGGAGGAAATTAAAATGCTACTGAATAGGAAACCGGAACATGATGCCTACTGGATCTACCGAAGAAATTATTTCTTAGGCAAAGAGGTCCGCTTCAGCGGATGGCAAAACGACAAAGTAATCCGTTTATTCCAAAAAAAGACCTGCCGGTATAACCTGAAACCGGTCCATGAAGAAATTAAAACCTCAGGAACCTGCGGATTCCTGAAAAATAAACTGGATCATTATACATGCCAGGATCTGGAGGAATATACAAGAAAGATGGATCTTTATGCGCACCTCCAGGCGGAAGACCTGCTTCGGAAAAACAGAGGGGTTACCCCCTTTCATATTTGGGTAAAACCTGCCTTTCGGTTTCTTCGCCACTTTATTCTACGCCAGGGATTTCGTGACGGCTATACAGGTTATACCATTGCCAAACTCCAGGCATACGCCGTTTATAAACGGTATGAAGAACTCAGGAACCTGAAGAATCAAACAAGTTGAAACACTCTGAGAAAGAAAATGATCAACAGTACCCATAAAAATACAAACAAATATTTTTTTTTCGTTAAAAAAGGCCTACTTTAGAAGAGGAAAAATACACCTGATCTAACAAGCATAGAAATGCGGCCGTTTATAACCGTTTCATTCGTTTGGGTTTTGTTGTTTTCCGGATTGTATTCGGTAGCCCAAAACATGAACACAGGAGAGAACAACTGCCGAATCACCATTCCGGAAGTAGCCCTTGTTAGTGTCAGGTCAGATTATTCCCAGGCAATCATACTGCAGCCAACAGTTCCTGACGAAGCAGGACTGGTACTTGATTTTTCCACTACACGGAAAAACGATGCCTGGATCAATTATTCATCGATATTGCCCGGCAACGGTGTGCAGTCCAGAAGCCTGAATGCAAAAATAAGCCAGGAAATCCCTCACGGGCTTCAGCTAAAGATGAAAGCTTCGGGAGATGCCGGCCAGGGAGCCGGGAAAAAAGGAATCCCTGTAGGGGAAATCATACTTTCGAATAGCTATCAACCTGTGATCACCGGAATCGGAAGCGGATATACCGGAGCCGGAGTAAATAAAGGCCATATGCTTACCTACTCCCTTGATCTGGCTGAACCTGAAAACTACGCAAATCTTCTCCAGGAGAGCAATCTTTCGTTTACCATCATTTTTACTTTAACCGACGAGTTATAATTTTTCAACTCAACCAATCAGGATAATCCTACTCTGATTTCAGGGTTTTCCCCATTCAGCAAGTTGGTATCTTACGCTACTTTCGCATCAGCGTATTAAGGAGTGGTTTCCATGAAAAAAATTTACGGTTTGGTATGTATTTCAGGGATCATGTTGTGTTGTCTGGAAACAACATGCCACGCCCAATCGTCCAATTCCGGATCACACAACCTTTCTGTACAAATACCCGAGGTAGCTTTACTCGATCTTGAATCCACTACCCCTTCGTCTCTTGTACTCAGCCCTGCATCTCCTACCGAAGCAGGAAATGCACTGGATTTATCCACGGCAACGAATCAAACCATCTGGCTCAATTATTCATCTGTCATTGGAGCCCGGGGTACACACAGGACCATCACGGCCTATCTTGAGGGAACCATCCCGGAGGGCCTGGCAATCAGCATAAAAGCCTCATCCTATTCAGGAAACGGAAAAGGCAAAACCGGGGTTTCAACCGGAAAAATCCATTTATCCGAAAAACCACAGAATATCATTACCCACATAGGAAGTTGTTATACGGGTGACGGAATAAACAATGGTCACCTGCTCACCTATTCCCTCGAACCCGGAAATCATCTAACGGATTACGAAACCCTGGCCTATGAAAAGGCTACTACACTGAATGTTATTTATACCTTAACAGACAATCATTAATTATCCCCGGAAGGGTCTGTGAATCCTTTCTTTCATTCAAGTAAAAGGAACAACCAACCTTCACTGCAAAAGGAATAAATTAAAGGAGCAGTTGTTTGTATTTATGCGGGTTTTGTTTTACTTTGAGTAAACAAAAATAGAACCATCATGCGACAAGGAAAACGTATCCTGATCACCGGCATCGTCCTACTCTGTTTCTTTCCAAACATCACAAAGGCAAACATACTGGTCATGAATGGATTAACTCATGAACACCAGACAGTTCAGGGAGAAGTAAAAACCGGAAGTATTGAGTTAAAGAACGTTGCCGAGGAATCGCAATCGGTACAATTGTACCAACGCGACTACTGGTACTCGCACGAAGGGGAGAACCGGCATGATCAGCCGGGAACACTGGAACGTTCCAATGCCGGGTGGATCACCATCAATCCCACTTTCATCACCCTGGAACCCGGTGGTACAGCCACTGTGGAGTATGAAATTACCGTTCCATCGATCGATTCATTGACCGGAACCTACTGGAGCGTTATTATGGTGGAAGGATTGCAACCCCCGGATACTTCAGCGGCTGAAGGCATAAAGATCAATACGGTGATACGCTATGCCGTACAGATGATTACCCATATCAGCACGAGTGGAACGGTTAATCTATCTTTCCTACGTTTCAATCTTTCAAGACAGGAAAACCGCACCGAATTATCGGTAGCAATGGAAAACATTGGGCAACGATTGGTCAAACCGGAAGTGAGCGTTGAGATTTTCGATGCCGACGGCTCATCGCTGGGAGTGACTGCTGCCGAAAGTAGAAGACTCTACCCGGGAACATCAGCGAATTTCTTCCTGGATCTATCCCACTTAAAATCCGGATCGTATACAGGAATTCTGATTGCTGACTGTGGAGACGATTATGTGTTTGGTTCCAACCTTACACTCGACATTAAAGATGATTAATCGACGCATACAGATCCTGTTTTTTTTATGCATTCCGATTCTGGGTTTTTCTCAATCCGGAAACGATCTTGTTGTAAAAATGACATCACGGACTGAGAGCTTTGAGCCCGGCAAAATCCATACGCTTGTATTCCGGTTAAACAACCCATCTGAAAACCACATACAGATACAACCCTATTTGTCGCTTCCGACGGGAATAAAGCTTATTTCTGATCTAAAACCCCTGAATCTGGCACCGAAAGGACAAAATATTCTGATCATTACCCTGAACATACCCTCAAAATACAAAGCCGGTAAGTATGACTTCTCACTAAGGCTGGTCAATCCTGCCAATCCTTCGGTTGTACATGCTCTTTTTTCATCCGGAATGACGGTTAAGGAAGAACCTTCCATACGCATTGATTTGGTTCATGCACCCGATTATGTGAAAGCCGGAGACCCCATCGAGGCTTCCTTTGTGGTCCGGAATACCGGAAATACAACCGCTGATCTGCACCTGACAGCCACCAACTGTTATTTGGATGGTCCAACCACGATTCGTTTAGCCCCGGAGAATTCTGCCGTTGTGAATGTTGTATCTGAAACCAATGAAAATTTATCCATCGCAAGCCGTAAGAGCTTTCATCTAAGTGCAGAAAACAACAATATTGAGTCAGTACAACAATCGGCTCATGTACGGATCATGCCCACAAATATCGATACCGAAGATTTATACCACAGGTTTCCGGTATCATTGACTGCCCGATACCTGACAAAAGGGAAAGATGGAATCTATACCGGAGGCTATCAGCTTGAAGCAAAAGGATCAGGGTCCATCGATCCCGAAGGCATCCATAAGGTAGAATTCGTTGCCCGGGGCCCAAACCAGTTTGATCTTTCGCTCCTTGGCCTCTACGATGAATATTCGCTGAATTATACCAACCGGTTTATGAAAGTGAAAATAGGAGATAATTCCTTCTCCATGACGCCCCTGACAGAATATGCCAGGTACGGAAGAGGCATTGAACAGTCCATCACTTTCCTGAGAACATCACAAGCTGGGGTGATGTATTTATCCCCCAGGTTCTATAAAAATTTTACGTCAGAATACGGTGCCTACGTGAAATTCGGTATCTATAAAAAAAACGGATTGGGTTTTTATTACCTCAGGAAAAAATTAGCCTTAGATGAGAACATAAATCTTTACAGCATTACAGCCAATCTGCAGCCCCTGGAAAGAACTTCTCTCGAAATGGAAGCTTCTTATGGAGAAAAAAACGGAGTTACCGATGTTGGGTACCGGATCAATGTAAATTCACAGTTTTCCGGGTTCTCCTTGTCATCCTTCTATCTTCATGCAGGCAAGAACTACCCGGGGTATTACTCCAACTCGAATTACTACGCAGGTCATCTGAATTATTATATAGCACGTTGGTTGACAATCGGATTAAATGCACGTCAGGATTTCATGAATGCCCAGGTAGATACCCTACTCATGACATCCCCCTTTTCAAGATTTTACCAGGCCCATGCCAATTTCAGAATCGGGAAACGGATCTATTTTAAATTCTATATCAGGCAAAATGAAAAAGAGGACCGTTCTGCATCCAAAAAATTCAACTATAAAACATTATCGGTCAATACATCCCTCACGCACCGTTTGAAACGTTTCGGATACAACCTGGAAGGCGAATACGGAAATACAAAAAATTTCCTCCTGAACGAAACGGAAAACCAGAAAAATACCTACCGGTTGAGTGGCAACTTCTACTGGCAACCCAACCAGAAACATAATATACAGGGATTCATCACCTACACCAATCTGAACTCATTTATTTCCAGCCAGGAGGAGAACAACTTTATTTTCGGGCTAACAGCCTCCGGTTCTCTGGCCCGGAATCTTCAGGCCAACCTCCAGTTGCAAAACACCTATTCCATTGAAGAGTATTACAGGAACCGGAACCTGATGCAGCTAATTATTGATTACCGTTTCTTAAAACGTCATCGGTTAACGCTAAACAGCTTTTATACGATCTTTCAAAATGAAGTATCCGGGCCTGATTATTCCATTTCCTTAAGCTATTCCCTGACCCTGGGTATTCCATTAAAAAAGGTGGCAGAAGCCGGATTCGTCACCGGAAAAATTGAAAATGCCGGCGTTGAAAAAATCAGCGATATCGTAGTGTCTGTGGGAGGACAATCAGCAATGACCGATGAATCCGGTGCTTTCTCGTTTAAAAATCTGAAACCCGGTACCTATAATCTGCTGATCGACCGTTCCACCGTAAATATGGAAGATATTCCTGATATACGTACTCCCATAACCATTTCTGTTGAAGGAAACCAGGAAACCGTGGTGGAATTTGGACTAACAAAAGCTGCAAAGGTACGGGGAATGATCCAATTTGAAACAGATGACACGCAAAGAACTGCGAAGGAAAGCATAAAACCGTTCGGACAGATTGTGATGGAATTATCGCAGGATAAGGAATCAATCCGGATCATTTCGGATAAAAACGGAACGTTTAACTTTCCCAATGTCAGGCCGGGAAAATGGCTTTTAAAGGTATACAGCACAGGATTGGATAAACAATACGTACTAAAAAAAGATCATTTCGATCTCCTCTTGTCCCCGGATGAAGTAAAAGAACTAACCATTGTGCTACAAAAAAAGAAGCGAAACATCATTTTTATCAAGAATAATATTAACTTGTCTTCTGAAGGAAATAAATAAAAACACGAAATCTCATGAACTTCCGGACCCGATTCCTACGAAAAATAACAGCCCTCATGCTTTTCGGTTTTATGTTTTTCATAACAAGCAACGCACAGGATGATGAGGGGGAATGTTCGCTGTCGTTTACCATCCCTGAAATAGCCCTGATTGACATTGAACCGTCCGGTCTATCCAATGTCTACCTGACGCTGGAAGCCGGTTCGGAAACGGGGCAACCAGTAACAGTCAAAGGTTCGATCCATGATGAACTATGGATCAATTACACTTCCTGTCTGACTTCCGGAGGCAGCAGCAGGTCAGTAAGTGTTCAGGTAGCAAGCGGCACCATACCCGACGGAGTGCAGCTTATTCTTTCTCCATCGGGATTCTCGGGGAGCGGTAAAGGAACACATGGAATCCCCGTGGGGGAGGTCATTCTATCCCAAACACCCCAAACATTGATCTCAGGAATCGGCCGGTGTTTTACCGGAGACGGTCAAAAAAACGGCCATAAACTGAGCTATTCGTTGCGTATCTCTGATTACCAATCATTGAACATTGAGGAATCTTCGAATATTCAAATTGCATTCACCTTAACCGACAATTAACATCATGCGTTATACCTATTCTTTACTATTGGGGATCATGCTCCTTCCTGTAACCGGACTGGGGCAAATTGAGCTTAGGGTTACCGGCAATCCGGTATTTCCTTTATCCACATTCGATCTGACAGAAGCAGGAACGGATTACTCCCATACCATTACCAGTACTTCGGGCCCAATGATAAGCATAAGTCACAAACATGGAAGAACAAGAAATTTCGGGGAATTTGCATGGAACGTGGCAGTACATAAATCGGATATCTTCTGGAATAACGAACTGAAAGTCGATATCAGAAGATCCAGTGACGGAGAACCCGCGTCACGGTTTAACAACCGGATTTCCGGGGGTACAAATTTCCAGACCCTCACCGACATGCCTCTTCAATTCTTTGAAGGAGGGGCTGCCAGAGACAATATCGATGTTGAATTCCGTATAAACAATATCTCTGTGCTGATCCCTGCCGATGAATATGAAACTACGGTATATTTTACAGTGTACAGCAACTAAATGAATTCTACAGCCATATCTGAGGATCCATTCAGCAGGCTCGGAGTTCTCATATTGCACCTGATTTTTCTGAACCGAAGCTTACCCACGGACGATCATGTGCATCCTCAGCAGGGGTTACAAATCAGGGTTGGTTACCTTTTTGGAAGCTATCTCTAATCCAGCTCTGAAAGCTTCTATATTGGATGAAACAATCTGAGCTCCTTTATTGGCAAAAATCTTGCGGATCCCCTGTTCCATCCAGGTGTTTTCTATTTTGAGGAAAGGGGTGGCTGCACCAAGCATCACCATATTGGAAGCTTTCGGATTGCCCAGTTTTTTTGCCGTTTTTTCGGCATCCAGGGCCACAAAAGCATGTACTTTCTCCAGTTCGGCAAAGATCTGTTCCTCATCAGGATAATCAGGTATGTTTTTAACCGGTACGGTATTGGTAACCACCCATCCTTTTTCTGACAAAAAATTCAGATAACGCATGGATTCCATGGGTTCTACGGAAATAATGACATCTGCTTTCCCTTCAGGGATCAGATCCGATGCAATGGGATAATCAGCAATCCTCAGATGCGAAACAACGGCTCCACCCCGCTGGCTCATTCCATGGGTTTCAGCCTGTTTCAGAAAAAGACCTTTATCCATGGCAGCCGATCCGATGACAGCTGCAATGGAAAGGATACCCTGCCCTCCTACTCCGGCTAAAATTATATCGATCTTCATTCGTTTGAAATTTGTATTATAGTTACGAAAGTTTCGCACTGGTTTTAAAAAACTTATTCTGATACTATTTATACATGGATAAAATTAATACGGTATTTGAAATCTGGATTTTATAGATTCCATTTCTACATAATTTCCGTATCCGGATTCTTTTTCGTCTTTTTCATTTTCTTCTCATGCAACAGTTTTTGAATGCATTTTCTGCGGGCAATAACCACAGAAACCCCTGGGTATTCCATTTCTTTTCTGATGATCCGAACCATTTCTTCATGATTTTTCTTCAAGGGGATTGTAACCTGAATATGGGCATCATCGACACCCAGTGCTGCGCATATTTGTTCCAGTTTGCCGGAAGCAGAGGAATCCTGTCCTCCGGTCATTGCAACCGCCTCATTGTCCAGGATGATCACATTTATATTTGCCTTTTCCAACACAGCATCCAATAAACCGGTCATTCCTGAGTGGGTAAACGTTGAATCACCGATCACAGAAAAGACGGGATACAATCCGGCATCAGCAGCCCCTTTGCCCATGGTTATAGAAGCTCCCATATCTACACAGGTATTTCCCATATTGTAAGGCGGAAGAACGCCCAGTGTATAGCAACCGATATCCGAAAAAACATGCCCGTCTCCAATGTCTTCCAGCACCTCTTTGAGTGCAATAAAAAGATCCTGATGTCCGCATCCCGGGCATAATACCGGGGGCCGGTTTTTCACCCATTCAGGCACAGCATACGGTACTTTCATTTTTCTGCCAAGGGCCTGCCTTACAATATCAGGATTTAATTCTCCTGAGCGGGGAATCGTCCCGTCCAACCGTCCCAGAATCCGTTTCCCTTTTCCGAAAATATTCTTCACCATTTCCTCAACCAGTGGATATCCCTCCTCCAGGATCAGAATTTCATCGCAGGCACTTTCCAGTTTTTTGATCTTTTCAACGGGAACCGGATAAACCGAAATCTTCACAACCGGATAGGGACACTCTGATGCTAAGAAATGCTCCATCAGATAATTCATTCCTAACCCACAACAGAGGATACCGAGGCTTTTATCGGGGCCATCGATGTATGAATTAAAGACAGACTCTTCGGACAGATCAGCTAATATCTTCTGTTTTTCCAACAAGGCTTTATATGATTCACGGGCATACGCCGGCAACAGCATAAATTGCAGACGGTTTTCAGGCAACCGGAATGCATTTTCCGGTTTCCCGGGTTTCCGGATTACACCCGCCCTTGAATGGGCCAGGCGGGTAGTCATTCGCACCATCACCGGTAAGTGAAGCGTTTCAGAAAGTTCAAATCCCTGGTACACCATGTCATAGGCTTCCTGCTGACTGGAGGGTTCAAACACCGGGATCTGGGCAAATTTTCCGTAAAAGCGTGAATCCTGCTCATTTTGCGATGAGTGCATCGACATATCATCTGCAACGGCCAACACCAAGCCTCCATGAACACCGGTAATTGCTGAATTCATAAAGGGATCAGCCGCCACATTCAGGCCTACATGTTTCATACATACCAGAGCACGTTTTCCCCCGTATGACATCCCCAGGGCTGATTCATAGGCTGTCTTTTCATTGGTAGACCAGGTCCGGTGAATGTGGTTTTCAATCGCTGTTTTGCTGGCCTGTATATATTCTGTAATCTCAGTGGAAGGAGTCCCCGGATAAGCATAAACCCCTGACAGACCTCCATCGATAGCACCCTGACCTACCGCCTCAACTCCCAGGTATAAATTTTTTTGCATCACACCTTATTTTCCTGTAAAAATAACCTCACCCAGGGAACAAAACAATGCGGTCTGTCAGCTATAAAGGGTTAACACGATGGTACGCTTCCCTCCGAAATTCCTGAATTCACAAAAATAAATACCCTGCCAGATTCCGAGGTTCAACCGGGAGTGGGTAACCGGTATATTCAGTGACTGCCCGATAACCGAAGCTTTCAGATGAGCCGGCATGTCATCAGCTCCTTCATACGTATGTAGATAATCCGGATCGTTTTCAGGGATCATTTTATTCATGAAATATTCAAAATCCTTTCGCACCGAAGGATCGGCATTCTCATTGAGGGTGATTCCTGCTGATGTGTGTTTTACAAACAAATTTACCATTCCCCTTTCTGGCAATTCTGGCAGATTCTCTTCGATCAGCCGGGTAATGATATGGTACCCGCGACCAAAGGAAGGCAGGGATATTTCTTTTTGAAAAATCATGAGACAGAATTTTATTTTTTACAAAAATCTGTGATGCGTTGAAAGGTAACATTTTGATTTCAGATATGAACAATTCCCGTAATAACTTTCCGTAAAAAATGATCAAAAATCTGCCCTTACAAATACGAATTAACTATATTTGCAGCCGGGTTCTGGTACATCTTTGTGATATCATTTACAGGGATTAAAAGGGAATCCGGTTAAAATCCGGAGCTATACCCGTAGCTGTACGCTCTATAGCACTTGTTTTTTCCTTCATGCCACTTTCCCGAAACATCAAGGGATGGGAAGGCCTTAAAAACGGAGCAAGCCAGAAGACCTGCCAGCATCTGAATTTTCGTAGCTTTCGGGATAAAAGCGAAGATTAGGACATATCCGATTCATCTGTTCTATATTCACTAAAACCGTTAGGTACGAATGATTAGGAAAGATCATTTGTAGCTATGTATCAAACACGGATTGTATTTCTGGCTTTAACGGTATGGCTCACTATGCCGGTTACGGCTCATATAAGCCTGAAAGATACGGTAATCCGGCTGGACGACATTGAAATTACCACCTCACGGTTGAATCATTTCGGTCTTGGCATCGCGGTAGAACGTGTAGACAGCCGGTTGTTCCGCATGAACAACGCCCTCTCTTTATCGGAGTTGTTTTTCTCCCATTCAGGAATTGCCATGAAACAATATGGCCCCGGGGGATTATCCACCCTGTCTATGAGGGGGGGAAACGCTGCCCACACGGCAGTTCTCTGGAACGGCATTAACATTCAAAGTCCCATGAACGGAATGTCTAACCTTTCGATATTCCCTTCCTTTCTGATAAAAAATGTATCGGTTCAACGAGGGGGCTCAGGCTCCCTCTATGGAAGCGGTGCTGTTGGAGGGGTGATTCACATCTCCGACAGGGAAAGGTTCCACCAGCCAAACAACATCACCTGCATGACAGGTTACGGAAGCTTTAACAAACAGGATTATTTTTTCTCTGCTAAAACAGGAGATAACCTGTACGCTTTCACCATGAAAATGTATTTCCAATCGGCAGACAACAATTTTCCCTTTAAAAATACTACCCGCCTTGGTCATCCTGTGGAAAAACAAACCAATGCAGGAATACGTAGCTATGGATTCATGCCCGGCCTTCAGGTACGCACATCAAAAAAATCGATTTTAAGCATCAGCTCGCTGTATCAAAAGTTCAATAAAGATATCCAGACGATGATGACGAAAGTCAACCCAAACCAGGACTCCCAGGCGGATGTGAATTTCCTTCTTACGGCAAACTGGAAATATGTTGGCTCAAAACATACTTTCCTTTTCAAAAGCGGTATCCTCAGAAACCGAATCATTCTTATTGATAAATGCCTGCCCAATCCGGAAGAAACACCAGTCTCTGACAATACCGGAAATTCACTGATCCATGAAGGGGAAAGCAGATTTTTCATTCAGGAAGGACAAATACTCAGTATCGGAATCAACTTCACCCATGAATCCGGAGAATCAATGGGCTACCTTAAAAAGGCAGTCCGCGACCGACTGGCCCTTTTTGCCTCATGGAAATTAATGAATCTTGTGCCCGGCATGCAAACCGTATTCAGCTTCCGGCAGGAATTTGAAAAGCATATAAACCACCCGGTGACCTATACCCTGGGAACAGATTATCACCTCTCCGACCACATCCTTTTTAAAGGGAATATCTCGAAGAATTACAGAATTCCTTCATTTAATGACTTATACTGGAAACCTGACACCTATGCACGGGGGAATCCGCTTCTCAAACCGGAATCGGGATATGCAGCAGAAATAGGATCTTCACAGGTACTGGAAACAGGCGCCGTAAAGATGGAATTCTCCCAAACCCTTTTCAGGAATACCATGAATGATTTAATCCTTTGGCTTCCCGACAACCAAGGAATCTGGTTCCCGGAGAACAAAGAAAAAGCCCGCACCAGGGGGCTGGAATTAACAGGAAATGGAGAATGGCTATTCCATAAAATGAAATTCGATATCCATGCTTTTTACACACGGATCCGATCAACCTTAACCACTTCCGACTCCTATAATAACAAACCGGTGATCTATGTTCCCAAACACAGGTTCATGGCATCCTTCAACTGGCACTACAAGGAGGTTTCTGCTAATTTTACATTTAACCATAACAGCAAAAGGTATTACGACCATTCGCATACCTTACCCCAATACAGCATAGGAAACCTGACTGTGCAATACGAATTACCGGTTAAAGGAAACCTGCTCAGTGCTTCCTTCCGGATTGATAACCTGTGGAACACAAAATACCAAACCATTGCCTGGTATGCAATGCCTTTGCGTAATTACCATTTGGCATTGCAAATGCAGATCAACACAAAATATTGAACAGGAAGTGCAATGTTACTGACAAAACAAGTCGCCGTATCGGATTCCAACGCATTCACACGATGGAATCCATTAAACGATAAGCAATGAATACGAATATTCTACATAGCATGAAACGAACATGGTTAATATTTATACCCAAGATGATGATTCATCCCGATAACGATCGGGATGCGAGGTCTCCCGATAACGATCGGGAACATCTTATAAATTTAATTCTTTAATCATATGAAACGAACATGAACTTTTTTAATCAAAAGTTCGCCAAAGGCAATGATTAAAAGAAGTTCATGTGAGAGCGAAGCGGTTCCATACGTTCTCAAAT